>JBBQHU010000106.1:0-2223 GCA_038324265.1 Micropepsales bacterium | reverse complement strand
TGCCTGCGCCTGCGCTTCTTTGCCGATTTCGCCAAGTTCGAACGGGTCGCGATCCGCAAGGAGTTCCGCAAGTCCCGCGCCGCCATCAAGCTGGTGCAGGCCGGATTAAAACTCTGTCAGAAAAAGGGATACCGCCGCGTTATCGGCCACGCCCAGACACGGCTGACGACTTTCTGGACGCGTTTCGGCTTCCAGCCGATGCCGGATCGCAAGCCATTCTTTTTCTCCGACTATGATTACATCGAAATGGTGGCGGAACTGGAGCCGGATCCCGACGCCGTCGTGATGACCGCCGATCCCTATGTCGCGATCCGGCCTGAAGGACGCTGGCATGTGCCAGGCATCCTGGAAGCCTCACTTTCGCGGCCCCCTACCAATCCCTCCGTCAAGAAAAGTTAGCGCGCGAATCGCTCGCGCCAGGCTGGTGACAACATGATCGTCTGCCGCTAGCTTGCCTCTGCAACCGGGCATAGGCCCGGAATTTCAGAATCGCGTAAACCGACATGCCTGCCGGGGAATGGAATGGATTTTCGTAGTCTGGTCGCCTCCCTGCCCGGGAAAAAGGCGTCCGTCTATACCTTTGATCGCGGCAAGAGCGTCCGCCATCCCCATGCCGCCCTTCATGCCGATGTCGTCGATGCACGCACCCGGCTGCGCAACTGGGGCGTGGGCGTGGGCACGCGCGTTGGCATCTATGCGCCCAATTCCTATCAATGGCTGGTGCATGACCTGGCACTGATCGAACTGGGCGCCATCTCGGTGCCCTTCACCGATGATTTCGCGGGCAAGGTGAACCAGGACCTGCTGGACAAGTACAACATCGCCCTGCTGCTGATTGCCAAAAGCCATGCGCGGATTTTTCCGGACAAGCCCGCCCATGTCGCGTTCCTGGATGCACCCAATGGCGAAATCCGCGCGCTGGAACGCACCCCCTCGGGCGATGCGGACGAAGCCGACCAGCACAGCCTGGTCTTTTCCTCCGGCTCCGCCGGCGGCCTCAAGGGACTGGTGATCAGCCGCAAGGGGGTGGAAGACACTGTGCCCCCGATCATCGAGGCGCTTGCGGTACGGCCCACCGACCGGCTGCTGCTGTTCCTGCCCATGTCGAACTTTCAGCAGCGCAACCTGTGCTATTCGGCGCTATGGTACGATTTCGATATCATCATCACCGACTATACCCAGCTGTTCGCCGCCATGCCGGCGCTCAATCCCACCATACTGATCGCGCCGCCGGTGCTGTATCAGATGCTGTACAGCGAATTTGAGAAATATCCCGGCTGGAAGAAGACGTTATGGACCGTGCTGGGCAACCTGCTCAGCTTTGTGCCTTCCCCCATCCGCCAGGGACTGGCGCGCACATTGTTTCAGGACTTCTACAAGCAGTTCGGCAACAACATGCGCATGCTGGTCACCGGGATGGCGCCGATCCGCCGCAATCTTGGCGCGTTCTTCCAGCGCATGCAGCTGCCCCTGTGCGAATCCTATGGCATGGTGGAAGCCGGCTCGATCAGCTGGCGGCCCGCCGGCTCGCGCGAGTTCGGATCGGTCGGCAAGGTGCTCAAAGGCATCACCCTGTCGTTTGAGCCCGATGGCGAGATCATCGTCAACCGCGATTCCTCCATGACCCTGCGCTATTTCCAATGCGCCGAGGGCGAGAATGAACGCACCTTCCTGGCCCCCGGGCGCGTCGCCACCGGCGACATGGGCCGGCTCGACAAGGACGGCAACCTGTTCCTCCTGGGTCGCAAGAAGGAATTGCTGATCACGCCGGGCGGGACCAAAATCCATCCCGAGGTCATCGAACAGGAGCTGAACAACTGTCCTGACGTGGCCCATGCGGTGCTGTGCTTCAGGCCCCATGCCACGCAACTGACCTGCGTGGTGGACCTGGTGCCACCGGGCGGCGAGGACGCGCGCGCACGGGTCCGGAAATTCGCCAACAGCCTGCCGGTGGCGAAGAAGGCCGCGCCCTTCGTCGAAGTGATCTTCAGCGATGCGCCCTTCACGCTGGAAAACGGCATGCTGCGGCCCAACATGAAGATCGACCGCAAGGCGATCCTGGCGCGCTACTGCCCGAATTGGCCTGGTCGGCCCCAATTCTAATCGGAAATGGGCGGCGCATCGTGCGGCCGCGCCTTGTGGCATAGCCAGACCAGCACGATGGCCCCCAGGCACAGCCAGGCGGACACCATGAACATGTCCACCGAGGCCAGCAGATAGGAC
>JBBQHU010000105.1:0-2225 GCA_038324265.1 Micropepsales bacterium | reverse complement strand
CGACCTTCGATGACGGGGGCAAGCGCAACCTGACGGACCTTTATACCATCAGCCAGGACGCCCTGCGCGCCTTGCCCGACGCGGACGTGGTTGCGTTGTTTCGGAAGGGCTATTTGCAGCTGATCTATCTGATGATCGGATCGCTGAAGCAGGTTCCGGTTCTGGCCAAGCGCAAGAACCGCCGTCTGCTGGCGGCCAGCGCCAGCCTGGGCGAATGACACCGGTCGCGGATATAGATGGTACAGCCATCGCCGGCCCGGACGATTTTCTCCAACATGTTGTCCTGCCCTGCCGCCCGCTGGTGCTGCGCGGGCTGGTGAAGAATTGGCCGGCGGCAAAAACCGCGACGCCCGACGGTTTTCACAAATACCTGATGGCATTCGATGCCGGCGGTGAAATGGAAGCCTTTTTCGGCGAGCCCCAGATCGCGGGGAAATATTATTACACGGAAGGCCTGCAGGGATTCAATTTTGAACGCCGCAGGATGCGCCTTGCCGCGGCGCTGGACATCATCGTGGCGCACCTGGATCGGCCTGGCGCGCAGACGGTCTATGCCGGGTCCATTCCCGTGGACGATTATCTTCCGGGCTTCGCAGCACAGAATCCGATGCCATTGCTGCCGTCTTCGGTGGGGCCGCGCATCTGGGTGGGCCATGCCTCCAATGTCTCCGCGCACTATGATACCGTCGATAATCTGGCCTGTGTGGTGGCGGGCACTCGTCGCTTCACGCTCTATTCACCCGAAATGATCGACAGCCTTTATGTCGGGCCCATCGACAACACGATGGCGGGCCAGCCGGTCAGCCTGGCGGCATCGTCGCTGCCCGACGATGCCCGGTTCCCGCGTTTTTCGGCGGTGCGTGACCAGGCTCTGGTTGCGAAGCTTCAGCCGGGCGACGCACTTTATCTACCCAAGCTGTGGTGGCATCAGGTGGAGGCGACCGCGCCCTTCAATGGGCTGGTCAACTATTGGTGGGATGCCTTCGCTGCCGGGCCGGACGCGCCGTATACTGGCATGCTGCTTTCGATGATCACCATTGCGGAGCGGCCCGCAGCAGAGCGGCGGGCGTGGAAGGCGCTGTTCGATCATTATGTCTTTCGCGAAAATGGTCATCCGCTGGCGCATTTGCCGGCGGAGCGGCACGGCCTGTTGGGGCCGCTGGCCGAGAATTACGGAAAGCTGCGTGCACGCATCCTGTACCTGTTGCGCGGTGGCTAGCGCGCGGGCCTGAAAAATCCTGGCAACAATGCTGCCGGCACTGCTGTCGACACTGGGGGTGTCATGCATTCGTCTGTACATGTGACCGAGAATCTTCTCTTCCTGACCTTGCTGCAGCTGATTGTCATGATCATGGCGGCGCGCATGGGCAACCTGGTTTCGCGGTGGCTGGGCCAGCCCGGTGTTGTCGGGGAAATTGTCGCCGGCCTGCTTCTGGGGCCGTCGCTATTCGGGCACTTCTTTCCCGACGCCGCGACCTTCCTGTTCGGCGCCACGCCGTCGGCGCCCGTTGTCGTCATCAGCCAGATTGGGCTGGTGCTTCTGATGTTCCAGATCGGCATGGATTTCGAATTTTCACACCTGGCGCAGCGTCGCAACCGCTCTGCGATGATTGGCATAGCCGCGGTATCGGTCGCCATTCCTTTTGCGCTTGGCACCATCCTGGGCCAGCTCACTGCCCCGGTGCTGGCGCCGGGCATGAACGCCTGGATCTATAGCCTGTTCTTCGGCGTCGGCATGGCGATCACGGCGGTGCCGATCATGGGGCGCATCCTGCGCGAATTCGATCTGACCCGCACCGAGGTTGGCGTGGTGGCAATCTCAGCAGCCGCGCTGAATGATGTGATCGGCTGGGTTCTGCTGGCGGGTATTTCGGCCTATGCCGCGGCGCATTTCTCGGCTGCCGATCTCGGACTGCGGATCGTGGGGATTGCGGGGCTTGGACTGGTTTCGCTGTTCGTGGTGCGCCCCTTAGTCAAGCGCCTACTGGTTGCGATGCCGGTGCTGGGCGGCGAGCTGGCGCCGAATCTGATGACCATCGTGACCTGCCTAGTCTTCGCAATGGGTATCTGCACGTATTATCTGGGCATCTTCACCATTTTCGGCGGATTTCTCTGCGGTCTGCTGTTTCACCATGAACGGGCCTTCGTTCAGGCCTGGCATCGTCAGGTGGGGCGGTTCGTGCTGGTCTTCTTTCTGCCGGTCTTCTTCACCTTCACGGGCTTGC
>JBBQHU010000104.1:0-2467 GCA_038324265.1 Micropepsales bacterium | reverse complement strand
CAACCGTCAGCAGCGGACCGGTGACGCCATCGGGCCGGTGTGTAACCAAAGCCGCGCCGGCTTTGGCTTCGAATGCGGCGCGCACAAAATCATGGCCGTCGCGATTGTCACCCTGCAACGCCACGAACAGGTCGCCCTCTTTCAGGGTGCGGGTGTCGATGGAGAGCCCACCCACGCCAAAAATTCCGCTGGCCTTGCCCAGCGTGGCGGTTTCGGCTTCGGCGGAAGACCACAACGTCATGCGGCGCGGCCTCCCAGTTGAAGCGCAAATTTCACCGCTTCTTCGCGATCGGAAAAGGGATAGGTGACGCCGTTGATATACTGCCCGCTTTCATGACCCTTGCCGGCCAGGATCAGCACATCGCCCACGGCCAGCGATGCGATGCCGGCGCGTATGGCGTCATGCCGGCCGCCGATTTCGCGCGCATCAGGTGCCGCTGCCAGAATTTCGGCGCGGATGGCTGCGGCGTCCTCGGTGCGAGGATTGTCGTCGGTGATAATCACATCGTCGGCCAGACGCGCGGCGATGGCGCCCATCAGCGGGCGCTTGCCCTTGTCGCGGTCGCCGCCGCAGCCGAACACGACATGCAGGCGATTTGCGGTATGGGGACGCAGCGCTTCCAGCACTTTCTCAAGGCTGTCGGGCGTATGGGCGTAATCAACATAGATCGGCGCGCCGCTGGCGGCGAAGGCGACTTTTTCCATGCGTCCGGGCGCACCGCGCAGATGTTCCAGCGCCTTGAAGACCTTTGCCGAATCCTCGCCAAGACCAATCGCCAACCCAGCCGCGACCAGCGCATTGGACGCCTGGAAGGCGCCGGCCTGGGGCAGCAGCACGTGATGGATTTTGCCGGTGGGACCGGGATAGCGCAGGGTCAGTGCCTGGGCGCCGCCCTGATCTTCGCGGCGCTCCAGATGAATGGTCTCGCCCTTGCGGCCGACGGTAATCAGTGTCAGTCCTCGCGCCTTTGCGGCACCGATGAAGGCGTCGGCATGTTCGGCATCCGCATTGACTACCGCCACGCCGCCATCCCGCACAACCTGTGTGAACAGTCGAAGTTTGGCGGCCAGGTAATCCTCAAAAGTTGGATGATAATCCATATGGTCGCGGGTGATATTGGTGAAGCCGACACCTGCGATCTTCACGGCATCGAGACGATGCTGATCCAGCCCATGGCTAGATGCCTCAAGGGCCAGATGATCCACGCCATCAGCCTTCAGCTGTGACAGCAGTTCATGGATTTCCACCGGGTCTGGCGTGGTGTGGTTCAACGGGATCTCGCCCTTGGGACTAATGACGCCCACGGTGCCCAGACTGGCGGCGGACTTTCCCAGCGCGGACCAAATCTCGCGCAGGAAGGCGACGATGGAGGATTTGCCCTTGGTGCCAGTGATGGCCGCGATCACGTCGGGCTGGGCGGGATAGAAGGCGGCCGCATAGCGCGCCAGGCCCAATCGCGGATGGGGGTCGGCGATGAAGCGCACTCCCAGCGCCGCGACTTCGACCTGGAGCGCCGGTACGCCCAGGACCGCCACCGCGCCGCGCGATACGGCATCCTTCACAAATCTGGCACCGTCGGTTTTCGAGCCCGACAGCGCGGCAAACAGATAGCCCGGCTTCACCTTGCGGCTGTCGCTCGTCAGGCCCGTGAATGTCATGTCCCCCATTATGGAACCTGATTGTGGCGACATCAGGTGGGACCGCCGGCCAGCTTGGTGGGTGGAGCGGTGTTGGGCACGCCCAGCAACGGCGCGATGCGCTGGATTACCCGGCCCACAGCGGGCGCTGCGGTCCAACCGGCCAGCGCGAATCCGCCGGTGGCCTTGGTGCCGTGTGGCTGGTCCAGCAGAATGAAGACGACGTAGCGCGGATCGTGCGCCGGGAAAACGCCATAAAAGCTGGTGCGCAAGGCGTGCGGGATGTAGCGGCCATGGGGGCCCGGAACCTGGGCCGAACCGGTCTTGCCGCCCACGTCATAGCCCGGAACATCGGCGCGCCGGCCAGAACCATTGGTCACGACATAGCGCAACAGATCGCGCATTTTCTCGCTGGTTTCAGGTCTCAGCACCTGCTCGCCGCGCAGGTCACGGGCTTGCTGTTTGAGAAATGTCGGTGTGATGCGGCGGCCGCCATTCACCACTATCGCGGCGGCGGTTACGAAACTCAGTGGTGACACCGAGATGCCTTGACCGAAACCGACAGTCGCCGTTTCGATCTGGCCCCAGTTGGCGACTGGGAAAAGGGGACGCGCGGTTTCCGGCAGTTCGGTACTGATGGCCTTCAAGAGACCCATATGGTCGAGAAATTCGCGTTGGCGGGCGGCCCCGGATCGCAACACGATTTGGGCTGTACCGATATTGGAGGATTGGGCCAGGATATCGCGCGCCGGCAGGGTGGCCGGCATGTGTTCGGCTTCATGAATCGTGTACGTGCCGATCTTGTAGCCTTGGCCGATGGAGAACACTT
>JBBQHU010000103.1:0-2471 GCA_038324265.1 Micropepsales bacterium | reverse complement strand
AGCCACAGGCCGAACCGGTCTGACAGCGAGACTTTTTCTTCCACCGCCTCTCCGGGATTGATGGCGGTGCCCTTTTCATTGTCCACCAGGTCACGCGGCATCAGGTGCCGCCGGTTCGATGTGGCATAGAAGATGGTGTTGGCCGGACGCCCTTCGATGCCGCCTTCCAGCGCCGCCTTCAGCGACTTGTAGCTGGTATCGTCCTTGTCGAAGGAAAGATCGTCGCAATACAGCAAGATGCGGCGCGTGGTGTTGCGCAGGATGCGCAGCAGGGTCGGCAGGGTGTCGATATCCTCGCGGTGAATCTCGATCAGCACCAAGGTGTCTTTGCGCCCCCGGTTGATCTCCTCATGCACTGCCTTGACCAGGCTGGACTTGCCCATGCCGCGCGCGCCCCACAAAAGCGCGTTGTTGGCCGGTAGGCCCTCGGCAAAGCGGCGGGTATTGGCCAGCAGTGTATCGCGCTGGTTTTCCACGCCTTTTAGGAGCGTTAGATCGACATGGGCGACATGGGGCACCGCCACCAGTCCTCCCTGTGTGGGCTCCCAGACAAAGGCGTCACCTTCCGGCAGGGACGCGGCCATGGCGGCGGGCGCCAGCCGCTCCAGCGCGGACGCGATGCGTACCAGCAGTGCCGGATCACCAAACGCACCGTTTTTACCGCTATCCGCCATGCTAACCCCTTGATTTGTCACGGTTGCAATGGAAGGCGAGGCCGTTATAGTCCGCCCGCATTCCCCGCTTTGTTCCCAGGCCCGTACCCAGGAAAGTCCCGGCAATATGAATTTTAACGATCCGATGTTCCAGACGCTGACTCTCGCTCTGCCGATGATCGCGATCTTCTACTTTCTTCTGTGGCGTCCGCAAAGCCAGCGCCAGAAGCAGCTTCGCACCATGGTGGACAATCTGCGCCGGGGCGACACGGTGGTGACCGCCGGCGGCATCATGGGCAAGATCGTCAAGGCGTCGAATGCCGAGGATCCGGAGATCCTGGTGGAGATCGCCGACAATGTGCAGGTGCGGGTGGTGAAATCCACCTTGACCGACGTGCGCAGCAAGAACGCCGACAAGGAATAACCGTGCTTCAGGTCTCGCTCTGGTCGCGTATTCTGACCCTCATCATCGTAGTGGGCGGCGTTCTGGTTGCGCTCCCCAATGCGCTGAACGACAATGTTCGCGCCCACATGCCCAAATGGCTGCCCAGCAGTACCGTCAATTTGGGCCTGGACCTGCAGGGCGGCTCCTATCTGCTGCTGCAGGTTGATCTCGATCAGGTCACCCGTGACCGCGCCGAAGGGATGCAGGGCGACATTCGTGCCAGTTTCCGCAAGGCCCATATTCCCTTTACAGACATCTCGGCACGGGGCGATACGGTCTCCGTGCGCGTCACGGATTCCGCCCGCATTGCAGAAGCGCGCACCCTCCTGGAGGGCATCAATCCCAACATGTCCGGCTCGGTGCTGTCGGTCGGCGGCAAGCAATATGACCTTGCCGACGGCGGCAATGGCGTTTTCACCCTGCACATGACGGACGCCTACAAGACCACGACCCGCCAGCAGGTGCTGGACCAGTCCATCGAAGTGGTCCGCCGCCGCATTGATGAGCTGGGCACTCGCGAGCCCAGCATTTCGCGCTCTGGCGACGACCGTATCTTGGTCGAAGTGCCGGGGCTGCAGGATCCCACCCGGCTCAAGGCCATGCTCGGCAAGACCGCCAAGATGAGCTTCCAGCTGGTGGACGAGACTGCCAATCCCAATAGTACCGTCCCGCCGATCGGCGATGAGATGCTGCAGCAGCAGGAAGAGGCCAACGGCGTAAAGCCGCCGCCTATCATGGTGCAGCGCCGGATCGTGGTGGCAGGTGACCGCCTGACCGATGCCGGAACCGGCTTCGACCAGCGCACCGGCCAGCCGGTGGTGACTTTCCGCTTTGACAGTGTTGGCGCGCGCGAGTTCGGCGACATCACCAAAGAGAATTCCGGCCGCCGCTTCGCCATCGTGCTGGACAAGGTCGTGATCTCGGCGCCGCGCATCAACGAACCGATCCTGGGCGGTTCGGGCCAGATCTATGGCTCCTTCACCACCGAGACCGCCAACAATCTCGCCATCCTCCTGCGCGCCGGCGCCCTGCCTGCGCCGTTGCATGTGATCGAGGAACGCACCGTCGGCGCCGAACTGGGTGCGGATTCGGTCAAGGCCGGACGCTATTCCGCCATTGCGGGCCTGCTGCTGGTGGCGCTGTTCATGATCCTGCGCTACGGCCTGTTCGGAGTCTTCGCCGACATCGCCCTGACCCTGAATGTCGTGCTGCTGCTGGCCGCGCTGACACTGTTTGGCGCCACCCTGACCTTGCCGGGCATCGCCGGCATCGTGCTCACCATGGGCATGGCGGTGGACGCCAATGTGCTGATCTTCGAGCGAATTCGCGAGGAACAGCGCAATGGCCGCGGCATCCTGGCCTCGATCGACACC
>JBBQHU010000102.1:0-2518 GCA_038324265.1 Micropepsales bacterium | reverse complement strand
ACCTCGATGTCCTTGGCGGTATAGGCCTTGGAGGCTGCGGAAGGTCCGTCAAACAGGTCGCGTGTATCTTTGGCCATGACAACTTGGGATAGAGGGTTACGGCGCAAACCGCGAATCGCGGCCAACCACGCCCATTTTTACGTTTCCTCAACCATGAAAAGCGAGCCCAAAGGCAAAGGGCCCGCCGGCCGGAACTTAGTAAATTTTAAGCCCGGCGAGCGATACTTGGGTCCAGTGCAACCCAATCCCGGATTTCGCGTGTCATTCTGGCGTCAAGACAAGGCTCATGCCGACTCGCGCATCCTGAAGGCGCAATTGGCGCTGGTGGCACGTTCCGCCCGCTGGGCCCGCCTGGCCGCGCCGGTCTGGGGGCTGGTTGTCGCGCTGCTCTCGTCCTACGGCGCCGTCGGCCACGTGTCCCCCGCTCGCACTCTCGCTTTGCCAGTGGTCCTGACCGTTGCAGTGACGATCTGTGCGTCGATGATGTCGGCCTGGGACCGTTACGGCGAAAGCTGGGGCACGCCGCGGGGCTGGTTCGCCGTTTTCGTAATCGATCAAGTTATGGTGAGTTGCGCCTGGGGCCTGATGCCCTGGCTGTGCTGGGAGCCTGGCAATGTTGTCAACCACCTGTTCCTGGCGGCGGGCACCATGGCGGTCCTGGCCGGACTGGTCGTGGTGCGTGGCAGCAACATGGTGATGTATGCGGCGACCATCCTTCCGCTGGTGGCGATCGGTGGCGCGCGCTTCCTGCTGGGCGACCTGCCCATCGACCGCATCATAGGCGTCGTGGCCCCATTCATCGCGCTTCAGCTCTGGATCACCGGCGCGCCCCTGGTGCAGCGCATGGCCGAGGATTCGCGCCTGCGTTTCGAGGTGGAAGACCTTGCACATGCGCTGGAAGAGGCTCGCGACGAGGCGCTGAAGAAGCGTTTTGAAGCCGAAACCGCCAACGCGTCCAAAACCGCCTTCCTGGCCAACATGAGCCACGAACTGCGCACCCCCCTGAACGCCATTCTGGGTTTTTCAGAAATCATCTCGCAGGAATGCTTCGGGCCCGTCGGCAACGAGCGATACCGCGACTATGCCGGCGACATTCATTCTTCCGGCGCGCACCTGCTGTCGCTCATCAACGATCTTCTGGATGTCGCCAAGATCGAGGCGGGCCGCATGGATATCGCACCCCATCCCCTGGATGCAGCGCGGACCTTCGACATCGCCCTGAAGCTGGTCGGCGCCAAGGCGCGCGAAAAGGACCAGACACTGGTGATTTCGATGGACGATGATGCCCCCGAACTGTGGGCCGACGAGCGCGCGGTCAAGCAGGTGCTGATCAACCTGGTCAGCAATGCCGTCAAGTTCACCCCGGTGGGCGGACGCATCGAAGTGATCGGCGGCCGCGCGGCCAACGGCGATTTCCAGATCCGGGTGCGCGACAACGGCCCCGGCATTCCGCCGGACAAGCTGGACAAGATATTCTCGCCCTTCAACCAGGTGGACAACCGCTTCGACCGCCAGGCCGGCGGCACCGGCCTTGGTCTGGCGTTGGTGCGAGGGCTGGTGGAACTGCATGGCGGCCGCGCCTGGATGGAAAGCGAATTCGGCAAGGGCTGCAGCGTCTTCGTCACCCTGCCGGTAAAGCGTCCCGACGCAGCGGTGGCTGCGGCCTGAAACAAAAAGGGCGCGGCAAACGCCGCGCCCTTTGTTGTTTGCCTGATCTTTCGATCAGACCGAATAGTACATCGCGAATTCGACCGGATGGGGCGTGTGCTCGAAGGCGTACACGTCCTGATACTTGAGGTCGATATAGGCTTCGATGAAGTCCTTGTCCAACACGCCGCCCTTCAGCAGGAAGGCATTGTCTTCCTTCAGACTGTCCAGGGCTTCGCGCAAGCTGCCGCAGACCTGCGGAACCTTGGCCAGTTCTTCCGGCGGCAGGTGATACAGGTCCTTGTCCATCGGGCCGCCCGGATGGATCTTGTTCTCGATGCCGTCAAGGCCGGCCATCAGCATCGCCGCGTAAGCGAGATAGGGGTTCGCGCCCGGATCGGGGAAACGAACTTCAACACGCTTGCCGTTGGGCGAGGAGGAGTGCGGGATGCGGCAGGAAGCCGAACGGTTGCGGGCCGAATAGGCCAGCAGCACCGGGGCTTCAAAGCCGGGGATCAGGCGCTTGTAGCTGTTGGTCAGCGGGTTGGTGAAGGCGTTCAGCGCCTTGGCATGCTTGATGATGCCGCCGATGTAGAACAGGCACAGGTCTGACAGGTCGGCATAACCCGAACCGGCGAACAACGGCTTGCCGCCCTTCCAGATCGACTGGTGGACATGCATGCCCGAACCATTGTCGCCCTTGACGGGCTTGGGCATGAAGGTCGCGGTCTTGCCATAGGCCTGGGCGACCTGGTGGATCACATACTGGTAGATCTGCATATCGTCGCCGCACTTGGTCAGCGTATTGAACTTGAAGCCAAGTTCATGCTGGGCGGTGGCGACTTCGTGGTGGTGCTTTTCCGGCTGGATG
>JBBQHU010000101.1:0-2783 GCA_038324265.1 Micropepsales bacterium | reverse complement strand
CGACCTCAACGCCGCACTCGACGGCGCCATGCTGGCCAAGATGCGCAACAGCGGGGAGGCCTGCACGGCCGCCAACCGTTTCTATATCCACAAGGACCTGTACCAGGGCTTTAGCGACGGCATCGTCGAGCGCATGTCGCAGATCAAGCTGGGCGATGCGGTCGATCCGGAATCGACATTGGGCCCAATGGTCAACGAGAAGTCGGTAGCCAAGATTGCCAGCCTGGTCGATGACGCCGTCGCCAAGGGCGCCAAGGTGCTTCTGGGCGGGCAGCGTCTGAACCGCCCCGGCTATTATTATCCCCCGACCGTGCTGGCGGATGTGCCGGACAATGCTGACATGATCAAGGAAGAGATTTTTGGACCGGTGGTCTCGATGCAGTCCTTCGACGACGAGAATGAAGCCATCCGCAAGGCCAACGATACCGAGTATGGCCTGGCCGCGTATCTCTATACCCAGGACCTGAAGCGCGGTTTCCAGCTGAGCGAGAAGCTGGAGGCCGGCATGATCGGCCTCAATCGTGGCATCATGTCGGACCCGGCGGCGCCGTTCGGCGGTGTGAAAGCCTCCGGCCTGGGCCGCGAGGGTTCGCACCATGGCCTGATTGAGTTCTGCGAGGCCAAATATGTTTCGGTGATCTGGTAACTACGAGGAACAGCTAACCTCAAGGTCACACAGTTCTGGCGGCGGCGGAGCGGCAAAGGCTTCGTCGCCGTCATGCGTTTCGAACGGTGCCTGCACCAGCCGGAAGATGCGGTCGAGGGTGGCGATGTCGCCGCGGTCTTCCACGGCGCGGATGGCGGTTTCCGCAACCCAGTTTCGCAGGACGTATTTGGGATTGACCCGGTCCAGCCCGGACAGGTCTTCGCTTTCGGTGCGGGCCCGGTAACGCGACAGCCAGCTTTGGGCATCGGGGTTGGAATCGCCGAACAACTTCAGCCAATCGCCGTCTTCGCCGCTGAGGTTGCGGAAGCTCAAGGTGTAGTCGGCGCAGGTCTTGGCCATCAGGGTCAGCAGGTTGCCGATCAGCATGTCATCGCCCGGCAGATCCTGCACCAGCCCCAGCTTGGCGCGCATCAGGACGCGGTAGCGGCGGCGATACAGGCCTTCATAAGTGTCGAGCGCGCCGATCAACGCCTCCTTGGGGATCAGGCTGGATAGTGCGAAGGCCAGCGCACGCAGGTTCCAGTGCGCGATGGACGGCTGCATGTCGAAGGCGTAACGGCCTTGGCTGTCGGTGTGGTTGCAGATGAAGCCAGGCTCATAGGCTTCCATGAAGCCAAAGGGGCCGTAATCCAATGTGATGCCCAGGATGGACATATTGTCGGTATTCATCACCCCGTGGGCGAAGCCCACAGATTGCCAGCCCGCCATCAAATCCGCGGTACGCTTGACCACTTCTCCGAACCAGCGCGCGTGATCCCCCACCATGTCCGGGAAATATTCCTCGATCACATGATCGGCCAGCAGGCGCACATGCTCTGGGCGATTGGTATGGAAGAAATGCTCAAAATGGCCGAAGCGAATATGACTGGGCGCCAGGCGCGTCAGCACCGCACCCGGTTCTGGTACTTCGCGATAGACCTGCTCGTTTGTGCCGACCAGCGCCAGCGCGCGGGTGGTTGGAATGCCAAGCGCGGCCATCGCCTCGCTGCAGAGATATTCGCGTATGGAGGACCGCATCACGGCGCGGCCGTCGGCGCGGCGCGAATAAGGTGTTTCGCCGGCGCCTTTCAACTGGATGTCCCACAGGGCGCCATCGGGCGCGCGCGTCTGACCGATCAGCAAGGCGCGACCGTCACCAAGCTGCCCGGCCCAGACGCCGAACTGGTGACCGGAATAGACCATCGCCAGCGGCGAGAAACCTTCCAGCGGCGCATGGCCGGAAAAGACGCGTGTGAAGGAAGGATCGGAAAACGCAGCCGGATCCATGCCTATCAGCGCCGCGGCCCTTGCGTTGGCATGGAGCAGGCACGGCTGCACGCCGACCTTTTCGGCTGGCATCAAGGTATAGAACTCGTCCGGTAGCCGGGCGTAGTGGTTTTCGAGCTTGAGGCCGAAGTCTGGCATCTGGTTTAAACGCTCCGCTTCAGCGACTGGATGCAATTTTCCAGTTCGCCGAGGAAGCGCGAACGGTCCTGCTTGCTGAAGCCGCTATGATGGGTCTGGCCGCCCGCAGTGAGTTCGCGCAGGTGGCGGCTGAGTTCGCGCATTCCCAGTGCCATGCCGATGCCCTCCTGGGTGAAGGGTTTGCCGTTCGGGCCCAGCACGCGCGCCGCCTTGTCCAGACAGCGGGCGGCCAGCGGGATGTCAGCGGTGATGCAGATGTCGCCGGACGCAATATGATCCACGATCCAGTCATCGGCGGCATCCGCCCCTTCCGCCACGACGATGTGGCGCAGGAGCGGATTGGCCGACGGACGCAGGCCGCCATTGCTGACGATGGTGACGACCAGGTTGTGCCTTGCCGCCACCTTTTCGACTTCTGCTTTTACCGGGCAGGCGTCGCCGTCAATGAAGATCGCCGGCATAATCTAACACCTGTGCTTGCCGCCACGCGGCCGCTCGCAAGCTCGTGGCGTTCGGAGCTCTCGCAGGTCCACTGGACCTGCTCACGCGCTGTTCGCGCGCCGCGCCGAACTGTCACGGCCGCGGTTCCAATGGGCGCGCGAACCATTGCGCTTCTTGGGTGCATGCGGGTCGGCATTGGCAGCTTCGCGGTGACCGCCGCCGTGCGGCTTGTGGCCACCCGGCTTGCCGCCACGATTGTGGCCGTGCGGAC
>JBBQHU010000100.1:0-2825 GCA_038324265.1 Micropepsales bacterium | reverse complement strand
CTGACATGGCACAATTTGACTTTCTATCAGGATCTCATGGCCGAGCTCAGGGATATGATTGCAGGCGGGCGCGTCGAAGGCTGGGCGCGTTCCTGGAAAAGCGGCAAAGATGAAAGCTGACGGCGGCAAGCTATCGGTGCTTTTGGTGGGCGCGAGCAGTCTGTTGGGGCGGGCGGTCCTGGCGGCATCGCGTGACGGCATTTCGATCACTGGTGTTTCGCACACTGCGTTCGATGATATCGACTGCGATGCCTATGACGTCGTGATAAATATGGCCTATGACCCGCGCTACATGCGCGAAGTCTACGATCAAGACTTGGATTTCGACCGCAAGGTTGCGCGAGCTGTTGTTCGCGGTCGTGCACATTTCATGATGATGAGCACCCGCCGCGTCTACGGCGCGGCAGCGCGAAAGCCCATTCCAGAAGATGCTCCGCTGCGGCCAGCAGACCCTTATGGCCGCAACAAGGCCCGCACCGAAGCAGAGGTTCAGGCACTTTTGGGCGGGCGCTGCACGATACTGCGGCTGGCCAATGTGTTCGGTTTCGAACCAGGAAGGCACACTTTTTTGGGGGTCGCCCTGGACAATTTGCGCCGCCACGGGAGGATATCGCTCGACGCTAACCCATTCGTGGAAAAGGATTTTATCCCACTTCCGGACTGTGCCGCCGCAATTTTAGCCATGATACCGCGCAAGGCCGCTGGCACATACAATATAGGGTATGGTACGGCCACGGCGACAGGCCGTATTGCGATGTGGCTTATCGAGGGTTTTGGCCGGGGGGAACTGATGGCGAGTTCGGCAGAGGAGCGTGATGGCTTCCTGCTGGACATAACACGGTTCACGGCTTTGACGGGACTGCCGGAGCGACAGATGTCCATCCGGGATCACTGCGTGCAGATAGGAGAGCGTTTGCGCAATGCGTAAGATCGTAATCACCGGTGGCGCCGGATTTATAGGCAGCCACGTCGTCGAGCGCATGGCGGCAGAATTTCCCGAGGCCGAGATCGCGATCCTCGACAAGATGACCTATGCAGCCGATATCGACAATATCGACCATATGTTGCTGCGCGGGCGACGCAAGCTTCACGTTGGCGATGTGGCCGATTTCGAATTTGCCTTGCGCGTGACCGAGAATGCCGACTGCGTGATGCATCTGGCGGCAGAAAGCCACGTAGACAATTCCTTTGGCAATTCCCTGCGCTTTACCCATTCCAATACGCTCGGTACACATTCCCTGCTGGAAGCATGCCGCGTCAACAATGTCAGCAAGCTGATCCATGTTTCGACCGACGAGGTCTATGGTGAAATTGCCCAGGGCATGCACATCGAAAGTGACGGACTGGACCCGACCAATCCCTACTCTGCGTCCAAGGCGGCCGCTGACATGCTGGTCAACAGTTATGTCCACTGCTTCAAGATGCCGATCATTTCGGTTCGCGCCAACAATATCTACGGCACGCGTCAATATCCCGAGAAGATCATTCCCCGCTTCACCATGCTGGGCCTGACAGGCCACAAATTCACGTTGCACGGCAATGGCCAGAATCGTCGCCGCTTTCTGGCGGCGCAGGATTTTGCCGCAGCGTTGGTGCTGCTGATGTCCAAGGGAGCCCCCGGCGAGATTTACAATATCGGATCGGACGACGAGTTCTCGAACCTTGATGTGGCGCGCATGATCGCCGAACATCTCAATCTGCGGGTGGAATCCCAGATCAATTTTGTCGAAGACCGCCCCTTCAACGACTGCCGCTATGCCATTGACTGTTCCAAGCTGAAAGCGCTGGGCTGGGAAGCCAAACGGCCGCTGAAGGATCATTTGGGCGATGTGGTGCAGTGGTATCGCGACAATATGGATCGCTATGTCGGTCTCTTCCCGCAATCATGGGCCGCAGAATCGCCTGTTCGTGTCGTAAAGGCCGTCTGATCAGGCTTGGCGACACACAGGGGGCAATGCAGTGAGCGGTAGTGCGGCTGTCATTTTTGGTGGTGCCGGGTTCTTCGGTACGCATTTGGCGCGTGCCATGATCGCAAGCGGTGAATATGCCCGCATCCTCAGCGTGGATCACAAACCGCCGCCGGACCCGCTGCCGGGCGTGGAATATATTGCGGGCGACGTGACCCGGCCCATCACGGTTCCGAACCCGCCCCTGGGCGCAGAGGTTTATAATTTCGCCGCCGTTCACACCACGCCCGGTCATGAGGACTGGGAATATTTCTGGACCAACGAGTGGGGTGCCATCAACGTCTGCAACTTCGCCAGCGAGATCGGCGCCACGATGATGGTTTTTTCCAGCTCGATCGCTGCCTATGGTCCCACCGAGGCGCCATTGGACGAATCCGGCCCTTTCGCGCCCACCTCGGCCTATGGCCGTTCCAAGCTCATCGCCGAAAGCATTCACCGGATGTGGCTGAATGCCAAACCTGGACGAAAGCTCAGGATCGTGCGTCCGGCGGTGATTTTCGGCCGCGGCGAGCGCGGCAACTTCACCCGGCTGGCGGGCGCTCTGAAGCGCGGCCGGTTTCTCTATCCCGGCCGCGATGATGCGGTAAAGGCCTGCGGCTATGTCGGCGAACTGGTGCGTAGCATGCTGTTCGTGCGCGATCTCCCGGACGCGGAGATCGCCTACAATTTCGCCTATCCCCAGCGCTACACGACACGGGACATCTGCGCTGCCTTCTGTGCCGAGGGTGGCTACCGTTTGCCTAATACGGTTATTCCAACTCGGCTGATGCTGTTGGGCGGCCTAATTTTCGAAGTTCTTTCCTCGCTTGGGCTAAAAACTTCAATAAATCGGTCGAGGGTGAAAAAACTAACCCTCTC
>JBBQHU010000099.1:0-2881 GCA_038324265.1 Micropepsales bacterium | reverse complement strand
CACCTGCTCGGCGATCGCCAGCGACGCGGTCAGCCCGGGAGATTCAATTCCGAACAGGTTCACCACACCCGGCAGGCCGTGCACCGCCGGCCCGTCAATGCGAAAATCCGCATTGGCCGCGCCTTTTCCAGAAAGCTTGGGCCGCACGCCGGCATAGTCCAGCGTCAACATGTCTTCGCGGATGCCCGGCCACCAGGTCGCGATCAGGGGCGCGAATTTCGCGGCCACGCCGGGCGATACTGTATAGTCGATGGCCTGCGGATCGCTTCCGTCCAGCCATTCCACGTCTGGCCCGAAACGTGCCCGCCCGCCCATGTCCAGCGTTACATGCACACCCAGTCCGCCGGGCTCGGGCACAGGATACACCAGGTGACGGAAAGGCGACTTCACGGACAGGCCGGCGTAATTGCCCTTGGCCATGTAAAGCGTGGGCACATTATCCAGCCCCTCAATCCGCGACGCGACGTCCTGCGCCCAGAGCCCCGCAGCGTTCACCACCAGCCTTGTTTCCAATGCGATGTCGTCACCATCGCTCGTCACGTCCAATCGCCAGCCTTCGCCATGGCGTGTGATGCGCCCCACCTGCGCATCCCGCACCAGCGTCAGGTCGCCCAGCAGCGCCAGCATGAACTGGTGGCTGTCGATGATGCCGGTAGACGGTGAGAACAGTCCCTGGTCCGCCATGATCGCCGGTTCCAGCGCCGAGATACCCGCCCGGTCCAAGGGAAGCAGATCGGTCACGCCATTCTGCAATGCGGCCTCGGCAATGGCGGCGAGTTGCGCCGCCTGTCCGGCATGCGCCACAATCAGCTTGCCGATCCGCTTGTGCGGCACACCGTGCGCCGTGCTGAAATCATAGAGCAGCTCCCGGCCGCGGGCGCACAGCCGGGCCTTCAGCGAACCATGCGGATAATAGATTCCGGCATGAATCACCTCGCTGTTACGAGCGCTGGTCTCCATGCCGATATGGGCGTTCTTCTCCAGAACCACGACATCATGGCCTGCGCTGGCAAGCTGCCGCGCCACGGCGAGCCCCACCGCGCCGGCGCCGATCACCACCGCGTCCGTGGAAAATGCCTCGCTCATCCCGCCCTCAGATAACGCACGGCTTCATCGCGGCCGAAAAGATACAGCAGCACCCGCAAGGCCTCGCCGCGCGGTGATTTCAGATCGGGGTCGCGGGCCAGTACCAGCCGCGCGTCGTCATGCGCCACGGCCAGCAGGTCGGCATGCGCCACCGGATCGGCCATGCGAAATTCCGCAAGGCCCGACTGGCGCTTGCCCAGAACTTCACCCGGCCCGCGCAACCGCAGATCTTCCTCGGCGATGATAAAGCCGTCATCGGTATCCCGCATGGTCTTCAGCCGCGCCTTGGCGGTTTCTCCCAAAGGCTCGTGCCAGACCAGGATGCAGGATGACTTGCCGGTGCCGCGGCCAACCCGCCCGCGCAACTGGTGGAGCTGTGACAGGCCGAAGCGTTCGGCATGCTCCACCACCATGATGGTGGCTTCGGGCACATCCACGCCGACTTCGATCACGGTGGTGGCCACCAGCATCTGGGTCTCGCCGGCCTTGAAGGCGGTCATGGCGGCGTCGCGGTCCGCGGCCTTCATCTTGCCGTGGACGACTCCGACATTCAGCCCCAGCGCCTGGCGCAGCATCACGGCGCGATCCTCGGCGGCCGCCAGGTCGATCTTCTCGGATTCTTCCACCAGCGGACACACCCAATAGGCGCGGCTGCCCCGGTCCAGAGCGGTGCGCAGATGCGTGATCAGCTCGTCCAGCCGGTCGGCGCTCATCACCCGCGTCTCCACCGGCATCCTGCCGGGCGGACGCCCCGTGATTTTCGACACATCCATGTCGCCATAGGCGGTCAGCGCCAGGGTGCGCGGGATGGGCGTGGCTGTCATCACCAGAACGTCTGCCGGCTTGCCCTTGCTTTGCAACTGCATGCGCTGATGCACACCGAAACGGTGCTGCTCGTCCACCACGGCAAGACCAAGGTCCTTGAAAGTCACATCCTCGGAGAACAAGGCATGCGTGCCGACCAGGATATCGATTTCGCCCGCCGCCAGCCGCGCCAGAATCTCGGCGCGCCCAACGCCCTTTTCACGCCCCGTCAGGCAGGCGAGCCGAACACCGGCGGCGCGGGCATAGGGCTCCAACGAGGCCAGATGCTGGCGAACCAGCAGTTCCGTCGGCGCCATCAGCGCTGCCTGCAGCCCTGCTTCCACCGCGCCCAGCATCGCCAGCAGCGCCACGATGGTCTTGCCCGAGCCGACATCACCCTGCAGCAGTCGCAGCATGCGTTTCTCGCTGGCCATGTCCTTTTCGATTTCGACCAGCGCTTCCAGCTGGGGATCGGTCAGGGAAAAGGGCAGGGCGGCCATTGCGAGCGCCTTCAATTTTCCGGTGTTGGAAACAACGCGGCCCTTTGTGCCGCGCAGGTTGGCGCGGATCAGCAGCAGCGCGAGCTGGTTGGCCAGCAGTTCGTCATAGGCCAGCCGCTGCCGCGCCGGCATGGTCGGTTCCAGGTCATTGTCGTGCACAGGATTGTGCGCCAATTCCAGCGCTGCGCCGAACGTGTCCCACTTGCGCTGTTTCAGGAAAGCGGGATCCTGCCATTCCGGCACGATGGGCACTTTTTCCAGCGCACCGCGCACCGTCTTGGTCATCACCCGCGAGGCTAGGCCTTCGGTCAGGGCATATACCGGTTCGTGGAGAGGAAAGCTTTCCCCCAGCGCCACCACGTGATCGGGATGCGCCATCTGCAACCGATCCTTGAATTTTTCCACGCGTCCCGACAGCACGCGCCTGGCGCCGGGTGGCAGGATGGTCATCAGCCAGTCTTCCCGGGCACGGAAATAGACCAGGTCCATTA
>JBBQHU010000098.1:0-2886 GCA_038324265.1 Micropepsales bacterium | reverse complement strand
GCTATGAATGGAACGGCTTTTTGCCCATCAAGGAATTGCCGCACGTGTTGAACCCGGACAAGGGGTTCTACAATACCTCCAACGATTGGCAGGTGCCGGCGGGCTATCCGCATATGGAAGCGGTTCATTATGTGTGGGCCGATCCTTATCGCGGCCGTGCCGTGGCGGAGTCCCTGGGCGGTGCAAAAAAGTTCTCGGTCGCCGACATGACCAACCTGCAGAACTACAACCTGTCGGTCCCCGCGCGCAGCATCGTGCCGCTGCTCCGCGACATCGCTATCACCGATCCTGTGGCGCGCAAGGCGGCCGCGCGGCTGCTGCACTGGGACTTCATCCTGGACAAGGATTCGGTTGAGGCCGGCATCTATGAAATGTTCCAGCGCCGCCTGATGGTCAACGTAAAGAACATCATCGTGCCGTCGTTCGCGCGCGATGCGCTGACGCCGCCCCTGACGCGCATTGTCTCGTCGCTGGCGGCGCCGGACGGCAGTTTCGGCGCCGATCCGCTGGCCGGACGCAATGAGGTACTGATGCAGAGCCTGGAACAGGCCTGTGCCGATCTGAACGGTCGGCTGGGCGCGGACATGGAGAAATGGACCCTGGGCGCCTATCACTATGCCCGCATCTTCCATCCCATGACGGCGGCGCTGCGGCCTGACCTGCAGGAAAAATTCGACGTCGGACATTTCCCGCGCGGCGGCGACAATTACACCATCACCGCCACCGGCGGCACCGACAATCAGGGCGCTGGCGCGTCGTTCAAGATCGTGTCGGATACCTATGACTGGGACGCGTCGGTAGGCCAGAACAATCCGGGCCAGTCCGGCGATGTCAATGATCCGCATTACCGCGACTTGTACGAGCTATGGGCGCGGGGGAAATATTTCCCGGTCTTCTTCTCGCGGCCCAAGGTGGAATCGGTGGCGGAGAGAACCATTCTGCTGACGCCGCAATGAAGCGCTGGGCAGTTCTGATTGCGCTGTTGTTGAGTGGGCCAGCCTGGGGCGCGCCGGCGGATGGCTGGGTTACCCATCCGGATGCGGCTTCGATATCGGGCCCAATTGTCCTGCACTTTCGCCGCGTGCTGGATGTGGCCAAAGCCCCCAAGGTGCTGCCGGTCACAGTCACGGCCGACAATCGTTTCATCCTGTTCGTCAATGGCAAGCGCGTCGGCACCGGGCCGTCCACCGGCACTCTGGCGCACTGGCGCACCGAAGGGCTGGACCTGGCGCCGTATCTGAAGCCCGGCCGCAATATCGTGGCGGCGGCGGTGTGGGATTTTGTACGAACAGCAACCAACGGGCCGCCGCCCGCCGCGGGTGCCTTGCCGCCGCAGATCGCGCCCATCGCGCAGCAAAGCGCGGGGCTGGGCTTTCGCGTGACCGGGGAAGGGCTGGCAACCGGCGAAACGGGCTGGCGGGTGAAGATCGAAGCGGGTCACAGCGCCGGCAACGGCCGCGCCCAGGTACCGCGTGGCCGCTATTATGTCGCCAGCGCGCCCGAAGTCATTGATGCCGCAAAAGCCGACTGGAACTGGACCGGATCGGGGGAGGGCGACGGCTGGGTGGATGCGGTGCCGGCGCCGCTGGCGGCAAACCGAACTCTGATCGCCGATCCGTTGCCGCAGCAGAGCTTTGTGTCCGTCGCGCCCGGCGTGACGGTGCGTAGCGACATCGGCGGTGATTTTCCCGAGCATTCCCTGACCGTGCCGGCGAACACGCACGCCAAGATACTTCTGCGGCGCGAGGCGATGATTTCCGGCTATCCAGAGCTCACAGTGTCGGGCGGCTCCGGCGCCATCATCAAGCTGACCTATTCTGAGGCGCTGTATGACGCTGATATGAAGAAGGCCGACCGTGACTTGGTGGAGAATCGTCAGGCGCTGGGCATCTTCGACACGTTCATCGCCGATGGCGCGCGCCGCAGCTTCATGCCGCTCTGGTGGCGGACCTGGCGCTATGCCGAGCTGGACGTCCAGACCGGCGCCGCGCCGCTGACATTGGAGGCGCTCCGAGTCCATGAGACCGGCTATCCGTTCCTGCAAATCGCGCATTTCACCAGCAACGATCCGCAGCTGAACAAGATTTGGCAGGTGGGCTGGCGCACCGCGCTGATCGACGCCCATGAAACCTATATGGACAGCGCCTATTGGGAACAGCTGCAATATACCGGCGACACGCGGTTGCAGATGCTGATTTCCTATGCGGTGACGGGTGATCCGCGCCTTGCCCAGCAGGCGATCGAGGTTTTTGCCGAATCCGATGTCGAGGGCGGGCTGGAGCAGGGCGCCTATCCCAGCCGCAGTGACAATGTCATCGCGACCTTCTCGCTGGCCTGGGTGGGGATGCTGGCCGACTGGTCGATGGAGCAGCCGGACACCGCGCTGGTCACGCGCAACCTGCCGCGCATGCGCACCATCCTGAAATGGTTCGAACCTTGGCGCGCCGCCAATGGCCTGCTCAAGAAGAATCCGCAATGGAATTTCATCGACTGGGCCGGCCCCAAGGGCAACAACCGCGACACTTTCCCGGCTTATGGCGCCGATGGCGGCAGTTGCTTGATGACCGTGTCCTGGCTGGGCGCGTTGCGTCAAGGCGCGGCGCTGGAGACCGCCTATGGCGACAAGGCGCAGGCAGCGGCGGACACTGCGCGCGCCGACGAAGCGCGCGCTGCCATCCGCGCCCATTGCTGGGACAAAGATCGCGGCTTGTTCACCGACACATCGGATTTGAAGCCGCTTAGCCAGCACATGAACATATTGGCGGTGCTGTATGACGTGGCGACGCCCGAGGAAGCCCCTGCCATCCTGGACCGTATCACCGTGCGAGGTCATGGCATCGACGCGCCGGAGGACCTGTACACCTCGACCTATTATTTCGCCTGGTA
>JBBQHU010000097.1:0-3865 GCA_038324265.1 Micropepsales bacterium | reverse complement strand
CAGCCGGAAGGGATCGTCGCGATCCTTGGCGCGGCCGACGAATTCGGGGATGCGGTCGGCCGTGCCGATCTCCTGCAGCATGTTGAGCGCCGCCTCGTTGGCCCCGCCATGAGCCGGGCCCCACAGGCAGGCGATGCCGGCCGCGATGCAAGCGAAAGGATTGGCGCCCGACGAGCCCGCAAGGCGGACCGTCGAGGTCGAAGCGTTCTGCTCGTGATCGGCGTGCAGGATGAAGATGGTGTCCAGCGCCTTGGAGAGCACAGGGTTGGGCACATAGTCCTCGGCCGGGACCGAGAAGCACATGCGCAGGAAATTGTCGGTGAAGCTGAGATTGTTGCGCGGATACACGAAGGGCTGGCCGACATGGTACTTGTAGGCCATGGCCGCGATGGTCGGCATCTTGGCGATCAGACGGTGGCTGGCGATCTCGCGCTGCACCGGATCGGTGATGTCGGTGCTGTCGTGATAGAAGGCGGCCATCGCCCCCACAACGCCGCACATGATCGCCATGGGATGGGCGTCGCGGCGGAAGCCGCGATAGAATTGCGCCAACTGCTCATGCACCATGGTGTGATGCGTGATGGCATAGTCGAATTTTTCCATCTGCGCCGCGGTCGGCAGTTCGCCATAGAGCAGCAGATAGCAGGTTTCCAGGAAGCTGGAATGTTCCGCCAGGTCGGCGATGGTGTAGCCGCGATACTGCAGCACGCCCTTGTCGCCATCGATGAAGGTGATGTTGGATTCGGTGGAGGCGGTCGAGGTGAAGCCGGGATCGTAGGTGAAGATGTCGGCCTGGTCGTAGAGCTTCCTGATGTCCACGACATTGGGGCCCTGGGTGCCGGCGAATACCGGCAATTCATAGTCCTTGCCCTCGTAAGTGAGGCTGGCCTTGCCGGCGGGCGTGATCTTGCTGTCTCTCATGGTAAACTCCCCTGATACCAGTCCATCTTGCGGTGCAATATGACGCGGTTTTTACACCCCGTCACCTGCCATTGCGGCAGTGCACCACACCAATGCTTTACATAGCGTAAGTCCTTAACCTGACTAGGGATTCTTCCCTACCCAGAAGGGCCAGCATATCGAACAAAGGCGGCGAGCTGGCCTTGCCTGTCAGGGCGGCGCGCAGCGGCTGGGCGACGGCGCCAAGCTTGATACTGGTCGCCTCCGCGAAGGCCCGCGTGGCGGCCTCCAAAGCGGGGCCGGTCCAGTCGGTCGCTTCCAGCGCGGGCAGGGCCTGGCCCAGGATTATGCGGGCCTCGGCGGACAGCAGCTTGTCGGCGCTGGCGTCCAGGGTGCGCGGACCGTCCGTAAACAGAAATTCCGCACCCTGAACAAGTTCGACCAGGGTCTTGGCGCGCTCCTTCAGGCCGGGCATCGCAGACTTCAGCCGCTCGCGCGCCGTCATGGACAGGATACGCGGCGGGGTTTCGCGCCCCGCAAAGGCGGTGACTTCGGCGACCAGAACGTCATCCGCCGTGTCGCGGATGTAATGGCCGTTGAGGTTGTCGAGCTTCTTGAAATCCATCCGGGCGGCGGACTTGCCGATGGAGTCCAGGTTGAACCATTCAATGGCCTGGGCGGTGGGGATGATCTCTTCATCGCCGTGGCTCCAGCCCAGCCGCAGCAGGTAGTTGCGCATGGTCTCGGGCAGGTAGCCCATGTCGCGATAGGCTTCCACCGCCAGCGCGCCGTGGCGCTTGGACAGCTTGGCGCCGTCGGGTCCGTTGATCAGGGGCAGGTGGCCATAGACGGGGATGGCGGCGCCCATCTGCTCGGTCAGCTGCAACTGGCGGGCGGCGTTGTTCAGGTGATCGGCGCCGCGAATGACATGGGTGACGCCCATGTCGGCATCGTCCACCACCACCGCCAGCATGTAGGTGGGATTGCCGTCGGAGCGCAGCAGCACCATGTCGTCGAGCTGACTGTTCTCGAAGCGCACATCGCCCAGCACCTTGTCATGGACGATGGTCTCGCCGGTCTGGCGCGCTTTCAGGCGCACCACGAAAGGCTTGCCCTCCTGCTCAGGGCCCGGCACGCGGTCGCGCCAGCGGCCGTCATAGCGCATGGGTTTGCCGGCGGCCTTCTGCTCTTCGCGCATGGCGGTGAGTTCTTCGGCCGTGGCGTAACAGCGATAGGCCTTGCCTTCGGACAGCAATTTGGCGGCGACTTCGCGGTGACGGTCGGCGCGGGCAAACTGGTAGACGACATCGCCGTCCCAGTTCAGGCCCATCCAGCTCATGCCGTTCAGGATCGCCTGCACCGCTTCCGGGGTGGAGCGTTCGCGGTCGGTATCCTCGATGCGCAAAAGGAAGGTGCCGCCGGTGTGGCGGGCATAAAGCCAGTTGAACAAAGCGGTGCGGGCGCCGCCGATATGCAGCATCCCTGTGGGCGAGGGGGCGAAGCGCAGGACAGGTTTTGGATTTTCCGACATGATGGGGAGGGCTTAAAACAGGGCTGGGGCTTTGGCAAATCCCCCATGGACTGCTGGATCGGCGCTTGTGTTCTGGCGTGGGGAAGTGGGTCGCTGGCCATTGTGGCTGCCGGTGGCGCTGGGTGCTGGCGCGGCCCTGTATTTCGCGCTTTCCTTTGAGCCATCGGTGCGCCTGGGCTGGGCCGCTATAGCGGTGGCGGTGGCGGCCGGCGGGTTGGCGGCGTCCGGCCGGTGGCGGGTTCCCCTGGCGCTGGTGGCGGCGCTGCTGCTGGGTTTTGGGCTGGCAAAGACACGCGCGGCGGCGGTGGCGACGCCGGTGCTGGATCAACCCCTCATCGCGCATCTGACGGCGCGCATCGCTTCGCTGGAGCCGCGCGCGCATGGGGTTCGGCTGGTGTTGGAGAATGTGCGCTCTGGGGCGTTTGTGCAGACACCGCTGCGGGTGCGGGTGGCGCTGCGCAGCGGCGGCGATCTGCATGCCGGGGACTGGGTGAGCCTGACGGCCAAGCTGGATGCGCCGTCCGCGCCGGTGGAGCCGGGGGCGGCGGATATCGGGCGCAGTCTTTATTTCCAGTCCATTGGCGCCACCGGTTTTGTCTATGGCCGGGCGCGGACAATCGTGGCCGCGGGGCCGCCCGGTGTGATGCAGCGCATGCGGCAGGGGGTTGAGGATCTGCGGGCACGGATGACGCGAAGGATTCAGGTGGCGCTGCCGGGATCGAAGGGCGGTGTTGCGGCGGCGCTGATCACCGGCACGCGCGGCGGCATCAGCGAAGAGGATGAGAGCGCGCTGCGTGATGCGGGGTTGGCGCATGTGCTGGCGATAGCGGGATTGCACATGGCGCTGGTGGGCGGCGGGCTGTTCTGGCTGGTGCGGGCCGTGCTGGCGGCGGTGCCGGCGATTGCGCTGCGTTATCCGATCAAGAAGTGGGCGGCGGGCGCGGCGCTGGTGGCGTCGCTGTTCTATCTGGTGATCAGCGGGGCGGAAACGGCCTTCGATAATTATTCAATATTATCAATTGTGTGCGTGATAGCGCGCGCGTTAAGGAGCCATAATTTCACTGGGGACACCACTGGGGACACGGTTTGGAGCCTGTTTTGCGAGATCCAGCGCCGCAGCCGGATTACTCTTAATCAGCTTGTCGTAGGTTCGATCCCTACATCACCCACCAATTCTCCAAATTAAACCAATAACTTATTTGTCGGACGGTGCCACGGTTGGGCCATGGCCGTTCTGCGGGACACGATCTGGGGCACACAATTGGTGGCACATTGCGGTAGAGCGCCGCACTTGCCTTCGTAGCCACCGACTCTGAGCCGGGCCGCAAAAAGTCCCCATCCTTCGGATTAGAGGCTCGCTATGTCTCGAACCTCGGAGTGAGGGATAGCCCAATTGACGTATCGAATGATGGCTGGAGGTGGCCAACGTGGGGC
>JBBQHU010000096.1:0-3937 GCA_038324265.1 Micropepsales bacterium | reverse complement strand
AGATGGCGAAATCGTTCACAATGCCGATCGGGCGATGATCGAGTCGATGGACTCGCTGCCCTTCGTTACGCCGGTCTACAAGCGCGATCTCCAGATCCGCAACTACTTCGTCGGATACCTGAAGCACCCCTACATCTCGCTCTATACCGGCCGCGGCTGCAAGTCGCGCTGCACCTTCTGCCTGTGGCCCCAGACCGTTGGGGGCCACAACTACCGCACCCGTTCGGTCGGCCATGTGATCGAAGAGATCAAGTGGGCGATGAAGGCGTTTCCGCAGACCAAGGAATTCTTCTTCGACGACGACACCTTCACCGACGACCTGCCGCGCGCCGAAGCCATTGCCGCGGAGCTCGGCAAGCTGGGCATCTCCTGGTCCTGCAACGCCAAGGCCAACGTGCCGTATGAATCGCTGAAGAAGCTGAAGGATGGCGGCCTGCGCCTTCTGCTGGTTGGCTATGAATCCGGCAACCAGCAGATCCTGCACAACATCAAGAAGGGCATGCGGATCGAAGTGGCCGAGAAGTTCACCAAGGACTGCCACACGCTGGGCATCGCCATCCACGGCACCTTCATCCTGGGCCTGCCCGGCGAGTCCCTCGACACGATGCGCCAGACCCGCGAATTCGCCAAGCGCATCAACCCGCACACCGTCCAGATCTCGCTCGCCGCGCCCTATCCCGGCACCTTCCTCTACAACCAGGCCCTGCAGAATGGCTGGCTGGACGAGGCGAATGCGGAGCTGATCGACGAGCACGGCATCCAGATCGCGCCGCTCCACTATCCGCATCTGAGCCACAAGGAAATCTTCGACTCGCTGGAGACTTTCTACCGGGAGTTCTATTTCCGCCCCAGCAAGATCGGCTCCATCGTCAAGGAGATGGTGACCCATCCCGATATGATGAAGCGTCGCCTGCGCGAGGGCGTGGAATTCTTCCACTTCCTGAAGGACCGGCGGGCACATCCGGCCTAGGCCGGGGTGCAAAGCCCGGCGCACAAATTTCGACGGACCCGAAGTTCGGGTGGCTCGGCCGGGCGCCCATCCCCCGGATAACGCAGCACAGGCGCGTCGCCGCGACCTGGCTGAATTTGCGATCTCAAGTTTCTTATGGATTTTCTGACGACGTTCCGTCGCGATTGGTTCTCCAATCCGCGCGGCGACATTCTGGCCGGCATTGTGGTGGCGCTGGCCCTGATCCCTGAAGCGATCGGCTTTTCGGTCATCGCAGGGGTTGATCCCCGCGTTGGCCTCTACGCCTCCTTTTCCATCGCGGTGGTCACTGCGGTCGTCGGCGGAAGGCCCGCCATGATCTCCGCGGCCACGGCGGCCGTCGCCCTCCTGATGGTGACCCTGGTCAAGCAGCACGGGCTTCAATACCTGTTCGCCGCCACCATCCTGATGGGAATTCTGCAGGTTGTGGCCGGTGCGCTGCGGCTGGGCGTCCTGATGCGCTTTGTTTCCCGCTCGGTTATCACCGGCTTCGTCAATGCGCTGGCGATCCTGATTTTCCTGGCGCAGATGCCTGAGCTTACCCAAGTCACCTGGCCCACCTATGTCATGGTCGCTGGCGGCCTGGCGATCATCTACCTGTTTCCCAGGATCACCCGGGCCGTGCCGTCTCCGCTCATCTGCATTCTTGTTCTCTCCGCCATCGCTATTGCGAGTGGGCTGGATGTGCGGCGTGTGGGCGATCTGGGTGCGCTTCCATCGGGGCTTCCTCAGTTCCTGCTGCCCCAGGTCCCCCTGAACCTGGAAACGCTCCAGATCATCTTTCCTTATGCCGCCACGATGGCCGTTGTCGGTTTGCTGGAATCCCTGATGACCGCGACGATTGTCGATGATCTCACCGACACGCCGAGCAACAAGAACCGCGAATGCGTAGGGCAGGGCGTCGCAAACTTCGTGACCGGATTCATTGGCGGCATGGGCGGCTGCGCCATGATCGGACAGTCCGTCATCAACGTGAAATCCGGTGGGCGCGGCCGGCTGTCCACCATGGTCGCCGGCTGCTTCCTGCTGTTCCTGATCGTCGTGCTGGGGCCCTGGGTGAAACAGATACCCATGGCCGCACTGGTCGCCGTCATGATCATGGTCTCGATCGGAACCTTCAGCTGGAGCTCCATCACGAATCTGCGCTCCCACCCGCTCAGTTCCAGCGCGGTGATGATTGCCACCGTGGTGGTCGTCGTCGCGACGCATGACCTGGCAAAGGGCGTTCTGGCCGGCGTGCTGCTCAGCGGCATCTTCTTTGCCCAGAAAGTGGCGCGCGTCCTGGGCGTGGAGAGCGAATTGCAGGACAATGGCCGCATGCGGATCTACCGCGTGTCCGGCCAGGTGTTTTTTGCCTCCTCCGACGCCTTCGTGAAGGCTTTCGATTTCAAGGAGGTCCTTGAGCGGGTCACCATCGACCTGTCGCGCGCGCATTTCTGGGATATTTCGGCCATCGCCGCACTGGACCAGGCCATCCTGAAATTCCGCCGCGAAGGCGCGCTGGTCGAAATCGTCGGCCTGAACCAGGCCAGCACAACCATGATTGATCGCTTCGCCGTTCACGACAAGCCGGACACCGACGTTCAACTGGGCGCACATTAAGGGAGGCGGCATCCATGGCACGCATTCTGGCTGCAATAGACGCATCGGCCTATGCCACGAGCATCTGTGATCACGCCGCATGGTTCGCCGCGCGCACCGCGGGCCCGGTGGAACTGCTGCATGTCATAGACCGCGATGAAGGCGCCCGCCCGCGCCTCGATCTGACCGGCAATATCGGCCTGGGTGCCAGATCGGCGCTGCTGGAGGAATTGACCAGGGCAGACGAAGCCCGCGCGAAGATCGCACAGGAACATGGGCGCATCCTGCTGGCCGAAGGGCGCCAGCGGCTTCTGGATGCGGGTGTGGGACATGTCAGTGAAATCCACCGCAATGGCGAACTGGCGGAAACCGTTATTGAACTGGAAGCCCGGGCAGACCTTGTCGTGATCGGAAAGCGCGGCGAGAGCGGAAATTATTCTCCAGGTCATCTGGGCAGCAAGGTTGAGCGTGTGCTGCGCGGCAGCTCCCGACCGGTGCTGATCGTTCCGCGGGTCTATATGCCGATCACGCGCACCGTCGTGGCCTTTGATGGTGGCCCCAGCGCGCTCAAGGCGCTCAAGCATGTCGTACACAGTTCTGCGCTCATCGGTATTCCGTGCCTTGTGGTGATCGTGTCCGGCAACGCCGCGCAGGCAAAGCGCCGCAGCGATGCCGCCCGCGAAGTCATAGACGGCCATCCCAGCGCCCTCATCATGGTGCTGAAGGGTGGCGTCGAGGCAGGCATCACCAGCCAGCTGCGCCAGGGGGCCGGCGACCTGCTGGTCATGGGGGCCTATGGTCATTCGCGGATACGCGAACTGATCATCGGCAGCACCACGACACAGATGATCCGATCGACAAAGGTCCCGGTGCTGCTGTTCCGATAGCCATTTACCGGCCAGCGGGGTTTCCCCTATTGTGGCACCATGAACAACGCTGCCGGCTACCAAAGAACTGGCGCGCCCCTTTGGCGTGAATGGGCTTGAAACAGCTTGTCATCACAGCCGACGATTTTGGTGCGGCACCGGAAGTCAACGTCGCAGTCGAACAGGCCCATCGCGGCGGCATTCTTTCCGCCGCCAGCCTTATGGTGGCCGGCAACGCCGCGCATGACGCCGTCCAGCGCGCCAAGTCCATGCCCAGCCTTCGCGTCGGCCTGCACCTGGTGCTGGTGGAGGGCAGGCCCGTCCTGCCCGTCGCCACCGTGCCGGACCTGGTGGACTCAAGCGGCCATTTTCGCACCGACATGGCGCGCGCCGGTGCGGCCATGTTCTTCCTGCCGCGCGTCCGCGCCCAGCTCGCCGCCGAGATCGAGGCGCAGTTCGCGGCGTTTGCCGCCACCGGCCTGACCCTGGATCACGTCAACGC
>JBBQHU010000095.1:0-4102 GCA_038324265.1 Micropepsales bacterium | reverse complement strand
CCCCATGAGCACCAAGGCGCCGCGCGCGGGTTTCACGCGCTACCAGGTGTTCGTCGTCGCCGCGCTGGCCTTTTTGCAATTCACCCTGATCCTGGACTTCATGATCATCTCGCCGCTGGGCGCGATGATGATGCCGGACCTGCATATGAGCCCGCAGCAGTTCGGGCTGGCGGTGAGTTCCTATGCCTTTGCCGCCGGGCTGTCGGGCATCGTGGCGGCGGGGTTTGCCGACCGCTTCGACCGCAAGCGGTTGCTGCTGTTCTTCTATGCCGGCTTCATGCTGGGCACGTTGCTGTGCGCGCTGGCCAACACCTATCACCTGCTGCTGGCGGCGCGCATCGTCACCGGGCTGTTCGGCGGGGTGATCGGGTCGATCGTGCTGGCCATCGCCACCGACCTGTTCGACTTCCAGATGCGCGGCCGGGTGATGGGGTATATCCAGACCGCGTTTGCCGCCAGCCAGGTGCTGGGCCTGCCCGCCGGGCTGTATTTCGCCAATCACTGGAGCTGGCATGCCCCGTTCCTGGCGATCATCGCGGTGGCGGTGCCGGCCGGGCTGATCATCGCGTTCGGCATGAAGCCGGTGGCGGCGCACCTGACGTTACGCCAGGAACGCAGCCCCTTCATGCACCTGGCCCATACGGTCAGCGACCGGCGGTACTGGCTGGCGTTCCTTTTGACCATGCTGCTGCCCACCGGCGGATACATGCTGATGCCGTTCGGCACCGCGTACATGGTCCATGACATCGGATTGCCGATGGCGGTGCTGCCCACCATCTACCTGGTCACGGGGCTGAGCACCGTGTTCGTGGGGCCCGTGGTGGGAAAGGCCGCCGACAAGTTCGGCAAGTTCAATACGTTCCTGTTCGGCAGCATCGTCACCGTCATCATGGTGCTGGTCTGGACCAGCCTGGGGCACGAGAAGCTGTGGGTGGTGATCCTGGTCAATGTGCTGCTGTTCGCGGGCATCTTCTCGCGCATGATCCCGGCCCAGGCGCTGGTGTCGGCGATTCCCGAAGTGACCAAGCGCGGCGCGTTCAACGCCATCAGCGCATCGCTGCAGCAGCTGGCGGGCGGGGTGTCGGCGGCGGTGGCGGGCGCGGTGATCGTGGAGGCGGCGGACGGCACCATCCTGCACTTCAACTGGCTGGGCTATATCGTGATGTGCACCACCATCATGTCGCTGGCGCTGATGTATTTCGTGCACCGCCAAGTGCCCGAGCCCGACTCTCACCCCTAGAAAACCTGCCTTTTCATCGCCAGGCGGCGGAACTTTGCGGCCCCCTGGAGAGTTTTCACCGGCGGAGGGCACCGGGCGCGCAGCCGTGCGCCCACATCCAAGGAGATCAGCATGAAGAACAAGGGACTGGCCGCACTGGCCATGCTTATGTGCGCGGCCACGCCGGTACTGGCCGACTGGGACCCCATCGGTTCGGTCGATATCGGGTACCGGCGCGACCGCGAGAGCAAGAGCTTTGACCTGGGCGGGCCGGTGGACCGCATCCGCCTGCGGGCCGAACAGGGCGACGTGAATTGCCGCTCGGTCGATGCGACGTTCGGCAATGGCCGCAGCCGCTCGATCTTCAACGGTTCGCTGCGCGGCGGGGAAACAAGGACCATCGATCTTCCCGGCAACGAGCGCCAGCTGCGCCGGCTTTCCTTCACCTGCGGCGCGCAGGATCGCCGCGGCGGCATCGTCAGCATCGCCGCGGACATCGGCAATCACCGCGCCGACTGGCAGCGCGGCCCCGACTGGCAGCGCCGCTGGAGCGGCATCCTGAACTGGACCAGCGACATGGCCAATGACTGGCAGATGATCGGCAGCCAGAGGTTTGAAGGCCGCAACGACAGTGAATCCAGCTTTGCCGGCCGCCGGGGCATGCGGATCGATGCCATCGCGCTGAAGCCGGTGGATGCCGATGCACGGTGCAGCCGGGTCACGGCCACTTTCCAGAATGGCCGCTCGCAAGACCTGGCCCTGCGCAATGGCGACCTGCTGCGCCGCGGCCAGATCGAGAAACTGGACGTGCCGGGCGACATGCGCAACTTGCGCAGCCTGGACATGCGCTGCCGGGCCACCAATGCCCGCGGCGTCACGATCCAGATTTTCACCAGTCACTGACGGCAAAGGGCCCGGGGCATGCCCCGGGCCATTTTCCACGTTCCCGCGGGCACGATCTGGCATCTTGCACGGCGCGCAAAAGCCATGCTTGATCCGGGCTTATTGTCTGCCCGATTTGTGAACGCGATGACCATTCCTGACGACATCTATACCGAGCCGGGCAGTTCGCCCGACACATTGGCCAACCTGGGGCCGCTGCGGCGGCTGGCGGGGACCTGGGAATCCGACTTGGGGCTCGACATCAATCCCAAGGCCGATGGCCCGGAGCGCCGCGTGTTCCGCGAGCGCATCGTGATGGAGCCGATCGACGCCCAGGCCAACGGGCCGCAACTGCTGTACGGCCTGCGCTATCACATCCATATCAACACGCCCGAGGAAGCCACCACCTTCCACGACCAGGTCGGCTATTGGCTGTGGGAGCCGGCCACCGGGCTGATCATGCAGTCGCTGGCGATTCCGCGCGGCCAGGTGGCGCTGGCCGGCGGCAAGGCGGACGGCGACACCATCACGGTGGAAGCGCGGCGCGGCGATACGAAGTATGGCATCGCGTCGACCGCGTTTTTGGAAGAGGCGTTCCGCACCGACTATTACCGGCTGGACATCACATTCCACGGCGATGACAGCTGGAGCTATGTCTCGCGCACCGACCTGGCGATTAAGGGCAAGACGCCGGCGTTTGAACACCGCGACACCAACACCCTGCGCCGGGTCGCCGGCCCGGTGCCCAATCCGCTGGCGACGCTGGCGGACAGCTGAGTCGTCACGACTTGGCCCCATTTGAAAACGGAACAATCCATCGCCGCCCCCGTTACCGGGATAGGCAACTGTAATGGAGAGTTCCATGTGCCGCTTGTTCGCAACATCTTCCCTTGCCGCTTTCGGGGTCGCCGCCGGATTCGCGCTGCTTTGCGCGCCCGCAGTCGCCCAATATTACGACAGCGCCTCTGACGGGCCGCGCGACGATGCGCGCTATATCGACGAACGCCCTGCGCCCGATGTCGAGCGCGTGATCGTGCGTCCCGACTATGACTATGTCGAGAAGCGCCAGCTGATCGGCAACATCAACGGCGAACGCAATCCCACCGCCTATACCATCGAGCGGCCGGTGGACTTTTCAGACCTGAACATGGCCGATGCGTCGGACCGCCGCGAATTGCGCGCCCGCATTCACGATACGGCCGAAGAGCTTTGCTACCAGCTGGACGGGCGGTTCCCGCAACTGCGCGGTGATCCCAGCGCCGACCGCGAATGCATCCGCAACGCCACCCGCAACGCCATGCGCGATGTGGGTTACGGGCCGGGCTAGGACGCACCACAATCGTGGGCAAAGGGCCGGAGCAATCCGGCCCTTTTTATTTGCAGACACCACAACGCCCCAATTGCGCGCGGAACATCTGGAGGGCGGAGCCGTTTATGGAACAACGGGCTTATGCATTGATGGAGAGTTCCATGTTGAAATCATCTCTGGCCGTATTGGGCGCCGTTCTTCTGGTGGGCGCCGCATCCGCCATTCCCGCCCATGCCGATGTCCACCAGATCGGTTCGGTGAACGTGGCGGCCGATCATTATACCGATGTCAGCTGGGAACATTTCGAAGGGCCGGTGGAAAAGCTGCAATTCATCGCATCGGGCGACACGGTTGACTGCGCCCATATCAGCGTGACCTATCGCGACGGCACCACCCACACGGTGTTCTCCGGCGTACTTCCCAAGGATTCGATCGAGACGGTGACCTTCCCGGAAGGTGACAGCCGCATGCGCCATGTCGATTTCGCCTGCAAGGCCCAGAATGTCGATGGCGCGCGCATCGCCCTGTCGGCCGTTTCGGAAGGCTGGGACGACCGCCAGTGGGCGCGCCAGCCGCACGTGACGACTGACCTGCTCCCCGAAAGTGCCCTCGCTTTGAGGTAGAGTCCGTTCCTTGAAGGAGACGGACGATGAAGAGCAGCCGATACACCGAAGAACAGATTATCGGGATAT
>JBBQHU010000094.1:0-4436 GCA_038324265.1 Micropepsales bacterium | reverse complement strand
CACGGGCAAGGGGGTTACGGGCCAGGTGGACGGCCGATCCATGGCGTTGGGCAATGCCAAGCTGATGGCGGATGTCCAGGCTGCAATGGGGAACGCGGGGAAGGCGGCCGACGACCTTCGCAAGGATGGCGCCACGGTTCTTTTCATGGCTGTGGATGGCAAGCTGGCGGGGATGATCGCGATTGCGGATCCCATCAAGTCTTCGACACGCAAGGCGCTCGACGATCTTCGAAGCGATGGCCTGCGGATTGTCATGCTGACGGGCGACAATGAAGCAACCGCGCGGGCTGTTGCGGGCAAGCTGGGTATTCAGGACGTCGAGGCCGATGTGCTTCCCGAAGACAAGAACCGGGTGATCAAGAAGCTGAGGGCGGAGGGGCGGATCGTTGCGATGGCCGGGGACGGGGTCAATGACGCGCCGGCATTGGCGGAGGCCGATATCGGTATTGCCATGGGCACCGGTACGGAAGTGGCCATCCAGAGCGCGGGCGTTACGCTGGTGAAGGGCGATCTGGCCGGAATTGTGCGTGCCCGCGTGCTGAGCCGGGCAACCATGCGCAACATCCGGCAAAATCTCGCTTTTGCGTTCCTATATAATGTCATCGGAATTCCGGTTGCGGCGGGCGCGCTCTATCCGGCTTTCGGCATCATGCTCAACCCGATGGTCGCGGCGCTGGCAATGTCTCTCAGCTCCGTCTCTGTCATCGTGAACGCGCTGCGGCTTCGCAGCCTGTCCTTGCCAACGTAAGGACCGCCCATCGCGTGTCTGGCTTTGCAACGCACAGATGCGGCCGTCGGACGCAACAATAACAATCCATAATGTGAGCAATAGCGCTCACCGCAACTACGATGGAAGGCCCAAGGTGCTTGCCAAGTGTGGCGGCGCAGCCGGTCATGGTCGTTCGCGCCAGTCGCACATATTCAACATCAGTGGAGATGTCATGACGCACGACATTTCCAGCACGCCGGAATAATGCACGCGACTATCGACGCGTAACGGATATGTAAGCAAGCAAGGCTGCATTGCTTCGACCGCATCGGAACGTTCACGCCGCACGCCCGTTGCCGATGCACTGGCACACCGTTTTATCACGCGACCACGCACCGCCTCATGCGGTGCGCCCATTGCGCCGTTCACCGGAAAGGTGACCAATCGATGACAGTTTCAACAATGCAGAAGCCCGTGGCGCGTGACGGCTCCGCCAAGCCATCCGGCAAAACCATGAAGGCACTGGTCTATCAGGCCGTCGGCAAGAAGGCGCTGGTGGATCATGCCAAGCCGGAGATCACCGCGCCGACGGATGCGATCGTCAAGATTACTCGCACCACCATCTGCGGCACGGATTTGCATATTCTCAAGGGCGATCTGCCCAGTTGCGCGCCGGGGCGTATTCTGGGCCATGAAGGGGTCGGGATTGTCGATCAGGTCGGGTCCGCGGTTACCGAGTTCAAGCCGGGCGACCATGTGCTGATTTCCTGCGTCAGTGCCTGTGGGAAGTGCATCTATTGCCGCAAGCAGATGTATTCGCATTGCACGACCGGCGGCTGGATATTGGGCAACACCATAGACGGGACCCAGGCGGAATATGTCCGCACGCCGCATGCGGACATGAGCCTTTATCATATTCCCGGTGGCGCGGACGAAGAGGCGCTGGTGATGCTCAGCGACATTCTTCCGACCAGTTTTGAGTGCGGCGTGCTGAACGGCAAGGTCGAACCGGGCGGCACTGTGGCGATCGTTGGGGCCGGTCCCATTGGACTGGCGGCGCTGCTGACCGCGCAGTTTTACTCGCCGGCCGAGATCATCATGATCGATCTGGATGACAATCGCCTGGAAGTTGCCAAGCGGTTCGGTGCGACAGCGACCATCAACAGCAGTGACGGCAAGGCGGCCCAGGCGGTCATGGCGATGACGAAAGATCGCGGCGTTGATACTGCGATCGAGGCGGTGGGCATTCCCGTCACATTTGAGCTTTGCGAGAGTATCGTCACGGCTGGCGGTCATATTGCCAATATCGGGGTGCACGGCAAGAAGGTCGATCTGCACCTGGAGACGTTGTGGGACAGGAATATCGCGATCACGACGCGGCTGGTCGATACCGCCACCATACCGATGCTGTTCAAGACCGTGGCGTCCGGCAAGGTTGATCCCAAGAAGTTGATCACCCATCGCTTCAAGCTCGACAAGATCATGGATGCCTATGAAACCTTCGGCAACGCTGCCCAAACCAAGGCGCTGAAGGTCATCATCGAGGCTTGAAATCGGTGTGCCATGTCGGCGCCCGCCATTTATTCCATTCAACCTGAACAGGACACGGTACATGAACATCCAGCACATCAGGCCTGCCGCATACCAGAGCACCAATCCCGCCACCGGAAAGGTCCTGAAGAAATTCGAGAGTCTGACGGACAAGGAACTGGAAACCAAGATCGCGGCGGCGGCGAAATGTTATGAGACCTGGCGGCACAAGAGTTATGCCGAGCGCGCTGTCATTGTCGCCAAGGCATCCAAGCTGCTGCACGAACAGGCGGACGCATTCGCGCAGATCATGACTTCGGAGATGGGCAAGCGCATCCATGAAGCGCGCGGCGAGGTCGAATTCAGTTCGAGCATCATGGCCTATTACGCCAAAAATGCGGAACGATTTCTGGCGCCAGTAAAACTCGATCCAACCGATGGCGAGGGTCACATGGAAAGCAGCCCGATCGGGGTGGTCTTCTGTGTCGAGCCGTGGAATTTCCCCTACTATCAGCTGGCGCGTGTTGCCGGGCCGCATCTGATGGCGGGCAACGTCGTGTTGGTGAAGCATGCGGGCATTGTGCCGCAATGCGCGATCGCTTTCGAGAAGTTGCTGCTGGATGCGGGTGCGCCGGCGGGGCTGTACACCAACCTGCTGATCTCGCACGACCAGTCGGACGCGGTTGTGGATGATGTTCGGGTCAAGGGCGTGGCAGTAACAGGCAGTGTTGCGGCCGGCAGGAGCATTGCTGCGCGTGCGGGCAAGAACCTCAAGCCGTCTTCCATGGAGCTGGGCGGCAGTGATGCTTTCATCGTTTTGGAAGATGCGGACATGGAGCACACCATCAAGTGGGCGGTGTGGGGGCGGATGTACAATACCGGCCAGACCTGTTGCGCCGCCAAGCGGTTCATCGTGGTGGAAAAGCTGGCGGACAAGTTCCTGGAGAAGTTCCAGGCCGCGCTGACAGCATTGAAGGCCGGCGATCCGGCGGACGAAAAGACCACCTTGGGCCCGCTGTCTTCGGAGCAGGCCTTGCTGGATCTTTTGAAACAGGTCGAGGGCGCTGTTTCGCACGGGGCCAAACTGCGCATGGGCGGCAAGCGGGTTGACCGCGCAGGCTCCTACATGGAGCCCACCATTCTTACCGACATCAAGCCCGAGAACCCTGCCTTTCGTGAGGAGTTCTTTGGACCGGTGGCGATGTTCTTCCGCGTCAAGGACGAAGACGCGGCCATCGCCCTGGCCAATGATTCCGATTTCGGTCTCGGCGGGTCGGTCTTTACCAAGGATGTGGCGCGCGGCAAGCGCGTCGCCAGCCGCGTCGAGACCGGCATGATGTTCGTCAACAACATCTCCTGGTCCGATGCGGAATTGCCTTTCGGCGGGATCAAGTATTCCGGTTACGGGCGCGAGCTTGGTGACATGGGAATCCAGCAGTTCGTCAACAAGAAGCTGGTTCGCTATGTCGTGGCCGAGGCGCCGGTCTAGGGCGTCATCTCCAAATTGTGATTACTGCCGCAACGGTGAGGTGTTTTCGAATTTTCGAGGATGCCTGCCGGCTGTTCACGGGGCTGGCCGTGGTTTGGACGGCTTTGTGTTGCAGAATCCGGCGTTGACGATCGCCGGCATGGTGGTCGGGGCGGCGGGTCCGCTGCCGACCCTGCTGATGGCCAAGGCGATGAACCGATCGGTGGAGCCTTTAAAGGAGAAAGTATCATGAAAATCGGTGTCATCGGACTGGGAAAGATGGGCGGCAACATGTCCCGCCGCCTGATGAAGGCGGGACATGACTGTGTCGTGTATGCGCGCACGGAAAAATCACGCGCGGCGGTGGTGAAAGACGGCGCGCTGGGCGCGGTTTCGATTGCCGAACTTGTGAACATGCTGACGCACAAGCCCCGCGCCATCTGGCTGATGCTGCCCGCCGGCCAAGCCACCGATGACGTGGTTGCCGAACTGGGCACCTTGCTGGCGCCGGGGGACATCGTCATCGATGGCGGAAATTCCTTTTACAAGGACGATATTCGCCGGGCCAAGATGCTGGCGGGGAAGGGCGTTCGCTATGTCGATTGCGGGACGTCGGGCGGCGTGTGGGGCATGGAACGCGGCTATTGCATGATGATTGGTGGGCCGAAGGAGGCCGTTGAATATCTGGATCCGGTCTTTGCTGCTCTCGCGCCCGGCCTGGGCACGATT
>JBBQHU010000093.1:0-4697 GCA_038324265.1 Micropepsales bacterium | reverse complement strand
TCCATGGTGACGATGCGGGTGACAGTGCTGGACTTGCCGGACTTGGCGACGGTGACGGTGTCGCCGGGCTTGATGCGCCCGCCGGCAATGGTGCCGGAAAAGCCGCGGAAATCGAGATCGGGCCGGTTGACCCACTGCACCGGCAGGCGGAACGGCGTGTCGGCGAGGGCAGTGTCGACATCCACGGTTTCCAGATGCGCCAGCAGCGCGGGGCCGGTGTACCAGGGGGTCTGGTCCGACTTCTCGATCACATTGACGCCGAAGCGCGCCGAGATCGGGATCGCTACCTGGCTGACAAAATTCAGCCGCGCCGAGAACTGGTGGAAATCCGACACGATGCTGTCGAAGACCTCCTGGGAATAATCCATCAGGTCGATCTTGTTCACCGCCAGCACGATGTGGCGGATGCCCAGCAGGCTGGCGATATAGGCATGGCGACGGGTCTGGGTCAGCACCCCCTTGCGCGCATCGATCAGGATGACGGCCAGATCACTGTTGGACGCGCCGGTCGCCATGTTGCGGGTGTATTGCTCATGGCCGGGCGTGTCGGCAACGATGAACTTGCGCTTGTCGGTGGCGAAGAAGCGGTACGCGACATCAATGGTGATGCCCTGCTCGCGCTCGGCCTCCAGGCCGTCCACCAGCAGCGCGAAATCAATATTGTCGCCGTCGGTGCCGAACTTCTTGGAGTCCTTCTCCAGACTGGCCAACGTGTCTTCGAACAGCAGTTTGGTGTCGTAGAGCAGACGACCGATCAGCGTGGACTTGCCGTCATCGACACTGCCGCAGGTGAGGAAGCGCAGCAGCGACTTCTTTTCCTGGGCGGCAAGAAAGGCCTTGAGGTCGGTTTGCACAGTCATGTCAGTTCACCAACGGGCTGGGCCAGCGCCGCCGCGTCGGCGAAAAGCGTGATGCCATTGGGCGGACGCAACGCAGTGACGGGTAGATTGGCATCGCCGCCGAACCACCCCTGCAGCATGTCGCGCCGGGGCGCACCCGCGGCGATCATCACCACCTCGCGAGCGTTTTCCAGGATGGGATAGGTCAGCGTCACGCGGGGATGGTCGTGGCCCTGCACGGCGGCGGTCCAGTTCGTTTTTTCCTTCAGCGCCGCATCCTGCGGCAATAGAGACGCGATATGGCCGTCCGGGCCCGGCACCAGCAATACCAGATCGAAGAGCGGCTTGGCCGGGTCCAACTGTGTGTCGCCGTAAAAAGCCTGCAGCGCCGCGGCGTACTCGCGGGCTGCATCCGGGGCGGTTGTCGCACCGGCAGCGATGGGGTGATTGTGCGCCGCGCCGATCGGCCCCAGAAAGGTTTCTACCGTCATCCCGGCATTGCTGTCGGCGTGTTCCAGCGGCACGAAACGGTCGTCGCCCCAGAACCAGTGCACGTCTTTCCAGCACGCGGCATGAGGATGCTTCGCCAATATCTGATACAGCGCCTTGGCGGTTCCTCCGCCTGTCAACGCCACGGCGCGCGCCGTATCCAGTCGCGTCGCGATATGATCGGCGGCGGCGCGCAGCGTTTCTTCGCTGGTGGCGGCGGCATGCAAGGTCACGCCGGGCGGAAGGAAGGTCACTAGAAGTATCCTTCCTTTTTCTTTTTCTCCATCGAGGCTTTTTCGTCGCTGTCGATCAGGCGGCCCTGGCGCTCGGAGGTGCGGGCGGTGAACATCTCGGTGACGATGCCTTCCAATGTGTCGGCATCGCTTTCGATGGCGCCGGTGAGCGGATAGCAACCCAGGGTGCGGAAGCGGACCAGCTTCTCTTCCACTTTTTCGCCGGGCAGAAGCTTCATGCGCTCGTCGTCGCGCATGATGAGCGTGCCGGCGCGTTCGACCACGGGGCGTTTCTTGGCAAAATACAGTGGCACGATCGGGATGTTCTCGGCGAGGATATATTGCCAGATGTCCAGCTCGGTCCAGTTGGACAGCGGGAAGACGCGGATGCTTTCGCCCTTGGCGATGCGGGTATTGTAGACGCGCCAGAGTTCGGGGCGCTGGTTCTTGGGATCCCAGCCGTGATGCTTGTCACGGAAGGAGAAGATGCGTTCCTTGGCGCGGCTCTTTTCTTCGTCGCGGCGCGCGCCGCCAAAGGCGGCATCGAATCCGTATTTGTCCAGCGCCTGCTTCAGTGCTTCGGTCTTCATCACCTGTGTGTGCAGCGACGAACCGGAGTCGAACGGATTGATCCCGCGATCGACGCCGTCCTGGTTGATATGCTCGATGAAGTTGAGCCCCAGCCGTTTGACGGTCTCGTCGCGGAACTGGATCATCTCCTGGAATTTCCAGGTGGTGTTGACATGCATCAGCGGGAATGGCGGCTTGGAGGGATAGAAGGCCTTCATCGCCAGGTGCAGCATCACGGCGGAATCCTTGCCTACCGAATAGAGCATCACCGGATTGGCGAATTCTGCCGCCACCTCGCGCATGATGTGGATGCTCTCGGCTTCCAGGCGCCGCAGATGCGATATAACAGTTTTGTTAGTGGACAATTCTGGGTATCCCATTTCCGGGCTGTGAAATAGTCTCCTTGCGGGTCTTATGCAAGGCAGCCGGGCACAGAAGCGTTATTTCAGGATTTTGAGGCTGGTGGCAGGCGGCACCGCCTGCTGTTCCACGGCAAAGCGCACCCGGCCGATGGCGCGGCCGTCAAAGGTCTGGATATTGACCTGCCACTGGCCCGGGCGGGGATTGGTTTTGTTGGTGTAATAGCGGTAGCCGTCATTGCGGCCGCCCACGATATTCACGGTAATCTCCTGCTGCGACTCCCAGCCCTTGACGGGGTCCAGCCATTGCCAGTCATGCACGATGCGGGTCCGAAGCCCCCGGGGCGCGAACACGGCATTGTAGATGAACAGCTTGCCGCCCGGCTGGATATGCATGATGGCATGGGTGCCGAATAGCGCCTGCCATTCCGGCGGCTCGTCTTCCTGTGCGACCTGGAAATTGCCGTTCACGCGCTTGGCATCGTGATAGACGCCGGCGTCGGTCAGGACCAGTGGCAGCGGCGGCAGCACCCGCAGGAAATAGGCGAGGTTGAGCAGAATGGTGATGACCACCATGCCGATGGCGACCTGGCGGCGTGCGCCGCGATAGCGTTCGTGCCCCAGCCGCGCCAGCGCACGCATATAGACGAAGAACAGAACAAGCGCGACGACTCCACTGATCAGGAAAACGGCGGGCCCGATGCGGCGCAGCAACAGCGGCACAAGCAAAATGGCATAGGAATAGATCGAGAAGAAAAGCAGCAAGGCCGCGAACACAAGCCGAGAATGGTAGCGGCGCAAATATTCGTTGCCGATGAAGATCGCCACCATCGCCAGCAGGAAGGGCCAGGACGAGGTTATCGAGGCGCTGCGGATGTAGAAGACGCAAAAGCCCGACAGGAGCGCGCCCAGCGCGAACTGGGTGACGAACACCAGGATGGTGCGGGTCTTGTCCGAGGGCTTCTTGCCTTCAGGCCGCGATTCCAGTCCGTGCAGGATGGCGATGGCGACGCCCGCCACCAGCAGATAGACGATGAAGACCGCCTGGGTCTCGGGCCGGTCGATGCGGCCGAAGGCCCAGCTGTCAAAGGCAAAGCCGCCGGCCAGCGACAGGGCTGACAGGTGGCGCTCGTGGGCGCGTGCCCAGCTGATCGCGGGATCAAAAGCTTTTGTGGCGAAGGTGGGCATCAAAGCGGTCTTAGGGTCGAGGCCACCCTGTTAACAAGCCCGCACGCCAAAATTACGGCATGTTTCAGGAATTGAACCGTCGCTCCCACGCGAAGGCGGAACGGATAATGCCGTCCAGGTCGTCATGGACGGGCTTCCAGCCCAGCGCCGCCTTGATGCGGCTGGGATCGGAAATCAGGGTGGGCGGATCGCCGGGGCGGCGCGGGCCTTCCTTGACCGGCAGCGCACGGCCGAGCACCCGTTCGACCCCCGATACCACCTCGCGCACCGAGAGGCCGCGGCCATAGCCGCAATTGTAGGTGGCCGATGCAGCCCCGCCTCGCAGCGCATCCAGCGCCAGCAGATGGGCACCGGCCAGATCGGAGACATGGATATAGTCGCGCACCCCCGTGCCATCGGGGGTGGGATAGTCGGTCCCGAAGATGTCCAGATGCGGCAGCCGGCCCAGCGCCACCTGCGCGGCCCGCTTGATGAGATGCGTCGCCTTGGGCGTGGACTGGCCGGTGCGACCCAGCGCGTCGGCGCCCGCGACATTGAAATAGCGCAGCACCATGTGACGCAAATCGTGGGCGCGGCTGACATCTTCCAGCATCCATTCCGTCATCAGTTTGGAACGGGCATAGGGACTGATCGGCGCCTTGCGCTCGTCCTCCTTGAGAGGCTGGTTGGCATCCTCTGCATATACGGTGGCGGTGGAGGAGAAGATGAAATTCTGGATGCCGCTTTCCACACAGGCCTGAATCAGCATGCGGGTCTTCACGACATTGTTTTCATAATAGAATAGCGGATCTGCCACCGACTCCGGCACGACGATGGAGCCGGCAAAGTGGATGACGGCGTCTATCGCCTGCTCCGCAATGATCTTCTTGACCAGCGCCGTATCGGCGACATCACCCTGGAAAAGCGTTGCCTGCTGTCCCACCTGCGCCTGAACGCCGGTGGAAAGATTGTCCAGGACCACGACCTTGTCGCCGCGGTCCAGCAAGGCGTACACGGTGTGGCTGCCGATATAACCAGCC
>JBBQHU010000092.1:0-4841 GCA_038324265.1 Micropepsales bacterium | reverse complement strand
GGCTGCCCGGCGCACCGCGTCCAGATGGGCGGCGATCTCGTCCAGCAGCAGGATGGGGGCGAGGCCGCCCCGCGCCCGCGCCAGCTCGCGCGCATCGGCCAGCATGATGGAAATCAGCAACGCCTTCTGCTCGCCGGTGGAGCAGTCGCGTGCTTCCGCCCGCTTGGCTGTATGGCGCACCGCAAGGTCCGTGGTGTGCGGCCCCACCAGGGTCCGGCCCGCTTCGGCATCGCGCAGACGGCTGGCAGCAAAGCCCGCGCGCATCGCGTCGGCGGAAGAAAGATGCAGCTCATCGCTGAGCTGCAGCGTAGCGGCCGGAAAAGCTCCGGCCTCGCCGCGCTCCGCCAACGCGCGCGCCAGCTTTTCCACCGTCTGGCCGCGGGCCTGCGCGATTAGCACACCAGCCTCCGCCATTTCGTTTTCCAATCCGTCCAGCCATGCCGGATCACGTGGGCCATACTTCAGAAGCCGCGACCGCTCGCGCATCGCGGTCTCGTAGCGCGTGGCAGCACGGGCATGGCCAGCATCAAAGCCCAGCACCAGCCGGTCCAGAAACCGTCGCCGTCCACCAGCGCTTTCAATGAAAAGCCGGTCCATCGCCGGCGTCAGCCAGATCAACTGCACGATGTCGCCAAGGTCAGCCGAGCTCTGCGCTGCCGCGCCGTTCAACCGCACCTGACGCGAGGCCGAGGCGCTGGTCAGTCCAGTGCCGATTTCGTGTTCGGTCTCACCGCGCGCCACGGTGGCGGCAACAGCCCACAGGGTCTCTTGTGACGCCACCGGGCCTTTGCGAGTGTGCTCGGCCAGTTTGGCGCCGCGCAATCCGCGTCCCGGCGACAACAGTGAAATTGCATCCAGCACATTGGTCTTGCCCGCTCCGTTCGGGCCCGCCAGCACGACAGGCGCGCCGCTGACAGCGATCTCGCCACTGGAATAGGACCGGAAGTTGGTCAGCCGCAGGCGTGTCACCGCCAGGCGGCTGACAGCCGCCACGGACGAATACATTTGCGGTGCAACCGTCAAATCAGACCCGCAGAGGCATGAGGACGTACAAAGTGCGCGTGTCCTCCGCATCCTCGATGATGGCAGGCGACCCGGCATCCGACAGCAGGAAGCGCACTTCCTTGCCCTCGATCTGGCTGGTGATGTCCAGCAGGTAGCGGGCGTTGAAGCCGATCTCCAGCGCGCCCGCACTATAGGTAGCGCCGACATCTTCCGTCGCAGTTCCGCTTTCGGGATTCACCACCGACAGGGTCACCTTGTCCTTCGACAGGTTCAACTTCACCGCACGGGTCTTGTCGGCGCTGATGGTGGAGACGCGGTCCACAGATTGGGCGAATTCCTTGGCTTCCAGAACCAGGGATTTGTCATTACCGGCCGGGATCACCCGCTCATAGGGCGGGAAGTTGCCGTCGATGAGCTTGCTGGTCAGTTCCACGCCATTGAAGCCGAACTGGATCTTGGTATCCGACAGCGAGATGTCGATGGCGCCGTCCGCGTCGTCCAACAGCTTCATCAGCTCGCCCACGGTCTTGCGCGGAATGATGACGCCCGGCATGTCACCGGCGCCGTCGGGCAGCTCCAACTCATAGCGAGCCAGGCGATGGCCGTCGGTGGCAACCGCGCGCATCACCGGCGGCGTGGCATCCTTGGCGGCGTGGACATAGATGCCGTTGAGGTAATAGCGGGTTTCTTCCGTCGAAATGGCAAAGCGGGTCTTGGCGATGATGCGCTTGAGGTCATCGGCCGCCAGGCGGAATTTGTGGGGCAGGGCGCCGGCTGCCATCTGCGGGAAATCCTCGCGCGGCAGGCAGGACAGTTCGAAGCGCGAGGTGCCAGCCGAGACTGCCAGCCGTCCGCCTTCGCTTGTCAGCAGCTCCACCTGTACCTGGGCGCCGTCCGGCAGCTTGCGCACGATGTCGTAGAGCATGTGGGCGGGCGCAGTGGCCGAGCCATTGCGCAGCACATCCGCGGGCAGGCCTTCCACGATCTCGATGTCTAGGTCGGTGGCGGTGAGCTTGAGTTCACCCTTGCCCGCCTCGATCAAAACATTCGACAGGATCGGAATGGTGTTCCTGCGTTCCACCACGCTTTGCACATGGCTGAGTGCCTTGAGGAATGCGCCGCGTTCGACGTTGATCTTCATGGTTCGACTGGCCGCCCTGTTGCTGTCCAACACCCATTTTCGCAGTCGCCGCGCGGCTCCGAAAACAACCGATTTTCTTGTGTTTGGGAGAGCCTCAAAAGGCCCCAAGACTCAAGTCCTGAACCATAGCAGAGATGGGCTTTTTTCACCAAAAAAAACACGCGGAAACCCCCTGTTTTCCGCGTGTTTTGGCAGGCCGAAAAGGCTGGTTCCGGGCCTAGATCTCGGGCCGCCGCTGCAGCATCTGGCTGAGGAAATCCACTTCCTGGCGGAACAGGCTGTCCTCGGCCACCAGCGCCTCGATACGGCGGCAGGCATGCAGCACCGTGGTGTGGTCACGGCCCCCGAAGCGTCGGCCGATTTCGGGCAGCGAACGGGTGGTGAGCTTGCGCGACAGGTACATGGCAACCTGGCGGGGGCGGGCGACCCGGCGGGCGCGCTGGGGCGAATGAAAGTCCTTCACTTCCAGCTTGTAGAACTCCGCCGTCTTCCTCTGGATGTCCTCGATCGAGGTCTTGGCGCCCGGCGAGCCGCGCAGGCCCACCGCTTCCTCCGCCGTTTCCAGGGTCACCGGCTTCTTGGTGAGGTCGGCATAGGTCGCCAGCTTGGTGAAGACACCGATCAGCTCGCGGGGGGAGGCATCTTCCAGGTCGGCGATGCGCTCCAGGACGGCTTCGGGCAGCACCACATCGGGCTTGTGGCGGCTGAACTCGGTGGCGCGCGACTTCAGGATCGCCAGCCGTGTGTCGCGGTCGGGCTTGTCCAGGCCGACGCAAAGCCCACCGGCCAGGCGCGACTTCACATCAGCGCCCAGGCCTTCCAGGGCCTGGGGCGGGCGATCAGCGGCTATCACCACCCGGCGGCGCAAGTCCGCAAAGGCGTTGACGGTGTAGAGGAACTCCGACGCCGTCGCGGCCGAGCGGCAGATGTGCTGCAGATCGTCCAGGATCAGCACTTCGGCAGTGCGCAGCTCTTCCTTGAAGGCCAGCGTGTCCTTGCGATAGAGCGCGCCCAGGAAGTGGCGCATGAAGTCTTCAGCGCGCAGGAACAGGGTGCGCTTGCCGCGCTTGCGGAATTCCAGGGCTGCGGCGTTCAGCAGATGGGTCTTGCCGAAGCCGAAACCGCCATGGATGTAGAGCAGCGGGATGTCCGACTGCTGGCCGTCCGCAAAGCTGCGCGCCGCGCTCAGGCCGAACTGGTTGGCCGAGCCGGGAATGAAGCTGTCAAAGGTCTGCTGCGGGTGCAGCATGCGGTTCCACAGGCCCTTGTCGTCACCGCCCTCCATGGGCGAGATGCGCGCCTCACCGCGCGGCGAGATATAGGAGACGCTGGCTGGCACGTTTTCCTGGTGCTGGGCCTCGCGCGGAATGGCGCCGCCGATCACGGGGGCAGGCGTGGCCGAGATCACGATCGCCAGCGATGCCGGCGCAAAACCTTCGGCGCGGAACGCCTTTTCGATTCGGCCGACATAATGGTTGGCGACCCAGTTGCGCACGAAGGGCTTGGCCGCGCCGATTTTCAGATCGTCGGAATCGAAGGATTCCAGGTTCAGCGGCGAGATCCAGGCGTCGAACACCGGATCACCCAGTTCCCGCCGCATGCGCTCACGCACCGCCGCCCACGCCGCCCGCCAGTCCGGCATCGATTGTCCAACTTGCACCATTCTCATTACCCACTTGCTTGTTTGTTTGTCCGGCAGGTTTTCCTGTCCGGTTAATCCAATCGGCCGCATGCGCGGCCGTTACGCATCTGAATCGGTTAGCCTTGCCTCCAGGGAAGATTGGCGGCCTTCCAGCCATTCACACGACCCCGGTGGCCTTCGCCATCGGTGTCGCCTTCAAAGCCGCCAGCGACGTTGAAGGCCTTCTCAAATCCTGCGCGGGTCAGCGCGATGGCCGCGGCCCGGCTGCGCGCGCCCGAGCGACAGATCAGCAGCACCGGGGCCGACTTGTCCGCACCCAGCGCGGCCGAGGCTTCTGCAACAAAGCCGGGATTCTGGGCCCCGGTGGGAAAGCTCTGCCATTCCACACAATGGACCTTGCGGCCCAGGCCGCCCAAATCGGGCACTCCGACGAAATTCCATTCCGCCATGGTGCGGACATCGATCAGCTGGGCCTTGGGATCGCCCTGCAGCTGCTTCCAGGCATCGTCGGCGGAGATGTCGCCGGCATATTCGGGAGAAGAGGAAGAAGCCATGGCATGCCTGCAGAGAAAATTCGGGGATTGCCGGGGTCTTCGCCCAGCACAAAAGCGTCACAATGTGGAAAGGTCAGGAGGAACTATACTGACTGGTCTGGTTCTCAGAGCGAAAAACACTGCTGAATACTTGTTCTTTACTTTCTCTTGTCTTCAGCATTGTCCATGTCCGCCCCAACCGTTGGTTAAGATACGCCCAGCGCGAGGGACCTCACAAGAGGGACAAACTGCGAACAGTCGCCTGATTCGAAAAATTTTTCGCTTTTGTGACCGTTCCTAAACCGTTGTGACGTATACGGAAAATGGCTTCCATTCGTCAAACTTTTTTGAATCAGTCACTTAGCTGTAAAATCGTCCGTGTTGCGCAGCCGAAATGTGAATTCCGCACACGGACAAATAAAAAAGGCCCGGATTTTGATCCGGGCCCAATCTATTCTGTAATCCATCAAGGATTCCAGCAGGATGACTATTTTGTAAGTTTTGTGACCCGCTTGGTCAG
>JBBQHU010000091.1:0-5385 GCA_038324265.1 Micropepsales bacterium | reverse complement strand
CAGGTGATGACGGCGATCATCAACGCCAAGAAGCCCTTCACGCCCGAACTGCTGCAGGACCTGCGCCTGCGCTGCCTGTCGGGTGCGCGCGCCGCGCTGGCCATGGAAGCCCTGGGCGGCAACATGGGCGCCGTGATCGATGATGTGCTGGGCCGCCTGGTGGAAGCCGGCAAGGACACCGCCACCTACAAAGACACGCTGTCGGCCGCCACGGGCGAACTGGGCGCCGAGCGCAGCCCCGCCGATGTGCGAAAGCTGGTGGAGAACCTGATCTCCGCCACCCGCGCCATGGAACAGCGCACCAAGTCACTGGAAGGCGAACTGCAGGCCTCCTCTGCCCAGGTCAGCGAGTTGCGCCACAAGCTGGATGACGTGCGCAAGGAAAGCCTGACCGATCCCCTGACCAACATCGCCAACCGCAAGGCGTTCGACGATGCCGTGGCGGCGGCGCTGGAGGCGGTCGCCGCGGGCGAGGATGTCACCCTTCTGCTGTGCGACATCGACCATTTCAAGAAATTCAACGACACCTGGGGCCATCAGACGGGTGACCAGGTGCTGCGGCTTGTCGCGTCTTGCCTTGCCGAGAACGTCAAGGGTCGCGACACCGCGGCGCGCTATGGCGGCGAGGAATTCGCGGTTCTGCTGCGCGGCATCACGCTGGATTCCGCAACCCATGTCGCCGACCAAATCCGACTGACGGTGGAAGCCAAGAAGCTGGTGAAGAAATCCACCGGCGAAATCCTGGGCGCCATCACCATCTCGATCGGTGTCGCGCAGTTCGCAGCCGGTGAAGCGGCCGAGAGTGTGATCCGCCGCGCCGATGCCTGTCTGTACGGGGCCAAGCACAATGGCCGCAACCTGGTCATCAACCAGAACGACCCGCGGATGGCGGCAATGGAAACCAGCGCGGCCTAGGCCTGTGCGGGTGTTATGGCGACGCTCTCACCACAACCACATGCCGAAGTCTGGTTGGGATTGTTGAAGACGAAGCGCGCGCCCAGCTTTTCCTGAACGAAGTCCAGTTCGGTTCCGATCAGGAACAGGATGGCCTTGGGGTCGATGAAGACCTTCACGCCCTTGTCTTCCATCACTTCCTCGAACGGCTTGGCCTCCGCAGCATAATCCATGGTGTAGCTCATGCCGGCGCAGCCGCCATTGGTGACGCCGACGCGCACGCCCGCATACTGGCCAGGTGCGTTTGCCATGATGGTGACGATGCGCGCCGCCGCCGCTTCCGACAGTTTGACCGGCTTGGGACGTTCACGGCGGGGCTTGTTGACCTGTGTTTCCATCAGAACATGTTCAGTTCGAGTTTGGCTTCTTCGCTCATGCGGTCCGGCGTCCAGGGCGGATCGAAAGTCATGTTCACCGTGACTTCGCCAATGCCGTCCACCAGTTCAAGCGCCGCCTTGACGTTGACGGGCATCTCGCCGGCCACCGGACAGTTGGGCGCAGTCAGGGTCATGTCCACGGTCACGTCCTTGTTGTCGGCGACATCGACTTTGTAGATAAGTCCGAGTTCATAGATATCAACCGGGATTTCCGGATCGAACACGGTCTTCATCGCGATGATGAGCTTGCTGGTGAAGGCGTCGAGCTCTTCGGGGCTCAGCGCAGAGGTTTCATCCGGGGTTTGCGCGGCGTCGCTCATGTGGCGCCCTCCTCGACGGCGTTTTTGCCCTCTTCCACGGCATTTTTAAAAGTGTGCCAGGCCAGTGTTGCGCATTTCACGCGCATGGGGAACTCGCTGATGCCGCCCATCACTTCCAGCCGCTCGCGGTCGTCATCGGGCAGATCGGAAGCATCTTCGCCCTTCACCAGGTGCAGGAAGCCGGTCATCAGCCTTTCGGCCTCGGCGTGGCTGCGGCCCTTGAGCATGTCCACCATCATGGAGGCGGATGCCTGGCTGATGGCGCAGCCCTTGCCTTCGAACTTGATGTCGGCGACGCGGTTGTCGGCGTCCAGTGTCAGATAGACCGTGACCTTGTCGCCGCACAACGGGTTGTAGCCTTCGGCCTTGTGGTTGGCGCCTTCCAGCACGCCGTAATGGCGCGGATGGCGGGAGTGATCGAGGATCACTTCCTGGTAGAGTTCCCTGAGCGCGTGATCGGTCATGCTGAACTCAAGTAAGTATGCTGCGCGCCTTGGCCAAGCCCGCAACCAGGGCATCGACATCGGCGCGATTGTTGTAGAGCGCGAAACTGGCGCGGCTGGTGGAGGCGACATTGAACCGCTCCATCAGGACCTGGGCGCAGTGATGACCGGCGCGCACCGCCACGCCCTCGCGGTCCAGAATGGTGGCGAGGTCGTGGGCATGCATGCCGTCAGCCTCAAAAGACAGGATGGCACCCTTGCCCGGCGCATCGCCGATGACGCGCAGCCAGTTGAACTGGCGGACCTGTTCGCGGGCATAGGTCAGCAGATCGTGTTCGTGGGCGGCGACGGCGGCACGATCGAAGCCGGACAGGTAATCCAGCGCGGCCGCCAGGCCGACGCTTTCGATGATGGGCGGGGTGCCGGCTTCAAAGCGCGCCGGCGGATCGGCATAGGTGACGCGGTCTTTGGAGACTTCGCGGATCATCTCGCCGCCACCATTAAAGGGCCGCATGGCCTTCAGATGTGCCTTCTTGGCGTAGAGCACGCCGATGCCGGTGGGGCCGTAGAGCTTGTGGCCGGTGATGGCGTAGAAATCGACATCCAGCGCCTGCACGTCCACGATTTCGTGCACCGCGCCCTGGCAGCCATCGGCCAGCACGGCGACGCCCTTGGCATGGGCGCGGGCAACGATGTCAGCCAGCGGCGTGACCGTGCCCAGCACGTTGGACATGTGGGCGATGGCGACCAATTTGGTCTTGCTGGTGATGGCAGCGTCCAGCGCTTCGATGTCGAGCGATCCGTCGTCACGCACATCCACCCATTTCAGCACGGCGCCAGCGCGTTCGCGCAGGAAGTGCCAAGGTACGATGTTGGAATGATGCTCCATCACTGTCAGCACGATCTCGTCGCCGGGCTGGATCAGCGGGGCGAGCCAGCTGTACGAAACCAGGTTGATCGCCTCGGTGCCGCCCTTGGTGAAGACGATATTGTCCACCGAAGGGGCATTGAGGAATTTGCACACGGCTTCGCGTGCCGCTTCATAGCGGTCGGTGGCGGCGGCCGAAAGATAATGCACGCCGCGATGGACGTTGGCGTAATCAGTCTGGGCGAAGTCGCGCATGGTATCGAGCACGATGCGTGGCTTCTGGGCGCTGGCGCCGCTGTCGAGATAGACCAGCGGCTTGCCATAGACAGTGCGCGACAGGATTTCGAAGTCCGCGCGGGCGGCTTCGGCATCGAACACCTTGATGTTCGCAGGCGCGTTCATCCGATCCCCTTCAGCGCGGCCAGAAGTTCGGTACGGACGCGCTCGCGCTGGTCGGTATCGGAAATTTCTGCCACCGCGTCTTCCAGGAAGGCATGCAGCAGCAGGCCGCGCGCTTCGGATTCGGGTATGCCGCGGGCGCGCAGATAGAACAGCGAATCCGCATCGAGGTCGCCGACGGCTGCGCCATGGGCGCACTTCACGTCATCGGCGAAAATTTCCAGTTCGGGCTTGAGATTGGCCTCGGCACTTTCGCCCAGCAACAGCGCCTTGGCCGACTGGTTGCTGTCGCTGCCATTGGCGCCCTGGGCCACGGTGACCTTGCCCTGATAGACGGCGCGGGACGTGCCGCCCGCGACATGGCGGAACAGCTGGGTGCTGATCGTGCCGCCATGGGCATGGGTGACATGGGTGGTGACGTCGCTGTGGTGCTTTGCGTCCAGCACCGAAACGCCTGACAGATGTGCTTGCGCACCAGCGCCGCCCAACAGGATCTCCACTTCCATGCGCGACAGCTTGCTGCCGAAGCTGGCGAAATGGGCGCGGTACTGGGCATGGGCAGCGAGACGGACATCCGCCTCTTCCACCAGCACGGCGGCGTCATCGGCGGGGGAGACACGGATGTGATCCAGCGCGGCGCCCTCGCCCAGCACGATCTCAAGGCCGACATTGCGGAAATGGGCAACGCCCACGCCTTCCACCAAGGTCAGGGATGCGCCCGCTTCCAGTACGAGCAAGGCGCGGACATGGCCGGCGCCGTCGAAATCCAAGGTCAGCGGATCGGTGACGCCTTTCGGCACGCGCAGGGCGACACCGCCGGCGGCCAAGGTCAGCGAAGCGGCGCTCATGACATTGTCGGTGGCGTGGGCGAAATTCTCGCGCACCCAGTTCGGGGGATTGCCCTGTGCCAGGTCGAACAGCTCGACCCCGCCGGGCAGATCGCCCGTGCGCCATTGCGCGGTTCCGGCGCCAACGCCGGCATCGCCCAGGGCTGCTTTCAGGTCGGAATATTTCCACTGCTCGACCCGGCGATGCGGCACGCCGCGGGCGCGAAACAGTGCTGCCGCTTCGTTGCGGCGGGGCTCGGGAAGGCCGAGGACAAGGCCCGCCATTATGCGACATCCTTCAGGATATGTTCGTAGCCCTTGGCTTCCAGCTCCAGGGCCAGTTCCTTGCCGCCTTCGGCGACGATGCGGCCCCGGGCCAGTACATGAATGCGGTCGGGGACGATGTAATCCAGCAGGCGCTGATAATGGGTGATCACAAGCATGGCGCGTTCGGGGGAACGCAGCAGGTTGACACCTTCGGCCACCAGCTTCAGCGCATCGATGTCGAGGCCGGAGTCGGTTTCGTCGAGAATGGCGAGCTTGGGTTCAAACAGCGCCATCTGCAGGATTTCCAGGCGCTTCTTTTCGCCGCCGGAGAAGCCCACATTCAGGGCGCGCTTCAGCATCTCTTCCGACACGTTCAAGGTCTTGGCCTTGGCGCGCACCAGTTTCAGCACGCCGATGGCATCGAGATCGCTTTCGCCGCGGGTGCGGCGCTGGGAATTCAGCGCGGTCTTGAGGAAGGTCATGGTGGTGACGCCGGGTATTTCCACCGGATACTGCATGGCCAGGAACACGCCCTTGGCGGCGCGCGCTTCGGGCGGCAGCGCCGTCAGGTCTTCGCCATTGTAGGTGATGGAGCCTTCGGTGATGTCATAGCCGGCGCGGCCCGCCAGCACATAGGAAAGCGTGGACTTGCCCGAACCGTTGGGCCCCATGATGGCATGGACTTGCCCCGGCTGAATGGACAGCGTGAGGCCCTTGAGAATTGCCTTGTCGCCGACGCTGACGTGGAGATTCTTGATCTCGAGCATGACTAACCTACCGAACCTTCCAGGGATATGCCGACCAGCTTCTGCGCCTCGACCGCGAATTCCATCGGCAGTTGCTGCAGCACTTCGCGGCAAAACCCGTTGACGATCAGCGACACAGCCTCGTCCTGCGGAATGCCGCGCTGCAGGCAATAGAACAACTGAT
>JBBQHU010000090.1:0-5580 GCA_038324265.1 Micropepsales bacterium | reverse complement strand
CCGAGCATTTCTTTCGGCAAGACCATACCGGTCGAAGTTCCAACTTTCCGGAGCTTGAGCGCGAGCATCGTCACCTCCTCAGTGCATAGCTATAGATATTATAATGCCCCTAGGAAATCAAGCCGGAAGGTTTGGAGTGTGGGTAGGTGGGCGAAAGCTCGCTCTGTTCCCAAAAGGCCCGGTTTCCGCGCTTTCCTTGGTCACAGTTTTAGCCACAGCCTGATTTTCTTGTCTTGTAAGCTATTGATTTTAATTGGATTATTGATAGACTATTCGGAACCTAAATCCAGCGCGTCTACCAGTTCCGCCATGTCCGCATGTAAGCGGACCCTTTTCAAAGAGCCCGCGATTGAGCCGGGGCATATAGCAGGGGATTCCGGGGGTTGCTAGGGCGGACTGTTACGGGGCCGCAGGTAGGTGCCCACATCCCAGAATTGGCCGAATTTCCGGCCCACTTCGGGGTAAATCCCGGCCGGGGCAAAGCCGAAGGCGCGGTGCAGCGCAACGGAAGCCGCGTTGGGCAGGGTAATGCCCCCGAAGGTCCGGTGGATGTCTTCACCCGACAGTGCGTCGAAAAGGACGCTATAGAGCCGCCGCCCAAGTCCCTGCCCCGTGGCCTGTGGCGCCAGATAGATGCTGGACATGACGGTGGCGTCATAGCCGGCGCGGGGATTGTAGCGGTGACTGCTGGCCCAACCGATGGCGGCGCCATCTTTTGCCGCGACGAAGCACTGGTAACGGCCGGATGCTGCAAAGCTGTCCAGCCAGGCCTGGCTGGCGGCGGCATCGCGTTCCACGATGTCCAGGGTAATGGCGGTTTCGCGGACATAGTGGTTGTAGATGGCGGTGAGCGCGGCAAGGTCGCCCTGCTCCACCCGCCGGACGATCACGTCGCTCATGGCAACTGCGCCAGCACGGCGGGGAGTATTTCGGGGAGGTCCTCGGCGATTAGCCCGGGGCCGAAGCGGGCGGCGGCAGCGCCATGCAGCCAGACGCCACAGGCGGCCGCGTCGAAGGCGGTCAATCCCTGGGCCAGCAATCCTGCAATGAAGCCCGCCAGCACATCGCCCGCGCCGGCGGTCGCCAAGGTAGCGGGCGCGTTGGCGTTGATGCAGACCTTGCCGGACGGCCCGGCGATCACCGTGTCGCTGCCCTTCAGCAGTACCACGCAGCCGGCGCGGACGGCAGCGGCACGCACCGCCTCCAGCTTGCTGGTGGTTTGATCGAGGAGCCCGGGAAACACACGTTCGAACTCTCCGCCATGCGGCGTCAGCACGCAGCGATCATGCAGGCGCGCGAACAGCGCATCGGGATCATCCTGGAACGAGGTCAATGCGTCGGCATCCAGCACGGAAGCCGCGCCGCTTTTCAGGACAGCATCCACCAGCGCACGGGTCTCGCCGCCGACACCCAGGGCGGGCCCGATCGCCACCGCGTTCAGTCTTTTGTCGGTCAGCAGCTGCGCCAGGCCATCCGCGCCATCAAAGGGCTTGATCATGATGGCGGTGAGATGCGCGCCGTTCACCGCCACTGCATCTGGCGGCGAAGCCACACTGACAAGGCCGGCGCCGACGCGCAGTGCGCCGCGCGCCGCCATGCGCGCCGCGCCAGTCGCATGGGCGGGCCCACTCACCACTATGCAATGGCCGCGATCATATTTGTAGCCTTCGGCGCCGGGATGCGGATAGCGCCACAGCGCGGGCGTGTTCTCGTAAAGCTGCGTGTTGGCGGCGTCCGCCGGAATCCCGATGTCTGCCAGCACCAGCTCGCCGCACAGAGTGCGGCCGGGCATCAGAAGATGGCCAGGCTTCTTGCGGAAGAAGGTGACGGTCAGCGCCGCTTTCACAACCACCGCACCCAGGGGCTGGCCAGTATCGCCGGAGAGACCGCTGGGAATGTCGATTGCCACCACCGGCATATCGTTCAAGGCTTCGACCATCTGGGCGGCGGCGCCTTCCAGCGGGCGGGAGAGACCGGCGCCGAACAGACCATCCACCACCAGTTTGGCACCGCGCAGGGCATCGGGGGTCAGGGCTTCAGTTTCGCCGCTCCATTTGGCGGCCATCAGGTCGGCATCGCCTTTTGCTTTGCCATCATGGGCGACGTGGACGCTGAAGCCATCTTCATACAAGAGCCGCGCCACCACGAAGCCGTCGCCGCCATTGTTGCCGGGGCCGCACAGGACGGTTACCGGGCATGGCTTGTAGCGAGCTGTGATGGCGTCGGCGACGGCGCGACCGGCATTTTCCATCAAGACCAGCGACGTCGTGCCGTTGGATACGGCATAGGCGTCGGCGGCAGCCATTTCGGCGGTGGTGAGTACTTCGTGGCTCATGGTGGATAGGCTCCCACCGCGGCGCCGGCCGCACAAGCCATTGAATTGATTATGACGGTGCCCAATTGAACCTCGATTGGGAGAACTCCCCCCCCGTCGGCGACACCGGCCTGACGCATTATACCATTACTGTCAGGCAGGTGGATAAGTCAGCGCGCGGAAAGGAATTTTTCCAGCCGCTCCAGCGACTGTTCGATCAGGCTTTGCTGCTTGCAGAAGGCGAAGCGGACATAGGTGTCGGGGGTGCCGCTCTGGAAGAAGGCGGATAGCGGGATCAGGGCGACCCCTGCCTCGCGGATCAGGCGCTCGCAGAAGGCGAAGTCCTTCTCATTGGTCAGCTTGCCGATGCCGGCCGTGAGGAAATAGGTGCCTTCGCAGGGCTGCACCTCGAACCCCAGCCGCGTCAGGCCAGCCGCCAGCACATCGCGATTATTTTGCAGCCGCGCCGTCAGCTGGAGCGGGAAATCCATCTCGTGCGTCAGGCCATGCGCCACGCCCAACTGCAGCGCCGGCGGGGTGGTGAAGGTGAGGAACTGGTGCGCCTTGGTCGCCACCGCCACCAGTTCGCGCGGGCCTGTCACCCAGCCCACCTTCCAGCCGGTGAGGGAAAAGATTTTCCCCGCGGAGCCGATGCGCAGGCAGCGTTCGCGCATGCCGGGCAAGGTCGCCAGCGGGATGTGCGGGCGGTCGTCATAGACCAGGTGCTCATAGACCTCGTCGCAGATCACCACCGCATCGGTTTCGGACACGACTTTCGCCAAGATCTCCATCTCTTCGCGGCTGAAGACGCGGCCGGCCGGGTTGTGCGGCGAGTTGATCAAGACGGCGCGAGTCTTTGGCCCGATGGCGGAGCGCAGCAGTTCTTCGGTCAGCCGCCATTGCGGTGGTTGAAGCTTGATCGCCTTCACCACCGCGCCGGTCGCCTCCACGATGGGGCGGTAGGAATCATAGGTCGGTTCGACCAGGACGAATTCGTCGCCCGGCGCGGCGAACGCCAGGATGCAGGCGCCCAGCGCTTCGGTGCCGCCGGAGGTGATCACCACCTCGTCCTCCGGATCGAAGGTCAGCCCGTAGAATTTCCGGGCATGGGCGCCGACGGCCTGGCGCAGCACGGCCAGCCCCTTGGACGGCGGATACTGGTTGGGGCCGTCCAGCAGCTGCTTCGCCGCCACTTCGCGCAGGGACAGAGGGCCATCCTGGTCCGGAAAGCCCTGCCCCAGGTTGATGGCGTCGTGCTTGAGCGCCAGCCCGGTCATGTGCTGGAAAATGGAGATCGGCAAGTTGGCGAAGACTGGATTGGCGCGCATTTATAAGCCCCGTGGGAGAGCCGACCTTACGGCCCCGACAACAGCTGGCAACCCGCCAAAGGTGACTAATACTTGTGCATTGTGCGCGATTAATGGGCTACTTTCTCACCTGTCATAACCGCAACCTCCTAACACCCTGAAATTTCTGCGCTTTTTTTAGCCAAAAACCGGCACAAGTCCTGCTAACCAGTTAACGGAGCATGCGAGTCGCCAAGGCCGCGCGGAGGAGCACCATGAAAAAAATTGAAGCCATCATCAAACCGTTCAAACTCGACGAAGTGAAGGAAGCCCTGCAGGAAGTGGGCGTTCAGGGCATCACCGTGACGGAAGCCAAGGGGTTCGGCCGCCAGAAAGGCCATACCGAACTCTATCGCGGCGCCGAATATGTGGTCGATTTCCTGCCCAAGGTGAAGATCGAGATCGTCATCAATGAGGACCGGGTGGAAGCCAGTGTCGAGGCCATCCAGAAGGCCGCGCGCACCGGTCGCATCGGCGACGGCAAGATTTTCGTCCTCAATGTCGAGGAAGCCTTCCGCATCCGCACCGGCGAGTCCGGATCGGACGCGATCTGAATTTCTAACAGTCCGCTCTGGGGAGCGGTCATAACGATATCAACGTTGAAGGGAAGACTGAAACAATGGCCGACAAGAAGACGACTGCCGCCGACATTCACAAGCTGATCAAGGACAAGGAAGTCAAATACGTCGACGTCCGCTTCACCGACCCCAAGGGCAAGTGGCAGCATGTCACGTTCGACCTGATGATGGTCGATGACGACTTCCTGAACGAAGGCACCATGTTCGACGGTTCCTCGATTGCCGGCTGGAAGGCCATCAACGAGTCCGACATGATGCTGAAGCCGGACCTCGACACCGCGGTGATCGATCCCTTCTTCGCCCAGACCACGCTGATCCTGATCTGCGATGTGGTCGAGCCGATGACGGGCCAGAACTATTCGCGCTGCCCGCGCTCGATCGCCAAGGCGGCCGAAGCCTATGTCAATTCGTCGGGCGTCGGCGACACCACCTATTTCGGCCCGGAAGCCGAGTTCTTCATCTTCGACGATGTCCGTTTCGGCGTCGAGATGAACAAGGCCTTCTATTATGTCGACAGCAAGGAAGGCGCCTGGAACACCGGCACCGAATATGCCGAAGGCAATCTGGGCCATCGTCCCGCGGTGAAGGGCGGCTACTTCCCGGTCCCCCCGATCGACAGCGAGCAGGACATGCGCGGCGAAATGCTGGCGGTCATGAAGGACATGGGCATCCAGCCGGAAAAGCACCACCACGAAGTCGCCACCGCCCAGCATGAACTTGGCTTCAAGTTCAACACGCTGACCAAGTGCGGCGACTATATGCAGATCTACAAGTATGTGATCCACCAGGTCGCCCAGGCCTATGGCAAGACCGCGACCTTCATGCCCAAGCCCGTCAAGGGCGACAATGGTTCGGGCATGCATGTCCACCAGTCGATCTGGAAGGGCGGCAAGCCCTTGTTCGCCGGTTCGGGCTATGCCGACCTGTCGGAAATGTGCCTGTTCTATATCGGCGGCATCATCAAGCATGCCAAGGCGCTCAATGCCTTTACCAACCCGCTGACCAACAGCTACAAGCGCCTGATCCCCGGCTTCGAAGCCCCCGTGCTGCTGGCCTATTCGGCCCGCAACCGTTCGGCGTCCTGCCGTATCCCGCACTCGTCCTCGCCCAACGGCAAGCGCGTCGAGGTTCGCTTCCCCGATCCGGGCGCGAACCCCTACCTCGCCTATGCCGCGATGCTGATGGCGGGCCTGGACGGTATCGAGAACAAGATCCATCCGGGTGGTCCGATGGACAAGGATCTGTATCACCTGCCGCCGGAAGAACTGGCCAAGGTTCCGCAGGTCTGCGGCAGCCTGCGCGAAGCGCTGGACAGCCTGACGGCCGACCATGCCTTCCTGCT
>JBBQHU010000089.1:0-5897 GCA_038324265.1 Micropepsales bacterium | reverse complement strand
ATTCCTATAACGGCTACCTGATCGCCGAGCCGCCCAATCCCGACCGTGCCAAGGCGCGCGGGGCGCTGTTTGCGAAGCTGGAAAAGCTGGACAGCATGACGCCCAGGGACGCGGCAGCCGCGGTGAAGGAGGTCGCGCAGGGCATGACGGCGCTGGACAAGCAGTATCCCGTGCCCAAGGCCAGCTTCGAGACCTTCATGGCGCATGTCACCCACGCACTGGACCTGGTGGGACCGGAACATGTCGGCATCGGCTGCGACTGGGATGGCGGCGGCGGCGTTACCGGCATGGAAGACGTGGCGGCCCTGCCCCGCGTTACCGAGCGGCTGGTGAAACTGGGCTATACCGAAAGCCAGCTCGCCGGATTCTGGAGCGGCAATGTGCTGCGCGTATTGGGGAAAGCCCAGGCCGCACGCAAGGAGGGGTGATGGAAAAGGACCGCCTGCTGGCCATGACGGACGGCGTCATCGCCATCATCATCACCATCATGGTTCTGGAGCTGAAGGCGCCGGAAGGCGTCAGCTTCGAGGCGCTGCGGGAAAGCTGGCCGGTGTTCCTGGCCTATGTGCTGAGCTTTGTTTACGTGGCGATCTACTGGAACAACCACCACCATTTTTTCCAGCTCGTGACCAAGGTCAACGGCGCGGTGATGTGGGCCAATTTCAACCTGCTGTTCTGGCTGTCGCTGGTGCCGTTCGCCACGGCCTGGATGGGCGAGCACGAGTTCGCGCCCGTTCCCACTGCGCTTTACGGCGTATCGCTGTTCATGCCGGCCATTGCCTGGCGCCTCATGCAATCCATGATCATCCGCGCCCAGGGCGAAGGATCACCACTGCGCGCCGCCGTGGGCCGGGACTTCAAGGGCACGATTTCGCCGATCCTGTATTTCTGCGGCATCGGACTTTCGTTCGTGACGCCGTGGGCGGCGCTGCTCTGCTATGTCGCCGTCGCGGCGGCCTGGATTGTCCCGGACCGCCGCATCGAGCGTTTGTTGGCAGACCGTCAGATGTCGGCGTAGCAGCGCACTTCCTGGTCAGCGCCGGGCGTGGTCAGCGCGCCGTCGCGGGCTGGGCCGACATTCTTGGCATAGCGCGCCAGCGCGCCGGTCTTGAAGCCGGCGGGCTTGGGCTTGAAGGATTTCTTGCGCTCTTGCAGCTCGGCGTCCGTCAGTTCGACATCCATGGTGCCCTTGTCGGCGTCGATCACGATAATGTCGCCGTCCTGGATGAGCCCGATGGGTCCCATGTCGGCGGCTTCAGGGCCGACATGGCCGACACATAGCCCGCGGGTTGCGCCACTGAAGCGGCCGTCGGTGACGAGCGCGATATTTTCCACGCCCTGCCCGTACAGCGCCGCCGTTGTGGACAGCATTTCGCGCATTCCGGGACCGCCCTTGGGGCCTTCCCAGCGAATGACGAGCACGTCGCCTTCCTTGTATTCGCGCTTTTCCACGGCCGCGAAACAGTCTTCCTCGCAGTCGAACACGCGGGCCGGGCCGCGGTGCTTGACGTGGGCCAGGCCGGCCACCTTCACGATGGCGCCTTCGGGGGCGAGATTGCCGCGCAGGCCGACGACGCCGCCGGTGGGGGCGAGCGCATTCTTGACCTCGACCATCACCTTCTGGTCGGGGTTGAACTTCACGTCCTTGAGATTTTCCGCGATGGTCTTGCCGGTGACGGTCATGCAGTCGCCATGCAGCAGGCCCGCATCCAGAAGGGCGCGCATCAGCATGGGCACGCCGCCGGCTTCCCACATGTCCTTGGCGACATACTTGCCGCCAGGTTTCAGTGAGGCGAGATACGGCGTCTTCTTGAAGATCTCGGCCACGTCGAACAGGTCGAACTTTATGCCCGCCTCATTGGCCATCGCCGGCAGATGCAGCGCGGCATTGGTCGAGCCGCCGGTGGCAGCCACTACCATGGCGGCATTCTCGAACGCCTTGCGGGTGCAGATGTCGCGCGGGCGAATATTCTTGGCCAGCAGGTCCATCACGGCCTCGCCTGCCTTGAGCGCGAAGTCGTCGCGCGACAGGATTTCGGCGGGCGGGCCCGAGGAGTAAGGCAGCGCGATGCCGATGGCTTCGGCGACGCAGGCCATGGTGTTGGCGGTGAACTGGCCGCCGCAGGCGCCGGCGCCGGGGCACGCGACCTTCTCCAGGTCGACCAGTTCGGATTCGGGAATCTTGCCGGCGGAAAACTTGCCAACGCCTTCGAATACGTCAACGACGGTGACGTCCTTGTCGTGGAAGCGGCCCGGCATGATCGAGCCGCCATAGAGGAACACGCTGGGCACGTTCAGGCGCAGCATCGCCATCATCATGCCCGGAAGCGACTTGTCACAACCGGCCAGGCCGACCAGCGCGTCGTAGCAATGGCCGCGCATGGTGAGCTCGACGCTGTCGGCGATGACCTCGCGCGACACCAGCGACGAGCGCATGCCTTCATGGCCCATTGCGATGCCGTCGGTGACGGTGATGGTGCAGAATTCGCGCGGCGTGCCGCCGCTGGCCTTCACGCCCCGCTTGGTGGACTGGGCCTGGCGCATCAGGGCGATGTTGCAGGGCGCCGCCTCGTTCCAGCAGCTCGCCACGCCGACGAAAGGCTGGTGAATCTCCGCTTCGGTGAGCCCCATGGCGTAGAAATAGGAGCGGTGCGGCGCGCGCTCCGGCCCCTCGGTGACATGGCGGCTGGGCAGCTTGGATTTGTCGAAAGTGTTTGACATAAAATTACCCTGTAGCGGCGAAACGCGGCGGACTATTGCCGTGGCGCCCGGGACCGGCAAGCCGCTTTTTGTCATACCAGCCTAGAGACAGTTGAGAGTCTTTCTAAGGTTCTTGACCCCAGCGAATACCATATTTAGAATACTTCTAACCTAAAGAGGATTCCCCATGACTGTAGAGACAAAGGCGGGCAAATGCCCCGTGATGCACGGCGCCCCCTCCAACAAGCAATGGTGGCCGCAGCAACTCGACCTGAAAAGCCTCGACCAGCATTCACCCCGCGCCAACCCGATGGGCCAAGACTTCGACTATTCGCAAGCTTTCAAGACCCTGGATCTAGACGCTGTGATCAAGGATTTGCACGCCTTGATGACGGACTCCAAGCCCTGGTGGCCGGCTGACTTCGGACATTATGGCGGACTGTTCATCCGCCTCGCCTGGCATAGCGCCGGCACCTACCGCATCGCCGATGGCCGCGGCGGCGCCGGCGGCGGCCAGCAGCGCTTTGCCCCGCTCAACAGCTGGCCGGACAATGCCAATCTGGACAAGGCACGCCGTCTGCTGTGGCCGATCAAGCAGAAATATGGCCGCAACATTTCCTGGGCCGATCTGTATGTGCTGGTGGGAAATGTCGCGCTGGAATCGATGGGCTTCAAAGCCTTTGGATTCGCCGGCGGCCGCGCCGACCAGTGGGAACCGGAAGAACTCTATTGGGGGCCGGAAGGCACCTGGCTGGGGGACGAACGCTATAGCGGCGAGCGACAGCTGCAGAATCCGCTGGGCGCGGTCCAGATGGGACTGATCTATGTCAATCCGGAAGGCCCGGGCGGCAATCCCGATCCCCTCGCCTCCGCACGCGATATTCGCGACACCTTCGCCCGCATGGCGATGAATGACGAAGAGACCGTGGCGTTAATCGCTGGTGGCCATACCTTCGGCAAGACGCACGGCGCGGGTGATCCCTCTTTTGTGGATGCCGAGCCGGAAGGCGCGCTGATTGAAGATCAGGGGCTGGGCTGGCACAGCAGGCATGGCTCCGGCCATGGCGCCGATGCCATCACCAGCGGACTGGAGGTCACCTGGTCCCAGACGCCGACGAAATGGAGCAACCACTTCTTCGACAATCTTTTCAAATTTGAGTGGGAGCTGACCACCAGTCCGGGCGGCGCCAAGCAATGGCAGGCGAAGAACGCGCCGGCCAACATCCCTGACGCGCATGATCCGTCCAAGACGCGCGTACCGACCATGCTGACCAGCGACCTGGCGCTACGGTTCGACCCCGCTTATGAGAAAATCTCGCGTCGCTTCCATGAGAATCCCGATCAGTTCGCGGAAGCGTTCGCGCGGGCCTGGTTCAAGCTCACCCATCGCGACATGGGCCCCATCCAACGCTATCTCGGCAAATTGGTGCCCAAGGAAACGTTGATCTGGCAGGACCCGGTTCCCAAGGGGCCGTCCCTCAGCGAAGTGGATATTGCCGCGCTGAAGACCAAGATCGCAACAAGCGGACTCACCGTGACTGAGCTTGTGACGACCGCCTGGGCCTCGGCTTCGACTTTCCGTGGCTCGGACAAGCGGGGTGGCGCAAACGGCGCGCGCATCCGCCTGGCGCCCCAGAAGGACTGGGCGGCGAACCAACCGGCGCAACTGAACAAGGTTCTCACCAAGCTGGAAGCCATCCAAAAGGATTTTGGAAAGCCGGTCTCGCTGGCCGACCTGATCGTTCTGGGCGGCGGCGTGGGCGTGGAAAAGGCGGCCAAGGACGCGGGTGTCACCATCACGGTTCCGTTCACCTCGGGACGCGGCGACGCTGCGCAGGAGCAGACCGATGTGGAATCTTTCGCGCCGCTTGAGCCATTGTCCGATGGCTTCCGCAATTACCGCAGCACCCATCCGCAATTGATGGCACCGGAAGAAGCGCTGGTGGACCGGGCGAAGCTTCTGACCTTGACGGGACCGCAGATGACGGTGCTGGTCGGCGGACTTCGCGTTCTGGGTGTTGGCGACAGCAAAGAAGGCGTCTTTACCAGCAGGGTTGGGAGCTTGACGAACGACTTCTTCGTCAACCTGCTCGACATGAGTGCGGAATGGAACGCCACGGGAGAGAACAGCTATGAAGGCCGTGATCGCCAGACCAAGCAGGTGAAATGGAATGGCACGCGCGTAGACCTGATCTTTGGCTCGCACTCGCAATTGCGTGCGCTTGCCGAAGTCTATGCCTGCGCGGATTCGAAACAGAAGTTCGTGCAGGATTTCGTGGCGGCATGGACCAAGGTGATGAATCTGGATCGTTTCGATCTGGTGTGAGCGGATGCACAAGAGCCCGCTGGTTCACGCCGGCGGGCTCTTCATTTCGCACCTGCAATACAGCCTTTGCTTGCCCACCCCCTCGTCAGTGATAGGGTTTGCCGAACGCGCCATTGAGCGCGGGCAATTTGAAGGAGGTTATTTCCATGAAGATGTTGCTTGTCGCGGCGTTGCTCGCGTCCACGCCTGTTATGGCGCAAAGTGTAAACGGCACCTGGAAAGCTGACGTCAATTCCGCCCAGGCACCCACGAAACCGGAAGTCTATCTGATCAAGGGCGGCACTTTCTCCTGCAAGACTTGTACGCCTGCGTTCAGTGTCAAGGCTGATGGGCAGTATCATGCTGTTGTCGGCAATCCCTATTTCGACCAGGTCGCAATCCAGCTGAAGAGCAACGGCTATATCGAAACCGACAGCAAAAAGGGCAAGGTCGTTGCGACCACCACAACCAACCTGTCTGCAGACGCCAAGACCGCCACCATCAAATTCACTGACAGCAGCGCTTCGACCACGCCGGTCAAAGGCTTGATGGTGGCGCGCAAGGTGGAAGCGGGCCCGGCAGGCTCGCATCCTGCCTCCGGTTCATGGCAGACGCTGGCTTATTCCGGCATCACCGACAACGGCCTCACCGTCACCTACAAGATAAACGGCGACACGGTGAGCATGTCCACCCCGACTGGCCAAAGCTATAGCGCCAAGCTGGGCGGCCCGGCCGCTCCGTACAAAGGCGATCCGGGCACGGACATGGTTCAGGTGAAGATGAGCGGCAAGTCGCTGGTTGAAACCGCCATGCGTGGCAGCAAGGTGATTTATGTTCTGACCACCACGCCATCGGCTGACGGCAAGAGCGTCGCAGTGGTAGCCGAGAATAA
>JBBQHU010000088.1:0-6135 GCA_038324265.1 Micropepsales bacterium | reverse complement strand
GGTGCGCGCCGGGCGGTGATGATGCTGGCCAGCGACCAGTTGAGGGTAGTGCCGCTGACCATCCACCTGCCGCTGGCGCAGGTGCCCGGCCAAATCACCAAGCAGGCCATTTTCGACACCGGCGAGATCATCCTCACGGCGCTGCGGCGTGACTTCGGCATCCTCAATCCCCGGCTGGCGGTGGCGGGGCTGAATCCGCATGCGGGCGAAGACGGGATGCTGGGAACCGAAGATGGCAGCGTGATTGCGCCTGCCATCGCGGCCCTGCGCGCGCGCGGCTTTGCCGTGAAAGGCCCCTTGTCTGCTGATACACTGTTCCACGCTGAGGCGCGCAAGGGCTATGACGCGGCGCTCTGCATGTATCACGACCAGGCGCTGATCCCGATCAAGACCCTGAATTTCTGGGATGGCGTGAATGTGACGCTGGGTCTGCCAATCGTGCGCACCTCGCCCGACCATGGCACGGCGTTCGACATCGCCGGCACGGGCAAGGCCGATGCGCGCAGCATGATTGCCGCAATCAAAATGGCTGCGGACATGGCCGATGCCAGAGCGAGATAATCTTCCGCCATTGCGCGAAGTTATCGCGGCATATGACCTGGCGCCCAAAAAGTCGCTAGGCCAGAACTTCCTGTTCGATCTCAACCTGACGCGCAGAATTGCGCGCGCGGCGGGCGCCAACGAAGGCGGCACGTTTTATGAAGTCGGGCCCGGCCCAGGCGGGCTGACGCGAGCGCTGCTGGCGGAAGGAGCGGAGAAGATCATCGCGGTGGAGCGCGACGCACGCTGCCTGCCGGCGCTGGAGGAAATTGCAGCAGCCTATCCCGGCAGGCTGCAGGTCATTTCCGACGACGCGCTGACGCTGGACGAAAGCCTGCTGCTGCCGCGCGGGGTGCGGATTGCCGCCAACCTGCCCTACAATGTCGGCACCGCGATCCTGATAAAATGGCTTACGGTTGATGCCTGGCCGCCGGTCTGGGCCAGCCTGACGTTGATGTTCCAGAAGGAAGTGGCCCAGCGCCTTACCGCCCAGCCCAGCACCGAGCATTATGGCCGGCTGTCGGTGCTGGCGCAGTGGCGCTGCACGGCGAAAATCCTGTTCGACGTCAATCGCGGCGCCTTTGTGCCGCCGCCGAACGTCACCTCCTCCATCGTGCGGCTGGATCCGCGTGCCGAGCCGCTGGCACCGTGCCGCCTGACCGATCTGGAGAAGATCACGGGCGCGGCCTTTGGGCAGCGCCGCAAGATGTTGCGCCAGTCACTCAAGCCATTGGGCGGCGAGCCTTTGATCGCGGCGGCTGAAATCGACCCCACCGCCCGGCCGGAAGATTTGACGATTGCGCAGTTCGCGGCCCTGGCAAGGGCCTTGGCAGAGCCGTGACCCAATGGTTGCCGCCACTCAGGTCAGGCTGGCGACAAATGCGGAAATTCCGATCTGGCGCGCGCGCTTCAACCGCTCGGCATTGAGAATGGCCTGAACATCCGCCAGCGCTTTCTCTATGTCTGTATTGACGATCACATAGTCATATTCGGGCCAGTGGCTGATCTCGTCAGCGGCTTTGGCCATCCGTCCTGCCACGATCTCCTCACAATCCTCTGCGCGATTGCGCAAACGACGCTCCAGCTCGGCATGGCTGGGGGGCAGGATGAAGATGCTGACCAAATCGTCCCGCATCTTCTCTTTCAATTGCTGCGTACCCTGCCAGTCGATGTCGAACAGAATGTCTCTGCCAAGGCCCAACTGATCCACCACGACCGCGCGCGGGGTCCCATACCGATTCCCAAAGACGCTGGCATGTTCCAGAAATTCGCCGTTCGCGACCATATTGTCGAAGACCAGCAGCGTTTCGAAATAATAGTCCACGCCTTCGCGTTCCGTCGGCCGCCGCGCCCTGGTGGTCACGGAGACCGACAAGGCGATGTTGCGATCTGCTTCCAGCAACTTGCGCGACAAAGTGGTCTTGCCTGCGCCCGAAGGCGAAGACAGCACAAGCATCAAGCCGCGGCGGGCGATATCATTCGACATTCTGGGACTGCTCGCGGAATTGATCGATCACGGCCTTCAGTGCCAGGCCGGTGCGAGTCAGCGTGATGTCGCTGGATTTGGAGCACAGGGTATTGGCCTCGCGGTTGAATTCCTGGGCCAGGAAATCCAGCTTGCGGCCAACGCCCTTGCCCGACGCGATCAGCGCGCGGGCGTCCTGCACATGGGCGGCAAGCCGGTCCAGTTCTTCGCGCACATCGGCCCTGGTCGCCAGCATCGCCACTTCCTGTGCCAGACGGTCTTCCGACACGCCACTGGTCTCCAGCAATTCCTTCAATTGCGCCATCAGCCGGTCGCGGAAGGCAGCAGGCTGGGCAGCGGACAAGGCGGCCGCCTCGGCGGTCAGCTTTTCAATTTCGTCGATCTGGGACGACAGCAGTGCCGCCAGCCTTGCACCTTCGGTGAGGCGAGCCTTGGCCAGCCGGTCGAACGCGGCTGCCAGGCTTTCCAGGATTGCGGCGTCGCGCGCGGCGCGCGCCTTTTCGTCCAGCGGTGCGGTGCTCTCATCGGCCACGATCACGCCCTTCAAGGCCAGCAAGCCATCAACACGGGCGGGCGCCATGCCGGTTTCGGCAGAAACTTCGCGCGCGATGCGCACTGCGCTGGCCAGCGCCACGGGATCAATGGACAGGCCGCGCGCTGTTTCCTGCGGCTCGATGGTCAAGGCGATCTGGAAGGCACCGCGCACGAAGCGTTCGCCAGCCAGGCGGCGCGCCGGGGCGTCCAGCCCGTCAAAGCCGGGCGGGATGCGCAGGCGCAAGTCCAGGCTGCGGCCGTTGACGCTCTTGGCTTCCCAGCGCCAGCGCAGGTCGCCCTGTGCACCCACGCTTTCGGCAAAACCGGTCATGCTGGCGAAAGTCATGGTCTGCCCTTTGGAACTCGCGCGAACTTACCGCGCGAGGAAGGCCGCGACTAGTGGCGCACGCGGCGGCGATGTGCCTTGGCGTGATTGGCGCTTGGCAGGATGGGCGCGTTGGCTTCCGGCAGCGCCACATCGGGTGTGGCAATCCGCTCGCTTTCCTGCACCTGACGCGCCGCTGCCCGTTCCATGGCGCGCAGGGCGGCGACATTGCGGGCATGTTCGCTGATGGTAGCGGAAAAGGCATGTCCGCCCTTGCCGTTGGCGACAAAGAAGAGGTCGTCCGTCTCCTGCGGGTTCAGCACCGCAGCGATCGCGTCCTTGCCCGGATTGGCGATCGGCGTCGGCGGCAGACCCGCGATGACATAGGTGTTGTACGGCGTCGCGCCCTCGATCTCGCTGGCGCGGATGCCGCGGCCCAGCGGATACCCCTTGTTAAGGCCATAGATGATGGTGGGGTCAGACTGCAGTCGCATCCCCACCTTCAGTCGGTTGATGAATAGCCCCGCAATATGGGGCCGCTCAGCCGGCAGCGCGGTTTCCTTTTCGACGATGGAGGCCAGCGTCACGGCCTCGGCCATGGTCTTGAAGGGCAGATTCGCGGCGCGCGCGTCCCACCGGGCGTGCAGGAATTTCTGCTGCGCGGCGGCCATTTTGGCCAGCAGCCCGGCGCGCGTCTCGCCCCGGGTGAAGAGGTAGGTTTCCGGCAGCAACGTGCCTTCCTCCGGCACCGGGCCGGCATCACCCACCAGCACGGGGTCTTTCTGGACCAGCTTCCAGATCATGTCGCTGGTCAGGCCTTCGGGGGCCGTCAGTTTATGCTGGATGGATTTTCCGCCGATCAGGATTTTCGCAATAGCGGCCATGGAAGCGCGATTGGGAATGGCGTATTCGCCAGCCTTGAGCTGACCGGTCATGCCGCGCAGGCGCAGATCCAGCTCGAACAGCAGGCCAGATTTTATCAGACCCTTTTTTTCGAACATGGCGGTGATGTCGTGGGCCCGGGTATGCGGCTTGATCATCACCACGGTTTGATTGCCAGACGGCGCGGGCAGGCCCGGCGCATCCCAGGCGGCGGCACCCCATTCCACCACGCCGGCAATCATGACGGCGAGGAACACCAGGATGATGACAAAGCGCATCAGATTTTGCTGACGATCAGCGCGGCATTGGTGCCGCCGAAGCCGAAGCTGTTGGACATGGCGACATTGACTTCACGCTTCTGGGCCACATTCGGCACCAAGTCGATCGCGGTGGTCACGTCGGGATTGTCCAGGTTGATGGTGGGCGGAACGATCCCGTCACGCATCGCCAGCAGGCAGAAAATCGCCTCAACCGCACCAGCGGCACCCAAGAGGTGCCCGATGGAGGATTTGGTGGAGGACATGGCGGTCTTGGCCGCTGCATTGCCCAGGAAACGCTCGACCGCGCCCAGCTCGATGCCGTCGGCCATGGTCGAAGTACCGTGAGCATTGACATAGTCAATGTCGCTGACCGCGAGCCCCGAATGCTTCAGGGCCATCTGCATGGCGCGGTAGCCCCCGTCGCCGTCTTCCGACGGAGCGGTGATGTGATAGGCGTCGCCCGACAGGCCATAGCCCTTCACTTCGCCATAGATTTTCGCACCACGCGCCTTGGCGTGTTCATATTCTTCCAGCACCACAATGCCGGCGCCCTCACCCATCACGAAGCCGTCACGATCCTTGTCATAGGGGCGCGAGGCCTTGGTCGGCGTATCATTGTAAGCGGTGGAAAGGGCACGGCAGGCATTGAAGCCGGCGATGCCGATGCGGCAGACCGCCGATTCCGCACCGCCCGCCACCATCACATCAGCGTCGCCGAACATGATGAGGCGCGCGGCGTCACCGATGGCATGCGCACCTGTGGCGCAGGCGGTGACAACCGCATGGTTGGGACCCTTGAAGCCATGCTCGATGGAGACATAGCCGGACACCAGATTGATCAGGCGGCCGGGAATGAAGAAGGGCGACAGGCGGCGGGGGCCTTTTTCGTGCACCAGGATCGAGGCCTGCTCGATCCCATCCAGGCCACCGATGCCCGAACCGATCATGCAGCCGGTGCGATAGCGGTCTTCGTCGGTTTGCGGCACCCAACCGGAATCGGCCACCGCCTGCTTGGCTGCGGCGACGCCATAGATGATGAAATCATCCATGCGCCGCAGTTCCTTGGGATCCACCCACTGGGAAGGATCGAAGGTGCCATTCGAGCCATCACCGCGCGGCACCTGGCAGGCGATCCTGGTCGCTAGGTCATCCGTCTTGAACTTGGTGATGGCGCTGGCACCGGACTGTCCGGCGAGCAGGCGAGACCAAGATTCTTCCACACCGCATGCCAGCGGCGTGACAAGACCCAGGCCCGTGACAACGACCCTGCGCATAGGCTTAAGACCTCAGGCCGCGCGTAATCAGGCGGCGTTGGCTTTGTCGATATACTTGACGGCGTCGCCGACGGTCACGATGGACTCGGCAGCGTCATCGGGAATTTCGATCCCGAATTCTTCCTCGAACGCCATGACCAGCTCGACGGTATCGAGGCTGTCAGCGCCCAGATCTTCGATGAAGGACGCGGTATCGGTGACCTTCTCGGCATCGACGTTCAAGTGTTCGACGACGATCTTCTTCACGCGCTCGGCAGTATCGCTCATGGACTTCGTAAGCCTCTCTAGATTTCAATCCGGCAACGGAAAACGCCGGCCCGCTCTTGGGTGCTTCGCGGGTATTCGCCGGTTTGGTAACATAACCGAAGGTCAACGCCAAGAAAGCACTTAACTATCTGATATTATTATCAGATCATTGCCATTCCGCCATTGATATGGATGGTTTCGCCCGTCACATAGGCGGCTTCCTCGCTGGCGAGATAGGTCACGGCGGCGGCAATTTCCGCCGGCATTCCCATGCGCCCGGCCGGAATCCGGCCCGAGATCATCTCTTTCTGCGCATCGGTCAGGACATCTGTCATGGCGGTCTGGATGAATCCCGGCGCAATGGCGTTGACCGTGATGTTGCGCGAGGCGACCTCGGCCGCCAGGCTTTTAGACATGCCGACGAGACCAGCCTTGGCGGCGGCATAGTAGCCCTGGCCGGGGTTGCCGGTGGCGCCGACGATAGACGTGATCTGGATGATGCGGCCCCAACGCCTTTTCATCATGCCGCGCAGCACGGCGCGGCTGAGACGGAAGGCTGCGGTGAGGTTGACGGCGATCACTTGATCC
>JBBQHU010000087.1:0-6354 GCA_038324265.1 Micropepsales bacterium | reverse complement strand
AGCAGCGCCAGGCTTTCATGGCCCGCGGCGCCGCCGCCGAACACGGCGAGGTTGTACAGGATGACGGCGATCAGGATCAGCGGAAATGCGCCCAGCATGGCAGTGCCCCTTCAGATGGTTCAGCCTAGCACAGTCAGGCGGCTTGCCGCTGCTTCTCGCGATGCACAAGCCACAGGTTGCGAGCGTAGATCACCAGCGGCAACGCTTGACCCAGGATGAAGGGTGGATTGCGAATATGGATGGCGTAGATCAGCGTCACCACGCCGCCACCAAGGCTGAAATACCAGAAGGCCACGGGCATGACGCTCTTGCCCTTCATTTCGCTCATGATCCACTGGACGATGAAGCGCGAGGCGAAGAGCGCGGTACCGAAAAAGCCGAAGGCCAGCCACGCCGCATCGACGGGATGCGCGGCCATGTCTTGCATCCACAGGTCCAGGTCGTGCGTCAGTTTCCACAGAAAGCCCATGATTAAAGCTCCTCGATGTCGGCGCGGCCCCGGTAGCGGCGCTGCAGCCAGCGCACGCCCAGTAGGTCCTGCCCGCTGACCAGCAGGCGGCCGAAGTTGGTGTATTTGGACGCGCCGGTCAGGCGCGGACGGTGATTGACCGGCACGAAGCGCACCTGCCAGCCATCGCGCAGCACCAGCGCGATGAGGAAGCGGTGGATGTGATCGAAGTAGGGGAGGTCGAGAAAGGCGTCGCGGCGGAAGGCCTTGAGACCGCAGCCGGTGTCGGTGGCGCCGTCCTGCAGCATGAAATTGCGGAAGCGGTTGCCCAGGCGCGAGGCCAGGCGGCGGCTGGCGGTATCCTTGCGCTTGACGCGGACGCCCGACACCAGTCCCACCGCCGGATCAGCGTCGAGCACGGCCAGCAAGGCGGGGATGTCGGCGGGGTCGTTCTGGCCGTCGCCGTCGAGGGTGACGATGGTGGCGCCGCGCGCCGCCTTGACGCCGCTGCGGATGCCGCGGCTCTGGCCCAGGTTGCGGTCATGGCGCAGCACGCGCAGGGCGGGGATTTCGGTCTTGAGGGCGGTCAGCGCGGCAGGGGTGCCGTCGGAGGAACCGTCGTCGATAAACAGGATTTCATGCGGGGCGCTGGTGGCGAGGGCGGCCGCGATTTCGCGTGCCAGGGGGCCGACATTGCCGGCCTCGTCCTTTACCGGCACCACCACGGATATGGCGATTTCGCCTGTCATAAGTCTTTCTCTCTGGCCGCGAATTTGGGGCCTTATAGCGTCCCCGCACTTTGCAACATAGGGGTGGGGCGGACATAGTTCCTCCCCATGACCGACTCGGAAGTGCCCGAAATCCCTGTGGAAACCGTTCCGGCGCTGCCGCCCCTGGCGCCGCCCCGGTTTTTCGCCTGGCTGGCGCGGCGGCCCTTTGCGGTGCTGGCGCTGCTGGGGCTTTTGCTGTGGCTGCCGGGGATACTGTCGCTGCCGGCGCTGGACCGGGACGAGAGCCGCTTTGCCCAGTCGTCGCGGCAGATGGTGGAGTCGGGCGATCCGGTGGATATCCGGCTGGGGCATGTGCCCCGCTACAAGAAGCCGGTAGGGATCTACTGGCTGCAGGCCGTCTCCACCGGCATCGTCGGGCTGATCGCTTATCAGGGCGACGACAGCCACATCTGGACCTATCGATTGCCGTCGCTGCTGGGCGCCCTCGCAGCTGCCTGGCTGACCGTATGGTGCGCGCAGGCCTTCCTGGCATCGGACGCAGCGCTGGTGGCCGGGTTGCTGATGCTGGGATCTGTGCTGCTGGGGGCGGAAGCCACCATCGCTACCACCGATGCGGTGCTGCTGGCCTGCGTCTTGGCTGTGCAGGGGGTGCTGCTGCGTGTCTACCGCGCCGCGCGCGAGGCGAATGCGCCCGAGCCCTCGACAAGGCTCGTTCTGCTGGGCTGGGCTGCCGTCGGCGCGGGGGCATTGGTCAAGTTTCCCGTGGTGCCGGGAGTGGCGCTGATTACGATCATTGTGCTGGTAGCGTGGGACCGACAATGGCGTTGGCTGACGGTGCTCAAGCCTTTGCGCGGCATATTGCTGGCGTCACTGATTGTGTCGCCCTGGGTTATCGCCATCAGCATCCAGAGCCACGGCGCCTTCTTGCAGGAATCGGTGGGCCATGATCTTGCTGCCAAGATCGCCGGCGGGCAGGAAAGCCACGGCGCGCTGCCGGGCTACTACCTTTTGCTGTCGGCGGTGGGGTTCTTTCCGGCCATCCTATTTGTATTGCCTGGTGTCGCGATGGGCATTGCGCGCCGCGCTGAACCGGCGGTGCGCTTTCTGCTGGCCTGGGCGGGCGGCTGGTGGCTGGTGGTGGAGGCAGTGCCGACCAAGCTGCCGCATTATGTCATCGACGCCTATCCGGCGCTGGCAATTCTGGCCGCGTTGTTCGTCACCGCCGTGCCGCCGGGAGTGCGCTGGCTCGCGGGGTGGCTGGCGGCCGCGCGCTGGATAGCAGGCGTGCAGTTTGCGATTGGCGCCGGTCTACTGACCGCGGCGCCGATCTTGCTACCACTGCAATTCGGGTCTGGGGCCGTCTACTGGCTTTGGGGATTGGCAGGTTTCGCGCTCCTGCTGGCGCTGGCCTCACTGATTTTTTCTATAATGCGCGCCCATGTCTGGAGCCTGGTGCTGTCGCTGTTGGCCATGCTGGTGTTTGTGCCCACTCTGACGGCGGCGACTGGGCCGCGACTTACGCAATTTTGGGTGACCGACCGGCTGAAATCGTTGGTGGTGGCAGCGAGCCGGCAAGGAGATCCGCCGCCTGCGCTGGCGGGCTACCAAGAGCCCAGCATGCTGTTCGCGTTGGGCAAAGATGTTGTACTGACCAATGGCGCAGGGGCGGCGGAAGCCGGCGTAAAATCCGGTGGGCTGGCGGTGGTGGAGGATGACGAGCAGGGCGCCTTCATGGCGCGGCTGGCAGAATTGCAGGCCGATGCCAGCGTTGCGGGCGCGCTGGATGGTTTCAATTATTCGCGCGGCCGCAAGGTGCATGTTACGATCTACAGGGTCGCCCAGCCGCGCGAAATTCACTAGGTCTGTCGCATCTTTTTAAGTTGGAAATCCCGCAACGCACGTGCAATGACGTCGTGGTTTCTCGTCGAGCTGCCATGCCTCAGCCCCGGCATCGTGATTGAACTGATCAGGTATTTGTTGGGCACCCAGGATCACTGTCAGCGACGAAGTAATGGAGCGCGTTTAGCTTCGTGGCCGATAATCCTTGCGTGCCGGGCGAGCCTAGCGCCTCGAAGCCCGCGCCGACTTCGTTAAGCCGTTTACCACGCTTCGACGCATTTCTTGGCGCGAGGCCTGCTTTTGCTATGGGTTTGGAGAAACCTCGCGGCAACAGCCTTAACACCATGAACCATCTGCTTCGCTGGCGCGACGAGCATAACATGTTGCCTCTCCTGCTGATCTCTTCGGTAGTAATGCTGCTGGCGATTGCTGCAGCAGCGATGTGGTCGCGCGGCATGCCAATGACGCGGTTCATCGCGCCGCTTTCGCTGAAAGGCGCCTATGAGCGCGTTCAGGTCGGACAGACGCTGCAAAATCAGCTGGCTGGCCTTGGCTTCGACACGGAAAAGCTGCAGGCGCGCAGCGTTTCGGGTCTGGGAGTGCAGGAATATTTCATGCCCCGCACCAGCCGTGAGTTTGATCTGCTGGACCCGGCGGTTCGGTCATGCTTCGACAGACCAGACCGCTGCCGGATCCTGATATTCCCGCTGGCTGCTCCGGCGGAAAAAGGCGGGCTCATGTCCGCCAATGCCGCGTCCATCGAGCCGGGCCAGGTCGTTTTTCTGTTGCGCAAGGGCAGGGTCGCCTACAAGGCTATGAGCGGCACCTAACAAAAAAAGCGCCCCGCGAGGAGCGCCTTTTTCAATTCGGCAGGTGGTCCGGTCGACGCGCGTCAGCGCGGCGCGAGAACCATCATCATCTGACGGCCTTCCATCTTGGGATACTGTTCCAGCTTGGCAAAGACCTCGGTGTCTTTCTGCACGCGGTTCAGCAGGTCCATGCCCAGATGCTGGTGGGCCATTTCACGGCCACGGAAGCGCAAAGTGACCTTGACTTTGTCGCCTTCGTCGAAGAAGCGCTTCATCGCCCGCATCTTCACGTCATAATCGTGATCGTCGATCGTTGGGCGCATCTTGATCTCCTTGATCTCGATGACCTTCTGCTTCTTGCGGGCTTCGTTGGCCTTCTTCTGCTGTTCGTATTTGTACTTGCCGAAATCCATCAGTTTAGCGACGGGAGGCTTGTTGTCGGGGGAAATCTCCACGACGTCGAAGCCCTTTTCCTCGGCCAGGGCGCGCGCTTCGTCGATACCAATCTCGCCATACTTGTGACCATCTTCCCCGATCAGGAATACAGTGCGGGCGGTGATTTCTTCATTGATGCGCGGGCCATCCTTGGTGGGTGCCTTCTGGTCCTGCTGAAAACGCCTGGGTACTATGACTTCTCTCCTGTGTTACGTCCGCGCCAGCACTTCAAACAAATCAAGTCACGGTCTCGCGAGGGGTATCCAGCCAGCCTCACGAAACGATTTCGATCAGTGCAATGGTCTGGGGCCTCGGGTGGACCGCTCAACGAAGGTCGGGCGGGACGGCTTCGGCGGCCAGCATAGAAATTGCCGCCTCCAGCGCAAGGCTTTCCTGCTTGTCCACCCCCAGTTTCCGCAGGGTAACAGTGCGGTTTTCGGCCTCCCTGCGGCCCAGAACCAACAGATTGGGGGTCTTGGCGAGCGAGTGCTGGCGAACCTTGTAGTTCACGGTCTGGTTTTCGGTGTCCAGGGTCACCCGCAGGCCCGCCGCCTTCAGTGCCGCTACCACCTCCGCCGCATAGGCGTCGGCATCGGCGACCACGGTGGCGACCGCCACCTGGATCGGTGCCAGCCACAGCGGGAACTTGCCGGCATAATGCTCGATCAACACGCCGATGAAGCGTTCCAGCGAGCCGACGATGGCGCGGTGGAGCATGACGGGGGGATGACGGTTGCCGTCCTGGGCGATGTAGCTCGCCCCCAGCCGATCGGCGGTGTTGAAGTCCACCTGCAGGGTGCCGCACTGCCAGTCGCGGCCGATGGAGTCGCGCAGCACGAATTCCAGCTTGGGACCGTAAAAGGCGCCTTCGCCGGGATTGAGGGCATAGTCCAGGCCGGCCGCCGTGGTGGCTTCGGCCAGCGCTTTTTCCGCCTGGTCCCAGACCGCGTCGCTGCCGATGCGGTTTTCGGGCCGCGTCGCCAGCTTCACCTTCACGTCTTCGAAGCCCAGATCCTTGTAGCAGGCCAGCAGCAGCTTGCAGAAAGAGGTGGTCTCGGGCGTGATTTGTTCATGGGTGCAGAAAATGTGGGCGTCGTCCTGCACAAAGCCGCGCACCCGCATGATGCCGTGCAATGAGCCCGACGGTTCATAGCGATGGCAGGAACCGAACTCCGCCATGCGGATCGGCAGCTCGCGATAGGACTTCAGACCTTCGTTGAAGATCTGCACATGCGCCGGGCAGTTCATCGGCTTGACCACCAGGGTGCGGGCCTCGTCTTCCACTTCGGCGATGAACATATGCTCGCGGTAGTTTTCCCAATGGCCGCTGGCTTCCCACAATTTGCGGTCCAGCAGCTGCGGGGTCTTCACCTCGATGTAATCAGCGCGCACCAGCTGGCGGCGGATATAGTTTTCCAGCGCGCGGTACAGGGTATAGCCGTTGGCGTGCCAGAAGATCTGCCCGGTGGCGACCTCCTGGGTGTGGAACAGGTCCATCTCCTTGCCGATCTTGCGGTGGTCGCGCTTCTCGGCTTCCTCTATCCGCGTCAGATAGGCGTCCAGTTCCTTCTTGTCGCGCCAGGCGGTGCCATAGATGCGCTGCAGCTGGGCGTTCTTGGCATCGCCGCGCCAATAGGCGCCGGAAATCTTGGTCAGCTTGAAGGCATCGCCGATTTCGGCGGTGGTGCGAAAGTGCGGACCGCGGCACAGGTCATGCCAGTCGCCATGCCAATAGATCGAGACGTCTTCGTTCGAAGGGATGGAGGCGATCAGTTCGGCCTTGAAGCTTTCGCCGATGCCTTTGAAATGTTCGACGGCCTTGTCGCGCGGCCACACTTCGCGGCGGGTGGGCAGGCCCGCCTTGATGATCTTGCGCATCTCGTCTTCGATCTTGGGCAGGTCGTCGGGCGTGAAGGGTTCGGCGCGCGCGAAGTCGTAATAGAAGCCGTCCTCGATCGCCGGGCCGATGGTCACCTGCGTGCCGGGATAAAGCGCCTGTACCGCCATGGCCAGCACATGCGCCTTGTCGTGGCGGATAAGCTCCAGCGACTCAGGGTCCTTGCGGGTGATGATCCGGACCATGGCGTCCTGT
>JBBQHU010000086.1:0-6631 GCA_038324265.1 Micropepsales bacterium | reverse complement strand
GAGGTCAGCCGCGCTCACCACGGTCGTGGGAGTGGGAGCATCGAAACCGGCGCTCTGCAGACGGGTCGAGGAAACAACGACCTGTTCCACGCCCTGTTGCGCCATCGCCGCGCCAGCGCTGAGCGCCAGAATGGCGGCACCCCCGGCAAGGCGGACGCGCGTCTTCGTTAATCCATAACTCATAGAAAAAATTCCCCCTGATGTTTCCACCGGCATAGACTCCGGTTTCATCGAGACATGCCATCATCAAGAAGGTGGAACTATATGGACTTAGGTCTCGTTGCAGTGCACGGACGAATTGCATTTGAGACTGTTGCAGACATGCAGCATAGGACCACGCGCAGCAAGCACCCGCGCAAAAACCGAACTGCACTTTATGTCAATGGTTGGCAGCGAGTGCGGGGACGTCCGCAAGTGCCCTGCGCGCCAGCAGCAAAGCCTGGGCGCGATTGGTGACTCCCAGCCGTCGAAAAAGAGTCGTGGTGTAGGCTTTCACGGTTTTTTCCGCGACGCCCATCTCAAACGCGATTTCCTTGTTGCGCAGACCGCGTTGAATCCCGATCAGAATGCGAAATTGCGCGCGGGAAAGCGCCGCCACGGCCATCACTTCGCCGGCATTGTCGTTTGACCGCAGGAAGGGCGCGACACAGGGGCGCCCCGAAACAACAGACTTCAAGACGCCAATGATATCGGCACGCCGACAGGTCTTGGACATATAGGCGGCCGCGCCAAAGGCTGTCGCCCGGCTGACAGACTCCTCGTCCGCCCTGGCCGCCAGCATGATGACGGGAATTTCGGGAAATTCGGAACGCAACTGTGCCAGGCCGGTAAGGCCCTCACAGTCCGGCAGATTCATGGCGAGGGTAACAAAGGCGGTGTTCGGCTTTTCTTTCAGCACCGCAACCGCATTGGCAAAGGTCGCGGCCTCTGCGACATCCGCTTGCGGCCAGACGGACTTGACCAAAGAACCAAGGCCCATCCGGAATACCTGGTGGCCATCAACCAACAATATCTGGTGCACGATTTCCCCCCATCAGTGCTCCGCCAGGTACTCTCCAATACCCGGCACTCGACTTGTACGCGGTGCCCTGCAATCGTCCGCCGAGCCTTAACCTCCAGATTAAGCGTTCAATTCATGGCATTTAGCGTTCACATGACGCCTGTTCCACAATATAGACCTTGGTCTGCACGGGCGCGAGGATTTTATCCCGGCCGACGCGCCGACGGCGGATCTGACCGCGGTTGCACCGCCAAATGATGTCGTTTTAAAAAAATCCGTTTTGTCGCGCGGCGATAGACCTGAAAGCGAGATCTGGAATGGCGCAATGCTGCATTGCGGCACCTGTCGGTGATTCCAGTTGCGACAGGTCGCGCATAAAAAAATCCCCGCAAGATTTCCTCGCGGGGATTTTATTGCGGCTAGGAACGCCGACTAGCGACGATAGGGATTGTTGGGCTGGCGGTCGCGATAGTTGCGAACGCCATCGCCATCCCGGTCCCGGTCCATGCGATCAGGAACCCCATCACGGTCGCGGTCATGACCATAACTGCGATAATGGTGGCGATAGTTCGAGCGATACCAGTTTTGCTCGCGCTGATTGCGCCAGCGATGCCAGCGATGCCCGCGGTCATAGTAGCCGTCATTATAGGCGAACCCGATATCACCCAACCGGAACGAAAAACCAGAAGGCTGGGCCACGGCGGGCACCACCGTGGCGGCACCCATGCCGCACAGCATACCGGCTGCGAGCAACATTTTCAGAGAGACTTTCATAATAGTCCTTTCAATGGAAAAACCCACGAGCACCTTCGAAGATGCGCGGGGCGACAGGCGCCTCCGGAAGGAAAAACGCTCAACTTTGCGTAATGTTCCCTTTCGGGCACCTGGCACGCAGGGTCGTTCACGCCATGACGCCAACCGCTGCTCAACCCGGCAGAACCCTAGTGTTCGCGGTGCGCGCCGCTGCCATGAAACTGGCTCCAGTTGCCGCCATCGCCCCGGTCGCGCCGGAAATGATTCCCTTCATCACGATGCCAGCCACGATTGTTGTCGGAATAGTAGAAAGCGCCATCATTGCCCCAATAGCCGTCATTGAAGGCGCCGTACGAGCCATCATAATAGCCGTCATAATAACCACCGCCAGAAACACCCACGTATCCGTCATGACCGCGATAGGCGCAGCCACCCAGCAACAGGCCCGCGAGCCCCAGGGCCGGGACCAACCTGATTATCGTTCTCATCTAGAAATCTTTCCTGGATCGCCCGATCACAGCAGTAACGCACCACCGCGCAAAAGGCCCAAAGACCCGATTGCTATCGAATGCACCAGGCGCGGACGCCTTCGCGTTTCAGGAATCGCTCGGCGCGCTTGCCCTGCAGCATGGCCAAAGTCGCCGTCATCCCGGCCTCGACACAACTTGCTGCGGCAACCGTCACGGAACGCGGGGCGCTGCGCACGGGCCAACCGGTGCGGGGGTCCAGGATATGGCCATAGCGAATCCCGTCCTTCACCAGAAATCGACGCGCATCCCCACTTGTCGCAATCGCGCCCGCAGCAAGTTCGATCAAGCCGGCCATGGCGTCATCGGTTTCCACCGATGCAATCGCCACCTTCCAGCGTTGTGCGTTCCTGCGTGGCCCGGACACCGCAAGGTCCCCGCCAAAATTGACCAGCACCGGCCCGTCCGTTTCAGCCCGCGCTAGTGCCAGTGCGCGATCAACCGCGAATTCCTTTGCGATGCCACCCAGGTCAATTTCCATTCCTGTCGGCAGGAAAATCTCCGGCGGCCGCCAGGACACCCTGCCCCACCCCACCAAAGCGCGCAGCGCTTCCACTTCCGCGGGCGCGGGCATCCTGTCGGAGCCATCGAATTTCCATGCCCGGCGCAGCACTCCCGAGGTAATGTCGAACAAGCCATCACTCAGCGCGTAACACTGGGCCGCATACTGCAGCAAGCCGGCCGTCTCGGTGTCCGCCACGAAGGGCTGCCCGGCGTTGATTTTCGCGACCACGCTTTCGCTGCGATAGCGGCTGAATTTTTCTTCTATCCGGCGCGCCTCGGATTGCACGCGCTTCCCGACACGCCCGGCCAAACCCTCATCGTCCGTTTCCACGCGCACATCGCATGGCGTCGCCATGGCATGGAATTGGTACAGAAAATCCTGCCCCGATCGGCTCAGACCTTGAATGGTCAAGTCCGGCGGACGCGCGCGCATGCGCTAGTGAAATTTCCACTGATAGCCCAGGAACCCGTAGACCGCCTTTGTCTCGGGGAAAAGGTCCTGTTGCCGAAGCTGGCCGATGGCGTCGGCGGGATGATCCGTTCCGGCCTGCGCATAATATTCGCCGCGAACAAAGATTTCCGAACGCCCCGATAGTCGGAAACCGATCTTCGCGCCATAGGTAAGGGCATGAAAGTTTTCCAGCCGGGCGTCGGACGATGCAAAGGCCGGCAGCGACTGATTGCCGACAAGATAGCGATGGTAGAAATTGGCGGCCGACTGCTGGTACCAGCGAATATCCGGCTCAACATACCAATGGCGCGAAAGATTCACCCGCTCGGACGCTTCTACTGTCTTTGACGTCACGCCCCAGTCATCTTTGAAGTAGCGCATCGAGACATCGGTCAAGGCAGGTCCGAACGCTATCTTGTTTTCCCAATACACGCTCTGGGTCTGGCGCCCGCCGGGCCTGCTTTCATACAAGGTACTGGTGGGCAGCCCGCTGGTGGGATCGACCACCGAGATCACCCGGTATGGATCGGTTTCATAGCCCTTCTGCCTGTCATAGGAATAGTTCAGCACCGTCAGCCAGTTTCTGGTGAGAACCTGCGTTACGCCCAGCACCAGGCCCAACTGTGTCTTCTGCCGGGAGGTTGGCGACTTCCATTGACCGCTCATCGCCGCCAGCGCTGTCGGAATTCCGCCGAATGGCGAAGAGGTATCAAATTCGCCATGGACCGCGAGGCTGACCGTCGTGTTGTCGCCATTGAAATTCTGCGAGGCATGCGCGGAAGCCGTGATCGCCTGATAGTCTTCTTCTGTCGAGAAGCCCCCACTTGCCCCCACTTCTGTTATGCGTCCAACCGGCTGCGACCACCCCAGTGTCATCGCCGCGCGGTGGTCACGAAATCCCCGGTCCATCGGAAGCGTATTGGCGGGCACGGTATACTGCCTGCCCAGGGCCGCGGTTGCGATTTGCCCGGGCGTCGGCGGAAGCTGGATGACCGTGCTCCCTCCCGAGGCGCTGGTAACAGTGGTTGACGACCCACTCGCCTTTAGCGGCGTGACGAAATTCTGCGCCACGCTTGAAGGAACGGCGCCATTGGGTGTCGCACCGGAAACTGCATCCGCAACACCATCGATGGACAGGACCTGCCCACGCGCACCATGCACACTCAGGCTACCGGTTGGCTCAATCGCCTGAACGCGGCCGCCGGCCTCCTGGTAAACCAGCAGGGCGGCATCAAGCTGGGAATAGGCGATGCCGGGTCCGAAATTGTCGTTGTTGCCCTTGTCGAGGCCATAGAAGTCCTGCGCGGCAGCTTCGCTTTCATACCCCGAAGCGGCGGCAACGAGCAGCGTGGCGGATATGGCCGACAGCGTGCGACGAACACGCCCCGCCTTCTTCAGTTGCACCCGCAACCTCCGCCGGCAAATCCGCGCCCGCCGCTGGCGGCTTCCTTGCTGAAATAGATATGGTCATCTGCGGAGGCCTGCAACGGATAGGGCGTGATCTGCATTTCCGGCCGCGCCATGATGTCCTTTTCCCAGGGCTTGGGGCCGATCGCGCTGCAGCCGGAACACGCAGCGGCGAGGGCCGACACGATCAGGACGCGTTTTAGAAATCGAGCGACCACGCAAATACTCCTGCTAATGCTGATGCAGCAATGCCACAACGTCTGCCAGGTACTTGTCTTCCTGGTTGACGACGAAACCATCATGTACAGAGTGAATTTTTCCATCGCGGCCAATGAGCACCGCGGTCGGCATGCCTTTGACAGGGTATTTGCTCGCGATGGCGCCCTTGGGATCGTACACAATCTGAAGCGCCCCCCGGTTGGCGGCAAGAAATTCATCCGCCGCAGCGCGGTCATGGTCGACATCCACTGCGATAATGACCAGGCCCTCTGAACCATATTGCTGCTGGATATCGTTCATCCAGGGAAAGGACAGATGGCACGGCGTACACCAGGATGCCCAGAAATCCAGATAGACGACCTTGCCCTTGTAAGGGCTGATATCCAGCTCCGCCGCATGGCTCGGCGTAGAAAGCCCCGCAACCATAACCACGCAAGCAAGCAATGAGGCCAATCGCAGACGTTTCAAGACCATTGGCAAGCCTTCACACTTTGGGTTTGGGCGCTATCTGACGCGAGCAATCAGATGCGGCACAGGTTTGTATATCCGATGCGATGTGCCGTAGCGACACGCAAGCGCGCCGAATTGCCGATGTTGGGAAAACGTAATGGTTCTGAATTTGATCAAAATCAAAAAGCGGAAGATGCCGCTGCGAACACGACGCAAAGTCGTGCAGAAACTTTCGGCAAGGCCGGTTTCTAAAAACTTTCCGCCTTTATCTCCGGCGACAAGTGAAATTTCAGCCTGAAAGTGTCCGGCCTGTAACGCTCCAGGAAACCTGGTGTCGCGGCAATGCCGCTCATGACTTCGAGCGAAGAAGGCTCCCGCGCTGTTCAACGACGCAAGCAAGAAGCAGACGTCGCCTTGGATCAGAAGCGCGACATCGCCACCTACACCCCGATAGCAAGTTCGGAAAAATTGGAGCGGGTGATGGGAATCGAACCCACGTATGCAGCTTGGGAAGCTGCCGTTCTACCATTGAACTACACCCGCATCGCCGGCCGGCGTTCGTCCGAACGCGCCATCGGCGGACGGGGGTCATAGCATGGCCGCCCCGGGGCTTGGAAGCCTTGGCGTGCCTGCCGCAAGACGGCTAACATCTGTTTATGGCAGCGAAAATCCATCTTCTCACCACCGGCGGCACCATCGCCATGCAGGCGTCCGACAAGGGCGCCAACCTGGGCGCGCCACCGCCCTTCGCGGCCATGCTGGCCCGCGCCCTGCCCGATGTGGAGGTCGTGGTGCGGCCGGTGCTGTCCAAGCCCAGCAGCGGCTTCAGCTTTGCCGACATCGCCGGCATCGCACGCGCAGCGCAGGAGGCGGCAACCCAGGGCGACGGCGTGGTGGTCACCCACGGCACCGACGTGCTGGAGGAGACGGCCTTCGCGCTTGAGCTTTTGACCCGCACCGACACGCCCATCGTGGTGACGGGGGCGATGCGCAATGCCAGCCAGCCTTCCGCCGATGGCGATGCCAACCTGATCGCCGCCTGCATCGTCGCCTCCGCCGAGGCCGCGCGCGGCAAGGGCGTGCTGACAGTGTTCGATGATGAAATCCATTGGGGGCCGCTGGCGAAAAAGCGTCACGCCTTCCGCACCCATGCCTTTTCGTCCGAACCTTTCGGTCCCATGGGCTGGGTGCGCGAGGGCAAAGTGCGCTTCCTGCTGACGCCCGAACGTCGGCTGCCGCACCTGACCTGGGGCGGCGGCGTGCCGGTCATCCCGATCCTGGAAGTTGGCCCGGCGATGGAGCCAACGGTCCTGGAACAGT
>JBBQHU010000085.1:0-6758 GCA_038324265.1 Micropepsales bacterium | reverse complement strand
CGGCGGTTTGCCGCGCGTCGCGGAACTGTTCGAAGCCCGTAAGCCCAAGGAAGCGGCCGTGCTGGCCGAGACCGATGGCTTCGTCGAATTCGGCAAGGACTATAAGAACAAGCGCCGCGTCATCGTGAAGCCCAAGTCCGACAAGCTGGAGCCGACCGAGTATCTGATCCCCAAGGGCCGCCATATCAGCGTGCGCGAAGGCGATTATGTGGAAAAGGGCGACTATATCGTCGAAGGCAATCCCTCGCCGCATGACATCCTGCGCATCAAGGGCATGGAAGAACTGGCGATCTACCTCGTGAAGGAAATCCAGGACGTCTATCGTCTGCAGGGCGTGAAGATCAACGACAAGCACATTGAAGTGATCTGCCGCCAGATGATGCAGAAGCTGGAAATCACCGAAGGCGGCGAAACCACGCTTATTGCTGGTGAACACGTTGATAGCGCCGAGCTGGACGAAGCCAACAAGAAGGCGCTGGACCAGGGCCACAAGCCCGCCGAAGGTCGCGCCATCCTGCTGGGCATCACCAAGGCGTCGCTGCAGACCCGCTCGGTATTCTCGGCTGCCTCCTTCCAGGAAACCACGCGCGTCCTCACCGACGCCGCGGTCAATGGCAAGGTCGACATGCTGGAAGGCCTGAAGGAAAACGTCATCGTCGGACGTCTCATCCCGGCCGGCACCGGCGGCGCCATCGCCCGCCTGCGCCACATCGCAACCGAACGCGACAAGGCTATCCAGGAAGAAGCGGCAGCCCAGGAGCCGATCGCTCAGCTCGAAGCCCCGCAGGAGGCCGTTGCCGAGTAGGCAGGTCTGCAATCAAAGAATCGGGGCCGGTGGCAACACCGGCCCTTTTTCTTTGGCGATGGCTCGCCATGATTTTCGGTCTTCTAGACTATACCGCGCTGCATACTCATAGGCCTTGGATGCGCACGCCTCTACAATAGTTGAGCCGCAAGCCGCCTCAGAACACCCAACATCCAGCGGTGAAAACAGGAGGCGGCATCCCCATATCGGCGCTAGGGTTTGCAGACAGAACTGAGGAGCCGGTGATGGACAGGGCATGGACAAGGGGAGGGGGGGCAGCAGGAAACTGCAAAACGAATAACCCGCAAGCCCTTGGAATCCCTGAATCCCCGCAGTGCTCGCCCGCGGCAAAAGTGGGGACAGGCCCATGAAGCTTCCCGCCCCCATGTCCTGGGACCGCAACGTCGCCAAGACCGGCAAGTTCAACGGCAAGTGGATCATCGGGGTGATGACCACCGGCATCTATTGCCTGCCCTCCTGTGCCGCCCGCCCGCCCAAGCCCGAAAATGTCCGCATCTTCGCCACCGAGGCTCAGGCCCAGGCCGCCGGCTTGCGCGCCTGCAAGCGCTGCCGCCCCGATCTCTTCTACAAAGGCGAAGACGAGAACATCGCCCTCTTCACCGGCCTGTCCGCCCGCGTCGCCGCCGCACCGGACGCCTTCGCCGATGCCAGCGCCCTCGCCAAGGCCACCGGCGTCAGCCTGACCAAGTTGGGCGACCTGTTCCGTGACCATGCCCATCTGGCCCCGGCTTCCTGGCTGCGGCGCATGCGGGTGAAGCAGTCGGCAGGCGAACTGCTGGGCAGCCGCGACCGGGTGGCCGAGATCGGCTTTGGCGCCGGCTTTGAATCGGAATCGGTCTTTTACCGGCAGTTCCTCAGCCAGATGCGCATGACCCCGGGCGCCTATCGCGCCCTCGACGGGGCGCAGGTCTTCCTGCTCCATCTGCCCGCCGTCTACCGCGCCAAGGAGATCCTCGCCTACCACGCCCGCGACCCCGAAAGCCGCAGCGAGCGCAGCGACGGCAATCGGATCTGGAAAGCGCTTACAACCAGCGATGGCCCCGCCGTGCTCGAGATCAGCATCGAACCTGGCCAGGCCTGGGTGAAGGTGCATGCTGACAAAAAGCTGGGCTGCATCAGCATGGCGGCGCTGCACGCCGCGGCGCTGAAGATCCTGGCCCTGACCAATGATGTCACCCCGTTCGAAACCCGCCACGCTGCCTTCGTCGCCCCGCGCCGGGGCCTGCGCATGCCGCTGCTGCCCACCGGTTTCGACGCCCTGTGCTGGGGCATCATCGGCCAGCAGATCAACGTAAAGTTCGCTGCGAGCTTGCGGCGAGAACTCGTTGATATCACCGGAGAAAAGATTGGCGACATGCGGGTGCATCCGTCGCCGGAAAGCGTTGCCAACATTGATGTTGGCAGCCTCACATCGCGGCGCTATTCGCGCAGCAAGGCGCAGTATCTGGTCGATGCCGCCCAGGCCGTGGCGACCGGCAAGCTCGACATCGAAGGGCTAACCGAAGGCTCGGCGCTGGCAGCACAAAACGCCCTCACAGCCCAACGCGGCATCGGCATCTGGACGGCGCGCTATGTCCTGATGCGTGGCGGCTTTGCCGACGCCGCCCCGGTCGGCGACAGCGCCTTGGCCACCGCGCTCCAGCGCCTGCACAACCTGCCCGAGCGCCCAGACACCGACGAGACCGCCCGCCTGATGAGCCGCTTCGCCCCACACCGCAGCCTGGCCACCATGCATCTGTGGACCTCGCTGAAAGAGGCCGCGTGACCGTTTACTGGAGCCTGATCGACACCCCCTTCCAGAAGATGGCCGCCTGGGTGGACGAGGAGGGCCGCCTGCTGCGCTTCACCCTGCGCGCCGACGGCGCCGCCCTGGTGGACCCGGCAGCCCAGAACAATTCGCGCCGGCTCGCCGAAGTGCAGCGCCAAGTGACCGAATATGCCGACGGCAAACGCCGCGACTTCGACTTTGAGCTCAAGGCCGAAGGCCCTGACTTCGATCAGAAAGTCTGGAAGGCGCTCCTGGACATCCCCTTCGGCACCACCACCAGCTACGGCGCGGTGGCAAAAACCATCGGCCTCCCCACGGCGGCCCGCGCGGTTGGCACCGCAAACGGCGCCAACCCCATTGCCCTGATTGTGCCCTGCCACCGCGTCATCGGCAGCGACGGCAGCCTCACCGGCTACGGCGGCGGGCTCGCGCTCAAGCGAAAACTGCTCGAACACGAAGCCCGCGTCGCCGGAACGCGATTTGACCTTTTTGGCTAGATGGCCTTGGACAACCCGAAGAAGAATCCACGCCGCGCCCCGAACTGCGGCGCCCCCACGCCGATACCCGTGCCGTCGCGAATGACATAGACCTGGTCAAAGGCATTCAGGATGTCGAACCGCGCCGTCAGCCCGCTCCAGCCCAGCGCCGAAAATTCGCGGCTGACGCCAAAGTTGACCGTCGTGTAGGCCGGCACGGAATCCCCGTTTGGCGTCGCGCCGTCCTTGCGCAGGCCGGTGCCGTAAAGCATGTCCGCCGACAGGTGCGTGCCGTCCCAGTTGTAGGACACGCCCGCCGACACCGATCCCAGCTGCTGGTGATCCAGCGGAATGTAATTGCCCGCGATATAGGCCAGATCGCCGGGATCGAACTGGAACTGGCTGGAATTGATGTTCTTGCCCACCGCCCGCTCATAGGACGCGTTGAAATAGGTGGTGAAGTCGCCATTGGTATAGTTGACGGTCAGTTCCCCGCCATACTGGCGCCCCTGCGCATAGTTGAAGGGCGTCAGGATGATCGGCGCGCCGAACTGGCCTTCATCCACCATGTTCTTCGATGCCTTGTAAAAGGTGTCCAGCCCGATGGTCCAGTGGTCGAACAGTTTCTGCTCCATGCCGATATCGTAATAATCGGCACGCTCGGCACGCGGCGTATCGTTCAGGGCGCCGACGGCGGCAGCCGTCGTGTTGTTGAACAGGGCTACAGCGCTGGATGCCACCAGTTCAAACGGCGGCGGCGAAAAATAGCGCGCAAAACCCGCATGAATGGTGGTGCCTTCTATCGGCTTCCAGATGCCGTTGATGCGCGGACTGAGCTGGTTTTCCTTGTCATAGGCCGCAAAGGCGTCATAGCGCAGGCCGTAATTGATGGTGATATCGTCGCTTATATCCCATTCGTCCTGGGCATAGAGGCTGTAGCTGCTGCCATGCTTGCTGCCATTGTCGGCAATGCTCAGCGGTGTCGCCGAAACCTGGCAGGTCTGCGCGGGATCGGTGCAAATCGGATTGGGGTTGGCATTGCCCACGCTGCCGGCCTGCGTCGCCAGGACCAGCGAACTGGTACGCGAAAGGGTGTCGTCCGCCTGATAGAAAAGCCCAAAGCGCACAGTATGCCCGTTGCCCGCGTGCCACGCCGCTTCCGTCTGCGTGCCATAGGCGACATCGCGCTTGTAGGCTTTCTGCGCCAGCCCGTTGTACAGGATGTCACCGACATTGTTGCCCGGCGTGTAGAACAGGCTGGAATAGCGCCCGAAGAACGACACCTGGAAATCCACATTACCTGCCGAACGCAGATAGCTGAGGATGCCGTAATGCGTGATCTCACGCTGGCGTTCGTCCAGAAGCTGAGACGGATAGGCCGTCGCGCCATTGGCATTCAGAACATAGTTTCCACTTCCTGCGTCTTGCGGCCCAAGGCCGACAATGCCGTCCAGACCGGAAGGCTGAAACCCGACCCGGTTGGGAATCTGGAAGATGGCATTGGAGGTGCCCACTACAGCCGACAGGCTGGAGTTGGAATCCAGAATGTCCTGCAGATATGCGAAGCCGTGATACTGCTGCGTGCGGTCATGGCGCGGATTGCTGGAGCCGTCGGGTGATTCAATGCCCAGCGTGTTGGTGGTGTAATCGCCCGACACAAAATAATTGAAGTGCCCCGACGATCCGCCATAAGCGATCGACGGCGACAACGTCGAATGGCTGCCGCCATACATGTTGATCGACCCGCCATCCTGGAAGACACCGCTCTTGGTCTGGATGTCGACGATGCCGGCGGTACGAAGGCCGTATTCCGCGGGCAGGGCGCCGGTGATCAAGCGGATCGACTCCGCCAGGCGCGGATCGAGCGTCTGGCCGAAGCCGGAAATGCCTTCCGGCAGGATGATGCCGTTCAGTCGATACTGCAGGCCGTTATGCTCGCCGCGGATATGCAGCTGGCCGAAACTGTCCTGCGCCACGCCCGGCATCTGCAACACCACCGAGTTGAGGGCGGAGTTGTCGCCCCCCGGCTGGGCCAGGATGTCCTTGGCGGTAACGGTGAAAGTCGAGGCGCCGGTCTGGGTCTGGATGCCATTGCGAGCCTGGGCCAGCTTGGCGGCGGTAACGGTGACGGATTCCACGCTTTCCTGGGCCTGCGCGAGGGCGGGCAAAGCCAGCAAGGTGGCCGCACCCAATAGAAGGATTGAACGAAACGACATAAGCGAACTCCGAAATAGGGAATGCACACCGCGGACGGCGTACGGACGCGGCAGGGGCCGCGCAGACTCGGGGGTTGCTTAATGGCGGGGAGGTGCCCGGCTTCGCCAGGCAAAGGCCGGCGTCTGGGCGGCCGACCAGCGGGGCAGGACGGCGAAGGTGGCCAACACCAGTATCTGGCTGGACGGGATAGCCAGGGCAGACGGCGCGACAAACGCCCCGGCATGGACAAGTTCCTGGCACAGCCGGCACTGGTCAATGGGATCCTGGGCCTTGAGGGGCTCTGGACCCGGAATGTGAACGGCAGACACTTTTGCAAAGGCCGGCGGCTTGGCCGGGTGGATGTGGGTCTGGATCGCCAGGCTTTGAAGGAAAAAGGCGAGAATCGCAGCCAGCGTCACCCACCGACCTGCGGTGGAAGCCTGCTTGGCAATGGCGCGCGGTCGACGCGTCATGGACATCCCGCTCTCAAAAGAAGGCCGATCATTATGCGATTTGGCCAGTTGCTGCAACTGCGAGCATGGGTTCGCTGGAAATATAGGGCTTCCGAACCCTGTTTCGGGGCACGCAATTTTCTAAGTTTTCGGTGCTTGACCCCCCGAACAGTGCTGGGTATAAGCCGCCACCTTCCAGGGTAGGCCGTCTGCGGAAAAACCCGCAAAAACGCTGCTGGGAAGCCAGTTTAAAGAGCTTATACGCGCGACTCAGGGGTCTTAAGACCACTCAGTCCTCCGCAAGTTCGGACCGGGAAGTCTTCCCGCGTTCGGTTTTTGGTTTTTCGTCAATCCGTTGGACGCAACGGACAGACAAAGGGAAAGTTGGAATGCCGACAGTCAATCAGCTCATTCGCAAGCCGCGCGGCGCCAAGCCGAAGCGCAACAAGGTTCCGGCCCTGCAGCAGTGCCCGCAGAAGCGCGCCGTCTGCACCCGCGTCTACACAACGACGCCGAAGAAGCCGAACTCCGCGCTGCGCAAGGTCGCCAAGGTGCGCCTGACCAACGGCTTCGAAGCGCTGACCTACATTCCGGGCGAAGGCCATAACCTGCAGGAACACAGCGTCGTGCTGATCCGCGGCGGCCGCGTGAAGGACCTTCCGGGTGTTCGCTATCACATCATCCGCGGCGTGCTGGACACCCAGGGCGTCAAGGACCGCAAGAAGCGCCGCTCGCTCTATGGCGCCAAGCGTCCGAAGTAAGGAGAAGATAGATGTCACGCCGCCACCGCGCCGAACGCCGCGAAATCACCCCGGATGCCAAGTTTGGCGATCTGGTTCTCGCCAAGTTCATGAACTCCCTGATGTATGACGGCAAGAAGTCCGCCGCCGAAGGCATCATCTACGGCGCCTTCGACACCAGCCAGTCCAAGACCAAGCAGGATCCGCTGGTCGTTTTCCACGAAGCCCTTCGCAACGTTTCGCCGGCGCTTGAAGTGCGCTCGCGCCGCGTCGGCGGCGCCACCTACCAGGTGCCCGTCG
>JBBQHU010000084.1:0-6768 GCA_038324265.1 Micropepsales bacterium | reverse complement strand
GCGCTCGAAGCCAGCCATCGCGGCTGGGGCCAGTCGGTGGTGATCGGTGTCGCGGGCGCCGGCCAGGAGATCTCGACCCGGCCGTTCCAGCTGGTCACCGGCCGCAAATGGATGGGCACCGCCTTTGGCGGCGTGCGCGGCCGCACCCAGGTGCCGCAGATCGTGGACTGGTACATGGACGGCAAGATCAGCATCGACCCGCTGATCACCCACAAGCTTCCCTTGGAGCGCATCAACGAGGCCTTCGACCTGATGCACTCGGGCGAGAGCATTCGCACGGTGATCGAGTTCTGACTTTTTGTCCGTTTGCGTGAATCCCGATTTGCGATCAACTTGCCGCGCAGGGTTCGCCAGAGCGGGGGAGAAGCTGGGCATGCTGGACCGACGCAAAATTCTGCTAGGTTCGATTGGGGCGATTGCGTTTGGCGGCGCCGGCAATGCAGCGCCCGCGATGGACGCGGTGCGTACCGCGCTGAAGCAGGCCGTGGGCACGCGCGAGAACGTCGCCGGCATGGTTGCCGTCATCATCGATGAAGATGGAACGTATATGACATCCTACGGAAGTTCGGGCGTCCCGGGCCTTGCCATGGACGGTGCGGCGGTTTTCGAAATCATGTCGAACACCAAGGTTCTGACGTCTCTGCTCCTGGCGGATATGGTTGCGCGCGGCGAGGTGGCCCTGGACGATCCGGTCGCCAAATATCTGCCGCCATCGGTGACGCTGCATGAACAGGGCGGTCCGATCCGGCTTGTCGACCTGGCGACCTACACCTCGGGCCTTCCCAACATGCCCGATAATCTCCCGCCGGACTGGTATGCCCGGCCCAATCCGCTGGTCGATTACACCGAAGCCCAGTTCTTTGAATTCCTGTCGGGCTATAGGCCGAAATACGCGCCGGGCACGCACTATGAATACGCCAATGCGGGTTTCGGCCTACTGGGCATTGCGCTCGCGCGGCGCGCGGGGAAAAGCTATGAAAACCTGCTGGTAGAGCGCGTCTGCGCGCCGCTTGGTCTTGCGCATACGCGCATCGCGCCGACCGACGACATGAGCCGGCATCTTGTGCAGGGTCATGACCTGAATATGAGGCCGACCCATGTCTGGGATTTCACCGCCATACCGGGCGCTGGCTATGCCCGCTCGACCGCCAATGACCTGACGATATTCCTCAAAGCCTGCATGGGTCTCGTGAAGACCCCGCTCAGCGGGCCGCTGGCGCACATGCGGGAGATCCAGCGTCCTACAAACCTGGCGGGGACCAATGCTGGCATGGGCTGGTACGTCACGGCGGATGAAGGCCGGCAGATCGTGTGGAAGTCCGGCTTGTCGGGTGGTTGCAACACCTTTATCGGCTATTCGCCGCAAAAGCGTCGGGGCGCGATCCTGCTGACGAATTTTCTGTGGCAGCCGATTGACGCGGGAACGATCGCGATGGGCGTGAAGTTGGTGAGCCCGGATTTCAAGCCGGTCGATTTCGGGACGCTTTATCTGCACTGACGCGGTTTCGGGGACCAGATTTACCCTGTTGCTCGGGTCCCGGTTTGGCGTCACGCTGCCGGCAACGGGACATGCAGCTCCCGGTGGGAGATTTTCATGCGCGTTATCCTGTTTGCGGCTTTGCTGGTCGCGTCGCCCGTCTTTTCCAATTCTTGGGCCCAGTCATTGACCCCGCCGCCCGCGCCGCCCGGCGTCGATGTGCCGGAGTGGGCGCTGCCGCAGTCGGCCACGCACAAGCAGGTGGCGCCGCCGCTGGATTTCCATCGCGCCGCCGTCACGGTGAACCAGCCCGTCGGCGTCTTCGAGGCGCAGAGCGATGTCGGCGCCGCGCTGGCGCCAGGCAGTGCCAGCTATGACGGCAAGACCTACACCATCAGTTCGGCCGGCTATAACATCTGGTACCAGCGCGACGAGTTCCGCTATCTGTGGAAGAAGATGTCGGGCGACGTGTCGCTGGCGGCGTCGGTGGTGTGGCCCGACATCAGCGAATTCCACGACCGCAAGGTGGCGCTGGTGGTCCGCGACAGCCTGGACGATGACAGCCGCACCATCGTGGCCGCGCAGCATGGCAACGGGATGGTGCATATCGCCTGGCGGGCTGAGAAGACCGGCATGATGACCGACATTTCCCACCGCATGTCGCGCCAGCCCGACAAGAGCATCGGCGAAAGCGGCGCCCAGGCGATCCATGCCAGCCGCATCGGCATCGAGAAGCGCGGCGACCAGTTCCAGTTGTGGGTGAGCTGGCAGGGCGAGCCCATCCATCCCGAAGGCGCCCCGGTGACGTTCAAGACCAGCGGGCCGGTCTATGTCGGGATCGGCTTCACCTCGCACCTGGCGGCCAATGTCCTGACCGCGAAGGTCAGCGACGTGGTGCTGGAAAACCGCGCGGGACGGATTCGCTGACCCATAATTGTCATGGCCCACTTTACGTGGGCCATCCAGGGTCACATGCACTGGCGTTTGTTGCCCTGGATGGCCCGGGCAGGCCGGGCCATGACAACAGGGGTCAGGCCTTCTTTTCGGTCGCTTCGGCTTTCGCCTCCGCCCCGACACCCTTCAGCAGCTTCAGCATCTGCGGATGGATGTTCTCGTTGGCGCAGACGATCTCGGTGCCTGTGAGGCCATCGGTGCGGCCGGCGAAGTCGCTGACGATGCCGCCCGCCTCGCGCGCCAGCACGATGCCCGCGGCCACGTCCCAGATATTGACGTCACGCTCCCAATAGCCGTCGACGCGGCCCGCCGCCGTCCAGGCGAGGTCGAGCGAGGCGGCGCCGAAGCGGCGCACCCCCGATGACACGCCCAGCATGGTGTCCATTTCGGCCAGAGAGCGGGCGCGGCCGTCACGGCCCTTGAACGGAAGCCCGGTGGCGAAGACACAAGAGGGCAGTTCCTTGCGCGCCGCGACGCGCAGCCGCTTGTTGTTGAGATAGGCGCCGTGGCCCTTCTCGGCCATGAACAGATCGTCAGTGACGGGATTGAAGACGATGCCCGACACGATCTGCCCTTCGCGTTCCAGCCCGATGGAGATGGCGAAGTGCGGGATGCCGTGCATGAAGTTGGTGGTGCCGTCGATCGGATCGATGATGAAGCGGTGGGTGGTGTCGGCGCCGGCGGTGGAACCGGATTCCTCGCCCAGAAAGCCATAGCCGGGACGGGCCTTGGACAATTCTTCGATCAAAATCTTCTCGGTGCGCTTGTCGGCGCTGGTGACGAAGTCGGCCGGGCCCTTCATGGAGATCTGCAGATTCTCCAGTTCGTTGAAGTCGCGGATCAGCGGGCGGCCGGCCTTGCGGGCGGCAGCAATCATCACGTTCAGGGCAGGAGAGATATAAGCCATGGTTTAATCCGCCCTGCGCACATAAGAACCGTCTTCGGTGGCGACGATGATGCGTTCGCCGGCGCCGATGAAGGGCGGGACCTGAACCTTCAGGCCATTCTCCAGCACCGCGGTCTTGAAGCTGGGGGCGGCGGTGCCGCCCTTCATCACCGGATCGGCCTCGGCGATGGTCAGGGTCACCTGCACCGGCAGCTTGATGCCGATGGGACGGCCGTCATACATGTTGACCAGGGTCTTCATGCCGTCCTGCAGGAACTTGGCCTGGTCTTCGCCGACGAATTCGATCGACAGCTCGATCTGCTCGTAATTCTCCATGTCCATGAAGGTCAGCATGTCGCCCGCGGCGAACAGGAACTGGAAATCCTTCTTGTCGAGGATGGCTTCGTCCACGGCTTCGTCGCTGCGGAAGCGCTGGTTCAGCTTGGTGCCGCTTTCGATGTTCTTGAGTTCGACCTGGTTGTAGGCGCCGCCCTTGCCGGGCTTGACCTTGACGGTCTTCACCGCGATCCACAGCCCGCCGTCATAGTTCAGCATGGTGCCGGGACTGATTTCGTTGCCGGTAATCTTGGCCATGATGATCGTGCCTCCGGGCACGGGGGTGAAGACGGTTCGCAGGTTCAAACAGCGCTCAAGTAGGGAAGCGATAGCGCATCAAATAAGAGCGTGGGGGTGATAGCAGCCTAGAAACAGTATTTCCAGCAGGAATAGCCCGCGCCCAGCATGGTGTAGACCAGCAGGGCGATGGTCAGCAGGGCCGCGGCGTCGCCCCAGCGTTCCCGGCCCCGGCGAAAAAAGCCCATCACCCAGGCCAGCGCCAGCAGCAGGCCGGCGGGGATGGCGATGTCGTACAGCACCCAATGGGCCTGGAACCACAGGCTGGCCGAATAATGATGGTGAATGGCGTCCAGCGTGATGTTGGCGGCAAAGGCCAGCAGGGTGGCGCAGAAGATGAAGCCGAGCAGGCGCTCTTTCATCGTCTGGTTTCCTCAGAACAGCGCGTTGAAGGCGCGCACCGCGCTTTCGGGGCCATCGGTGTGTTCCCACACCCCCGCCGATACGGCGAGGAAATCGGCACCGGCTTCCACCAGCGCGGGCGCGTTGGCGACCGTGATGCCGCCGATGGCGACCGATGGCACCACCATCATTTCGCTCCACCAGCGCAGAAGTTCGATGTCGGCGGTGGTCTTGGGCTCCTTGGTCTGGGTCGGGAAGAAGGCGCCGAAGGCGACATAGTCGGCGCCGGCTTCCGCCGCTTCCATGGCGAGGTGGCGGCTGTCATGGCAGGTAACGCCGACAATGCCCTTGGGCAGCGCGGCGCGGGCTTCGGCATAGCTGGCATCTTCCTGGCCAACATGCACGCCGTCGCAGCCCAGCTCGGCGGCAAGGTCGGGGCGGTCGTTCAGGATGAAGGCGGCGCCGTGGCTCTGCACCACGGGGCGCAGTGCATCGCAGGTGCGGCGGATCTCGTCATCGCTGACATGCTTGAGGCGAAGCTGGAAGCTGGCGACATCGCCGCCGCCCAGCGCCTCTTTCAATGGCCCCAGGAAATTCGCCGCTGAAAGACGGGGCGGAGAAACTAGATAGAGACGACAGTCACTCAATGGGTTGTCTCCGCCGATTCACCACGTTTAATTCCGCAGTGGAGGCATTTTCCAGAAAAAGGATTTTGCCAAAATTGCCCTGACAAAAAAGCCTTTTTACAGCGCGGACATCCAAACGAACTCATGTAGAAACCGGATGCCAGCCAGGCAATTATCCACGGTGCGGCAATCCATAAACCGAACTTCTCTGCCATTTCTGGAGAGTACAGTTGGAGCAAATAACTCAATAGCGCTACGCTCGGTACATAAGCCAGGAATAACGTCCAGAAGATGATGGTGCGCCGCCTCAGATCGCGCCAATTCCGCGCATATGAGGCGGCGTCATCCACTAAGCCACCTTCTCGTCAGCCTTGGACCATTTGCCCAAGGCCGCATTGCTGTTCATCAGGGCGCGATGCGCAAAGGCGGCCTGGCCGGCGGCGACATTCTCGGCCTTGCCCGACCACGCCTTCTGCGGCGCGGCCTGCAGGGCGCGGCCATAGCTGAAGGTCAGCGCCCAGGGCAGGCCACCGATCTTGTTCATGGCGTCCAGATGCGCGGTGGCGTCAATATCCGACTGGCCGCCCGACAGGAAGGCGATTCCGGGCACCGCCGGCGGCACGCAGCGCTTCAAGACCTTGATGGTGCGCGAGGCGACTTCTTCCACCGAATTCTGGGTGGGGCACTTCTTGCCTGCGATGATCATGTTGGGCTTGAGGATGGTGCCTTCCAGCGCCACGCGAGCCGTATAAAGATCGCTGTAGAGCTGCTTCAGCACCCACTCGGTGACTTCCTCGCACTTGTCGATGCCGTGGCCGCCATCCATCAGCACTTCCGGCTCCACGATCGGCACAATCCCGTTTTCCTGGGCCAGCGCGGCGTAACGTGCCAGCGCCTGGGTGTTGGCGATGACGGCGGTGTGGCTGGGGATGCCGTCTGCAATGTCGATCACCGCGCGCCACTTGGCGAAGCGGGCGCCCAGCTTGTGATATTCCTGGAAGCGCTCGCGCAGGCCGTCCAGGCCTTCGGTGACGGTCTCGCCAGGGCAGCCGGCCAACGGCTTGGCGCCGGCATCGACCTTGATGCCGGGAATCGCACCAGCGGCTTCGATGATCGACACCATCGTGCTGCCGTCCTTGGCCTTCTGGCGGATGGTTTCGTCGAACAGGATGACGCCCGAGATATGGTTCTTCATCGCGGTCGCGGTGCGGAACATGAACTCGCGATAGTCGCGGCGGTTGTCCTCGGTGTTCTCCACCTTGATGGCGTCGAAGCGCTTCTTGATGGTGCCGCCGGATTCATCGGCGGCCAAAATGCCCTTGCCGGGCGCAACCATCTTGACGGCGATCTTGTTCAGGTCTTCGAGATTCATTGTGGTCCCCTATTTTGCCTTGAGGGCTTCGACCCCCGGCAATTCTTTTCCTTCAAGCCATTCCAGGAACGCCCCGCCTGCGGTCGAGACGTAGGTAAAATCCTGCTCCACGCCGGCATGGGCCAGCGCCGCGACTGTGTCACCACCGCCCGCGACCGAGAGTAACTTGCCCGCGCTGGTTGCGGCCGCGACAGATTGTGCCGCCGCCACGGTGCCCGCATCGAAGGGCGCGGTTTCGAACGCCCCGAAAGGTCCGTTCCAAACCAGGGTCCTGGTGGTCTCCAGCTTTTTCGTGAACGCCGTGATGCTGTCCGGGCCGACATCCAGCACCATCTCATCATCGGCGATGTCGCGGACGGCGGCGGTGCGATGGGCGGCATTGGCCTTGAATTCCTTGGCCACCACCACATCGGTCGGCAGCAGGATGACGGCACCGCTCTTGGCGGCAGCCGCCATGATCTTGCGCGCGGTTTCCATG
>JBBQHU010000083.1:0-7275 GCA_038324265.1 Micropepsales bacterium | reverse complement strand
GAATCCTTGGCCAGCATCACCTGGCCCAGGATTTCGGCGGGGGTGAGATTGCGCACCAGCTTCTGGGTGCCGGTGTGGCAGAATTTGCAGGTGAGCGTGCAGCCGACCTGGGAGGAGACGCACAAGGTGCCGCGGTCTTTTTCGGGGATATAGACGGTCTCGAACTCGATACCGGGGCCGGTGCGGAACAGCCACTTGCGGGTGCCGTCGGTGGAAATCTGCTCGGTGACGATTTCGGGACGCGCCAAGGTGAAGGCCGCATCGAGCGATTTGCGGAAATCGCCGGCGAGATTGCTCATCGCCTCGAAGTCTTTTGCGCCGTGGACGTAGATCCAGTTCCACAACTGGTTCACGCGCATGGAGAGGGATTTTTCGGGCACGCCCGCCCCGGCCAGCGCCGCTTTCAGCGCCGCCTTGTCGAGGCCGATGAGGGATGCCCTATTTTCCAACGAAATGGTCCATCACATGTTGCAGGTGGCGTGAACCTTGGCCAGGGCGTCGTTGAAGCCCGACAGGCTGTAGGTGTCGGAGGTCTTGGTGCCGCGGGCGCTGAGGCCGCTGGCGACGGCGGTGACGCCGCCGCGCATGGCGTCGACCAGGCGCGGATTGTCGTTCAGCGAGGTCAGCCAGGCGCTGCCCTCTTTTTCGTTGTTCTTCTGGAAGAAGGTGAACTTGTCGGCGCCGATGCCCAGGCCGGCGACGGCGCCTTCCTTGGCGGGATAGCCATAAACGATCTGGGGTTCCGCCTTGACGCGGCGGCCCGGCCAATCGCTGATCATCAGGTAGATCTTGCCGCGCTTGGCGCCCTTGGGGCGGGATGCGCGCGGTTCCGACAGGGCATAGCAGGTCATGCCGGAACCGGTTCCGGTGGAATAGGCCGCCCAGTTCCCGAAGACGCCCAGAAGGTTGGCGGCGTCCGCAGCGGCGGGAATCACCGAAGAGAGTGTGAGGGTCGCACCCAACAGAAAGCCTGTGGTAATCCCGGTAATTCTGTTCATGTCGCGTGTCCTTCAATGCCCAAGACGCGGATTTCGCATTGGAATCGGGCGTTTGTGTGATCGGCGGCAAGATACTGTGTGACGGTCCGCCGATGCAAGGTTTCCGCAAGGTTCGCGAAATTGGGCCGTCGGTACGCTGCCGCTGCCGCGCGTCAGACGCGCCTCACTCGCGAAGGCCATATCCCCGCGAGAACAGGCGCCATACCAGGCCGCCCAAGCCGGCGATCGTCAGCAGCGTCAGCGCGATGCTGAGGCCCTGTGGGGCCTCGTCCACGCCGATCATGGCGCCGCGGATGCCGTTGATGAAATAGAAGAAGGGATTGGCCCAGAGAATCCAGTGCAGCCAGTCCGGCAGCATCTTCATGGTGAAGAAGCTGCCGCCCAGCATGGACATCGGGGTGAGAAAAAACACCACCGGCATGTTGAGCTGCTCAAAGCTCTTGGACCACAGGCCGATCAGGATGCCGGCCAGGCCGAAGATGATGGACACCGCCACGATCCAGAAGATGAACATGGGCCAGGATTCGATGGTGGTGGCGCCGAAGAACAGCCCCATCACCAGAATGCCGATGCCGGTGACGGTGGCGCGCAGCACCACGGTCGAGAGACTGCCTACCACCATCTCAAAATAGGAAAGCGGCGCCACCAGCATCTCTTCCACGAACTTGATGAAGCGGGAGAAATAGATCGCGGATGAGGACTGCAGGAAGGCGGCGGTGATGATGTTCATCATCAGGACGCCGGGCATCACGAACTCGATATACCGGTGGCCGCCGATGGTGCGCATGGTGCCGCCCAGCACATAGCCGAACACGAAGATGAACAGCAGGGCGCTGCTCCAGGGCCCGATGAAGACCTGGATGGGCACGCGCAGCATGCGCGAGACGTCGCGGCGCACGATGGTGTAGAGGCCGATCCAGTTGACGCCCATGGGGGGCAAATTTGCAGGGTCGGTCATCTTATTGTCCCGCGACATGTTCGGCTTCGGCGCCGGTGGCGACCAGGTAGGCGCGTTCCAGGCTGCCGGGTGTTGCCGCCATCTCGTCCTTGGTGCCTTCGCGCACCACCCTGCCCTTGTTGACGATGGCGATCTGGCGGCACAGGCGTTCGACCTCCTCCAGATAGTGGGAGGTGAGCAGGATGGTGCGGCCATCCTGGTTGATCTCGGTGAGGTAGTTCCACAGCACCCGGCGCAGCTCCACATCCACGCCCGCGGTGGGTTCGTCCAGGATGATCAGCCTGGGATCATGCACCAGCGCGCGCGCCAGCACGACGCGGCGCTTCAGGCCGCCGGACAGTTCGCGGAAGGACTTCTTCAGGTGCGGCGTCAGTTCGAAGCGGTTCATCAGGTAATCTACGCGCGACTTGCGCTGGGCGCGGCCCATGCCGAAATAGCCGGCCGCCCAGTCCACGATGTCGGCCGGCTTGGCGAAGGGATCGACATTGAATTCCTGCGGGCACAGCCCGACCAGGCGGCGCGCCTCGCGATAGTTCTTCACCGCATCCAGCCCGAAGATCTCGATGGTGCCCGCGGTGGGATTGGCGATGCCGGTGACGCAGTGGATGGTGGTGGACTTGCCGGCGCCATTGGGACCCAGGAAGCCGAAGAACTCGCCTTCCGGGATGCTCAGCGACAGGTCGTCCACGGCGACATTGCCGCGGCGATAGACCTTGCGGAGATTGGTGATTTTGAGCGCGGGGGTTGCCATGGAACCGTTATAGGAAGCCGAGGGGCGTTTTCCAACCACCTGGAGGGGCTTAATAGTCCCTGGGCTTGGACTTTGGCGCACCCCAGCTGTGCATGGGGGGGATTTCCGCGTCGGCTGCACCGGGGGTGATGGGACGGCCGCCATAGCCGCCCAGGTTTATCAGCCTGTCATACAGAACGATGGCGCCCGCCATGCCGACATTGATGGAAAAGCGGGTGGGGATTTTCACCACGAATTCGCACTTGGCGACCATCTGGGGCGACAGCGAATAACGCTCGGCCCCGAAGACATAGGCGGCGCGGGTGGGATGGCGGAAGCGGGGAAGCTCGATGGCGTCGTCGGTGATCTCGACCCCCACAAGGCTGCAGCCCAGCGGCAGGCGGAAATCGTCGGGATGGTCGAAGGTGTAGAAGGGCAGCACGCCTTCGGCATTGCTGGTGTCGCTGTTGGCCTTGGCGAGGTTGAGGCGCGGCGCGACCGAGAAGAAGAAGCTGGCATCGAAGGCGTGCGCGATCCGGACAAGATTGCCCAGGTTCATGGGCTTGGAAACGCCCTCAACGCCGACACCGAAGTATCCCCTCATGCTTCCCCTCCGGCCTTCGCTGGCTCGAGAGCCAGCTACGGCCACCTCCCCGCTTTCAGCGCGCTGACGCGAGCGCGGGGAGGACGGCTCAGTACCCGATTCAGCGGCAGGCCGCCACCGGCCCCCTAATGTGGGCGGGCTTCGCGGTCTTTGCGGTCCAGTTCGGGGGTTTGATACTGGATGTCGCGGATGATGCACTGGCTGGGGGCGACGGGGTCACGACGGATGACCTGGTCGCCACGTGACAGGCAGGACAGGTTCGAGGTTGAAAAGGTCTTGAAGCGCAGGCCCAGCTTGTATTGCAGGCCGCTGCAGATGCCCATGAAGTTGACGCGGTAGCGGCGATGGCTGCGATCCTCGACCACCAGGGAGCGGTTGCCTGGCACCGGATCGAAGCTGTAGATGTCGATCTGGCGCAGGCATGGGGGCTTTTGCGGCACCTGTGCCTGTGAGGCAGCAGGCCCGAGGCAGAGAATGGCGGCGCAGGAAAAAATCGCGGTGGACAGGAAACGGTTCATCTGGATCTCCGTTATGCCTTAGCTTCATTGGATAATACGATTCCGGGGCCGTCCGGATCCTTCCCTTTAGGGTAACATGACCGCTGCCCTGCCCCCGACCGGCCTGAAGTCCCGCCTGCACCGCGCGCCGCTGCTGGAAAAGCTGGGGCCGGGGATTATCACCGGGGCCGCCGACGACGATCCCAGCGGCATTGCCACCTATAGCCAGGGCGGGGCGCAGTTCGGCTTCAACCTGCTTTGGACGCTGGTGCTCACCTTCCCGCTGATGGTGTCCATCCAGATGATCAGCGCCCTGATCGGCCGTGTCACCGGGCGCGGCCTGGCCCACAACATGGCCCAGGTGATGCCGCGCGGCATCGTGCATGTCCTGCTGGTGCTGCTGTTCATCGCCAACACCATCAATGTCGGCGCCGACCTAGCGGCGATGGGGGAAGCGGCGCGGCTGGTGCTGGGGCTGGGCGAGCCGCACGGCTTCACACTTGTGTTCGCCCTGCTGTCGCTGGGGCTGCAGCTTTTCATTCCCTATCGCAAATATTCGCGCTTCCTGACGGTGCTGACCTTCAGCCTGTTCGCCTATGTCGCCATCGTGTTCCTGTTGCCGCTGGACTGGAAGGCTGTCGGCGTCGGCCTGATCGGGCTGCACCCCAACCTGACGGAAGGCGCCGCCACCACCATCGTGGCGATCTTCGGTACCACCATCAGCCCCTATCTGTTTTTCTGGCAAAGCGCGCAGGAAGTGGAAGAAGTGGCCCAGCATGCGGACCAGCATCCCCTGGTCGAGCGGCCCCGCGAAGCGCCCGAAGCGGTCAGCCGCATTCGTGTGGACACGATCGTGGGCATGCTGGCATCGAACCTGATTGCGCTGGCGATCATGATCGCCACGGCTGCCACCCTGCACCAGCATGGCATTACCCAGATCAACACGGCTGCCCAGGCGGCCGAGGCGCTGCGGCCGATCGCGGGGCAATTCGCCTTTGCGCTGTTCGCGGTCGGCATCATCGGCACGGGGCTGTTGGCCATTCCGGTGCTGGCGGGATCGAGCGGTTATGCGGTGGCGGAATCCTATGGCTGGAAAGCCGGGCTGGACAACATGCCCTGGCAGGCACGCGGTTTTTACGGCGTGATCGGCGCGGCCGTGGTGCTGGGGCTGGGCATTGACTATTCGGGGCTGGACCCCATCAAGGCGCTGTACTGGAGCGCGGTGCTGAACGGAATTATCGCGGTGCCGATGATGGCGGCGCTGATGGTGGTGGCGGGCAGCAAGAAGAGGATGGGCAGATTCCGCGTCGGCAAGGTGCTGGGCGGGCTGGGCTGGCTATCCACGCTGGTGATGGCGGCGGCGGCGGTGACCATGATATATGTGAGCCTTTCATAAGGTGGATTTGTAAATGGTTATTCTGAGCTGGATCGTTTTTGGCGCCTTTGTCGGCTGGCTTGCGGGATTCTTCATGGCCAAGCCGCGCCAGGGCTGCCTGGTCAATATCGCGCTGGGGCTGGTGGGGGCGTTGTGCGGCGGCTTCATCTTCCAGCAATTGTCCGGCGGCAGCTTCAGCTATGAGGCGCACGGCTTTATCGCCTCCACGGTGGTGGCGGTGATCGGTGCGGTGATCGTGCTGGCGATCTGGAACGCGATGCACCGGCGTTAGGTTCGCGTTCGTGCCAACAGTCGTGCCGGTTGCCCTGGATGGCCCACGTAAAGTGGGCCATGACAGTTGGGGATAAAGTTAGCAGAAGGGCGGCACCGGTTTTTTCTCGCCCGGCGACATGCCGCCGATGTGCGACAGGATGCGGGCATAGTTGGGGTCGCTGCGCCGGACCGCCACCACGCCATCCAGCGGCGAGCCCGGCTGGGGGCTGCGGATGTTCACGGTGATGGTGCCATCGGCGCTCATCAGCGCGGTGCCGATGCTGCCGGGGCCACGGCAATCCTGCTGCATGGGCACGGCGTAAGCCGGTGCAGCAAGCAGCAGCAGGATCGCCAAGACTCTCACTTCAAAAAGGCCCTCACTTCAAAAAGTCCGTCACCAGCTTGATCGTGGCGGTGGGGTTTTCTTCCATGATCCAGTGGCCGCTGTCGGGCACGATGCCGCCGGTGACATTGTCGGCGGCGAATTTCAGTTCGACCGCCATGCCGGGGCCGAAGGATTTTTCCGCGCCCAGCGCCAGCACCGGCATCTTCAGCTTGCCGCCCCTGGCCAGCAGCGCCTTGTTGTCATCGGCGTCGGGATAGAAGGCCTTGAACTGTTCAAAGGCGCTATGCATTGCACCGGGCCTGGCATAAAGCGCGGCGTAATGGTTGCGGGTCGCTTCGTCTATGCGGCCGGGATGGGCGGAGAGTTCGTTGTAGAAGCGGTCGAGATAGATGCGCTCGCGCCCGGCCACCAGGCGTTCGGCATCGGGGCCGCGGAAGTTGAAATGCCACAGCAGCGGATTGAGCAGTATCTTGTCCCAGTTTCCGATGCCGGGCAGCGGCGCGTCGATCACCACCCATTTTGTGATGCGGGCGGGATACTGGGCAGCCAGGGCATAGCCCACCATGTTGCCGATATCATGGGTAACCAGATCGGCCTTCTGAACTTTCAGGGCGTCCATGACGCCGGCGATGTCGTGCGCCTCATTCTTCTTGGTGTAGCCATCCGCAGGATGCGCGCTGAGGCCCATGCCGCGCAGGTCGGGGACGATGACAGTGTGATCCTTGACCAGAACCTTGGCGATGGGCGCCCACATGTCGCCGGTATCGCCGAAGCCGTGCAGCAGAACCACCGCGGGCCCCTGCCCGCCGGAGCGGACATAGATGTCGGTGCCGTTGACCTTGATGGTCTGGGTCTTGAAGGCGGCAGGAAAGGGTTCGACCGCAAAAGCGGGCGCGGCGATCAGGACAGCAGCCAGAAAAGCTGCGGGCATGCGAAACATGAAAACCCCGGTTTGAAATCGCCGCCAGATTGGCGCGGCTTGGGGGCGAAATCCAGCGGGCCTTGCGGGATTATTTCACTGTCGCGCCGGTCAGGCGAGAGGTGGTGGCCAGAGTGGTTTGCGCGGCGTTAAGGCCCAGCAGGAAATCCTTGTCGTCATAGGTGGCGTAGAGGTCGGTGGGCTGGTGCCATTGCGGGTCCCAGCCATTGCCGACCTGGGCGCCGCGTTCATTCTCGCGCAGGCTGACGGCGGGGGCGATGTCCTTGAAGGGGTGCGAGTCCGTGTTGGTCATGTGCCGGCCCACCGTGGCGGGATAGTCGGTGGCATAGTGTTCGTTGCCGTCCTGCAAGGCCCAGGCGAGCTTTTCGGACTCGGCGGCAAATTTTGAATCCACCTGGAATTCGACATTCACATCGGCTTCGGGCCGCTGCGTCTTGCTGAGGCTGCCGTCGGCGCGCGGCATGCCGTGGTCGAACAGCATCATGTCGTGCTGGATCATGCCCAGCCATTTGGGTTCGGGATAGCGGCCAGAGCCGGCGGGGGATTCGATGCCC
>JBBQHU010000082.1:0-7452 GCA_038324265.1 Micropepsales bacterium | reverse complement strand
GCAAGTAAGCGGCGCGATAGGGAGTTGAAGTCATGATTCAGATGTCCACCGAACTCGATGTCGCCGACAATTCCGGCGCCAAGAGCGTGATGTGCATCAAGGTGCTGGGCGGTTCGCATCGCCGGTACGCCGATGTCGGCGACATCATCGTGGTGTCGGTCAAGGAAGCCATTCCGCGCGGTCGCGTGAAGAAGGGCGAAGTGCTGAAGGCCGTTGTGGTCCGTACCGCCAAGGGCGTGCGCCGCAACGATGGCAGCCTGATCCGTTTCGACGGCAATGCCGCCGTGCTGGTCAATGCCCAGGGCGAGCCGATCGGCACCCGCATCTTTGGACCGGTGACCCGTGAGCTGCGTAACAAGGGCCAGATGAAAATCATCTCGCTGGCTCCGGAGGTTCTGTAAATGAGCAATATCCGCAAGGGCGATTCCGTGGTCGTGACCACGGGCCGCGACAAGGGCAAGAAGGGCTCGGTGCTGAAGGTATTCCCCAAGGAAAACCGCGCGCTGGTCCAGGGCATCAATGTGGTCAAGCGCCATCAGCGCCAGACACAGAGCCAGCAGGCCGGAATCGTGACCAAGGAGTCGCCGATCCATCTGTCGAATATCGCGCATGTCGATCCCAAGTCGGGCAAGGCGACGCGCATTGGTTCCAAGACGCTGAGCGACGGCCGCAAGGTCCGCTTTGCGAAGAAGTCTGGTGAGGTCATCGATGTCTGACGCTGGTAGCAAGAATCCGCAGGAAGCCGCGCGCGCAGACGCCAAGGCTGCCAAGGCGAGCAAGCGCAAGGAAGTGAATACCGGTACCGCCGTGTCGGTGGGCGAGCACGCCCGCGAAGCCGGTTATGTGCCGCGCTTCAAGAAGCGCTACATGGAAACCATCAAGCCGGATCTGATGAAGAAGTTCGGCTACAAGAACATCATGCAGGTTCCGAAGCTCAACAAGGTCGTGCTGAACATCGGCGCGGGCGAGGCGGCTTCGGACGGCAAGAAGATCACCCAGGCGCTGAACGACCTGACCGCCATCGCCGGCCAGAAGGCGATGCAGACCCGCGCCAAGAAGGCGATCGCGCAGTTCAAGATCCGCAAGGATCTTCCGATCGGCGCCAAGGTCACCTTGCGCGGCGACGTGATGTACGAATTTGTCGATCGCCTGATCACCATGGCGCTGCCGCGCGTGCGCGACTTCCGGGGCATCAACCCCAAGTCGTTCGACGGCCGCGGCAACTATGCGATGGGCATGAAGGAACACGTCGTGTTCCTGGAAATCGACTATGACAAGACGGAATCTGTGTGGGGTATGGACATCGTGTTCAACACCTCCGCGAAGACCGACGAGGAAGCCAAGGCTTTGCTCGAAGGCTTCCAGTTCCCCTTCACGACGAATTGAGGCGCTAGATATGGCGAAGACTTCTCAGATCAACCGCAACAAGAAGCGCGAAAAGCTGGTGGCCCAATATGCCGTCAAGCGCGCCGCGCTGAAGGCCAAGGCGGACGACATGAAGGTGCCGGCCGAGGAGCGTTTCGAAGCGCGCCTTAAGCTGGCCAAGCTGCCGCGCAATTCTTCCAAGGTGCGCATCCATCATCGCTGCGAGCTTTCGGGCCGCTCCAAGGGCTATTACCGCAAGGTCAAGATGAGCCGTATCGCGCTGCGGTCGCTTTCGAATTTCGGCCAGATCCCCGGCATGACCAAGGCGAGCTGGTAGGAGAAACCCATGATCATCGATCCCATTGGCGATCTTCTGACTCGCATCCGCAACGGCCAGCTTCGCCGCAAGGCCAAGATCAGCTCACCCAATTCCCGCCTCCGCATCCGTCTGCTCGACGTGCTGCAGGCCGAAGGTTACATCCGCGGCTATGCCGAGGTGGAGACCAAGGGCCACAAGGAACTGGAAATCGAACTGAAGTATCACGAAGGTGAACCGGCGATCCGCGAACTCAAGCGCGTCTCGACCCCCGGCCGCCGCGTCTATTCCTCTGTCAGTGAACTCAAGCCGCATCGCCAGGGCCTGGGCGTGTCCATCATCTCCACGCCGCAGGGCGTGATGACGGATACCTCGGCCAAGGAAAAGAATGTCGGCGGCGAAGTTCTCTGTCAGGTGTTTTAAGGAGCCGTCATGTCACGTATCGGCAAGAAACCCGTCCCGCTTCCCAAGGGCGTCACCGCCTCGGTGGAAGGTCAGACCGTCAAGGTCAAGGGGCCCAAGGGCGAACTCAGCGTCAAGCTGGTGCAGGAAGTCTCCGCTTCGGTGGGCGATGACGGCATCACCGTGGCGCCGCGCAAGGAAATGGAAAAGGCCGCCCAGATGTGGGGCCTCTCCCGCACCCTGGTGAACAATCTGGTGACCGGCGTTACCGCCGGCTTCACCCAGAAGCTGGAAATCCAGGGCGTCGGCTATCGCGCCGCGGTGCAGGGCAAGGTCCTGAACCTGCAGCTCGGCTTCAGCCACGACGTGCCCTATGCCATCCCGCCGGGCATCACCATCGTCACCGAGAAGCCCACCATGATTTCGGTGTCGGGCATCGACAAGCAGCTCGTCGGCCAGGTCGCCGCCGAGATTCGCTCCTGGCGTCCGCCGGAGCCCTACAAGGGCAAGGGTGTTCGCTACGAGGGCGAGTATGTCCGCCGCAAGGAAGGCAAGAAGAAGTAAGATGACCAACGCTCACTTCACCAAGCGCCAGTCGCGCACCCGTTTCCGTCTCGCCACGCACGGCACCCGCCCGCGCCTGTCGGTCTTCCGTTCGGGCAAGCATATCTATGCCCAGGTGATCGACGACACGACGGCCGCAACCCTGGCTTCCGCCTCGACCAACGAGAAAGACGCCAAGGCCAAGGGCTATAATGTCGAAGCTGCCGGCAATGTCGGCAAGAAGATCGCCGAACGCGCCAAGGCGGCCGGCGTGACCCAGGTCATGTTCGACCGTGGCGGCTACATCTATCATGGGCGCATCAAGGCGCTCGCGGAGGCTGCCCGCGAGGGCGGCCTGGAATTCTGAGGAACACGCATATGGCAACCGAACAGCAGGGCGAACCGCAGCGCGAAAATCGCGGCCGTGGTGGCGAAGGTCGCGGACGCGGTGAAGGCCGTGGCCGCGGTGAAGGCCGTGGACGCCGCGAAGAAAAGGACAGCGACCTGATCGACAAGCTGGTGCACATCAATCGTGTCGCCAAGGTCGTGAAGGGTGGCCGCCGTTTCGGCTTTGCCGCCCTGGTGGTGGTGGGTGACGGCGCCGGCAAGGTCGGTTTCGGCCATGGCAAGGCGCGTGAAGTGCCCGAAGCCATCCGCAAGGCGACCGAAGCCGCCAAGCGCGCGCTGATCAAGATTCCGCTGAAGGACGGCCGTACCCTGCATCATGAAGTGCGCGGCCATCACGGCGCCGGCAAGGTGCTGGTGCGTCCGGCGCCGGCCGGTACCGGCATCATCGCCGGCGGCCCAATGCGCGCGGTGTTCGAAGCCCTGGGCGTTGGCGACGTTGTCTCCAAGTCGCTGGGCACTTCGAACCCCTACAACATGGTGCGCGCCACGTTCGACGCGCTGAAGAACCAGCAGAGCCCCCGCATGGTCGCGGCCCGCCGTGGCCGCAGCGTGTCGGAAATCCTGGCGCGCCGCGAAGACCAGACCGCGGAAGCGTCCGCTTAATAGAGTTAGAGAGAAAAAGTCATGGCCGAGAAGAAAGCAAAAGCCGGGAAGACGGTGACGGTGCGCCAGATCCGCAGCGCCAACCGCAAGCCCGAAATTCAGGCCGCGACCTTGCGCGGCTTGGGCCTTGGCAAGATCCGCCGTACCCGTACCCTGGAAGACACCCCGTCCGTGCGCGGCATGATCAACGCGGTCAAGCACCTCGTCGAGATCGTCGAAGAAGGCAAGTAAGTCATGAAACTGAACCAGATCGCCAACAATCCGGGCGCCCACAAGCACAAGCACAAGGTCGGCCGCGGATCGTCTTCGGGCCTGGGCAAGACCAGCGGCCGCGGCGTCAAGGGCGCCAAGGCCCGTACCGGCAACCAGGTGCATGGTTTTGAAGGCGGCCAGATGCCGCTGCATATGCGCATGCCCAAGCGCGGCTTCCGCAACATCTTCGCCAAGGATTTTTCCGAGGTGAACATCAGCCGCATCCAGAAGGCGATCGACAACAAGAATCTCGACGCCAAGACCAAGATCACCGAAGAGGTGCTGCGCAAGGCGGGTCTGGCCCACAAGAGCAAGGACGGCATCCGCCTGCTCGGCAAGGGCGCCATCACCGCCAAGATCGACATTGAAGTGGCCGGCGCGTCGGCTGGTGCCAAGGAAGCGGTCGAAAAGGCCGGCGGCACCGTGACCACGACCTACGTCAAGAAGGTCTACAACAACAAGAAGGGCGAACCGGGCAAGCGCCAGACGCGCCGCACCGAATCCGCCAAGAAGCGCGAAGCGCGCAAGGCATAAATTGGACCGTCCCGCCTCGAAAGGGCGGGGCGGCATCCCCATATTAGGGTCGGCCTCGGGTATCGGGGAAACCCCCGTCTAGGGGATAAGGTCCGGCCGGTGCGTATCATCGGCGTGTTTCTGGGAGCAGCTTGATGGCGTCCGCAGCCGAACAATTGGCAGCCAATTTCAACTTCGGCTCCATCTCCAAGGCCAAGGAGCTGCGCAGCCGCATCTTCTTCACCCTGGGCGCCCTGATCGTGGCGCGCCTGGGCAGCTACATCCCCATGCCCGGCATCGACCCGGCGGCGCTGGCCCAGCAGATGAGCCAGACCGGCGGCGGCATGCTGGACATCTTCAACACATTGTCAGGCGGCGCGGTCGGCCGCATGGCCGTCTTCGCCCTGGGCATCATGCCCTATATCTCCGCCTCCATCATCATCCAGCTGATGACCACGGTGTTTCCCGAACTGGAAGCGCTGAAGAAGGAAGGCGAGGCGGGCCGCAAGGTCCTCAACCAGTACACCCGCTATTTCACCGTCGCGCTGGCGGTGATCCAGGCTTACGGCATCGCGCTGGGGCTGGAGCATTTCGGCGGCACAAACCACGTCGTCATCCATCCCGGCCTGATGTTCCGCGTCGGCGCGGTCATCACCCTGACGGGCGGCACCATGCTGCTGATGTGGATCGGCGAGCAGATCACCAGCCGCGGCGTCGGCAACGGCATTTCGCTGATCATCTTCGCCGGCATCGTGGCGCGCTTTCCCACCCTGATCGTGCAGGAGCTGGAACAGGCGCGCACCGGCGCCACCAATCCGCTGCTAGTCATCTTCTTCGGCGTGTTCACGATTGCGCTGGTCGGCTTCATCGTCTTCATGGAACGGGCCCAGCGCCGACTGTTCGTCACCTATCCCAAGCGCCAGGTAGGCAACAAGGTCTATGGCGGCGACTCCTCGCACCTGCCGCTGAAGCTCAACGTGTCGGGCGTCATTCCGCCGATCTTCGCCAGCTCCATCCTGCTGCTGCCCACCACCGTGGCCAGCTTCAACGCCGCCAACCTGCCGGGCTGGCTGCAGGCCATGGTCACCTATCTCAGCCGCGGCCAGCCGCTGTATCTGGTGATGTATGCGCTGCTGATCCTGTTCTTCTCTTTCTTCTACACTTCGATCGTCTTCAATCCTGAAGAGACGGCCGAGAATCTGAAGAAGTATGGCGGCGTCTTCCCGGGCATTCGCCCCGGCAAGAAGAGCGCGCAGTTCATCGACTACACGCTCACCCGCATTACCGTGATCGGCGCGCTGTACCTGACATTCGTCTGCCTGCTGCCCGAATTCATGTTCTACAAATACAATCTCAGCTTCTCGCTGGGCGGCACCTCGGTCCTGATCGTGGTCTCGGTCACCATGGATACGGTGGCGCAAATCCAGAGTCACCTGGTGGCGCAGCAATATGAAGGACTCTTGAAGAAGTCTAAGTTGCGAGGAGCGAGAAGGTGAACCTGGTTCTGTTCGGGCCGCCGGGGGCGGGCAAGGGCACGCAATCCAAAATCCTTACCGAGAAGCGCGGCCTGCCGCAGCTTTCCACCGGTGACATGCTGCGTGCCGCGATCGAGGCAGGCACGCCGCTGGGCCTGTCGGTAAAGGCCACCATCGCCAAGGGCGAGCTGGTCTCGGATGAAACCGTGATCGGCATCATCGCCGAACGCTATGACCAGCCCGACTGCAAGAATGGCGCGGTGTTTGACGGCTTCCCCCGCACCATCCCCCAGGCCGAGGCGCTGGACCGGATGCTGGCCGAGCGGGGCAAGAAGATCGACCTGGTGCTGGAACTGAAGGTGGACGATGCCGTCCTGCTCAGCCGGGTGGAAGCCCGTATCAAGGCCGGCGGGGTCCTGCGGTCGGACGACACCCCCGAAACCCTGGCCCACCGGCTGGGGGTTTATTACAAAAACACCGCCCCGCTGCTCGATTTTTACCGGGCGCAGGGCAAACTCAAGAGCGTGGACGGGATGGCCCCCGTCGAAACTGTGACTGCCCAGGTCGGGGCTGTTCTGGACGGTGTCCGGGCCTGATTTTGGCAGTGCGGCAATAAATCCCGGTCAGGCATTGACGGGGAGGGGGCTATTCCTATAATCCGCGCCCTCGCGACAGTTTTCCTGTCATTTCCGGGCTTTTCGGGCGTTTTTCACCTCGCCCAGGTCCTGATTTGACCGGCATTTTGCCGTTACGAATTTTGTTAACAAGTTCAATGGCTTGAAAAGCCTTCGGAGAGCACTGTGGCACGTATCGCCGGCGTCAATATCCCGACCCAAAAGCGAGTCGAAATCGGCCTTCGCTATATTCATGGAATCGGTCCCCATACCGCGCAGAAGATCGTCAACCAGCTGGGGATCGATCCGACCCGCCGCGTCAGCGACCTGACCGAGTCCGAGGTCATCCAGATCCGCGAAAACATCGACCGCGATTTCATGGTCGAAGGCGACCTGCGCCGCGACGTCGCCATGAACATCAAGCGTCTGATGGACCTAGGCTGCTACCGGGGCCTGCGTCACCGCAAGAGCCTGCCGGTCCGCGGCCAGCGTACCCACACCAACGCCCGCACGCGCAAAGGCCCTGCCAAAGCGATCGCCGGCAAGAAGAAAGTCACGAAGTAAGCCATGGCTGACGATAAGAAGTCGGGCGGCAAGGCCCCCCGCGCCCGCAAGAAAGAAAAGAAGAACATCGTTGTTGGCGTGGCCCATGTCGCCGCGACCTTCAACAACACCATCGTCACCATCACAGACACGCAGGGCAATGCGATTTCCTGGTCGTCTGCCGGCATGATGGGCTTCAAGGGTTCGCGCAAGTCCACGCCGTATGCGGCGCAGATGGCCGCCGAAGACGCCGGTCGCAAGGCTGTCGAGCACGGCATGCGCACCCTGGAAGTGGAAGTTTCCGGCCCCGGTTCGGGCCGCGAGTCGGCGCTGCGCGCGCTGCAGGCCATCGGCCTCGTCGTCACCTCCATCCGCGATGTGACGCCGATCCCGCACAATGGCTGCCGCCCGCCCAAGC
>JBBQHU010000081.1:0-8163 GCA_038324265.1 Micropepsales bacterium | reverse complement strand
CCGGATTGTCCATTCCCAGCCATGGCGAACAACGCCCTTCTGAACAGAAGATAGCGAGTTAGTTCCAGATGTCCGACATCGGCACAGCAGCCAAGGGCTTTGATCTGACGCCCGGCAAGATCGGCGCCTATATTCGCAAGTCCGATCTCGGCCTGGCGATCGGCATCATGGCCATCCTCGTGGTCCTGATCCTGCCGCTGCCGACCTGGCTGCTGGACGTTTCGCTGGCCTTTTCGCTGAGTTTCTCGATCCTGATCCTGATGACGGCGGTGTTCATCCGCAAACCGCTGGAATTTTCGTCCTTCCCGACCATCTTGCTGATCACCACCATGCTGCGGCTGGCGCTGAACCTCGCCTCCACCCGGCTGATCCTGGCCCATGGCAATGAAGGCACCGCCGCGTCCGGCTATGTCATTCAGGCCTTCGGCAATCTGGTGATGCAGGGCAATTTCGTCATCGGCCTGATCGTTTTCTCCATCCTGATCATCGTCAACTTCATCGTCATCACCAAGGGTTCGGGCCGCATCGCCGAAGTGGCGGCGCGCTTCAGCCTGGACGCCATGCCCGGCAAGCAGATGGCGATCGACGCCGATCTGTCCGCCGGCCTGATCGACGAAAAGGAAGCCAAGACCCGCCGCAAAACCATCGAGGCGGAATCCAATTTCTTCGGCGCCATGGACGGCGCCAGCAAGTTCGTGCGCGGCGACGCCATTGCCGGCTTGCTGATCGTCGCCATCAATGTGGTGGGCGGCATCATCATCGGCGTGGCGCAGAACGGCATGGGCTTCGGCGATGCCACCCACACCTACACACTGCTGACGGTTGGTGACGGTCTGGTGTCCCAGATGCCGGCACTGATTGTTTCCACCGCCGCGGGCCTGATGGTTTCCAAGGCCGGTGTCGAAGGCGCCACCGACAAGGCGCTGATGAGCCAGCTATCCTACTACCCCCAAGCGCTGGGCATGGCCGCGGCCGTGATGGGCGTGGTGGCAGTATTGCCGGGCATGCCGACATTTGCCTTTGGTGGACTGGCCGTGGGCACCGGCTCGCTCGCCTGGTACGCCCACAAGCGCAAGAACGCGCGGGTTGCCGAAGCGGCCGCGGAAGTGGCGCAGGCCGATGGCCCACCCAAGGAAGAACCGATCTCGACCGCCCTGGCGCTGGACTTGCTGCGCGTCGAACTGGGCTATGGCCTGCTGCCGCTGATCAACGATGTGCAGGGCCACCGCATCACCGACCAGATCAAGGCGCTGCGCCGCCAGCTGGCGCAGGAGATGGGCTTTGTCATGCCGGCCGTGCGCATCCTGGACAATATGCAACTGGGCGCCAACGAGTATCGCATCCGCATCAAGGAATTCGATTCCGGCAAGGGCGAATTGTTCCCCGGCTCGTTCCTCATCATGGACCCCAAGGGGCTTCCGATCGACCTGCCCGGCACCCACACCACCGAGCCGGCCTTCGGCCTGCCGGCGACCTGGGTCTCGGGCGCGCTGCGCGAAGAAGCGTCGTTCCGCGGCTTCACCGTGGTGGATCCCGGCACCGTTCTGACTACGCACCTGACCGAAGTGCTGAAGTCGCACATGGCCGAGCTGTTGTCCTATGCCGAGACCAAGAAGCTGCTCGACGACCTGCCGCCGGAAAACAAGAAACTGGTGGAAGAACTTATTCCCTCGCAGATTTCGGTCACTGGTACCCAGCGCGTGCTGCAGACCCTGCTCGGCGAGCGCGTTTCGATCCGCGACCTGCCTGCTATCCTGGAAGGCATCGCCGAAGCGGTGGGTCATACCAAGAATGCGCTCTATATCACCGAGCATGTGCGTGCCCGTCTGGCCCGCCAGCTTTGCCATGCGAACCTGTCGCCTGGCGGTTATCTGCCGCTGATCGCGCTGTCGCCCAACTGGGAACAGGCCTTCGCCGAATCCATCATCGGCCAGGGCGAGGAACGTCAGCTTGCCATGGCACCGTCGCAGCTGCAGCAGTTCATCCAGCAGGTGCGCGAGGCGTTCGACGAAGCTTCGGGCAAAAATGAAGTTCCGGTGCTTCTGACCAGCCCACAGATCCGTCCGTTTGTGCGCTCCATCATCGAGCGCTTCCGCCCGCAGACCGTGGTGATGAGCCAGAATGAAATCCACGCCTCGGTCCGCCTGCGCACGCTTGGTCAGGTCTGATGGCACAGGTTGCAAGCGAAAATGGCGCCGTCCTGGCTTTCCCGCGCGCCGACCTGCGCGGGCTGCTGAACAGCGCGTTGAAGCACCATCGCCTGCCCGAAATGCTGGCCGCAGCACTGGTGCGCGACGCCGCGAAATTTCCTGAAATCTCTGCCGATGCGGCATTGGCCTTTGTGTTGGACAGCCGCATGGCGCCGCAGCCGATCAATTTCGACAAGGCGCGCGGCATCCTGTTGGTGGGCCCCAGCGGTGCCGGCAAGAGCGCGGTGGCCGCCAAGATCATTCATGCCGCCAAGCTGGCTGGACGCGTCACCGAATATGCCCGCGCCGATGGCGGACTGGCATTGTTCCGCACCAAATCCAATATGCCCGAATTGCTGACGGTGATGGAAGCCGACGGCTTCAATCCCCTGAACGCGCGCGCGGCATCGGCTTTTTCCGCGCTGGGCGATATCGAGGGGGTGGAAACCATCGGGGTGGTATCGGCGCTGAACGATGCCGAAGACGTCAGCGACATCATTGCCGCCTTCCGTTTCCGACGCGTCATTGTCACCAATATGGATCGCACACGCCGCCTAGGCGCGGCGCTGGCCGCCATTACCGGCGGCGCAGCTTTGGCCCATGTCACGCAGGGCCCGCGGCCGGAAGATGCGCTGGAAACGCTGACGCCCGGTGCGCTGGCCGCCCTGCTGCTGGACAGCCGCGCGCACTAGCGCCGCTTGCCGCCGCCCTTGCCGCGATTATCAATGGCAAACGGGCCTGGCCCCATTCCCACCATCAAAAGAAGACCGCCGCAGATCGCGATGTCGCGCGAGAAAATTCCAAGCTCGGTGGCGCGGGCCGCGCCATCGGCAATGTGCCAGAAGTCATGCATGGTCACCGCCGCCACGATGGTGAGCCCGAACAGCATCACCGCGCCATGGCGGGTATTGTAGCCGAACAGCAGAGCGACGCAGCCCATGAAGATCAGCAGCAACGCCACCAGCAGCACCAGAGGCGCCAGCGGAACATGCTTGGCGGTGAGTTGATCGGCCACCTGATGCCAGTTCCCCAGCACGTTGAGGGCGCCGGTCAGATAGAACCACACCAGGGCGCAGCGCCCGAAGAAGGGTGAAATTGTTTCTGAAAATGACATGGCGCGCGGCCCCCCGACTCAATCTTGCTTATGATAAACGGGCGCGCCGCGCGTTCAACCGGACGGCAAAATTGGCGCATTTTGCGCCGCTTGGCCGAATTTCGCGGCCTTTTTACCACAGATAAAGGCAGCAGCGCAGAAATCGGGGAACGTCAATTCCATGCGGCGCGTTAATCGGAGCGGAGGGACCTTGGAGTTTAAGGTCAAACAATATGTCTGCGATTGGAATGTCCGCCCCGCGCGGAAACAAATTTGCCCCGTCTGTATTTGCCGATTACCGGCATGAGCAGCTGTTCTTTGAACGCCAGCAGTCGCAGGCGCTTCGAAGCATGGCGTGGGAAGGTCGGGTGCAGCCCTTGCTGCCCTGGAGCACATTGATCCTGCGTGGACTTGGCGCCGTGACGCTCGCGTCCCTGCTGCTCGTCTTTCTTATCTAAAAAATCTAGGCCGAGCGCAGCGTGTGCTTGCGCAGGTGGCGCACCAGCGCAACTTCGTCCATTCGCGCCTGGGCGCGGCGGGCCTGCATTTCGGCAAGGCGCTTGGCCTGTTGCTCGGTGGCGACTTCCAGCGACTTCAGGTCCTGGAAGGCGTTGGACAGGTCCATCTGGGCGGCGGCGTATTCGCGCTCGATTTCCTTGAGCGTGGTGCGCAGATTTTCGCGGCGCGATTCAATTGAACGCAGGAAGGACGGAAAGGCCAGGCGGCCGATGTCGCTGTCTCCGGCGCGTTGCTTTTCGCGGGCGACATTGTCGTCCAGGTCGGCCAGCTTGCGTTCCAGATCGGACTTCATGGCGTCGATCGACGCAATGCGCCGCTTCATTTCATCGACGCGAAAGCGCTTGAGGCGCAGCAGTGTATCGGTCCGGTTCATCGCGCACTCCCTTCCGCGATGCCCATGATTTGGGCCAACGCGTCATAACCCTGGCTCAAACTCGCCGGCTCGGTCTTTCCCTGTGCCAGGAAAGCTTCGAGCTGGGGATAGAGCCTGACTGCGTTGTCCACTTCAGGATTCGTGCCAGCCTTGTAGGCGCCGAGCCGGATCAGCTCTGCCATATCTTCGTAAACGGTAAGCGGCTTTCTGGCGCTGATAACCAGGCTTTGCTCGCCCTCGCTGTTGCAGCCGGGCATGGCGCGGCTGACCGATTTCAGGATGTTGATGGCCGGGAAGCGTCCCCGTTCCGCAATGGCACGTTCCAAAACGATATGACCGTCCAGGATGCCGCGCACCGCGTCGGCCACCGGTTCATTGTGATCGTCACCTTCCACCAGCACGGTAAACAGGCCGGTGATGGAACCACCGCCCTCGACGCCCGGTCCTGCCCGCTCCAGAAGCCGCGGCAGCTCCGAAAAGACGGTCGGGGTGTAGCCCTTGGAAGCTGGCGGCTCGCCGGCGGAAAGGCCGATTTCACGCTGGGCCATGGCGAAGCGGGTAACCGAATCCATCAGCAGCAGCACGTTCAGGCCCTGGTCGCGCAGCTGTTCGGCGACCGTCATGGCGACATAGGCCGCCTGGCGGCGCACCAGCGGCGCTTCGTCGGATGTGGAGGCAACCACCACGGAGCGCGCCAAGCCTTCGGGGCCAAGGTCGTCCTCGATGAATTCTTTGACTTCCCGGCCACGCTCCCCAATGAGCCCGATGACAATGGCGTCGGCGTCGGAATTGCGCGCCAGCATCGCCATCAAGGTGGACTTGCCGACACCCGAACCGGAGAAAATGCCCATGCGTTGGCCGGCGCAGCAGGTTGCAAAGGCATTCAGCGCCCGCACGCCCAGGTCGAGTTTCTTGCCGACCCGACCGCGGCGAATGGCCAGCGGCGGCGGCGCCTTGATCGGATAGGCGATCGGGCCCTGGGGCAGCGGGCCCTTGTCATCCATGGGCTCGCCAAAACCGTTCACCACCCGGCCCAGCCAGGCATTGCAGGGGTGGATGGCAGCGGGGCGATCCTCGAAATCGGCGCGGGCGCCCAAGGTGATTCCGTCCAGTTCGCCCAGTGGCATGACCAGCGCGCGGCCGTCGCGAAAGCCGATCACTTCGCAGGGAATTGTCTTTTTATTTCCGATAGTTATACGGCACTGGCCGCCCAGGCTGACGGCCCCGGAGGCGCCGGTGACTTCCACTGCCAAGCCCTCGATCCGCGCCACCCGGCCAAAGCGGGTCAGGGTGGGGATGGCTTCGATATCCTTGAGCAGCGCGCGCATGCAAATCCTTAGAAAACCGGAAGTTTTTGCCCCTCCGATAGCCCCATCCTGACGCCAAGGATTTAAATGCCGGTAAACTTAACAAACCGAATCAATGCCCTTGGCGGGTTCCAACATGCTTTCCGGGCCTTAATCCGGAATGAGGAAGGGCTGAAGCCGGGGCGACTTGTTAAAGCAGCTGTTAACTATTTGCCCTTAACGTCCGGAATGTGATTAACCGTGCCTTTCCCCGTGTTGGGCCCGGTCTGCAGTTAAGACGGAACGTTAAGACCGGCGGCGAATGCCGCCCACTCGAGAGGGGCCTTACATGCGCGTATTGCTGATTGAAGACGACAGCGCCATGGCGCGCAGCATCGAACTGATGTTGCGGAGCGAGGGGCTCAATGTCTACACCACCGATCTGGGCGAAGAGGGCATCGACCTCGGCAAGCTCTACGATTACGACATCATCGTGCTCGACCTGCAGTTGCCCGACATGAGCGGCTTTGAGGTCCTCAAGGCCCTGCGCGTCGCCAAGGTACAGACGCCGGTGCTGATCCTGTCCGGCAACGCCATCGTCGAGGCCAAGGTCAAGGCGCTGGGCTTCGGCGCCGACGACTATATGACCAAGCCCTTCCACAAGGACGAGCTGGTCGCCCGCATCCAGGCCGTGGTCCGCCGTTCCAAGGGTCACAGCCAGTCGGTCATCACCACCGGCAAGCTCACCGTCAACCTCGACGCCAAGACGGTTGAAGTCGACAGCGCCCGCGTCCACCTGACGGGCAAGGAATACCAGATGCTGGAGCTGCTTTCGCTCCGCAAGGGCACCACCCTCACCAAGGAAATGTTCCTCAACCACCTGTATGGCGGCATGGACGAGCCGGAGCTGAAGATCATCGACGTCTTCATCTGCAAGCTGCGCAAGAAGCTGTCGGCGGCCACCGAAGGTGCCAATTACATCGAAACAGTCTGGGGCCGCGGCTATGTGCTGCGCGATCCCAACGGCGAAGAGATCGTCCAGGTCGCGTAAGCGGGCGGACGGATAAACGAAAAGGGCGCCGCTTGCGGCGCCTTTTTTATTTCAGGGGCTGCACGACACCAGCCGGCCATCCAGCGATGACCCCATCAGCAGATCAGGGCCCACGGGCAGCGCCACACTGGCACCGGCTATTTCCGCACCGTCATTGCCATAGACCTGCTGGGTGCTTTCGCCGTCCAGCCGGACACGGAAAACCTGCGAGGCGGCACGCTTTTTCGGGTCGGTGTTCATCGCCTTCCAGTCCAGGATATTGGCGTGCCCGGCCACCCAGACCTGGTCTCCGGTGGAATCGACGCTGAGTTTTTCCGGTCCCGTCGGCAACACGATCACCTTGTCCTCGGTCAGCGCGCCGCTGAAGGGTTCGCGGGTGAAGGTGGTGATCGAACGGCTGAGGAGGCCACCCACCACCAGCCGCTCGCCCTGCTGCACCATCACCAGGCTGCGGGTGCCATAAAGACCGTCCGCGACTTCGCGGAACATCATGCCGTCGAAATAGAGAATGTCGCCGCCCGACAGCACGCCCCAGGTCTGCAGCCAATGCATCGGCGCAAACTTGCTGGCGGTGCCGTTGGCGACATAGAAGGTGGCGGGACTCACCACCACCACGTCCTGCGGATTGATCAGCAAGCCGCCTTCGATCATGCCCTGCGCCACCAGCGTCGGCGCGGTGGCAGGCGTGACAGGCTGCTTCACCTCGAAGGTGTCGATGCTGAAACGACCATTGCTTTTTTTGTTCACGGCAAACAGGTACAGGCCCTTGTCGTCTGGCGCCGCGTAGAGGCCAATTCCGCGCGGGTGAAAATCGTTCGGCCCGCCCGCCAGCCTGACCGGTTTGCCGTCCACCATCGCGTAGATGCCGTCGGCGCCGCCGCGCGCACTGCCCACCGACAGGAAGACCTGGCCGCCCGCCTGCTCCATGTCGAGCACGCCCGGCAGGTTGGCCACCGTCGTGCAGGTGCCGGAAAAGCCCGATTTTGCTGACGAAAATACGCCATTTGCCCAGATGGCGCGACCGCCCGCACTGAGGATGGCGACGATCACCAGCGCCAGCAGCGCGCGTCCGGGACGGCGGGGACGACCGAACTTCATGTCGTGGTATCGGAAAATTGGAGGCTGGCCAGCCGCGCATAGAGCCCGCCTGCTGCCATCAGCTCGGCATGGCCGCCCTGGGCGACCACCCTGCCTTCTTCCAGCACCACGATGCGCTTGAGGCGCTGGATGGTGGAGAAGCGGTGGGCGATGACCAGCGTGGTGCGGCCCACCATCAGGTTGGCGAGCGCGGTCTGCACCAGTCTTTCATTCTCTGCATCCAGTGCGCTGGTGGCTTCATCCAGCAGCAGCAGCGGCGCGTCGCGCAGGATGGCGCGGGCGATGGCGAGGCGCTGGCGCTGGCCGCCAGACAGGGTCACGCCGCGCTCGCCCACAAGGGTCTCTAAACCCTGCGGCAGTTTTTCGATAAACTCCGACGCGGCGGCGGCATCCGCGGCCGCCCTGACCTGTTCGTCGGTTGCGTCCTCGCGGCCATAGCGGATATTGGCGGCGATGGTGCCGGAGAAGATCACCGGTTCCTGCGACACCACCGCGATGTTGCGGCGAAGCGCGACGGGATCGAGCTGGGTGATGTCGATGCCATCGAACTGGAT
>JBBQHU010000080.1:0-8175 GCA_038324265.1 Micropepsales bacterium | reverse complement strand
AAAAGACCGCGGCACCTTGTGCGTCTCCTCCCAGGTCGGCTGCACGCTCACCTGCAAATTCTGCCACACCGGCACCCAGAAGCTGGTGCGCAATCTCACCCCCGCCGAAATCCTGGGCCAGGTGATGCTGGCCAAGGATTCCCTCGACGACTGGCCCAGCACCGCGCCCGGCCGCAGCGTCACCAACATCGTGATGATGGGCATGGGCGAGCCGCTGTATAACTTCGACAATGTGAAAGCCGCCCTCGCCATCGCCATGGACGGCGACGCCATCGCCCTCTCCAAGCGCCGCGTCACCCTTTCGACGGCGGGCGTGGTCCCGATGATCGCGCGCGCGGGGACCGAGATCGGCTCCGGCCTCGCTATCTCGCTGCACGCCGTGACCGACGAGATCCGCGATGCCATCGTGCCGATCAACAAGAAATATCCCATTGCCGAGCTGATGGAAGCCTGCCGCACCTATCCCGGCGCCTCAAACGCCCGCCGCATCACCTTTGAATATGTGATGCTGAAGGGCGTCAACGACAGCACCGCCGACGCCCGCGCCCTGGTGAAGCTGGTCTCCGGCATCCCCGCCAAGATCAATCTCATTCCCTTCAATGCCTGGCCGGGCGCGCCGTACGAGTGCAGCGACTGGAGCCAGATCGAAAAATTCGCCGACATCGTCAACAACGCCGGCTACGCCAGCCCCGTAAGAACCCCGCGCGGCCGTGACATCATGGCGGCGTGCGGTCAGTTGAAAAGCGAAAGCGTGAAAGAGCGCGCGTCTGCAAGGATGGCGGTGGAGATGGCTGCCCAGCAATCCACGCAGCTATCGCGAATGCCGCACTAGCCTTTGTTGGCGGCGAGTGCAATTAGTCCGGGGATCTGTATAGAAGAGATACGTAAGCGGCTGGTGGGAAACTTGATTGACTGGATAAAATCAAACGATTTGGGGGACCTCTCCAGTATTGCAGGCGTCCTAATTGCCATCGTCGGGTTTGGTTTTACGCTGTTTGGAATATTCAAAGCGAAAGGCGCGGCAGAAAGTGCCCGACAAGCGTCACGCGAGACACGAGACCGTTTGCGGCTATTTGAGAATATCGTGGACTTTTCCGCTGCCATCGCGACTCTTGAGGAGATTCAGAGGCTCCATCGCCAACATAGCGCGCTGCCCATCATGCCCGATCGATACGCCACCATCAGGAAATTGCTAATTCAGCTGCGCGGTTCGGGAACGCCGATGAGTGACGATCAGAGATCCGTGATTCAAAATGCTTTGGCAAATGTTGCAGAGCTTGAGCGATTGGTAGAGCGTGCCTTGAGTGACCAAACGCCCTTAAAAGCGAACAGACTAAATTTGATCGTTTCTGGCGACATAGACGGTCTACTAACGGTGCTGGCCCAATTGAAGAATCAGACTGCCGGAGAGAAGACATGAAATATGACAAGCAAGCTGCCCTCGTATCACGACTTCACAAGTCTACGGGGATGGGAAAGCTCGTTTGGACACCATCTGCACGCGAGGGTGCTATCCAAGTGTCATTTCCAAATTACACAGTAATGTTGTCGCTAAAAGACGACATTTATTACGTCGAACTCTTAAATGATGAAGGTGAGACGGCGGATGTTTTTAGTCACCAGCAATTGAGGAATGAGCCGGGTCCTCCTGGTGGATTTAGTTGGTATATGGGAATGCAGGATTTATATGCGATGGCTCGTCGTCGAGCATTCGGCGCGGATCAGGCGCTGGACGACATTCTTAAAGATCTAGACGAATAAAGGGTTGGCCGAAATCCAGCTTAAAATTCAAAATACCTTGGTCGTCCACTTTAAGTCGTAATCATAGCTCGTTAAGTATGCTGCGACTTTCACTTAGATAGGGTGAGCGCCGCTGCCGCCCGAACCAGCGCCTTCAGCGCCTTCTCGTTGATCTTGTCGCCTTCGCGAATATCAATCGCCCGCCGCACATTGCCGTCCAGGCTGGAATTGAACAGGCCCGCCGGGTCCGCCAGCGCTGCGCCCTTGGCGAAGGTCAGCTTCACCACCGCCTTGTAACTCTCGCCGGTGCAAATAATGCCGCCATGCTCGAACACCGGCACGCCCCATTTCCAGCTTTCCACCACGTCCGGATCGGCGGCATGGATGATGGCGCGCACCCTGGCCAGCGTCTCGCCGCGCCAGTCGCCCAGTTCCTTGATCCGGGCATCAATCTGCCGTGACGCATCGCCTGCCGGGCTGGTCTTTTTCGCTGCGGCCTTCGCAGCGACTTTCTTCTTCGCGGCCATCACATGTCCCTACTTGCGTTCCACGGCCCATTCCGCATCAATCGCCTTCTTCGGGTCCGCCGTGATCTTCAGCACCGCGCAATGGTGATAGCTGAACTGGCCCGGATTGTTCACCCCATGCTGCTCCATGAACTGCATCACCTGCAGGGTGCAGCTCTTGCAGTTGATGTTGGGCAGCGTCACGTCCATCTCGAACGGATCGGCGGTCTTGGCCTGGTGCGCGAACAGCCCGTCCGCCAGCACCGGCGGCGCCACCGGGTTCATGATCTCGGCCGATACCGACGTCACCTTGCCGGCGGCGTCCGTCGCGGTCGTCGCCTTGGGATCGACCGGCAGCTCGGTCGGTGAATTCACCGCCAGCGCGATGCGGTAATGCCCGGGGTGATAGACCGTCTCCTGCACCTTCACATGCAACAGCGACCCGCCCACAACCGGCGTCACCGCCCAGGTCGGCTTGCCGAAATCGGCATTGGTGCCGCCGCACGGCGCCGCCTTCTGCGGATCGCCCAGCGCGTTTTCCTCGATCCACGACGCCGGCGCCAGCAGCCGGAAATGGGCGCTCGCCGACAACGGCACCAACGCCAGCCCCAGGACCACACCGCACAGCACCCGCTTCATGACAATCTCCGCAAAATATCGGCCCATGGTTATCCATCACCCCGCGCCAGTCCACCTTGACCTGCCGCCCCCGCGCGCTATCAAGGCGGGCCCCTTGGCCACCCGGACTGCCGCGTGGACAGGGGGGAGGGGGGCACCCCGAAAATGCAAAACGAATATTCACTATCCGGCTGATTTCACACCGAAATCCCCGGAAGACGGAGCAGGCAAGTGGCGGACAAGAGCATCAACAAGGTCGTGCTGGCCTATTCGGGCGGCCTCGACACCTCGGTCATCCTGAAATGGCTGCAGACCGAATATGGCGCGGAGGTCATCACCTTCACCGCCGACCTCGGCCAGGGGGAGGAGATCGAACCCGCCCGCCAGAAGGCCATCAACCTGGGCATCAAGCCCGAGAACATCTTCATCGAAGACGTGCGCGAGGAATTCGTCCGCGATTACGTCTTCCCGATGTTCCGCGCCAATGCCGTCTATGAAGGCGTCTACCTGCTGGGCACCTCCATCGCCCGCCCCCTGATTGCCAAGAAGCAGATCGAGATCGCCCAGAAGGTTGGTGCCGACGCCGTCGCCCATGGCGCCACCGGCAAGGGCAACGACCAGGTGCGGTTCGAGCTGGGCTATTACGCCCTGCAGCCCGGCATCAAGGTGATCGCGCCGTGGCGCGAATGGGACCTGACCAGCCGCACCCGCCTGCTGGAATTCGCGGAAGCACACCAGATCCCGATTGCGAAAGACAAGCGCGGCGAAGCCCCCTTCAGCGTTGACGCCAACCTTCTGCACTCCTCGTCCGAAGGCAAGGTTCTGGAAGACCCGTCACAGGAAGCCGACAGCCTGGTCTATATGCGCACCATCGCGCCCGAGGATGCGCCCGACAAGGCGACCTATATCGAGATCGGCTTCGAGAAGGGCGATGCCGTCAGCATCGACGGCGAAACCCTGTCGCCCGCCACCTTGCTGACCCGCCTGAACGCGCTGGGCAAGGCCAACGGCATCGGCCGCCTCGATCTGGTGGAAAACCGCTTCGTCGGCATGAAGTCGCGCGGCGTCTATGAAACCCCCGGCGGTTCGATCCTGCTGGTCGCCCACAGAGGCATCGAAAGCATCACCCTGGACCGCGGCGCCGCCCACCTGAAGGACGACATCATGCCCCGCTATGCGGAGATGATCTACAACGGCTTCTGGTTCAGCCCCGAACGCGAAATGCTGCAGGCCTTGATCGACCGCAGCCAGGAATTCGTCACCGGCACCGTCCGGCTGAAGCTCTACAAGGGCAATGTCGATGTCGTGGGCCGCACCTCGCCCTATACGCTCTACAGCGAAAGCCTGGTCACCTTCGAAGACGACCAGGGCGCCTACGACCAGAAGGACGCCGCCGGCTTCATCAAGCTGAACGCCCTGCGCCTTCGCACCCTGGCACTGCGCAAGAGCAAGGCTGGAAAGTAACCCCATGGCCGCCAACGAAGACCAGATCCGGATCTGGAACGACAAGGCGGGCCAAAACTGGACGCAGCTCCAGCAGCGGATGGACGCGAACCTGTCGCCCATCCACGCCGCCGTCATGGCCTTTGCGAACGCGCAAGTTGGCGAAGCCGTGCTGGATATCGGCTGCGGCACCGGCACCACCACAATGGCGCTGGCCGACGCCGTGGGCGCGCACGGGCAGGTGAAGGGCGTGGACATCTCCCAGGCCATGCTGACCCTGGCCAAAAGCCGCGCTGTCGGCCGCACCAACGTCAGCTTCGATTTGGCCGATGCTTCGGCCTATCCCTTCGCTCAGCAATACGACCTGCTGTTCTCGCGCTTCGGCGTGATGTTCTTCGACGATCCCATCGCTGCTTTCGCCAACCTGCACCGTGCCTTGAAGCCCGGCGGCCGGCTGGCCTTTGTCTGCTGGCGCACGGGCGCGGAAAATCTCTGGGCCACCGCGCCGCTCGCAGCCGCCAAACCCTTCCTGCCCGAGCAGCCCGCCTCCGATCCCTATGCACCCGGACCTTTCGCTTTTGCCGACCCCCAGCGCCTGCTTTCGATCCTCAGCGATGTCGGATTCCACGATGTCGAGACCCGCAAATATGACGGCGTCATGCCGATGGGCCGCGACCTCGACCTCACTGCCGAACAGACCCTGCAGATCGGCCCGCTGGCCCGCGCCGTAGGCGAGGCCGATCCCGATGCCGCCACCCGCGCCAAGATCGTGGAAGCCGCCCGCGCCGCCATGTCCAGCTTCATCGATGCCGAGGGCGAGATCGCCCCGCCCACCGCCTGCTGGCTGGTCAGCGCTAAAACCGCCGGCTGATGCCGAAATAGAGCTCAAGGTCCGGCGTCGCCCGGTTGAGACCAAAATTCGCGCCCGCATCCAGCTGCGTGTCATTGTTCAAAAGCCATGCGGCAGTGAGATCGGCGGTGACCTGGCTGACAGTCCCCGCCGGATCAAGATTCTGGCTGTTCCATATCTCCGCGCCCAGCGACAGCGCACCAATCGCCTTGCCCAGCCCCAGCACATTGACGATGGCCGTGTGATACCCGCTGCCCGACCCGTCCAGCAGCAGGTCCGCTTCCGGCGTCACCCCCAGCGACCAGCCATCGCCCAAGTCATACCCCAGCGGCGCCACCAGCCCGCCCTCGACATGGCCGTTGCCCAGCCCCCCGCCCGCCGTCGGCAGCTTCACAAACGGATCCAGCACAAACGACACCGGCCCATCGGTCAGATTGTATTTGGCCCGCATCAGCACATCGCCGACGCCCTGGCTGGTCACCGTGCCGGTCACGTCATGCACCCGCTGGAACTGGAACAGCGCCATCCCCGCTTCCAGGTCCAGCCTGTCTGTGACCCCGTAGCGGAGCAGCGTCGAACCCGCATTCCCCGTATCCGTGGTCACGCCGGAGCGGCGCTGGAATGTCTCGTCAAACAGTCCAAGTTCAACCTGGGCGAGCCCAGCCTCCACCGTGCAGGGCGAAGTCCCCTTGCCGGGACGGTCCGGACAAATCGGCGCAAGATCGTCCGCGCGGGCCGGAAGCGCCGCCAGGCAGAAGAGGGCGAATGGCCAGAGCCTCATTAGGGCGGGTCAGTGCCGAGCACGCTGGCGCGCATGTATCCCGTGATTTCGCCATCCGTCACCTCGGCCCAGCCATCAGCCTGCGTGATCAAGGTGACCTGCGAACCTCTCATCTTTTTCTTTAAGGTATTCCCGTAATATGTTGGTTCATCAAAGATTATTGACCCGTCACGGCGCACATAGCGCCGCCCCACCCCCGCAATGTTGACAGGGGATTGATACGTGGCTGCCCCAATCTGTGATGACTCTTGCGAAGCGGAAACGGGAAGATACTTCTCGATCGTCGTCCTATGTTGAAAGCCCCAGACGGCCAATCCGCCCACCAGCGCCAGCACGGCAAGCCAGGTCTTCCCGCCCCCGCCGACTTTCTGGCGATAAGAAATGCCGGTGCCCGGAATACCCGCATTGGTTGTCATGCCATGGGTACCGATATTCACGTCCGCCCCGCGCGGTCCCACGCTGGCGCTGGCACCAGACTTGGAGAGGTTGATGCGCAGCAGGCCAGGCAGGATGGAAATTCGCTTCTGGAACCGAAGCCCCTTCAGCATCAGACGTCGACCGCCGCGTAGAGGGCATTGTCCTGGATGAACTCGCGTCGGGGCTCGACCTCATCGCCCATCAACCTGGTAAACAGGTTCCCCGCTTCTTCGGCATGCTGGACCTTCACCACCAGGAGGGACCGGGCATTCTCGTCCAAGGTGGTCTCCCACAGCTGTTCGGGGTTCATCTCGCCCAGTCCCTTGTAGCGCTGCAGGGTCAGGCCCTTGCGGCCCCATTCGAAGATGGCGTTCAGCAGCTCGGAAGGGCTGCGGATCTCCCGCGTTTCATCCTTGCGCTTCAGGGTCCCGGCCTTGAGGTAGGCGGTCTGCAGTTCGGTCGCCATCTTGTCCAGGCGGCGGGCATCGGCCGAAGCGACCAGGCCCCCGTCGATCGTCACGGATTCCCGCACGCCGCGGACGTCCCGCCAGAAACGTAGGCCGCCGTCGCTTGTGGGCTCACCATGCCAACCGCGCTCATATTCCTCGCTGAGGCTGTCAAGCCGCACGGCGATATACTGGGCCGCTTCCGCCGCCTTGGTGGCGTCCGACAGGATATCGGGGTTCAGGGCGCCCGAGATCGCGGCCTGCTCGAGCACAAAGCGCGGATAGTGGCGGGGGAAGCCGGCCAGCGCCGCCACCGCCATGCGGGCATGGGCGATCAGTTCGTCCAGGTGCGCCCCGCTGATGGTCTCGCCAGTGTGCAGTTCCAGCACCGCGCCGTTGGAACCCTCCGCGATCAGGTGATCCTGAAGCTCAGGCTCGTCCTTCAGATAGCGCTCCGACTTGCCCCGCGCAGCTTTGTACAGCGGCGGTTGGGCAATGAAGATGTGGCCGCGTTCGATCAGCTCCGGCATCTGGCGGTAGAAGAAGGTCAGCAACAGGGTCCGAATGTGCGCGCCGTCCACGTCGGCGTCGGTCATGATGATGATCTTGTGGTAGCGCAGCTTGTCGGCGTTGAACTCCTCGCGCCCAATACCGGTACCCAGCGCCGTGATCAGGTTCACGATCGCCTCACTGGACAGCATCTTGTCAAAGCGCGCGCGCTCGATGTTCAAGATCTTGCCGCGCAGGGGCAGAACCGCCTGGTTGGCGCGGTTGCGACCCTGCTTGGCGCTGCCGCCGGCGCTGTCGCCTTCGACGATGAAGATCTCGCACTTGGCGGGATCGCGTTCCTGGCAGTCGGCCAGCTTGCCGGGGAGGGACGCACCGTCCAGCGCCCCCTTGCGGCGGGTCAGCTCGCGCGCCTTGCGGGCGGCCTCGCGGGCGCTGGCGGCTTCCACCACCTTGCCGACGATGCTGCGGGCTTCGGACGGATGCTGCTCGAACCAGGCGCCAAGCTGGTCGATGATGGCGCCTTCCACGATGGGGCGCACTTCCGACGACACCAGCTTGTCTTTCGTCTGGGACGAGAATTTCGGGTCCGGCACCTTCACGGAAAGCACGCAGGTCAGGCCTTCGCGGCAATCGTCGCCGGTCAGCGCCACCTTGTCCTTCTTGGCGGACGGCATGTCCTCGGCATACTTGGTTACCACCCGCGTCAGGCCGGCGCGGAAGCCGGCGACATGGGTGCCGCCGTCGCGCTGGGGGATGTTGTTGGTGAAGGCCAGCGTGCTCTCGTGATAGCTGTCGTTCCAGGTCATGGCGATTTCCACCGTGACGCCGTCCTTTTCCGCCACGATCATCATCGGCGCTGGAATC
>JBBQHU010000079.1:0-8361 GCA_038324265.1 Micropepsales bacterium | reverse complement strand
AGCGGGTGTGTTTTGACAGCCATCTTTCCTGTGACCGCACTGCGCCAATTTTCCTGTTCTTCTGCGGCGAATCTTCCTTTAAACCCGCGTTGCGCGAGCGCAGTGCCAACCTATACTGCACCCGCGAAATAACACTGGTCCGACCTGCGCGTTAGCGCCGGGGCAAGGACCGCGGGATATGCCTATGGAAAAGCTTTTGCTCGAATATCTGCCGATCCTGATCTTCATCGGGCTGGCAGCCGTTCTGGGCGGCGTCCTGATTGTGGTGCCACTGGTGATCGCTCCCAGCAAACCTGACCCCGAAAAGCTGTCTGCCTATGAATGCGGCTTTCCCGCCTTTGGCGACGCCCGCATGAAATTTGATGTGCGCTTTTATCTGGTGGCCATCTTGTTCATCATCTTCGACTTGGAAGTGGCCTTCCTGTTTCCCTGGGCGATCACGCTTACCAAGATGGGGGACGCAGCCGGTGTTTTCGCCTTCTGGTCCATGATGGCGTTCTTGGGCGTGCTGACCGTTGGTTTCATCTATGAATGGAAGAAGGGCGCGCTCGAATGGGAGTGATCCTGACACCTGCCGGCACTGCCGCGCGTTCGGGTGTTGAGGGCGGTGCCGCCTCCATCACCGACAATGATCCCTATTTCAAGGCACTGCAGGCCGAAATGGCCGACAAGGGCTTCCTGGTCACTAGCTCGGAAGCGCTGGTGAACTGGGCGCGCACCGGCAGCCTGATGTGGATGACCTTTGGTCTGGCTTGCTGCGCTGTCGAAATGATGCAGGCCTCGATGCCACGCTATGATCTGGAGCGTTTCGGCATCGCGCCGCGCGCTTCGCCGCGCCAAAGCGACGTTATGATCGTCGCCGGCACACTTACCAACAAGATGGCGCCTGCATTGCGCAAGGTTTACGACCAGATGCCGGAGCCGCGCTATGTGATCAGCATGGGCAGCTGTGCCAATGGCGGCGGGTATTATCATTACAGCTACGCCGTCGTGCGCGGTTGTGACCGCATTGTGCCGGTGGACATCTATGTGCCCGGCTGTCCGCCCACGGCGGAAGCGCTGGTTTATGGCATTTTGCTGTTGCAGCGGAAAATCCGTCGCACCGGAACGATCGAGCGATAAATGACCGATCTGGCGGCTCTCAGCGAATGTATCAAGGCGGTGGTTCCTGTCGGTACCGCAACGCTGTCGCGCGGCGAGTTGACCATCGAGGTTGGGGCAAGCGACATCCTGAAGGTGATGGCGCACCTGCAGGGGCCGGAGGATTTCAAGATTTTGGTCGATCTTTGCGGCAATGACTGGCCGCAACGCGCCAAACGGTTCGACCTTGTCTATCACCTGCTATCGCTGACCCGGAATGTGCGTATCCGCGTAAAGGCGCAGGTGGGCGAGGGCGAAAGCATCGCCTCCATAATCCCGGTCTACCCTGCGGCAGGATGGTTTGAGCGCGAAGCCTTTGACATGTACGGCGTACCGTTTACCGATCATCCGGACATGCGCCGCATCCTCACGGATTATGGTTTTTCTGGTTTCCCGCTGCGCAAGGACTTCCCGCTTACCGGCTATGTCGAGCTGCGCTATGACGACGAGCTGAAGCGCGTGGTCTATCAGCCGGTGCAGTTGGTGCAGGAATTCCGCGATTTCGACTTCATGAGCCCCTGGGAAGGTGCGCCGCACATCCTGCCGGGCGATGAGAAGGCTGCCATGGCGCCGAATGCGACATCCGGCGATCCGGGGAAGAAGCCATGACCACCGTCACCCTGGAAACCATTCCTGCCGAGACCAGCAACGGCCCTGCCGAGGAGCCGCAGCTGACCATCAATTTCGGTCCGCAGCATCCGGCCGCGCATGGCGTGCTGCGCCTGATCCTGGACCTGGACGGCGAAATCGTGACGCGTGTCGATCCGCATATCGGCTTGTTGCACCGGGGTACCGAGAAGCTAATCGAGCACAAGACCTATTTGCAGGCGATTCCGTATTTTGACCGGCTGGACTATGTCGCACCGATGAACCAGGAGCATGCCTTCTGCCTGGCAATTGAACAGTTGATCGGCCTGGAAGTGCCCAAGCGCGGCCAGTACATCCGCGTGCTGTTCTCCGAGATCGGACGGCTGCTCAACCATCTACTGAACGTGACCACGCAGGCCATGGACGTGGGCGCGCTCACCCCGCCGCTTTGGGGCTTTGAAGAGCGCGAGAAGCTGATGGTCTTCTATGAGCGCATTTCCGGCTCGCGCATGCATGCAGCCTATTTCCGCCCTGGCGGAGTGCATCAGGACATGCCGCCGGGCCTGGCCGAAGACATTCTCAAATTCTGCGACCACTTCGTCACCGTGCTCGATGACATCGAGGGCCTCCTCACGGAGAACCGCATCTTCAAGCAGCGCAATGTCGATATCGGCATCGTGACCCGTTCCGAAGCCGAAATGTGGGGCATGTCGGGCGTTATGTTGCGGTCCACCGGCGTGAAGTGGGACCTTCGCCGCAGTCAGCCTTACGAGTGCTACAACGATCTCGACTTCAAGATTCCGATCGGCAAGAACGGCGACAATTACGATCGCTATGTGATGCGCATGGAAGAAATGCGCGAATCCACCAAAATCATGCGCCAGTGCATCGATAAGATGCCAATCGGACCTGTCGTTTCCGCGGACAATAAGGTCGTACCGCCGCGCCGCGGCGAGATGAAGACGTCGATGGAAGCACTGATTCATCATTTCAAGCTCTACACTGAGGGCTTCCATGTTCCCGCAGGCGAGGTTTATGCTGCGGTGGAAGCGCCCAAGGGCGAGTTCGGCGTCTATCTGGTGGCCGACGGCACCAATAAGCCGTATCGCTGCAAGATCCGCGCGCCCAGCTTCGTGCATCTGCAGGCGATGGATTACATGTGCAAGGGTCACATGCTGGCCGACGTTTCTGCCGTACTGGGTTCGCTCGATATCGTGTTTGGCGAGGTGGACCGGTGAGCAACGCCGAAATCGCCCAGAAGCAGCTTGACGCCTACAATGCCCAGGACGTGGAGGCCATGATGGCCCATTACGCGCCGGATGTGGTTGTCTCTGGCCTTAATGGCACGCCGACAGAAACCGATCGCGAGGCACTTCGCATCCGCTATGCGAAGGCCTTCGCCCAGTTTCCCCAGAACAAGGCAGACCTCGTCAACCGCATCGCGGTGGGTAACACGGTTGCCGATCATGAACACGTCGTCCGCGCGCCGGGCGGTGAAACTTTCGATGTCATTGCCATTTACAGCTTCCGCGACGGCCTAATTAGCCGCGTGGATTTCGCAAAGTAGTCCCATGTCGCTGCGTCGCCTCGCTCCGCCGGAAATCCAGCCTGCCAGTTTCGCGTTCAACGCGGAAAATGCGGAATGGGCAAAGGCAACCATTGCGAAATTCCCGCAGGGCCGCCAGGCCAGTGCCGTGATCTCGCTTTTGTGGCGCGGGCAGGAGCAGGATGGCTGGGTTACACACCCCATGATCGAAAGCATCGCAAAGATGCTTGGAATGCCCTTCATCCGCGTGCTGGAGGTCGCCACCTTCTACACCATGTTTAACCTGGAGCCGGTGGGTACGTTGATCCAGGTTTGCACCACCACGCCCTGCTGGCTGCGTGGCAGCGATGCCGTGGTGAATGCCTGCAAGCAACTTATTCATCCTCACCAGCACACGATGTCGGCCGATGGAAAGTTCAGCTGGATGGAAGTGGAATGTCTTGGCGCTTGTGTGAATGCGCCGATGTTACAGATCGGCAGCGATTTCTATGAAGATCTGGACGGACCAATCACAGAACAAATGATCGCCGACCTGCGTGCCGGCAAGGCTATCAGGCATGGCCCCGCCAATGGCCGCCATTCGTCTGAACCCGAGGGCGGCGCCACGACTTTGACGGACGCTTCGCTTTATGACGGCTCGATCATCGGGAAGTATAAGGTACAGGCGCTTGCCGAGGCCCAACCCGCGCCCGAAGCGCCAAAACCCAAGCCGCCGGGAGCTGCCAGCTGATGCTCGCCGATAAGAATCGCATTTTCACCAATCTCTATGGCCTGCAGGATACTGGTCTTGAAGCCGCCAAGAAGCGCGGGCAGTGGGACAATACCAAGGCCATTCTGGAACTTGGTCCCGAAGGCATCGTGGATGTCATGAAGAAGTCGGGCTTGCGTGGACGCGGTGGCGCTGGTTTTCCGACCGGTCTGAAATGGTCGTTCATGCCCAAGGAAGTGAAGGAGCGTCCGCATTACCTGGTGGTGAATGCCGACGAATCCGAGCCGGGCACCTGCAAGGACCGCGATATCCTGCGCCACGACCCGCATACGTTGGTCGAAGGTTGTCTGGTTGCCAGCTTCGCGATGCGCGCGCACACCTGCTACGTCTATCTGCGGGGAGAATTCATCCGCGAGCGCGAGGCGCTGCAGCGCGCGGTTGATGAGGCCTATGCCGCCAAGCTGATCGGCAAGAACAACATCCATGGCTGGGATTTCGACCTCTATGTCCATCACGGGGCAGGGGCCTATATCTGCGGCGAGGAAACCGCGCTGCTGGAATCACTCGAAGGCAAAAAGGGGCAGCCGCGCCTGAAGCCACCTTTTCCGGCCAATGTCGGTCTTTATGGCTGCCCCACCACCGTCAACAACGTCGAATCCATTGCAGTGGCGCCGACCATCATTCGCCGCGGTGCCGATTGGTTCGCCGGAATCGGGCGCCCCAACAATACCGGCACGAAGGTGTTCTGCATTTCAGGTCACGTGAACAAACCTTGTAATGTCGAAGAGGAGATGGGCATCCCGCTGCGCGAGTTGATCGACCGGCATTGCGGCGGCGTACGCGGCGGCTGGGACAATCTGCTGGCAGTCATTCCCGGCGGTGCATCTGTTCCGCTGCTGCCCAAGTCAATTTGTGACGATGTCCTGATGGATTTTGACAGCCTGAAGGCGCAGCAAACGGGCCTCGGCACCGCTGCCGTGATTGTGATGGACAAGTCCACCGACGTGATCAAGGCGATCCAGCGACTGGCCTATTTCTACAAGCATGAAAGTTGCGGCCAGTGCACGCCGTGCCGTGAAGGCACGGGCTGGATGTGGCGTGTCATGACCCGGATGGTGAAGGGGGACGCACGCGTGTCTGAGATCGACCTGCTGCAGGAAGTCAGCAAGGAAATTGAAGGTCATACCATCTGTGCTCTGGGCGACGCGGCGGCCTGGCCGATCCAGGGTCTGATCCGCCATTTCCGGCCCGAAATTGAAAAGCGCATCGCGGATTTCTCCAAGATGGCGGCGGAATAATCATGGCAACGCGCAAGCTAGTCGTCGACGGCAAGGAAATTGAAGCGGAAGAGACCTTGACGCTACTGCAGGCGTGCGAGCAGGCGGGGGCGGAAATTCCGCGTTTTTGCTTCCATGAGCGGCTGTCGGTGGCAGGCAACTGCCGGATGTGTCTGGTGGAATGGGTGGGCGCACCCAAGCCGCAGGCCAGCTGCGCGCTGCAAGTCAAGGATATCTTCCCCAACAAGGATGGCACGCCCGCCAAGATCAATACCACCAGCCCCTATGCCCGCAAGGCACGCGAAGGGGTGATGGAATTCTTGCTGATCAATCATCCACTGGATTGTCCAATTTGCGATCAGGGTGGCGAGTGCGACTTGCAGGATCAGGCGATGGGATATGGCCGCGCCGCCTTCCATCGGTTCAACGAAAACAAGCGCGCCGTTGAAGACAAATATATGGGCCCGCTGGTGAAGACCATCATGACCCGCTGCATCCAGTGCACCCGTTGCGTGCGCTTCGCCACCGAAGTCGCGGGCGTCCCCGACCTGGGCGCGACAGGCCGCGGCGAGGACATGGAAATCACGACATATCTGGAAAAGGCGTTTGCCAGCGAACTGTCGGGCAATGTGGTAGACCTGTGCCCGGTGGGGGCGCTGACCTCCAAGCCCTATGCCTTCAATGCTCGCCCCTGGGAGCTGCGCAAGACTGAATCCATCGACGTGATGGATGCGCAGGGTGTGAATATCCGCGTTGATGCCCGCGGACCGCAGGTGATGCGTGTGTTGCCGCGCCTTAATGAAGAAGTGAACGAAGAGTGGATATCCGACAAGGCGCGCCATGCCTGTGACGGACTTTCGCGTCAGCGGCTGGACCGACCCTATATTCGCGTGGGCGGAAAGCTGAAACCAGCGTCCTGGGGCGAAGCGTTCGCGGCTATCGCCGCAAAGGTGAAAGACACGTCGCCCGAAAAGATGGCCGCCATCGTCGGCGATCTTGCCGCGGCAGAAGAGATCAAGGCATTGAAGGATCTTATGGGCGCCTTACGCGTCACCAGCATCGATTGCCGTCAGGATGGCGCCAAGGTTGCTTCAGGTCCGCGCCAGACATATCTGTTCAACTCCACCATCGCCGGCGTGGAAGCTGCTGACGCCATCTTGCTGGTGGGTGCGAATCCGCGCTGGGACGCGCCGGTACTGAACGCCCGAATTCGCAAGGCGTGGTTGGCCGGCGGCGTGAAGGTTGCCAATATCGGTCCTGCCGTGGATCTGACGTATCCTGCTGAACAGCTCGGCACGGACATTTCGGTGCTTAGCTCCATTGCCAATGGCAGTCATGCTTTCGCCAAGGTGCTTGGCGATGCTAAGCGCCCGATGATCGTTCTGGGTTCTGGTGCCATTACGCGCGCAGATGGCGCCGCGATCTTGGCGCTCGCCGCTCGCATTGCCGGCGATACCGGCATGATCGGCCCGGCGGGCACCCATGCTGAAGGCGGCTGGAACGGGTTCAATATCCTGCACACTGCGGCGTCGCGCGTGGCGGCTCTCGACCTCGGCTTCCTGCCGGGTGTGGGTGGACGTGATGTGGCCGGCATTGTGGATGGCGCGCAAAAGGGCGAAATCGACTTTATTTATTTGCTTGGCGCCGACGAATTCGACGTCGCCCATCTGGGCCGCGCCTTCATCGTATATCAGGGCAGTCATGGGGACGCCGGCGCCCATCACGCCGATGTGGTCCTACCGGGTGCGGCCTATACCGAAAAAGACGGCATTTACGTGAATTTCGAGGGACGTGTGCAGCGTGGCCGCCGCGCCGCCTTCCCACCGGGAGACGCCAAGGAGGATTGGGCGATCCTGCGTGCCTTGTCCGAAGTGCTGGGCGTGAAGCTGCCTTATGACGATCGCGCCGCGCTGGTGGCAGCGATCGAAAAAGATATTACCCATTTCGCAATTCTGAACATTGCGCCGATGCATGCCGATACATCGGCGGCAACATGGGGGGGGATCGGCGAAACCGGCGCGCTGAACGGTGCTCCTTTGACGGCCGCGATAGCTGACTACTACCTTACCAACCCGATCGCCCGGGCCAGTGAAACCATGGCCAAGTGCAGCCGCGAATTTGGTGGCGCCACGAAGATGGCGGCGGAATAATGCTGTTCACCAATCTCCTCTCCGATCTTGGCATGAACCACTCGCTGGCATGGTTCATTAGCCAGTTCGTGTCCATTCTGATTTTTGACGTCGTGCTGCTGGTGATGATCGCCTATCTGCTGCTGGCTGACCGCAAGATTTGGGCGGCTGTACAGATGCGGCGGGGCCCCAACGTGGTGGGGCCCTTCGGCCTGTTGCAGACATTCGCCGACCTGTTCAAGTTCTTGTTCAAGGAAGTGATTATTCCGGCTGGCGCCAACAAGGTCATTTTCATGATCGCGCCGCTAATTACAGTCACGCTGGCTTTCGCGGGCTGGGCTGTGGTGCCGTTGGCGGACCATTGGGTGGTCTCTGACATAAATGTCGGTATCCTCTATCTGTTCGCCATGTCTTCGCTGGGCGTCTACGGCATCATCATGGCGGGGTGGGCGTCCAACTCGAAATATCCTTTCCTGTCGGCGCTGCGTGCGGCGGCCCAGATGGTGTCCTACGAAGTCTCAATCGGCTTCGTCATCATAACCGTGCTGCTGTTTGCGGGCTCTCTGAACCTGTCTGATATTGTGAGGGCGCAAGGCAATGGCGGGCCGCTGACCTTCCTGCACTGGAATGTATTCTCGATCCTGTTCCCGATGCTGCCGGTCTTTTTCGTCTCGGCCCTGGCGGAGACCAACCGCCCGCCCTTTGACCTCGTGGAAGCGGAAAGCGAATTGGTGGCGGGATTCTTCGTGGAATATTCCTCCACCCCCTTCCTGTTGTTCTTCCTGGGCGAGTATCTGTCCATCGTGCTGATGTGCGCGATGTGCTCGATCCTGTTCCTGGGCGGCTGGCTGTCGCCGATCAATGTCTGGCCGTTCAACATTCCGGCCCTGGGCATTTTCTGGTTCCTGCTGAAAATTTGCTTTTTCTTCTTCATGTTCGCGATGGTGAAGGCCAAGGTGCCGCGCTATCGCT
>JBBQHU010000078.1:0-9309 GCA_038324265.1 Micropepsales bacterium | reverse complement strand
CCGCCTTCTTCATAGGCGGCCGCCAGCGCGGGCGGATCGAAATCGGCGCGGATGAGCCCCTTGGAAGGGCTGGCCTTCTTGATTTCGGCGATCAGGCCGTATTCGCCGCGCGCCTTCTTGTCGTCGAGCGCATCGCGGAAGGCGCGTGTCGGCGCGGCATCGCGGGCGCGCGCTTCGATCTCGGTGAGGGGAAGAGCGGCCTTGGCGGCGGCGATCTCGTCCCGCTTGTAGGCAACGATCTGGTCGAGAATGGTCATGCGTTGGATGCTTTGATCAGGTCTTCGAGTTTGCGTTTCGCCGCGCCGCTGTCCAGGGACTGCGCCGCCAGCACCACGCCGGACTTTATATCCGCTGCGCGTCCCGCCACCAGCAGCGCGGCACCGGCATTGAGAAGCACGATGTCGCGGTAGGGGCCGTGTTCGCCGTCCAGCAGCCGCCGCAGGGCGGCCGCGTTTTGCGGGGCGTCGCCGCCCTTGAGGTCGGCCAGGGTGGCGCGGTCGAGCCCGGCGTCTTCCGGTGTGATCTCGCCCAGGGTGACGGTGCCGTTTTCCAAGCTGGCGAAGTATGTGACGCCGGTGGTGGTCAGCTCGTCCAGCCCGTCGGCGCCATGCACGACCATGGCGCGGGTGCTGCCCAGCGCTTTCAAGGCCTGCGCATAGGGTTCCAGCCATTCGCGCCCGAAGATGCCGACCAGCTGGCGCGTGACCCGGGCAGGGGATGCCAGCGGTCCCAGCAGGTTGAAGATGGTGCGGCGGCCGATTTGTTTCCGCACGGCCGCAACATGGCGCATGGCGGGGTGATGCACCTGGGCGAACAGGAAGACGATGTCTGTCTCGGCCAGTACCTGCGTGGCGCGTTCCGGTTCGAGATCGATCTTCACGCCCAGGGCTTCCAGAATATCGGCGGCGCCGCTTTTGGAGGAGGCGGAGCGGTTGCCATGCTTGGCGACGATGGCGCCCGCGCCGGCGACGACAAACGAAACGGCGGTGGAGATGTTGAGGGTGCCGTGGCCGTCGCCGCCGGTGCCGCAAAGGTCGATGGCGCCGACAGGCACCGTGACCGGGCGCATGGCAGCGCGCATCGCGCCCGCGGCGGCCACGATTTCTGTCACGGTCGGGCCGCGTTCAGCCTGGGCGATCAGGAAATCGGCAAGATCGTCTTCCGCGATTTCGCCCGCCATGATGGCATTGAAGACGCGGGCGGAGGTTTGGGCGTCCAGTTCACCCCCGGCAATGACATGCTCCAGCGCCGGGAAAAAATCCTCGCGCTTCGCAAAGAACATGCTCATGCAGGCACGCGTGCAAAGTCGCGCGCGATGGCGAGGAAGTTGTTCAGCAGTGCATGGCCGTTTTCGGACGCGATGCTTTCGGGGTGGAACTGCACGCCATGGACGGGGTGGGTCTTGTGCATCACGCCCTGGATGACGCCGTCATCGCTGGTGGCGGTGATTTCCAGGCTCGCCGGCATGGAGGGCGGGTCGATGGTCAGCGAGTGATAGCGCGTGGCGTTGAAATCATTGTTCAGGCCGCGAAAGACGCTTTTGCCGGTGTGATGGATGCGGCTGAGCTTGCCGTGCATCGGTTCGGGCGCGCGCACCACGGTGCCGCCATAGACCTGGCCGATGGCCTGATGCCCCAGGCAGACGCCCAGGATGGGCATGGTACCGTTGGCCTCGCGGATGACATCCATGCAGATGCCGGCCTCGTTGGGGGTGCAGGGGCCGGGCGACAGCACGATGCCTTCGGGCTTCAGCGCCAGCGCCTCGGACGCCGTCAGCTCGTCGTTGCGCACCACGCGCACATCGGCGCCCAGCTCTCCCAGATAGTGAAAGAGGTTGTAGGTGAAGCTGTCATAGTTATCGATCAGGAGGATCACAAAATTAAGCCCTTGATATTACAAAACAAAAGTATGGCGCAGATGGCAGAATATCTGCTTTTCGCGATGCTGCACATGGACAGTTTGGGATGCCGGTCGGCGCGCTTCGCGCGTCAATCCAGGGTGCGGCGGAAGCGGGCCAGTGCGAGCGTGCCGGCCGCCAAGGTGAACAGGAACAGTGGCCACAGCTCGGGCCAGATTTCCGCCAGGCCGTTGCCCTTGAGCATGACGCCGCGGACAATTCGCAGGAAGTGCGTCGCAGGCAGGGCTTCGCCGACATATTGAGCCCAGCGCGGCATGCCTTCGAATGGGAAGGCGAAACCGGACAGCAGGATGGCCGGTAGCAGGAAGAAGGTTGTCATCTGGTTTGCCTGAAGCTGGTTCTGCGACAGGGTGGAAAAAGTGTAGCCGACGGCCAGGTTGGCGATGATGAAGACCGTCACGGAAAATGCCAGCAGGGCAAAGGATCCGATCATCGGCACCGCGAAGACATATTTTGCGACCAGCAGGATGATGATGCTCTGGACGGTGCCGATCAGGATATTGGGCGCGATCTTTCCCAGCATGATTTCCAGCGGGGAAACCGGCATGGCCAGAAGATTTTCGTACGTGCCCCGCTCGCGCTCGCGCGTCAGCGCCAGGCAGGTCATCAGCACCATGGTCATGGTCAGGATGATCGCCAGCAGGCCGGGCACGACGCTGAACTGGGTATTGGATTCGGGGTTGTAGAGCAGGTGGGTGACGACATTGAACGGGGCAGGACCCTGCGCCCGTTTTGCCAGGGGGCCGTTGAGGTCATCCTTCAAGGCGTTGGCGGCAATGCCGCCCAGCGCGCCGAGGGCAAAGGAGCCGGCAGCCGGATTGGTGGCATCGACTTCGACCAGCAGGTCGGGATGCGCGCCGCGAACGATGTCGCGGGTGAAATTGGCGGGCACTTCCACGACAAACAGGACCTTGCCTTCCTGCAGCAGGCGTCGTGCTTTTTGCGGAGAGTTTGTCTGGGCGACGATTTCGAAATAGCTGGAATTGCGCAAGGCGGCGACCAGGGAGCGCGAAAATGTTCCAGGGTCGTCGATGGAAACGGCGGTGGGCAGGGCCTTGGGATTGAAATTTATCGCAAAGCCGAACACGAACAACTGCATCAGCGGCATGGCAATGATCATGGCCAGGGTGACGCGATCGCGCCGCATCTGGAGCATTTCCTTCAGCAGCAGGGCGTAGATCCGCGCCAGCGAGAAGTGGCGGTTCATCGCACTTCCTCCTGCAGGTGAATGAAGACGTCCTCCAGGTTGGGCGGCGTTTCGGTTACGGTGATGCCGCCGCGCGCGCGGTAGGGGGTAATCGCCTGTTCCAGCACGGCGCGGTTGCGGCCGCTGACATGCAGCGCGGCGCCGAAATAGCCCGCATATTCCACGCCGGGCTTGCCCTGGAAGTCCGGCAGGTAGTGCCGCACCTGGGCACCTTCCAGCACGAAGGTGATCAGGCCGGACTGGGTGATGACGTCGGCGACGGTGCCGCGCGCGACCAGCCTGCCATTGAGGATGTAGGCGATGCGGTCGCAGCGTTCTGCCTCGTCCATATAGTGCGTCGACACCAGGACGGTGAGGCCCTGGTCGCTCATCGCATGGATCTGTTCCCAGAAGTCGCGACGGGCCTTGGGATCGACGCCGGCGGTGGGCTCGTCCAGCAGGAGCAGTTTTGGATCGTGAAGGGTGCAGGCGGCCAGCGCCATGCGCTGCTTCCAGCCGCCGGACAGCGCGCCGGCCAGTTGGTGCTGGCGTTCGCCAAGGCCCAGGCGTTCGAGGGTTTGCTCGACCTTGGCGCGGCGGTTGGGAAGCTGGTAGAGCCGGGCGACGAAATCCAGGTTTTCCCGGATGGACAAGTCTTCCCAGAAACTGAAGCGCTGGGTCATGTAGCCGACCTGTCGCTTGATGGTTTCGGACTGGGTGCGGATATCCAGTCCCAGGCAGGTGCCTTCGCCTTCATCGGCGGTCAGCAGGCCGCACAGCATGCGAATGGTTGTGGTCTTGCCCGAGCCGTTGGGGCCCAGGAAGCCCCAGACCTGGCCCTGCGGCACAGCGATGTCGATGTGATCGACCGCGATCTTGTGCGCAAAGCGCTTGGTCAGGCCTTTGACGTCAATGGCAAAGGTATCGGGCGCCATCACAGGGGGCGAACATCCACGGGGCGGCCGGGATGCAGATTCAATCCCTGCGGCAGGCGCGCTTCCATCTTGAACACCAGCTTCTCGCGATTGCCGATGCTGAACAGTACGGGCGGGGTGAATTCCTCGCGCTGGGCGATGAAGGTGACGTTGGCCACGATGGGGGCGCCGCAGCCGTCGCAGGAGATGCTGACTTTCTGGCCCAGCCGGACGCGGGAAAGCTGGCTCTCGGGCACGAAGAACCGCACATAGACATTGGCCGGCGGCAGGATGGACAGGACGGGCGTGGAGGCGGCGACATATTCGCCTTCGCGGAAATAGATGTCCTGCACCGGCCCGTCGGTCTGGGCCATCACGGCCCGTTGCGACAGGGTATAATCGGCTGTCTTCAACGACGCTTCCATCTGGGCGATCTGGGCCTTGAGCTGGGAAATGCGCGCGCCGGATTGCTGGTAGGTGGTGAGGGCCTGGTCGAGCTGGGTCGGCGTGCCGGCCTTGGCACGGGCGAGCCGGTTCTGCCGGCTCAGCTCTGTGCGCGTGTAGACAAGATTGGACTGTTCCTGGGTCAGGCTGGCCTTGGCCTGGGCCAGGGCTGCCACTGCCTGGGCGCGGCCGGCTTCTTCGCGCGTATTGTCGAGGACAAACAGAAGATCGCCGCGATGGACGATGCTGCCGCGTGCCACTTTCATCTGGGTGACCCAGCCCGGTTCCGGCGCGGCGATGAAGGCGTTGTCGCCTTCGGCATAGCCCAGCCAGGCTTCCTCCGGCGGCTTGCCGCAGGCGGTCAGCAACAGCGCAGCAAGCAGGACGAGTTTTTTCATGCTGTTGCGTTCCTAACTTCCAGGCCTTGTAGCAGTGTTTGGAGATGCGCCTCGATCAAGGCTTCGTAGTCGTAGGGTTCGGTATCGAATTTTGCGAAAATCGTGCGCCAGAGGATGATTATGATTATTGGGGCAACGCACAGGCGAGCAGCATGTTGCGGTGGGATGTTGCGAAGTTCACCGCGCGCGATACCGCGCTGGATGATGGCTTCGAACATGGCCGTGCCGCGATCGATGATTTCGTGGCGCCAGAATTCGGCGAGTTCTGGAAAACTGGCGACTTCGGCCAGCAGGACCCGGGGGAGGACGACCCGGTCGCTGGTGCGGGCGAACTGGCCCATGGTGCGGATCACGGCGCGCAGCAATTCGGCGGTGGGGCCTGTAAACAGTTCCACCTGCGCCTTCAATTCGCTGAGTTGGGTGCCGATGGATTGGCGCGCCAGTGACTTGAACACCGCTTCCTTGCTTTCGAAATAGAGATAGATGGTGCCCTTGGTGATGCCGGCGCGGGCAGCGATGTCGTCCATGCGCGTGGCGGCAAAGCCCTTATCGGCGAAGCAGGCCAGGGCCGCTTCCAGAATCTCCGGGGCCCGTTCGTCCTTGCGGCGCTGCCAGCGTTGGGTTTTCATCGGGTAATTAATAACTGACCAGTCAGTAATATCAATAGGAGGTTCGAAATCCGCCTGTTTTCGGGATTATGGCCGGGTGCGGTGAGCAAAAGTGACCACCCGCGCGGCATGGATCCGGCTTCAATTGGCAGGCTCGCGGCGGCACCGGCGCCGCGTTTTCCAATGACAACGAAGGCAGTGGTCCGATGGGTGACGAGATTTCCTACAAGGATTGGCGCATCGCCGTGATGCACCACGCGGATGGTTGGGAGGCGCTGGTCTATCGCCCCAGTTCTCTGCTGCACGAAGTCGCCGTGCCGCGAGGTCCGGATCGGCATGCGGTCATTGCGCAGGCGAAGCTTCTGGTTGACCAGATGATGCTGGTCTAGGCCGCGGCGCCAAGCGCGTTGCGCCCGAGTGTCACGGTGAAGCGCGGGCCGCGATCGGCGGCGCCGCAGTCGAAGTGAAATTCTCCGTCGATCTGGCGCAGGAAGGATCGGATGATTTTCATGCCCAGGCCCTTGCTGGCCGCAGGATCATAATCGGGCGGCAGGGGCGGACCCTCGTTGCTGACGGTCAGCAGGAAGCCATTGGGTGCGCAATTTTCCAGTCCCACGGCGATGCGGCCTTTTCCGTATTTGACGGCGTTGGTGACCAGTTCGTTGACGATAAAGCCCAGGGGAATGGCAATCCCTGTCGGAAGGTCCATGTCAGGTCCTTCGACCGAAATGGGATTGGCGGCCACTTCGCCAATCGCCATGATGCCGGAAAAATCCCGGCAGAAATCTTCCAGGTATTTCTTGAAGGCAACGGACTTGGCGCCGTCATTGTTGTGCAGGCGGCGGTGAATGCGTTCGATGGTTGCCACGCGGTTGGCGGCGACCGCCAATTGCCGGGTAACTTCCGGATTGATTGAGGCGCGTCCCTGCAGCGACAGCAGGCTGACAACCATCTGCAGCCCGTTCAGCAGCCGGTGATCGGATTCGCTGCGAAGGTTTTCCTGATGGTTGAGCAGGCATTCTTTTTCGCGCAGGAGAGCTTCCTGTAAATCAAGAAGTTTGGCTTCGCGTGCCAGCGCTTCGCGCAAGGAGTCCACCGGGCATCCCAAGGCGAAAGTTTCGCATTCCCGGCCAAGGTGAGGCGGGTGCAACATGGGCGCAAACACCGCAAAGGGTTTTGGCACCGTCACAGAGGCAGGCTGTTTTGTGTTCACGGACTGACCCTTCTCGATTGGCCCCGCGGCCTTGCAGGGCGCGCTACGAATGCAACTTAGTTCCGCAGGCGGCGCGTGGATGTGCCCTTTTGCTCACTGTGCAGAATGTCGCGGTTCGGCCAGCGCCGTGCGCAAAGCTATTGGCGCGTGTTGGGCCGGGGAGAGATATGCGGTTTTTCGTGCAGGACCAGGTTCAGGAGCGATTTGTGGACGGTGATATGACCGTTATAGGTGATCAGTCCCAGGCTGCGGAACTTGTTCATGAAGTGGCTGACGCGTGAACGCGTGGTTCCGATCATTTCCGCCAGCGTTTCCTGGCTGATCTTGGCAATCATGGGTTCCGGTTTTCCCTCCTGGCCATAGTTGGCCAGAAGCAGCAACAGTCTGGCCAGTCGGCGCTCGCTGGAGTTGAACAGCTGATCCACCAAGTCTGCTTCGACGCGTATGGTCCTTTGCAGGATATGCGCCATGAACAGTTCGGAAAATTCCACATGGTTGTGCAATATTTCCATCATCGTGGCTTTTGCAATGCGAACCATGTGCGCCTCGCTCATCGCCGCGACGGTTGCTACCCGCACGGTTTGACCCGCGATGGCGCCTTCGCCGAAAAAATCGCCAGCGCCCAGCATGGAAATGACGGCTTCCTTGCCGCGCTCTGACACGACGGTGATTTTCACTTTGCCTTTCTGGATATAGTAGACTGCATCGGCCGCTTGCCCTTGTGAAAAGACAAGCTGGTTCTTGCGATATTTCGTGATGCTGTGACCATCGCCAGGATTGGCAAGGAAGGTCTTCACGTCGAAGCTTGGTGTTCGCTTGTTGGGCAATGCTGCTTTCCCGAAAAAGCTGTGATGACCGTTGAGCCGTTTCGCATTCGGAAGCGGGCGTGAAATTAGCATAATTGCGGCATTCAAGCCAACCGATCCGTCGGTGAAGGCACCAAAGTGAGCAATATTGCTCACATTTTTCGGCGCAACTGCGCGAATGCGTCGTTTGCAGGGTTCCGTATTGCGGGTGTTTGATGGTGCATGTCGGAAGACGCGCTTGTTGGCATCGACTCACTGCAGGATGTCGCCGATCGCATCGGAACGGTCATCGCTCCAAACCGTATATGCCGATATATATCGAGAGTGCGGGCGGCGCGGGTTCCTGCGTGCGCGACTGATACATGCTGCGGCCACAATATCGTGCGAGAGTTGGTCCGGAATTTTCGATGAGCAGCGATTTGGAAAATATCTACACCTGTCCGATGCATCCGCAGGTTCGCCAGCAGGGGCCGGGCAATTGTCCGATTTGCGGCATGACCCTGGAGCCTGTGGTCGTGGCGGCGCAGGAGGGCCCGAACGCCGAGCTGCAGGACATGTCCCGGCGTTTCTGGGTCGGACTGGTCCTGACCATCCCTGTGTTTGTTCTGGAGATGGGAAGTCACATTCCAGTGCTTGGAATGCATCACCTGGTGTCGCCCACGGCCTCGGGTTGGGTTCAATTCGTGCTTTCGACGCCGGTGGTTCTTTGGGCTGGGTGGCCCTTCTTTCAGCGGGGCTGGGCATCGGTTGTCGATCGCAGCCTGAACATGTTCAGCCTGATCGCGCTGGGAACCGGCACCGCCTATCTGTACAGCCTGGTTGCACTGTTTTTGCCGGATGTCTTTCCATCGGGCTTTCGCCAGATGGGCGCGGTGCCTGTCTACTTCGAATCTGCCGCGGTGATCACCGTGCTGGTCCTGCTGGGGCAGGTTCTGGAATTGCGGGCGCGTGCAAAGACCGGAGGCGCGATCCGCGCCCTGCTCAAGCTGGCGCCCAAGACCGCACGGCGCATGAAAGACGGCGCGGCGGACGAGGACGTCGCGCTGGAACTGGTGCAAGTGGGGGACAAACTGCGCATCCGTCCGGGCGACAGTATTCCGGTGGATGGCGAGGTGCTGGAGGGAAAAAGCGCCGTCGATGAATCCATGGTGACGGGCGAGTCGATTCCCACCACCAAGACGGCCGGTGACAAGCTTATCGGCGGCAGCCTGAACGGGACCGGGGCGCTGGTCATGCGCGCGGACCGGGTGGGCGAGGAGACGATGCTGTCGCGCATCGTCGCCATGGTCTCGGAGGCGCAGCGCAGCCGGGCGCCCATCCAGAGGCTTGCCGATACGATTGCCGGATATTTTGTGCCAGCGGTATTGGCGGTGGCCGTGCTGGCTTTTGTCGCCTGGGCGATCCGGGGGCCGGCGCCGGCACTGTCCTATGCCCTGATTGCTGCTGTTTCTGTCGTGATTATCGCCTGTCCCTGCGCGCTGGGTCTTGCCACGCCGATGTCGATTGGCGTTGGCGTGGGCAAGGGCGCCGGCATGGGGGTTCTGATCAAGTCGGCCGATGCGCTGGAGCGGATGGAGAAGGTTGATACCCTGGTGGTGGACAAGACCGGCACCCTGACCGAGGGAAAGCCCAAGGTGACCAGCATCGTTGCGGAGGACGGATTTTCTGAGAGCGAAATCCTGTCGCTGGCCGCCAGTCTGGAACGGTCCAGCGAACATCCTCTGGCGGCGGCGATTGTTGCGGCGGCGGATGCGGCCACGCTTCACGATCCGTCTGCTTTTGAATCCGTCACGGGCAAGGGGGTTACGGGCCAGGTGGACGG
>JBBQHU010000077.1:0-9398 GCA_038324265.1 Micropepsales bacterium | reverse complement strand
TTTACAGCCGGGGCGCTCCGTGGCAAACGCGCCCCTCCAACAACCTCTTCTTGCGGGAAGCATCATCTTGGTCAAGGCAGATCTTGGAACCAAACGGCAGTGCCCGAGCTGCGCTTCGAGGTTTTACGACCTCACAAAGCGCCCGATCGAGTGCCCGAAGTGCGGTTTCAGTTATGAGCCCGAAGCGCTGTTCAAGCAGCGCCGCAGCCGCGTGGCCGAACCTGCCGCCGGCGTCGTCCCGGCCAAGGAATCCGAAGACGAGGATGAAGACGACGAGGACGAGGACGACGGTGACGAAGCCGAGGAAGAAGACGAAGAAGCCGAGACCGTTGTCGAGGCGCCGCTGAAAGTGGCCGCCACCGGCGAAGACGAAGACGAAGAGGCTGAAGAAGAAGAAGCCGAAGCGGAATCGGGCATGTCGGTGGTCGATGGCGACGAAGCCGATGGCATCGAAGACATCGAAGTCGAGGACGACGAGGACGAGGAAGACAACGATCTTCTGGGCGAAGTCGAAGACGAGGAAGACGATGTCTCCGGCATCATCGATCCGGGCATTGCCAAGGACGAAGCTTAATTTATAACACGCGTCGCGGAATCCAGACCGCGCCGATTGGTACGGGGCCTTAGCTCAGCTGGGAGAGCGCCTGCATGGCATGCAGGAGGTCAGCGGTTCGATCCCGCTAGGCTCCACCAATACCTGCCCTCACCACCGCCAATTTCCTGCAGCAGCGTCAGGCGATGCCTGGCAGCGGCGTAGGGTCGCCGCCCGGACGCCGCGTGGTGGGGCCACCTTATACTTGTATCCGGCTCTCCCCAGCGCCACTTTACCCCCATGGCCTCCCTCAAACTTCCCGCCCGCCAGACCGAACTGATCGCCAAGGCGCTTGCCGAGCCGCGGCGGGTGGAGATTCTGCGCCAGATCGGGCAGTGCGACGGCAGTGCCGCGTCGTGCCAGGCGCTGCGCGAGACCCAGGATGTGACCCCTGCCACCCTCTCCCACCACATAAAAGAGCTGGTGAATGCCGGCCTGGTGGAGACGCGAATGGAGGGCAAGTTCATGAAACTGACCCTCAATCGCCCGGTGCTGGACGCCTATCGCGAAGCACTTTCAAGCATTTAGCGCGGCCTCGCGAAAAATCGGCCGGACGCCCTTGAACCACTCGATTCGATAATCATCTAACTATCGAAACAAACGGAGTGGCTTTCATGAGCAAGAAACTGAACGGCAAAGTGGCAGTGGTGACCGGCGCTTCCAAGGGCATCGGGGCAGGCATTGCCAAGGCGCTGGGCGCGGAAGGCGCCTCGGTCGTCGTCAATTACGCCAAGGACAAGTCCGGCGCGGACAAGGTGGTGGCAGCCATCGTCGCTTCCGGCAGCAAGGCCATCGCGGTGCAGGCCGATGTCGCCAAGTCGGCCGATGTGAAGCGTCTGTTCGACGACACCGCCAAGGCGTTCGGCAAGGTGGATGTGCTGGTCAACAATGCCGGCGTCTATAACTTTCTGCCGATCGCCGATGTCACGGAAGCGGAATTCCAGCGCCAGTTCGGCACCAACGTCTGGGGCCTGTTGCAGACCACGCGGGAGGCCTTGCCCCATTTCAATGATGGCGGCAGCGTGATCAACATCTCCTCCATCGTCAGCCAGATGAGCCTGCCGGGCATGGCCATCTATGCCGGGACCAAGGGCGCGGTGGACACCATCACCAAGGTCCTGTCGGCGGAACTGGCGCCGCGCAACATCCGCGTCAATTCCCTCAATCCCGGCATGGTGGAAAGCGAAGGCACCCATACGGCCGGTATCATCGGCAGCGAATTGGAAAGCCAAGTGGTGTCGACCACGCCGCTGGGCCGTGTCGGCCAGCCGGACGATATCGCCAAGGTGGCGGTGTTCCTAGCCGGTGGCGACTCGGGCTGGATGACTGGCGAACGCATTCCTGCTTCCGGCGGCGCTCGATAGTCCCCCTTGCGGCCTTCGCTGGCACGAGAGCCAGCCACGGCCACCTCCCTTCTTGCGTGCCGATGCGCACAGGGAGAGGACTTGCCCATCGTTGAAATACGCGCATGCCCCGTCTATGACGGGGCATGCGTTTTTCCGGCAAACATGTGGTGGTGACGGGTGCAGCTTCCGGGCTGGGCCTGGCCATTGCGCAGGCGGCGCAGGACGAAGGCGCGACCATAACCGCCATCGACCGTACACCCACCAGCTTTGCCAATACCCGCATCTGCGACATCAGCGATGAAGACCAGGTTCGGCGCGCCTTTACGGGCCTGGGCCGCATCGACGCGGTGGTGAATTCCGCCGGCATTGCGCGCCGCGCCACGGTCACCGACACCGACATGGCCGATTATGATGCGGTCATGGCGGTGAATGTGCGCGGCGCCTTCCTGGTGTCGAAATATGCCCTGCCGAATTTGCGCGCCTTTGGCGGAGCTGTGCTGCATCTGTCGTCGGGCGTGGCCACCACGGGCACGCGCAATCGCGCCGCCTACAGCGCCAGCAAGGGCGCCATTGTCTCACTGACCCGCAACATGGCGCTGGATTACGCCGCCGACAAGATTCGGGTGAACTGCCTGTGCCCCGGTTTCGTCAACACCGCGCTATTGGCCAGCCTGCCTGCCGAACGGCGCGCCAAGCTGACCGCCCTGCATCCGCTGGGCCGGATGGGCGAACCGGAGGACATTGCCCACATGGCGCTGTTCCTGATTTCCGACCAGGCCAGCTGGATCACCGGCCAGGCCATCGCAGTGGATGGCGGTTTCAATATCGGCCATTCTGAAGACATCTAGGCCGGTACATTTGCAACAAGACCTTTTGCAAGGCCTGGCGTTACAGTTGCCTCTTTCGCATGGAACCACGCTTTGACGGCCCCGATTGACGCACGCACGCTTTCTTCCGGCACGGTGCTGACGCCTGACCTTGCGATCATCGGCGGCGGACCCGCCGGCATTTCGCTGGCGCTGGCGCTGGCGGATACCAAGCTGGACATCCTGCTGCTGGAATCCGGCGGCGCCAATTTCGATCCGGCCGTGCAGAAGATGTATGCGGGCGAAGAAGACGGCCTGCATTACATCGCGCTGGATGCCGGACGGCTGCGCATGCTGGGGGGCAGCACCAATCACTGGGGCGGCTGGTGCCGACCGCTGGACGACATCGATTTCGAGAAGCGCGACTGGATTGCCCATTCCGGATGGCCGATGACGCGCAAGTCGCTGGACGGCTATTACCAGCGCGCCCAGAAGCTGGTGGAGGCCGGGCCCTGGATCTACGATCGCGCCGACGCGATCATTGCCGCCAGGGGCCAGTTGCTGCCGATTGGGCAAGGCGGCGTCTATACCAGCTGGTTCCAGTTTTCCAAGACGCGTGACAGCGACCTGCCGACCTATTTCGGTCACCGCTATGAGGACGATCTCAAGCGTTCGCGGGTGAAGCTGCTGCTGAACGCCAATGTCACCGGCATACGTCTTGCCGCCGACGCCAAGCGGGTGGAACGGCTGGATGGCACGACCTTGAACGGCAAGAACTTTACGGTGAAGCCGCGCTTCACTGTGCTGGCCTGTGGCGGGATAGAGAATGCGCGCCTGCTGCTGGCATCGAACGATGTGATGACAGCGGGGGTGGGCAACCAGAATGACCTGGTGGGCCGCTTCTTCGGCGACAATCCGATTCCGCGCGATGTCGCCACCATGGTGGTGTTCTCGGGCGCGCTGGCGCCCTATTACGGCAACAACCTGAAACTGGACAATGGCCCGGTGATGCGGGCGACCTTCTCCCCCACCGGTGACTTCTGCCGCGCCGGCAAGGTGGCAGGCTCGCTGACCACAGTGGAGCAACCGGTGGAGTTGGACGAGATCGGCAAGGCGGCGGTGATCACCACCGCGCTGGCGCTGGGTGTGGATGCGTCCAACGCAAAGGCCTGGTCGATGGGCTGCGGCATGGAATTGCTGCCCGATCCTGACCGGCGACTGACATTGACGGGTGAAAAGGACGCGCTGGGCCTGCCGCGGCTGAAGCTGCACATGACCATGGCGGAAGCCGACTTCACCATGTACCGCAAGACGCTGACCGAACTGGGCCGCCAGTTGCTGGCGTCGAAAACTGGAATGCTGCGCCTGAACTTCGACAAGCGCGAGGAATGGCTGAAGACCATGGACTGGGGCAACCACCACCTGGGCACCACCCGAATGCACGTTGATCCCAGGCAAGGCGTGGTGGACGCCAACCAGATGGTGCATGGCATTGGCAATCTTTATGTGGCGGGGAGTTCGGTGTTTCCGACCTATGGCTCGTCGAATCCGACCTTGAACCTGCTGGCGCTGACATTGCGACTGGCCGATCACCTGCGGAAGGTGACGATATGAGGCGCAGGACCGTAATCTCGGGCGTTGCTATCGTTGGCGTGGCGGTGGCCGCCGGGCTGTATCGATTCACCGGCCTGTTCGCAAAGCATTACCCCCCGACGCCCTATGACGACCTGCTGGGCCAGTTGGCGGACCGCGAACACGCTGCGAAGCTGGGGGCGAAGGTGGCGGACAGCGCGGATACCGCGTCGCTGGCGGCTCGGTTGCGCGCATCGCTGACCGGCGGACTTTCCGCCGCCGTGCTTGCGGACGTGCAGGGTGGGCGCGTGCGCGAAGTGGATGGCTGGGTGCTGCCGGACAGCCTGGCGCTGCTGTCGGCGCTGGCGGCTAGGACCTGATTGCGCGGATCAGGCCGCGCAGCGAATTTCCCAACCAGACAGCGCCCTGCAGGTCAGCCGGTGTCAGATCGGCTTCTTGTGTCCTGCCCTGGGCGATCAGTTCGGCCCGCAATATTCCCGGCAACACGCCGGCGCTGAGCCGCGGTGTCAGCAATATCCCGCCGCGTTCGACAAAGATGTTGCTGCGCGCGCCTTCCGCAAGCGCACCCCGCTCGTTGCAGAAAATCACTTCATCCACGCCGGGATGCGCGCGGTCATAGAGCTCGCGGCGACTGGTCTTGTGGCGCAGCAGCAGGTCGCGGCTGTCGGTGCGGTCGGGCGACAGGCTGTAGGTCCAATGGGCGGGGTTCGGCGGCAGGTCATGTGTGGTGGCGTGGTGTTCGCCCGCCTCGTTCAAAGTCAGTCGCACACGCAATGGCCCCGGCTTTGCGGCCACGGCAGCATCCAGCGCTGCGCGCGCAGCGGCGGGGTCAAATGCCATGCCGAATGCTTCGGCGGATTTTTCCATGCGGGCGAGATGGGCGCTCAGGCGTAAGAATTTCCCATCCCAGCGCAGCGTCTCGATCAGTTCGAGTGGTTGGCGCGCATTTTCGAAGAAGCGGGCCTTGAGCAGGCATTCGGCATATTCGCTGACGGGCTGGGAGTCCTGCACCACGCCGCCGCCGATACCCAGCGTGCCGCGCCCCCCTTCCAAGGTCAGCGTGCGGATGGCGACATTGAAGTGCGCCGAACCGTCGGGCGCAAAGTGCCCCACCGCGCCGCAATAGGCGCCGCGCGGGCTGGATTCCAGGTCGCGCAGAATTTCCATGGCGCATATCTTGGGGGCGCCTGTCACCGAGCCGCAGGGAAACAGCGCGCGCAGGATGTCGCGCGCGCCGACGCCGGGACGCTTTTGCGCCGTGACAGTGGAAACCATGGTGTGGAGGGTGGGATAGGTTTCGACCTTGAAAAGGTCCGAGACCGTCACGGCGCTGGCGATGCGCGACAGGTCGTTGCGGATCAGGTCCACGATCATCAGATTTTCGGCACGGTTCTTGGGCGATGCCGCCAGCGCCGTGCGTTCGGCAGCATCATTGCCCTCGCGCGGCGCGGTGCCCTTCATCGGGCGCACCGTCAGCGCGCCGTCTGCCGTCAGGTTGAAAAACAGTTCAGGCGAAAGGCTTAGTATCTGGCGTTCGCCATCATCGACATAGCCGCAGTGTCCGGCGCCGCTTTGAGCGCGCAGTTTTTCGTACAGCGCCCGTGGATCACCCAGAAAGGCGAAGCGGGCGCGCAGGCTGAGATTGGCCTGATAGATGTCGCCGGCCGCGATGAGGTCCTTTACCTGGTCAAAGCGGGCGGCATAATCCTGCGCTTTCCATTCCGGTTTCAGGGGACCGGCATAGACGCGGCCCGTCGGCAGAGGTGCCACGCTCTGCGGCCCTTCGAACACACCCAGGCGCAGCAGCGGGGAGTTGACGGCACGACTGGCCAGGCGCGGCTCCAGCACATAGCCCAGCTCATAGCCCAGCCAGCCCGCCACATGGTGGCCCTGGGCCAAGGCATTCTCCACGGCGTCCAGTATGCCGGGAACCTGGGCCGGGTGGTCCACCGCCAGCACGCGCAGGGGCGCGCGAAAAACCCTCCGGGATGGGCCTTCTGGGAGGCTGTGATCGAGGATTATCAGCATCGCAACCTGAGATTGTTCCCACCTGAGAACGCGACTTGAAAGGGTTCAAAACGGCACCATATCAGGTCAGACCGGGCGCCCGCAGGGGACTTTGGTCATGGCAGCCGCTCAAAGGAGGGCTGGGAATATGAACAGGCATGTGACCTTTGGCAGCCCTTATCTGCTGGGCTTTGAACATCTGGAGCGCTTGCTGGAGCGCACCACCCGCGCCTCCGGCGACGGCTATCCGCCCTACAATATCGAGGCGCTCGACGACGGCGGCATTCGCATTGCGCTCGCCGTTGCAGGTTTCAGCCGCGACGAACTTACCGTCACCGAGGAGGACCGCCAGCTGGTGGTTCGCGGCAGGCAGGCTGAGCCGGACGGCAAAACGTTCCTGCACCGCGGCATTGCGGCGCGGCAATTTTCGCGAAGCTTTGTGCTGGCCGACGGCATCGAAGTTTCATCTGCCGCGTTGGCAAATGGATTGCTGAAAATAGATTTGGTCCGCAAGGCGATCCAGCCACAGGTCCGGACCGTAGAAATCAAGACTGGAGCACAGACATGACCGACAGATTCGCCGAAAGGTTTGAAAGCGAAGACTTTGAAGAGCCCGGCCTGCTGGCCGGCCGCATCGCCTATATCAAGCCCACGGGTAGCGACGAAGCCCATCGCCTTGGCCTCATTCCCGCCAATATCGACCTGCCGGCCGGGATGAAGCTCTATGTGCTCCATGCCGAGGACGGCAGTGTGCTGGGCTTTACCGATGGCTATGCGTCGGCCTATGGCGCGGCGGTGCAGAACGAACTGACTCCGGTCAGCGTGCACTGAAGCGCACCTCGTGAAACGTGAAAAAGCCGGGCCCTCGCGCCCGGCTTTTTTGTTCGGCAAAGATCGCTAGAGTGCGCGTCCCAAGGAGACATTCATGCGCCTGACCGCCCTCGCCTTCCTGCTGCTCGCCGCGCCTGCCTTGGCGCAGGCACCGGATGTCGCAACACCGCCGCCGGCCGATCCGGTCGTCACGGTCGCGCCCACCAATCCGCCCATGACAGGCCCTAGGCTGCTGATCTCGACGGCCATGGGTGACATCACCGTCCAGATGGACAGCGCGCATTCGCCCAAGAGCGTTGCCAATATCCTGAAGTTCGTGAAAGCCAAGCATTATGACGGCACCGTGGTTTACCGCGTCGCCAAGGGATTTGTGGTCCAGATGGGAAGCTGGGAAGCCCACATGAAGGGGCGCGGCTATCATCCCGTGCCAGTACCGCTGGAAGCCAATAATGGGCTGCACAACCTGCGCGGCACGGTTGCGCTGGCCCGCGCCGAGGCGCCCGACAGTGCCGGACCGGAATTCTTCATCAGCCTGGCGGATAATACCGACCAGCTTGATCACAGGGCGGACGATGCCGGCAACACCACTGGCTATGCGGTGTTTGGCCAAGTCACCAGCGGGATGGACGTGGTGGATGCGATCGGCGAAGTGGCGGTGGGCGATGACGGCCCCATTCCGGGCCAGGCGCCGGTCGAGCCAATCCTGATCAAGAAAATCAGTTTGCTGAAGTAATCACGCTGCCGTGGCAGCGCCGCCGTTCTTGTCGCCGGTGAGGATCGAATACAGCGCTTCTGCGCTGGTGGCGGTCCGCAGTTGTTCCACGGTCTGCTTGTCGCGCAGCAGGCGCGAAACCTTGGCCAGCGCCTTGAGATGATCGGCGCCGGCATTTTCGGGCGCCAACAGCATGAACACCAGGTCAACCGGCTGACTGTCCACGGCTTCGTAATCGAGCGGATTTTCCAAGCGCGCAAAGATGCCGCTGATGGTCTTGGCTTCGGCCATGCGGCCATGCGGAATGGCGATGCCGGAACCCACGCCCGTGGTTCCCAGCCGTTCGCGTTCCACCAGGGTTTCAAAGATTCGGCGCTCGGGCATCCGCGTGATGCCATGCGCGCGCACTGCGAGTTCCTGCAGAAGCTGCTTCTTGGTCTGGGCTTTCAACGCCGGAACAACGGCATCAGGCGCGAGAAGATCGGCGATATTCATCAACAGTCTCTGGTGGCGGCTGGATTGTGGCCCCGCATCCGGGAGGCTTTTGGAAAGCGGCGGCTAAATAGGCCCGGTGCCCCGCAATGTCAATCTGGCCTTTTGCGGCCGGTTAAGAACGGCTGGCAGTGATTCGAGGCGTTTAACGGAACGCGGCGTGCGGTGCTTCGCCGGCCTTGAGGCGGCGGCGTTCCACCGATGATGGAATACGCAAGGCTTCGCGATACTTGGCGACAGTGCGTCGCGCGATGTTCACGCCGTCAGCAGTCAACAGCGCGACGATGCGGTCGTCTGACAGGATCTCGCGGGCGCCTTCATTCTCGATCATTTCGCGAATCCGGTCGCGCACGGCTTCGGCGCTGTGCGATTCCGCGCCGTTCATCGCCTGGATGGACGCGGTGAAGAAATATTTCAGTTCGAACAGGCCGCGCGGCGTGGAAATGTATTTGTTCGAGGTCACGCGGCTGACGGTGGATTCGTGCATCGAGATCGCGTCGGCGATGATGCGCAGGTTCAACGGCCGCAGGTGGCGCACGCCATGGGTGAGGAAGCCATCCTGGTGGCGCACGATTTCGCTGGCCACCTTAAGGATGGTGCGGGCGCGCTGGTCCAGGCTCTTGACCAGCCAGTTGGCGTTGTTGAGGCAGTCGGCGAGATAGTTCTTGCTGTCCTTGTCACGCGCCGTCTTGTGTACCGTGCCGTAATACTGGTTGTTGACCAGCAGGCGCGGCAGGGTGTCGGAGTTCAGCTCGATGATCCAGGCGCCGTCCGGGCCTTCCTTGACGAACACGTCGGGGACCACCGGGGTCACAGGTTCGCTGCCGAAGGCGAGGCCCGGCTTGGGATTGAGTGTGCGGATTTCGGAGATCATGTCCGCAATGTCTTCGGCATCCACGCCGCACAAAGCAGTGAGCTGCGCCATGTCGCGGCGCGCCACCAGGTCCAGGCGCGTCATCAGCGCTTCCATGGCGGGATCGAACCGGTCAATGGCCTTCAACTGGAGCGTGAGGCACTCC
>JBBQHU010000076.1:0-9823 GCA_038324265.1 Micropepsales bacterium | reverse complement strand
TTTCCGGATCGCGCGCCGCGCCCAGGCCGACTGGCAACAGACAGAACAGGCACAGGAACCACAGCACCGCATAGGCGCTGAACAGAACGACATAATGCAGGAAGACCGGCATGTTCACAGCTCCGTCACCAGGACGCGGGTCATGGGCTTCTTGCCCCAGGCATCATGGGCGGCGCGGCGCGCGGCGCGCCGCACATTCTCGGCCAGGTCGTCGGGATCGCTGCGCTTGTTGCCGGCGATGGTGGCTTCCACCGCTTTCAGCACCGCCTCTTCCACAGCTTCGGGCATGCCTTCGCCCAGCACCACCGGATCGGCGGCGACGCGGCCCTTGCCATCCACCACTAGGCTGACGACCAGCAGACCCGCAAACGCCATGGCGCGCCGATCCTTGGCCAGGCCCTCGCCTTCCGCCACCAGCACGCGGCCATCCATGTGGATGCGGCCAGACGGCACTTCGTCGATCAGCTCGGGACGGCCCGGCGCCAACCGGAACATCTGGCCATTCTGCGGCACGATGGCCTGCGGCACCTGCAGCTCGCGCGCCAGTGCGGCATGCGCCACCTGATGACGTATCTCGCCATGCACCGGCACGGCCAGCTTGGGCCTGATCCAGCGATACATCTGGGCCAGCTCGTCACGGCAGGGATGGCCGCTGACATGGACGAAGTGATCCTCGGCTGTCAGCAGCGCAATGCCGCTGGCCGCCAGCTTGTTCTGGATTTCCGCAATGGCGATCTCGTTGCCGGGAATGACGCGGCTGGAAAAGATCACCGTGTCGCCTTCGGCCAGACGCACATGGGGATGGTTGTCGGCGGCGATGCGGGCCAGCGCCGCGCGCGGTTCGCCCTGGCTGCCGGTGCACAGATACAGCACCTTGTGCGCCGGAAGATCCGCCACGTCCGCCTCGTCCAGCACCGGCGGCATGTCTTTCAGGTATCCGGTCTCGCGCGCCGCGGCGACCATCTTCTGCATCGAACGCCCGACCAGCGCCACCCGGCGGCCATGCACCTTGGCGGCGCGCGCCACCGTATCCAGCCGCGCCACGTTGGAGGCGAACCCTGTTACCGCCACGCGGCCCTTCAATGTCCCGATCAGCGCAGTCAGGCTTTCGCGCACCTTCGCCTCGGACCCCGAACTGCCGGGCACCAGCGCATTGGTGGAATCGCAGACCAGCGCCAGCACACCTTCATCGCCCAGGGCTTCTAGCGCCGCAGTATCCGTCGCCTCGCCCAGCATCGGGTCGGGATCGATCTTCCAGTCGCCGGTATGCGCCACCAGACCCAGCGGCGTTCGAATGGCCAGCAGGTTCGGCTCTAGAATGGAATGGGTGATGGAGATGAAATCCAGGTTGAATGGACCCAAGGTGAGATTCCCACCGACCGGCACTTCCTTCAGCGGCACCCTGGACGAAAGCCCCGCCTCATCCAACTTGCCCATGATCAGCCGCGCAGTGAAGGGCGTGGCAAAGACAGGACAACGCAGCGAAGGCCACAGATGCGCAATGGCGCCGATATGGTCTTCATGCGCATGGGTCGCGATGATGCCCAGTACATTCTCGCGTTGCTCGGCAAGAAACCGGATATCGGGCATAATCAGGTCCACTCCCGGCGAGCTACCCTCTCGGCCAAACAGCACGCCGCAATCCACGATGATCCACTGGCGGTTGTTGGGCGGCCCAAATCCATAGGCATTGAAGTTCATGCCGATCTCGCCCGACCCGCCAAGCGGCAGGAAAACCAGTTCGTCCGGCTTCGGCGCGCTTTTGGGCATCTAGGCGCGGACGTTGCAGGCGTGGATCAGCATCAATCCCCGCATGGTGAGATCGGGGTCGATGTGATCAATCAGCGGCATGTCCGGTCGGAACAGATGCGCCAGACCGCCCGTGGCCACGACAGTCATGGGCTTGCCATATTCTGCCTTGATGCGCTCGATTAGCCCCGAAATCAGCCCGACATAACCCCAATAGACGCCAGACTGCATGCTGGAGACGGTGTCGCGGCCGATCACCTTCTGGGCGCGGTGGATGGCAACGCGCGGCAGCAGCGCCGCGGCTTGGTGCAGCGCCTCAATCGACAGGTTGGCGCCCGGCGCAATGACGCTACCATCGAAGGCGCCATTCTCGGCCACGATGTCGAAATTGGTGGCGGTGCCGAAATCCACCACGATCACAGCGCCTTTGTATTTGTCATGTGCGGCCACGGTATTGCACAAGCGGTCGGCGCCAACGGATTCGGGACGATCCACGTTGGGCCGCGGCCCGATATCCAGCGCCGGATCACCCACCCGCAAAGGTTCGGTCTTCAGATACTTGCGACACATGTCGCGCAGATCGAACAACACAGCCGGCACCACCGTAGCGATGATGGCGGCATCGAGATCAATGAAGGAAAGCCCTTCCAGCGCCAGGAGTTGCGACAGCCAGACGGCATATTCGTCAGACGTCCGCGACGCGTGGGTCACTGCGCGCCACTGGGCGCGCACTGTGTCACCGTCATAGACGGCGAAGACGATGTTGGTGTTTCCGGCATCTATGGCGAGCAGCATCAGAAGAAAACCTCACCGGCCGTGATGGCGCGCACCGTGCCCTGCTCATTCAAAAGCAGCGCGCCGGAGGCGTCGATGCCTTCGAATATGCCGTGCAGAGTCTCATAGGGCAGCCGCGCCCTGATCAGGCCATTGAGACCACCTGCCCGCGCCAGCCAGGCCGCGCGCAAAGTTTCGAAACCCTGTTCCATCCAGACAGCATACCAGTGCGCGAAGCGGGCGGCGAGGACCGTCAGAACCTCCTGCGACGACGGCGCAGACACAAAATCCGCCAGCGAAGTCGCGGGAAATTCGGTTCCTTCCGGATGGCCCGCCAGGTTGATCCCGATTCCTACGGCAAGCCAGCTACCTGCGGCATCCTGCCCGCTCTCAAGCAGGATGCCTGCGAGCTTCCTGCCATTTGCAAGCACATCGTTGGGCCATTTGACTGAAATTGGAACCGAGGGCGCGAAATGCAAGGCAGTATCTGACACTGCCAGCGCCGCAGCGAACGACAATTGCGCGAAACCTGGAGGCGGCCGCACCAAAAGCGTGGCAGCCAGGTTGCCGCTACCGCTATCCCAGATACGGCCGCGACGCCCACGACCAGCGGTCTGGCGATCCGCGGCTATCCAAACCAGACCAACATCACCAGCCTCAGCCAAACGGCGAGCCTCGCTGTTGGTGGAGTCTATCTCGCCATGCCGGATCAGCCGATAATTTTGCGGCCAGACCATTGGCGCAGCACTCAAGGAAGAAGGGAGCGCGCAGCCACATCAGCGGCAGTGATAATCGGTGAAGCAGCGAAGATAAACAGCAGTGCCACCGCGGCGGAAAGAGCCAGTATGGTCCTGGAGCCGAACCCAGAAACAACATCGAAGCTGGGCGCTGGCTCGTCGAAAAACATCACCTTGACCAAACGTAGGTAATAAACAAGGCCAATGGCACTGGTCAGCACGCCGATGACCGCGGGCCAAATCAAGCCCGCCTGCATGGCGGCGAGAAAAACATAGAACTTTGCAAAAAATCCGGCCAGCGGCGGCAGGCCCGCTAGACTAAGAAACAGCATGGAAAAAACCACGGCCAGCTTGATATCGGTGCGAGCCAAACCGGCAAGGTCGGAAATCTTTTCCACCGATTTACCGCCGCGCTGCATAGCCTGGATGGCAGCGAAGACGCCGAGGTTGGTGAAGACATAGATCGCCAGATAGATCAGCACGCCCCGCACGCCCAAGGTGGAGCCGGCCGCCAGGCCAAGCAGCGCATAACCCATGTGGCCAATGGAGCTGTATGCCATCAGGCGCTTGATATTGGTCTGGCCTATAGCGGCCACTGCGCCAAGGGCCATGCTGAGAATCGAAATAAAGATGATGATCTGGCGCCACTGGTGGATCAGCTCCGGGAACGGCGTCAGGATCGCGCGCAGGAACAGGCACAGTGCCGCAACCTTGGCGGCCGTCGCGAAATAGGCCGTGATCGGTGTGGGGGCGCCTTCATAAACGTCAGGTGTCCACATGTGGAAGGGAACGGCGGAAACCTTGAAAGCCAGTCCGGCAATTAGGAAGACGATACCAAAGATCACGCCAAGCCCCGCGCCGCCCTGCGTAACCGTGGCGATGGCCGAAAACACTGTCGTTCCGGTGAAACCATAGATTAACGAGATGCCGTAAAGCATCATGCCCGACGACAGCGCCCCCAGGACAAAGTACTTCAGTCCCGCTTCCGTAGACCGCAGATGGTCACGGTTGAATGCTGCCAACACGTAGAGCGCCAGCGACTGCAGTTCCAGCCCCATGTAAAGCGACAGGAAGCTGGCGGATGACACCATCAGCATCATGCCCAAACTGGCAATCAGCATCAGCACAGGCAACTCAAACCGGGACAGATGCATGGACGCAAAGAACTCATCTGCCAGCAAGATCGACAAGGCTGCCGCCACAAGGATCAGCAACTTGGCAAAGCGGGAAAATCCGTCAGCGATGAACGCGTTGTGAAAAGCAATCGCGTGGTCAGGCCCCAAAACCGTGGCGAGGCCCGATGCGGCCAGCAAAGCGATAGCGCCCCAGCTGACAAGCGAAGCCGTCTTCTTGCCGCCAACGGCGCCTGTTAGCAACAGCGCCATAGCGCCGACGGCCAGGATCAGCTCGGGAAGAACGACCAGAAGATCGGTCTGGAAAGTCACTGGCCTGCCCTCATCTGGATTTCCGCGACTTTCTTGGCATGGTCCATGGCCAGCGCGGTCTTGTTGTCGGCAATCAGCTTGGCTACGGCCGGGGTCGTGACGTTGAATACCGGCTTAGGATAGACGCCAAGCAGCAACGTGATCGCGACCAGCGGCGCCAATAATGCAATTTCACGCGGGGTCAGGTCCTGAATTGTCTTCAAACCCGGCTTGACCAGCGCACCAAAGATGACGCGGCGATACAAAAACAGCGCATAGGCCGCCGATAGCACAACACCGGTAGCGCTGAAAATGGCGATCCAGCTGTTGTGCAGGTAGGCGCCGAGCATAGTAAGGAATTCACCGATGAAGCCTGATGTGCCGGGCATGCCGACATTGGCGAGGGTGAAGACCAGGAAGAAGGCCGCATACAGCGGCATCCGATTCACAAGCCCGCCATAGGCTGCAATATCGCGGGTGTGCATGCGGTCATAGACAACACCGACGCACAGGAACAATGCACCCGACACCACGCCATGGCTGAGCATCTGGAATATGCCACCCTCAATGCCCTGATGGTTCAAGGCGAAGATGCCCATGGTGACGAACCCCATATGGGCCACGGACGAATAGGCAATCAGCTTCTTCATGTCCTCCTGCGCCAGCGCCACCAGCGAGGTATAAATGATGGCAATGACCGACATGGCAAAAACCAAAGGCGCAAACATCTCTGTCGCCGAGGGGAACATGGGTAGCGAGAAGCGCAGGAAGCCATAACCGCCCATCTTCAGCATGATGCCTGCCAGGATGACCGAACCGGCCGTGGGCGCTTCGACATGCGCATCGGGTAGCCACGTATGGACTGGCCACATGGGCATCTTGACCGCGAAGCTGGCGAAAAAGGCCAGCCACAGCCAGGTTTGCATGGCAGCCGGGAAGTGCACCCCGTTGATAAGAGTATCGATGTCGGTGGTACCTGCATACCAGTACATGCTCATGATCGCGAGCAGCATCAGCACCGAACCGATGAAAGTGTAGAGAAAGAATTTGAAACTGGCATAGACACGCCGTTTGCCGCCCCAGATGCCGATGATCAGGAACATCGGGATCAAGCCGCCTTCGAACAGCACATAGAAAAGCACAAGATCAAGCGCGCAGAACACGCCAATCATCATGGTTTCCAGCACGAGGAAGGCAATCATATATTCCGCAACGCGCGTCTGGACACTTTCCCAGCTAGCGACGATGCAGAACGGCATCAGACCTGCCGTCAGGACAACAAACAGCATGGATATGCCGTCCACGCCCATGTGATAGGAAATGCCACCACCCAGCCAGTTCAGCTTCTCGACCATCTGAAAACCGGAATTCGCATTGTCGAAGCTGGCCCACATCACAAGCGATAGTGCGAACACTACCACCGTCGTCGCCAACGCAATCCAGCGGGCAGCGTTGGCGCTGGGCATCAACAGGATGGCAGCCGCACCCAGCATCGGAACAAAGGTGCAGAGGGAAAGAATGGGAAGGCTCATTTCACGCCTCCCGAAATCATGAACCATGTCGCCAAGGCAACCACCCCCAGCAGCATCGCCAAAGCATAGTGATAAACATAGCCAGTTTGCAGCCGCGCAGCGCCGCGCGTCGCGTCCAGCACCCGGGCGGCGACGCCGTCGGGTCCCAGCCCATCAATCACGGTTCCGTCGCCACGCTTCCACAGGAAACGGCCCAACTTCAGCGCGGGGCGAACAAACAGGAAGTCATATATCTCGTCAAAATACCATTTGTTGTAGAGAAACAAATACAGCAACCCCTGGCGCGCCTGCATGGCGGCGGCAACTGCAGGGTGCAGGATGTAGAAGTAATAGGCGATCAGGAAACCAATGATGGTAACGGCCAGGGGCCCGAACTCAACCCACAGCGGAAGTTGGCCCTCTTCACCATGTCCAACCACCAACGAAGCGCGCCAAAATTCGTGCGCGCCGTCGCCCATGAAATAGTGATTGAAGGCCATGCCTGCAAACACCGCACCCAGTGCCAGGATTGCCAGCGGAACCAGCATAACCAGCGGCGATTCGTGAACTTCCGAAAGCTGCGGAACATGGTGCTGCAGATGATCTTCGCTGTGATGATCGTCGTCTCCTGCCAATGGCTCGTCAGAATGCTCATCGGCGTGATGAACACCATCCGCACCGCGGTAGCGGCCGTGGAACGTCAAGAGGAACTGGCGCCAGGAATAGAAGCTGGTCATGCCTGCCGCAACCAACAGCAGGGTGAAGGCATAGCTGCCGACACCGGTATGGGCCGCGAACGTGGAATTGATGATGGCGTCCTTGGAGTAGAAGCCGGCCAAGCCGACACCCAACAGTGGCAGTCCCACGCCGGTCAGCGCGAGGTTTCCTATCAGCATCATCGAATAGGTGAAGGGTATCTGCTTCCACAGACCGCCCATCTTTCGCATATCCTGCTCATGATGCATCGCGTGGATCACGCTGCCGGCACCCAGAAATAACAGCGCCTTGAAAAAAGCATGCGTGAACAAATGAAACATGGCGGCATTGTAGGCCATCACGCCAGCCGCCGCGAACATGTATCCGAGCTGTGAACAGGTCGAATAGGCGATTACGCGCTTGATATCGTTCTGAAACAGACCGACGCTGGCCGCGAAGAAGGCCGTGGTGGCGCCGATAATGGTTACGAATTCCAGCGCCGTTGGCGATAGCTGAAACAGCGGCGAGCAACGACAGACCAGGAACACGCCCGCCGTCACCATGGTAGCGGCGTGAATTAGCGCTGAAACTGGCGTAGGGCCTTCCATGGCGTCTGGCAGCCAGGTGTGCAGACCGAGCTGGGCCGACTTTCCCATCGCGCCCACGAACAGCAACAGGCACAGCGTGGTCAGGATATCGACGCTATGTCCGGCAAAGATGAATTGCTTGCCGGCGAACGCTGGCGCGGCCTTGAAAACGGCGTCGAAATCCAGAGTGTGAAACACCGCCCAGATGCCGAATATTCCTAGAGCGAATCCGAAATCGCCCACCCGATTGACGATAAAGGCCTTAATCGCCGCGGCATTGGCCGACGGGCGCGTGTACCAGAATCCGATAAGAAGATAGGAGGCCAGCCCCACGCCTTCCCAGCCGAAAAACAGCTGCAGGAAATTGTTGGATGTCACCAACATCAGCATGGCGAACGTGAACAACGACAGATAGGAGAAGAAGCGCGGCCGTGAAGGGTCCTCGCTCATGTAGCCGATGGAATACAGATGCACGAGGCTCGACACGCCCGTCACCACGACCAGCATTACGGCGGTGATAGTGTCCACGCGCACAGTCCAGTCCACGCTGAAGCTGCCGGAGTGGATCCAGGTCAGGATGGAAATAATCTGGGTTTCGCCGCCACCCAGCGCAACCGTTGCAAACGCCATGACGGACAGCGCCGCAGACAGCAACAGCATGCCGGTGGTCACCAACTCGCTGGCGCGCGCGCCAATCATGCGGCCAAATATCCCCGCGATGGCGGAACCGAGAAGGGGAAGAAAGACGATTGCGGCGTACATCTCAGCCCTTCATCAGATTGACGTCCTCAACCGCGATGGTCCCGCGGTTGCGGAAATAAACGACCAGGATGGCCAGGCCTATGGCGGCCTCGGCGGCAGCGACGGTCAAGACGAACAGTGCGAACACCTGCCCCACCAGATCGTCCAGATAGGCTGAGAACGCAACAAAGTTGATGTTTACCGCCAACAAGATCAGTTCCACGGACATCAGGATAATGATGATGTTCTTACGATTGAGGAAAATGCCCAGCACCCCAATGGTGAAAAGGATGGCAGCGACGGTCAGGTATTGTGTGAGCCCGATGGTCATTTATGCCCCCTCGCCCGGCTTCAGATCATGCATATCCACCGCCATGGCTGCCGTGCGGGCATTCTGCACGGAAATCACCTGCCGGCGAACGCCGGGCCGCGAGCGCAGGGTTAGCACGATGGCGCCGATCATGGCGACCAGCAGCACCAAACCAGCAATCTGGAAGTAGTAAACGTAGTCGGTATAGAGAATGCGCCCCAACGCGACCGTGTTGGTGACGCCGGTTGGCGTGGCGCTTGCCTTTGCAACGATGGCCGCGGGATTCAGCACCCAAACGCTGCCAGCCATCACCAGCTCGGCCACCAATATCAATCCGATCAGAACACCGAATGGCAGATATTGGAGGCTACCACGTTTCAATTCGGCGAAATCGATGTCCAGCATCATCACCACGAACAAAAACAGCACGGCCACTGCGCCGACATAGACCACGATCAGGATCATCGCCAGGAACTCGGCCCCCAGCAGCACGAACAGTCCGGCGGCATTAAAGAAACTGAGAATAAGAAACAGCACCGAATGCACGGGATTGCGCGCAGCAATGACCATGACCGCGCTGGCGATCAGGATCGCCGAGAAGAAGTAAAAGGCTATGGCCTCGAACATTCGCTTTCCCTGCGCCTAACGATACGGCGCGTCCAGTTCCAGATTGCGGGCGATTTCCCGCTCCCAGCGGTCGCCATTCGCGAGCAGCCGGTCCTTGTTGTAGTAAAGTTCTTCGCGTGTCTCGGTGGAGAACTCGAAATTCGGCCCTTCCACGATTGCATCCACCGGGCAGGCTTCCTGGCAGAATCCGCAATAAATGCACTTCACCATATCAATGTCATAGCGCGTCGTGCGGCGCGAACCGTCTTCGCGCGGCTCGGCCTCGATGGTGATAGCCTGGGCGGGGCAAATGGCCTCACACAGTTTGCAGGCAATACACCGTTCCTCGCCATTGGCGTAGCGGCGCAAGGCATGCTCGCCACGGAAACGGGGCGACAGCGGGCCCTTTTCGAAGGGATAGTTCAGGGTCGCCTTGGGCGCGAAAAAATAGCGCATCGAAAGCCCGAAGCTCTTGATGAACTCCCAGAAAAAAATCTGCCGCGCGGTTCGGTCGAAGCTCATAGCCACCCCGGAAATTGAATGTGCGGCCGGACAAACACGACATAGACCGCCGTAAGAACCACCCACAGGAGAGAGGTCGGGAGGAAGATTTTCCAACCCAGACGCATCAACTGATCGTAGCGATAGCGCGGCACCATGGCCTTCACCATCGCGAACATGAAGAAGA
>JBBQHU010000075.1:0-11006 GCA_038324265.1 Micropepsales bacterium | reverse complement strand
TCCTTCAGCAGGCGCTTGATCAGCGCATAGAAGACTTCTTCTTCTTCATTTTCCGGCTTCTCAAGGAAGGCGACATCGCCCCTCTCGGCGCGCAGGCCGTGATGCACCAGCATGGTGGCATCGCCGCCATCGTCCAGAATCATGTTGGGATAGCCGCCGCCATGCCATTCGAACAGCTTGGCGGTATAGTCCCAATAATCCTTCAGGCTCTCGCCCTTGATCGCGAACACCGGGATGCCGGCGGCCGCGATGGCGGCAGCGGCGTGATCCTGGGTCGAATAGATGTTGCACGACACCCAGCGGATGTCGGCGCCCAGCGCCTTCAGGGTTTCGATCAGCACGGCGGTCTGGATGGTCATGTGCAGCGAACCGGCGATGCGCGCGCCCTTCAGCGGCTGCGACGCGCCATATTCTTCGCGGGTCGCCATCAGGCCGGGCATCTCGATCTCGGCGATGTTGAGCTCCTTGCGGCCCCATTCGGCGAGAGAGATGTCCTTGACGATGTAGTCAGTGAAAGCCATTGGCGCGATTCCTCAAATTTCAGCTGCGCTCATAGCAGCGGGGGCGGAGGGGGGCAAGAAGGATATAAAGAAAAGTGCATATCCTTACGTCGCAGAATGCCGGTTTGCTGAAAAACGCCGTATCTCCCGTGCTTTACGGCCCTTCCACCTGATACCCGGCAGCCCGCAACAGGGCCGGCACGCCCTTGGGACCCGCCAGATGCCCCGCGCCCACCGTGACCAGGAAGACGTGCTTTTCCTTCAGCATCGTTTCGATCTGCGGCACCCAGCGGGCATTGCGATCATCCAGCAGCGCCTTGCGGGCCGCGGGAAAGGCGTCCAGCTCGCTATTGAGCAATTCGTCCAGCGCCGCCTGGTCGCCTGCGCTCCAGGCTGCCACCAGCGGCTGAATTTCCGCCGAAACATCGCGCAGGTCCTTGAGCCCCGCCTCGAATTCTTCCAGTTCCAGCTTGGGATCATCCGGCGCCAGCACGGCAAATTGCTGGGCGATGGTTTCCAGATAGCGCATCGGCTTGTGCGTGGCCCGCGCCTCGGTCATCAGGCTCGCATCCACGCCATTGTCGGCGGTGAATTTGGCGCGCGCGATCTGGGCGAACATCATCTGCAGCCCCGCCAGCCAGGGCCGGTCATGATCCACCTGCTCCAGCGTCACGCCGGATGAAGCAAGCGCTGCAGCGAAATCCCCCCGGGCGGCCGGATGCAGCATTTCGCTGAGGCTCTGACCCTTGGGCAGGAAGCCCCGGCTGGCCACCAGCCCCTGCAACTCGCGCATTGCCGCTTCATCCTGCGGCACTTCGAACACCAGGACATCGGCACGGGCAATCGCGTTGGCGATGGCAGGCGAACGCCACTGCACATCCGGCGGCAGGATATGCACCGATCCCAACAGATAGACTTCGCCGCCACCGGCTTTGACATGCCACAGACTGGGATGGGCGATAGTGTCGGCAAGGGCAGGGGAGGCAAGGAATGCCAGAGCGACGAGTGTGCGGAGAAAATTCATCGTCCTCTTCCTCCCACTGGCGGGCGAAGACGCTGTCGCGCGCACGCCCTTGGCGTAATGTCGTGACCGCCATGCGGTCCCGGCATCACTCTTCGCCGAACTTGGCTTCCACCAGCGCCAATATCGCCTTCATCGCTTCGGCCGCATCCTGCCCTTCGGCGGTGATCTCCACTTCCGAGCCGAGCGACGCGGCCAGCATCATCAGGCCCATGATGGAGCGGCCATTCACTTTCTGGCCGTCCTTGATGATGTGAATTTCGGATTCAAAGCGCGCGCTGGCTTCCACCACCTTGGCGCTGGCGCGGGCATGAAGACCACGCTTGTTGGGAATGATGACCCGGGCCGAAAGCTTGTCCGCCATTACAGGTCCGCGCTGCCCGCGCGCATGTATTTGCGCCCCGCCTCGATGGATTCCTTCACCGCCTGCTCCAGCGGCACTTTGTTGCGAATGTCGATCAGCTTGATCAGGCTGGGCAGGTTGGCGCCGGCCAGCACTTCGATCTTGCCGCGTTCCAGCAGGGTCAGCGCCAGGTTGCAGGGTGTGCCGCCGAACATGTCCGTGGCGATGATGACGCCATTGCCCATGTCCACCGACTTGGCGGCCGCCGCGATCTCGCGCTGGCGGCGCTCGATATCGTCCTCGGGTCCGATGCAGACGGCGCGCAGATGGGTCTGCGGACCCACCATATGCTCCATCGCGGAAATGAACTCCTGGGCGAGACGCCCATGGGTAACAAGAACGATGCCGATCATGAAATCCTGAAACCCTGAATCCCCCTGTAAAGACGGCGGGGGTCTTCGACGGCGCGGACAGTAGCAAAAGCGCGCGGCCGCGAAAGGGGGTATCCGGTGTGGAAACCCCTTATTGCACGTTAAAAGTGTCGCGGAAGCTGCCGCGTGAAAAACCCGCCAGTGCCGCGCGAATCTTGGCCGGTGTCGCGGCAAAGCGGGCATCCAGCGTGATTTGCGGCGTCTGTGTGTCCAGCGCACGGTAGAATTGCGGCACCGGCAGCCGCGCGCCCTCGCGCCCCAGCCGGACAACCAGCGCAATCTTCACGCGCGCCCGGTGTGGCAGGCTGACAATGCCTACGCCGCGTATTTCCAGCAGGCCTGCGATGCTGGCCGGCGGCTTGCCGTGCAGCGCGCCCTTTGCCGCGAAAAGAATTGTGCGGTCGTCCGCAACAAGTTTCGCGCCACCATCGATCAGCCGCAACGCCATATCCGACTTGCCCGCGCCGCTGGGCCCCAGCAGCAGCACGCCGCGCGCGCCGATCGCGACACAGCTGGCATGGATGTTGGATTCAGAAGCGTCAGGCTTTGTATTTTTAAACCTTGTCTTTTCAGATTTGGGCAAGCGGCATCTCCACGATCAGGCGCGCGCCATTCGGGGTCCGGTTCTCTGCATAGATGCGTCCGCCAGCGCCTTCGATGATCTGGCGCGCGATGGAAAGCCCCAGGCCCGAATTGCGCCCAAAATTCTCGCCCGGCCGTTCGGTGTAGAAACGCTCGAAAATGGATTCCAGATTGTCGGGCGGAATGCCGGGCCCTTCATCTTCCACCGTCACCCGTGCGCACAGCTCGTGGCGGGTGGCGGTAATGGTCACCGTGCTGCCCGGCGGCGAAAAGGACACCGCATTGTCGATCAGGTTGCGGAACACCTGGCCCAACCTTTCGTCACGCCCCCGCACGGTGGCGCCCGGCACAAGCTCGTCCAGCAGCGCGAACTGCACAGCATGGGCGATATCCGTCATCTGGTAGATTTCCACGATGGTGGCCAGCAGCCGCGACAGCGCCACGGCCTGCGGCGCCTCGCGCGACAGTTCGGCATCCAGTCGCGAGGCGTCCGAGATATCCGTGATCAGCCGGTCAATGCGCTTGATGTCACCGCGCACGATGGTCAAAAGCTTGATGCGGCTTTCCTCGTCCTTGGCGCGGGCGAACATCTCCACCGCACTGGCCAGCGAGGTCAGCGGATTTTTCAATTCATGCGCCACGTCGGCGGCAAAGCTTTCGATGGCGTCAATGCGATCATAAAGGTTGGCGGTCATCGCACGCAGGCTGTCGGCCAGATCGCCGATCTCGTCATCGCGCTCGGGAAAATTGGGAAGGTCGCTGCGCCCGCCCACCCCGGATCGCACCCGGTCCGCCGCCGCCGCCAGCCGCTTGATCGGCTCGGCGATGGTGCCGGCCAGATAGAGCGAGGTGAACAGCATCACCAGAAAGGCGACCGCGAACACCTCGATCAGGGTGGCGCGTTCGGCGCGCAATATGCCGTCAATGTCGCCGCCCTCGGTGGACAGGAACAGCACGCCATAGATGGCGGTAAAGCGCTGGATCGGCACCGCCACCGACAGCACCAGGCGGTTGCGGTCATCCACCCGTTCCGCGGTGCTGGTCTCGCCGGTCAGCGCAGTGCGGACCTCGCCATAGACCCTGCCGTCTCCGCCCGCTTCATAATAGGGCTGTAGCCGCGCAAAGGGCCTGACACCCATGATGCCGTCATACAATCGCTTGAACCATTCCTCGGTGCGGGTCCTGGTATCCAGCGACGGCAGTTCCTGCATCTGCACCACGTTGCGCGCCAGCAGGTTGCGGGTATCGGTGGCGATGCGCCCACTGGGCAAATACAGTCGCGCCCGCAGCCGCGTCGGTGCGATCAGCTGGCGCAGCAGCGGTTCGGCCTGCTCGACCTTGAGGGTATGGGTTTCCGGATCCGTGGCATATTCGGCCAGGGTACCGGCCACGATATTGGCCTGTTCCTGGATCGAGGTCAGGCGCTCTTCCACCAGGCCGCGCCCGCTGGCCTGCACCGCGATAACGCCCGCCGTCAGGACGATCAGCGCCAATGCATTGAAGGCCAGGATGCGCCAGGTGAGGGCGGAAAAATGGGGCATTACTCGCGGTAGCGATAGCCCACGCCGTATAGCGTTTCGATGGCGTCGAAATCGTCTGCCACGACCTTGAACTTCTTGCGCAGGCGCTTGATGTGGCTGTCGATCGTCCTGTCATCGACATAAACCTGGTCGTCATAGGCCGCGTCCATGAGGCTGTCGCGGCTCTTCACAAAGCCGGGCCGCTGCGCCAGCGCCTGCAGGATCAGGAATTCGGTGACGGTCAGGCGTACCGGCTTGCCCTCCCAGGTGCATTCATGACGCTGCGGGTCCAGCGCCAGCTTGCCGCGCACCAATGCTTCCTTCTTTGCGGCCTCGCTGCCGGGAGCCGCAGGCGCGCCGCCCTTGCCCTCGGCGCGGCGCAGCACGGCGCGCACGCGCTCCAGCAACAGGCGCTGGGAGAAGGGCTTTCGGATATAATCGTCAGCGCCCGCATTCAGGCCCATCAGCTCGTCGATTTCCTCGTCCTTGCTGGTCAGGAAAATCACGGGCAGTTCGGCATTGGCCTGGCGCAGCCGTCGCAGCAGCTCCAGCCCGTCCATGCGTGGCATCTTGATGTCCAGTACCGCCAGGTCGGGCGGGGTGGCGGTCAGCGTCGTCAGCGCCGCGGCCGGATCGGAAAAGCTGCGGACCTGATAGCCTTCCTGCTCCAGCAACATGCTGACAGAGGCCAGGATATTCTTGTCGTCGTCGACCAGTGCGATATTCGCCATGGAATCCGTTCAAAATTTCGTTGGGCTAGTATAAGCCCATGATCAACAAAGCAAAGTCCAAAAGGTTCCCGCTCCTTTGTCCTCCTCCCCAGCGTCAGGCCTGTTTGCAGGAAATGTGGCCTTCTATGAGCGCTATCGGCTGGGCTATCCGGATCGCCTGCTGAAACGGGTCGCGGCGCTGGCCGGGCTGGGGCCTGACGATTCGGTGCTCGATCTGGGAACCGGTACCGGAATGCTGGCGATTCCCCTTGCCCGGATGGGCTATCGCGTGACGGCGCTCGATCCGGAGCCCGCCATGCTGGCCGCCGCCCGCGCCGCTGCGGCGGGAACAAGCGTGGATTTCCGCGAAGGCGGCGCGCAGGACCTGACCCCCGACATGGGCCCGTACCGGCTGGCCGTGATCGGCCGGGCCTTTCACTGGATGGATGGGGCCGCGACCCTGGCCATGCTCGACCGGATCGTGGAACCGGGCGGCGGCGTGGCGCTGTTCCACGACGCCCATCCGCCGGTAGAGGAAAATCGCTGGTTCAAGACCCTCTATGACGTCGCCCGCAAGTTCGGCCGCAGCGAAGGGGAGCACGGCAAGGAACGCAATGGCGGCCACCGCCGCTATGAGCCTTTCCTGTTTGCCTCGGCCTTCTCCCAGCTGGACTGGCTGTCGGTCACCATCCGCCAGCCCCTCACCACCGACGACATCATCGGCCGTGCCTTTTCCATGTCGACCTGTTCGCCCGACCGGCTGGGCGCACGGCAGGAGGAATTTGCGGACACCCTGCGCGCCGCCTTGCGCGCTCTCGCGCCGGATGGGACATTCACCGAGGTTGCGGAGCTTGTTGCGCTGTTGGCGCGGCGACCCGAAAAAACAGACGGGCAGGGGGAATAATGCTGGATGCAATTTTGACCGGGCAGGCGAAGTCCTTCGCGCTGCTCACCAGTGCCTTGCTGGTCTATCTCTATTTCCTTCCGGCTATCCTGGCCTTCCTCAAGGGGCACCGGCATTTCTTCATTCTCTTGGTGCTGAACCTGCTGTTGTCCCCGCTGCAATCGACCGCGCTGCATTTCCTGGCGCCGGACCTGATGGCCGCCAATGTCAACGATCTGGCCGCGATAGTGCGGGTTTCGCTGCTTGCCAACTTTGGCCTGGGCTGGCTGGCGCTGCTGGCATGGTCGCTGATACCCGGCCGCCCCAATCCGCGACTGCTCGCAGCACAGAACACCAAGCTGTATGACGCTGCCGCGGCGCTGCCGCTGATCCTGTGGTTCGCCTATGGCGCGCTGCAATTGCGCCCCACCATCGTCAACGACGCCATGCTGATCGCGCGCGGCACGGCTGACCTCTTCACCTGGGTGCAGCTTTTCTCGCTGTCGGCAGCGCTGGCCTTCAACCTGCTGCTGATCTGGCTGCTGGTGGTGCGTGACCGCCCTGTCGCAAAGTCCAAGGGCCTGCTGCCGCGCTTCTTCGGCTTTGCCGGCACCTTCCTGGGCGTTGGCATCCTGCAATTGCCGCAGGCGCACCTGTCCTTGTCGATGCAGTTCCTGGCGGCGGCGCTGGTGGGCATCGGCAGCCTCGCCTCGGCGCTGGTACTGTGGCGGCTGGGCAAGTCCTTTTCGATCATGCCCGAGGCGCGCACTTTGGTAACGGCCGGGCCCTATGCCCGCGCGCGCCATCCGCTCTACGCGGTGGAAATGATCACCATCATCGGCACCGCGCTGCAGTTCGTGCAGCCCTGGGCCATGCTGGTGGCGTTGGGCGTGGTGGTCCTGCTGGTCATCCGCAGCGTGTTCGAGGAACAGGTGCTCTCAACCGCCTATCCGGAATATGCCGCCTATCGCGCGAAGACGAAGCGGTTCATTCCTGGCGTGATCTAAAGCCTACTTGAACTCGACCTTCACGACTTCATAGGAACGCGCGCCACCAGGCGCCGCCACTTCCACCGTGTCGCCCTTGCTCTTGCCGATCAGCGCGCGCGCGATCGGGCTGGACAGCGAGATCTTGCCCTGCTTGGCGTCGGATTCCACATCGCCCACGATCTGGAACTTGCGCTCCGCATCAGTGTCCTCGTCCACCAGCGTCACCGTGGCGCCGAACTTGACGCTGGTGCCCGACAGCTTGGAGATGTCGATCACATCGGCGCGGCCGATCTGGTCTTCCAGTTCCATCACGCGGCCTTCGATGAAGCTCTGCTTCTCCTTGGCGGCGTGATACTCGGCATTCTCCGACAGGTCGCCATGGGCGCGCGCTTCAGAGATCGCCGCGATGATCGCATGGCGCTCGACATTCTTCAGCTGCTCCAGCTCGGCTTCCAGGCCCTTGAAGCCTGACGCAGTCATCGGAATCTTTTCCATTCGGTCCGTCCCTCCCCAACGCGCTGGGGCAAAAAAAGCCTCTCGCCGCCGGGTTCATTGCCGGCTGCGGAGACTGTTGTTTGTTAAAGCACTGAAATCGCTGACAAATCCTAAAGCCGCGTCAGCGGTGCGTCACAAAGAGTAGGACTGGAGGGGGGCGACTTCAAGGCTTCCCGCCCGCAAGGCTTGGATCGCCTGGATGGCCGCCGCGGCCCCCGCCATCGTGGTGTAATAGGGAACTTTCAAGGTCAGCGCCGCCCGGCGGATGGAGGAGCTGTCGATCAACGCCTGCTGCCCGTCGGTGGTGTTGAACACCAGGTGGATGGCGCCGTTCTTCAGCGAGTCCACCACGTGCGGGCGGCCCTCCAGCACCTTGTTGACCACAGCGACGTTCAGTCCGGCCGCCGCCAGCACCTTGGCGGTGCCGCGGGTGGCGATCAGGGCAAAGCCCATCTCCACCAGCGCGCGCGCCGGGGCCTCGATCAAATCCTTGTCGGCCTCGCGCACCGAGATGAACACCGTGCCGCTGGTGGGCAGCTTTACGCCGGCGCCGATCTGGCTCTTGGCGAAGGCGCGGCCGAAATTCACATCAATGCCCATGACCTCGCCGGTCGAGCGCATCTCCGGTCCCAAAATGGTGTCCACGCCGGGGAAGCGCGCAAAGGGCAGCACCGCTTCCTTGACGCTGATATGCCCGCCTTCCTGGAACAGGTGGCTGGGCTTTTTCAAATTCATCGAGGCCAGCGTCTCGCCCGCCATGACGCGCGACGCAATCGCCGCCACCGGCAGGCCGATCGCTTTCGCCACAAACGGCACGGTGCGGCTGGCGCGCGGATTGACTTCCAGCACATAGATCTCGCCGCTCTGGATGGCGTACTGCACATTCATCAGCCCCTGGACCTTCAGCGCCCGCGCCATGGCCACGGTCTGGCGCTCGATCTCGGCAATCACGGCCGGCGAGAGAGAGCGCGGCGGCAGCGAACAGGCGCTGTCTCCCGAATGCACGCCCGCTTCCTCGATATGCTCCATGATCCCGGCGATGAAGACCTCGCCATCCTTGTCGCAGATTGCATCCACGTCCACCTCTGTGGCGCGGTTGAGGAAACCGTCGATCAGCACCGGATTGTCGCCCGAGATGCGGAACAGCTCGCCGGAGGCGACCTGCTTCTTCGCTTCGGCTTCGTCGGAGACCACCACCATGCCGCGGCCACCCAGCACATAGCTGGGGCGCAGGATCACCGGGTAGCCGATCTCGTTGGCGATGCGCACCGTTTCGTCCGCCGTCATGGCGGTGCCGTTGCGCGGCTGCTTGAGGTTGAGGTCGTTGAGCAACACCTGGAAGCGCTTGCGGTCCTCGGCCAGGTCGATGGCGTCAGCGCTGGTTCCAAGAATGGGCACGCCCGCATCGCGCAATCCATTGGCCAGCTTCAGCGGCGTCTGGCCGCCGAACTGCACGATGACGCCGGCCAGCGTTCCCTTTTCCTGCTCTTTTGAAATGATCTCCAGAGTATCTTCCAAGGTGAGCGGCTCGAAGTACAAACGGTCTGAGGTGTCATAGTCGGTGGAGACCGTCTCGGGATTGCAGTTGACCATGATGGTTTCATAGCCGGCCTTCGACAGCGAATAGGCGGCATGGCAGCAGCAATAGTCGAACTCGATGCCCTGGCCGATGCGGTTGGGTCCGCCGCCCAGGATGATGATCTTCTTCGCATCCGTCGGCTTGGATTCGCACACCGTCTGCCCGCCGACCGGCGATTCATAGGTCGAGTACATGTAGGGCGTCAGCGCCGCGAACTCGGCGGCGCAGGTATCGATGCGCTTGAAGCAGGGATGGATGTCCAGCGCGCGGCGCGCGTCCCGCACGGCGGCTTCCTTCAGGCCGGCCAGATGCGCCAGCCGGGCGTCGGAAAAGCCCATGCTCTTCAGCGCGCGCAAGCCCTTGGCGTCCCTGGGCAGGCCATCGGCGCGCACGCGCGCTTCCGCCTGGATGATGCCCTCGATCTCGCCCAGGAACCAGAGGTCATAGCCGGTGATGCGCTGGATCTCGTCCAGCGGAAAGCCGAAGCGCATCGCCTGCGCCGCCTGGCGCAGCCGGTCGGGCGTGGCGCGTGCAAGCGTGGCGCGAATTTCGGTGACGTCGTTTTCCATCGCGATTTCATCGAAACCGGTCAGCCCGGTTTCCAGCGAACGCAGCGCCTTCTGCAGCGATTCCTGGAAAGTGCGCCCGATGGCCATGGCTTCGCCCACCGACTTCATCGACGTGGTCAGCAGCGGCTCGGCGCCGGGGAATTTTTCGAATGCAAAGCGCGGAATCTTGGTGACGACATAATCGATGGTCGGCTCGAACGAGGCGGGCGTCACCTTGGTGATGTCGTTCTTCAGTTCGTCCAGCGTGTAGCCGATGGCCAGCTTGGCCGCGATCTTGGCGATGGGAAAGCCGGTGGCCTTGGACGCCAGCGCCGAAGACCGCGACACCCGCGGGTTCATCTCGATGATGACCATGCGGCCATCCTTGGGGTTCACCGCCCACTGCACGTTGGAGCCACCCGTTTCGACGCCGATCTCGCGCAGCACCGCAATGCTCGCGGAACGCATGCGCTGGTATTCCTTGTCGGTCAGGGTCAAAGCAGGGGCAATGGTGATGCTGTCGCCCGTATGCACGCCCATGGCGTCGATGTTTTCGATGGAGCAGATGATGATGGCGTTGTCCGCCTTGTCGCGCACCACCTCCATCTCGAATTCCTTCCAGCCCAGCACCGATTCTTCGATCAGCACTTCGTTGGTAGGCGACGCTTCCAGCCCGCCTTCCACGATGGCGAAGAATTCCTCGCGGTTATAGGCGATGCCGCCGCCGGTGCCGCCCATGGTGAAGCTGGGGCGAATGACGGTGGGCAGCCCCACTTCGTCCAGCACCGTCAGCGCCTTGGACAGGGTTTCCGGCGCCAGCTCGGTCATGGCATTGCCGCTGCCGTCATAAAGAATATTGCCGCTGGAATCCTTCTTCTGCCGCAGCTGGCCCTTCAGGGTATGACCCTTGGGCACGTCCAGACCTATCGCAAGCATCGCCTGCTTGAAACGCTCGCGGTCCTCCGCCTTGTCGATGGCGTCGGCGGTGGCACCGATCAGTTCCACATTGTGCCGGTCCAGTGCGCCGATCTTGCGCAAGCTCAGTGCCGTGTTCAGCGCCGTCTGCCCGCCCATGGTGGGTAGCAGCGCAAACACCATGCCGTCCGGTACATTGGGCCGCTCGCGGGCGATGATCTTCTCGACGAATTCCGGCGTGATGGGTTCGATATAGGTGGCGTCCGCCATGTCCGGGTCGGTCATGATGGTGGCGGGGTTCGAATTGACCAGGACGACGCGGTAACCTTCCTCGCGCAGCGCCTTGCAGGCCTGCGCCCCGGAATAGTCGAACTCGCAGGCCTGGCCGATCACAATCGGTCCCGCCCCGATGATCAGAACGGTGTGGATGTCTGTCCGTTTTGGCATTTTTTCTCACGCGCAAGATCGCCCAGCGCGGTGAAGCGCTTCG
>JBBQHU010000074.1:0-11160 GCA_038324265.1 Micropepsales bacterium | reverse complement strand
ATCGGCGGGTTCATCTGGGCATAGGTGCCCAGCCGCTCGTAACATTCCGGCGCTGACAAGGTGAGATGTTGCGGCGTGGTCTCGGCGGTCGCGAAATCCTTGGCGGCGGCCAGCAGCGGAATCTCGTCGCCGGTGGTGACATGCAGGACATGCAGGCGACGGCCCGCAGCCCGCGCCAGCCGCAGCACACGCTCTGTGGACATGCGCGCGGCTTCCGCATCACGCCAGATGGGATGGGTCTCGGGATGGCCGCGCATCGCCAGCGGCTTCCGTTCGATCATCCGGTCTTCGTCTTCGCTATGAACGGCGACACGGCGCGTGCCCGCCTTCAGCGCAGCGAAAATGTCTTCTTCCTTGTTCAGCAAAAGCGTGCCGGTGGAGGAACCCAGGAATGCCTTGATGCCGCAAACACCGGGCATGCTTTCCAGGTCGGCCAGGGCGCCGATATTCTGCGGCGTGGCGCCGGCATAGAAGGCATGATCGCAATGCATGCGGCCCTTGGCGCGGGCGAGCTTGTCCTGGATCGCGGCGCGCGTCGTCGTGGGCGGCACCGTGTTGGGCATTTCAAACACGGACGTCACGCCGCCCAGAATCGCAGCCAGGCTACCGGAGGCGAGGTCTTCCTTGTGGGCATTTCCGGGCTCGCGAAAATGCACCTGGGTGTCCATGACACCCGGCAGGACATGCAGGCCCTTCGCCTCGAATATCTGGGCGGCTTGGGCATGGGGAAATGATCCTATGGCGACAATACGGCCGCCTGTAACCCCTACATCGGCCGGTGCAATGCCATTGGGGGTTGCAACCGTTCCCCCGCGGATCAGCAGATCAAAAGTTTCTTTCATGGCCCGGCAGTTAGCCTACCCCTCCCCCCCTTGGCAATCTTGACTTGGCAATCAAAGGCCAGAGGACTACCTGACAGGGATGGATTCCGCCTTTCTTGATGACCGCGCCGTAATAGCCCTGTCAGGGCCCGAAGCGCGCGAATTGCTGCAGGGGCTCATCACCAATGACGTGATGGCCCTGTCTCCGGGAACAGGGCTGTATGCCGCCCTGCTGTCGCCCCAGGGCAAGATCCTGTTCGATTTCCTTGTCACCGAGGGCGAAGGTGCGCTGCTGATTGATGTGGCGCGCAACAATCGCGATGCGCTTTTGAAGAAACTGAAAATGTACCGCCTGCGGGCGAAGGTGGAGATCGAGGCACGCGATCAATTGGGCGTGTTCGTGAACCTGCAGGGGCACCCCGCAAATCGGCCCACAAGCTATGCCGACCGGGCCGTGACCTTTCCCGATCCGCGCCTGCCTGCGCTGGGCATACGAAGCATCGGCGCGCGGGCGGAAATGCCTGCCGACCTGCCCGGCCCGCAGGCCTGGCACCAACACCGCATTGCGCTTGGGGTGCCGGAAGGCGGCGATTTCGGCAGCGAAAAGATTTTTGCCCTGGATGCAGGCCTGGAAGAGCTTCACGGCGTGTCCTTCACGAAGGGCTGCTACATCGGCCAGGAACTCACTTCGCGCATGAAGCACCGCGCCACGACACGCAAGCGCATCCTTACGGTGACGGCGGACACTGCGTTGCCACCCAGCGGGACGCTGTCGCGGGGCGGGGCAGAGATCGGCGAGGTCCTCTGCGCCTATGGATCAAGTGCATTTGTACTGGTGCGCATGGACAGGCTGCAAGAATCCAGCGGCAATGTGACAGTCAGCGAAATTCCGGTTGCGCTGAACAGGCCATCATGGCTCCAATCCCCCCATGGGGCTTGAGAAGACACGCTGTCACTGGCCGGGCGAAGACCCGCTCTATGTGGCATATCACGACACCGAATGGGGCGTACCCGAATATGATGCCCGCGCGCTGTACGAAAAGCTGGTACTGGACGGCTTCCAGGCCGGCCTCAGCTGGATCACCATCCTGCGCAAGCGGGAGAATTTCCGCAAAGCCTTTCACAATTTCGATCCGCACAAGATTGCCCGCTATGGCCCGCGGGACCGCGAGCGACTGTTGAAAAACGAAGGCATCATCCGCAGCGCGGCCAAGATCGAAGCAGCGATCCGGGGCGCCAAGCTGTGGATCGAGATCGAGGAAAAAGAGCCAGGCGGCTTTCGCGAACTGATCTGGAAGCATGTCGGCGGCAAGCCGCAGGTCAACCAGTTCAAGAGGCGCGAACAGGTCCCAGCCCAGACCGAAATGAGCGTGGGGCTGGCCAAGGAATTGAAGCAGCGCGGCTTCAATTTCTGCGGACCGGTGATTTCCTATGCCTTTGCCCAGGCTGTAGGCATGGTCAATGATCACCTTGTGCCGTGCTTTCGGCATGAAGAGTGCGTCAAACTGGCAAAGCGCTGATCCGAATCGCAGCTCCATCCGTATCTTCGCGCATGAAACCCGTCATTGTCTGGTTCCGCCAGGATCTGCGCCTGGCCGACAACCCTGCCCTGCATGCTGCGGCCAAAACCGGCGCGCCCATCATCGCGTTGTTTGTGCTGGACGATGGCGGACGTGCCCTGGGCGGCGCATCGCGCTGGTGGCTGCACCATACGCTGGCCGCGCTGGACACATCGTTGAAAAAGCACCTGGTGCTGCGCCGGGGCGATGCGGCAACCATCATCACCAAGCTGGCAAAACAGACCGGGGCGCAGGCGGTGATGTGGAATCGCTGCTATGAGCCTGTTGCGGTGGCGCGGGACACGCGGCTGAAAACTGATCTCACCAGCCTGGGCATCGAGGTGCAGAGCTTCAACGGCGCAATGCTGCATGAACCTTGGGAACTGAAGACCGGCGCCGGCAATCCCTTTCGCGTCTTTACGCCGTTCTGGAATGCGATGCGGGCCCGCGACGTGGCGGCGCCCCTGCCAGCACCCCGCGCCATGACCTTGCAGCGGGTGGACGGCGATAGGTTGGAGGCGTGGTGTCTGCTGCCCACCAGGCCCGACTGGGCAAAAGGCTTCGACTGGATGCCGGGCGAAAAATCCGCCCATGACGGGCTGTATGATTTCCTGCCCGACATTGCGCAATACAAGGTCGGCCGGGATTTGCCCGACCGCGACGGCACCTCGCGCCTGTCGCCGCATCTGCACTGGGGCGAGATTTCGCCACGCCAGATCTGGCAGGTGGTGCGAACCCATGGCCACAGCGAGGGCGCAGAGATCTTCCTGAAGGAACTGGGTTGGCGCGAATTCTGCGCCCAGCTGCTGTTCCACAATCCCGACATGACAACCACGCCACTGGACCAGCGCTTCCAGAAATTCCCATGGCATACCAGCAAGAAGGATTTCGGCGCCTGGACCCGTGGCCAGACCGGCATTCCCATCGTCGATGCCGGCATGCGCCAGCTTTGGCAGACGGGCTGGATGCACAACCGCGTGCGCATGGTCGTGGCCAGCCTGCTGATCAAGCACCTGGGAATCCACTGGCGCGAAGGCGAAGCCTGGTTCTGGGACTGCCTGGTGGATGCCGACCTCGCCAGCAATGTCGCCAACTGGCAGTGGGTGGCGGGCTGCGGCGCCGACGCGGCGCCGTTTTTCCGCATCTTCAATCCGGTGCTGCAGGGCGAGAAGTTCGATCCCAGGGGCATCTATGTCCGCCGCTTCGTGCCCGAGCTGGCGGCGCTACCTGACAAATTCATCCACAAGCCATGGGCTGCGCCGCAGCCGCCCGCCAATTACCCTGCCCCCATCGTGGATTTGGCGGCGGGACGGGCCCGCGCCCTCGCCGGATTCCAAGCCTTGAAGCAGTCCTGACGGGCCATTAGGTTCGCCGGATGCAGGTCACCAAAGATGTCATTGCGGCAATCGGCAACACGCCGCTGATCCGCCTCACCCGCGCTTCCGAAATCACGGGATGCGAAATCCTGGGCAAGGCTGAATTTCTCAATCCCGGCCAGTCGGTGAAGGACCGCGCCGCCCTGTTCATCATCCGCGACGCGGTCCTGCGCGGAGCGCTTCGCCCCGGCGGCACCATCGTTGAAGGCACGGCCGGTAACACCGGCATCGGCCTGGCGACGGTGGCCAATGCGCTGGGATTCAAGACCGTGATCGTGATCCCCGACACACAGAGCCAGGAAAAGAAGGACGCGCTGCGTTTGCTGGGCGCTGAGCTGATCGAGGTCCCGGCTGTGCCCTACAAGAATCCCAACAATTACGTGAAGCTGTCGGGAAGACTGGCCGAGCAACTGGCCAGGACCGAGAAGAATGGCGCCATCTGGGCCAACCAGTTCGATAATGTCGCCAACCGCCAGGCCCATATCGAAGGCACCGGGCCGGAGATCTGGACCCAGACCGACGGCAAGGTGGATGGCTTCACCTGCGCGGTGGGATCAGGCGGCACGCTCGCGGGTGTCGGCATCGCGCTGAAGGAACGCAATCCGCAAATCCGTATCGCGGTTGCCGATCCGCTGGGTGCGGCGCTCTATAGCTGGATCAAGACCGGCAAGCTGGAGAGCCACGGCTCTTCCATCACTGAGGGCATCGGCCAGGGGCGCATCACTGCCAATCTTGAAGACGCCCCCATCGATGACGCCTATCAAATTCCGGACGCAGAAGCCTTGCCTATCGTGTTCGATCTGCTGGAGCATGAAGGATTGTGCATGGGCGGTTCCACCGGCATCAATGTGGCAGGCGCAATCCAGATGGCGAAGGACATGGGTCCGGGACACACCATCGTCACCGTGCTGTGCGACTATGGCAATCGTTACCAGTCAAAGCTGTTCAACCCCGCGTTCCTGCGCGAAAAAGGGCTTCCTGTACCGCCCTGGCTGAGGGAACAGCACAACCCCATATCGGTTCCGTTTGCATGAGCAATCTGGTCTCCACCGAATGGCTTGCGGCGCATCTGAACGATGTGCGGGTGCTGGATGCATCCTGGTACATGCCCGGCGAGAAGCGCGCGCCGGCCATAGAATTCGAGGCCGGCCATATTCCTGGTGCGGCTTTCTTCGACATAGATGCCATCAGCGACCACGCCACCGACCTGCCCCATATGATGCCCGCACCAGGCGAATTTTCCACCGCCGTCGGCGCGCTGGGAATCGGCAAGGGCGAGACCGTGATTGTGTATGACGGCGCAGGAATTTTTTCTGCGCCACGGGTGTGGTGGATGCTGAAGGCCATGGGCCATGTCGAAGTGAAGGTGTTGGATGGCGGCCTGCCGAAATGGAAACGCGAAGGCCGCGCGCTGGAATCCGGCCCGGCGCAATCTGTCGCCAAAGCCTTTTCCGCAGCGCCCCAGACGAACCTGATCCGCGACTTTGGCACGGTGATGGGGATCGTCGCCGACAAATCTGCCCGGATGGTGGATGCGCGCAGCGCCGGTCGGTTTACGGGCGCAGAAGCCGAGCCACGCGCCGGGGTGCGCGGCGGCCACATGCCGGGTGCTGCCAATGTGCATTTCCGTGCGCTGCTGACAGCGGACGGCAGCTTCAAGTCAGTGTCCGATCTGCGCGCAGAATTCGAAAATGCCGGCGTGGATATCGCAAGGCCCATCGTGACCACCTGCGGCACTGGCGTCACGGCCGCGATCCTGATGCTGGCGCTGGAGGAAATCGGTGCGGCGAATGTGGCGCTCTATGACGGCTCCTGGACGGAATGGGGCAGCCGTCCGGAAGCCCCTGTGGTGACCGGTGCATGAGCACTTCTTCCGAAACCGGGGCGAAGCGGCGCATCCCCATGACGGTAACGTTCCTGGAAATGAACGCCCGGCCGACTCTCCCGCCCCCGCCGCAGCCACGCGGCAAGGTGGCGTTGCTGAAATGCGAAAAGCCGCCGGTGCATTTCTATCGCTATCTTTATGACACCATCGGTGCAGACTATTTCTGGGTGGATCGCAAAAAGCTGACCACCGAAGCCCTGGCCGATGTCATAGGCGATGAGCGCAACCAGCTTTTTGTTCTGTACACGGAAGGTAGTCCTGCCGGCATGGCGGAACTGGATTTTCGAAAATCCGGCACCTGCAACATTTCCTATTTCGGATTGATGCCCGAGGCGGTGGGTCGGCGGCTGAGCAGCTTCTTCCTCCATCACGTCGTGATGAACGCCTGGGCCGCCAGCATCGCGCGCCTGACGGTCAATACCTGCACCCTGGACCACCCGCGGGCGCTGCCGCTTTATCAGCGGCTGGGCTTTGGCGCCTATTCACGCGAAGAGCGCTTCGTGGAGCTGATTTAAGCTAGTCATTTCCGGACTTTGCGGGCAAAGTCTGCGGCGCAGACACCGGAAAATCCTTCCCATGGCCATCATCGACACCGCCCCCGAACGCACCCTGTTCGGGCATCCGCGCGGACTGACAGTCCTGTTCGGCACTGAGATGTGGGAGCGCTTTTCCTATTACGGCATGCGCGCCCTGCTGGTGCTGTATCTGGTAAAGTATCTGCTATTGCCCGGCCATGTGGAGCATGTCTGGCTCTATCCCCAGATCAAGGGCTTTTTCGAAGGCATGTTCGGGGCGCTCTCGACCCAGCAGTTTTCCTCGCTGGTCTATGGCACTTATACCGGGCTTATCTATGCGTCGCCGCTGCTGGGCGGGCTGGTGGCGGATAAGTATCTGGGCCAGCGCAAGACCGCGATGATCGGCATCATCGGCATGGCGATCGGCCATTTCATGATGGCATCGGAAGCGATGTTGTTTCCTGCCTTGCTGTTCCTGATCGTGGCCGGCGGCTTCTTCAAGACCAACACCACCGCCCAGGTTGGCATGCTCTACAAGTCGGGCGACACCCGCCGCGACAGCGCCTATTCGATCTATTATGTCGGCACCAATCTTGGCGCCTTCATCGCCCCTCTTGTGGCGGGCACACTGGGGGAAAAGGTTGGTTGGCATTACGGCTTCGGCGCCGCAGGCGTGGGCATGATTATCGCCCTGGCGGTCTATTTTTACGGCTGGAAGGACCTGCCGGCGGACGGCCTCAGGAAAAAAGACGCAAATGTCGTCGTCGAAAAGAAACCGCTGAACCGCGACGAATGGATGTCGGTTGGCGCGCTGATCCTGCTGGTGATCCCGCTGACCCTGTGGTGGGCCAGCTATGAGCAACAGGGCAATGTCATGGCCCTGTTCGCGGATACTGCCACCGACCGTCGCCTGATCCCCGGCATCATCAACTGGGAAATTCCGGTGACATGGTTCCAGGCCTTCAACCCCTTCATGATCTTTGCCTTCACGCCGTTCCTGCTGGCACTGTGGACGCGCCAGGCACGGCAGCTGAAGGAGCCCAACTCGATGTACAAGATCGTGCTGGGCTGTTTCCTGCTGGCGGCGGGTTATGTGGTGATGGCTTATGCCGCCACTCTGGGTGGCAAGATCACCTGGCTTTGGCTGGCGCTGTATATCGCCATCATCACCACCGGCGAAATCTTCCTGTCCCCCATCAGCCAGTCGCTATATTCCAAGGTGTCGCCGATGCGGATCGTCTCGATCATGATGGCGGTGAATTTCATTCCCAACTTCCTTGGCGGCGGCTTCCTGCAGGGCTATCTGGGCATCTGGTGGGAAAAGATGAGCCATTCGCAGTTCTTCCTGATGATCGCTGCCATCGGCGTGGCGTCGGGGCTGATCGTGTGGGCGATGGAAAAGCCGCTGCGCGTTTATCTGCAAAAGTCCCATGACTGAGGGCGTCTCGACCAAGACCTCCAGCCTGGGACGAATGAGCGAGGAACATTTCGGCGTGGTCAACACGCCAGTCTATCGCGCTTCGACGATCCTGTATCCCGACATGGCAAGCGTAAAGGCCAACAAGCAGCCTTACACCTACGGGCGGCGCGGCACGCCTTCCACCAAAAGCCTTGAGGACGCGATCAGCGAACTGGAAGGTGCGGAGAAAACCGTCACGGTCACCTCCGGCCTGCAGGCAGTTGCGCTGGCGATTTTGTCGGTGTGCAAGTCCGGCGATCACCTGTTGATGGTGGACAGCGCCTATGAGCCCAGCCGAATTTTCTGCGACCGTACCCTGAAACGCTTTGGCGTCGAAGTGAGCTATTATGCGCCGACAGACGACATCGCCCCGCACCTGAAGACCAATACCGCAGCCGTGTTCTGCGAAAGCCCCGGCTCGCTGACATTTGAAGTGCAGGACGTTCCCGCCATCGCGAAAACCGCACATGCGCATGGCGCCTCGGTGCTGATGGACAATACCTGGGCGACTCCGATTTTTTTCCAGCCGCTGAAACACGGCGTAGACCTGTCGATCCAGGCCGCCACAAAGTATGTCGGCGGCCATGCCGATGTGATGCTGGGCTATGTCGCTGCCAATGCGAGCCATGCTGCAAAGCTTCAGCAGACGCACGGCGACTTGGGACTGTATGCCAGCGGCGACGACGTGTTCCTGGGCCTGCGGGGATTGCGCACCCTGCCCGTGCGGCTGGCGCGTCACCAGGAAACGGGACTGGCGCTGGCCCGCTGGCTGCAGCAGCAGCCGCAGGTCGCCCGCATCCTCCACCCTGGCCTGGAAAGCGACGCTGGTCATGCCCTGTGGCGGCGCGATTATTCTGGCGCCTGCGGCCTGTTCGGCATGGTGCTGAATCCCGTGTCCGAGGCGGCGGTTGCGGCCTTCGTGGACGGATTGCGCCATTTCGGCATCGGCTATTCCTGGGGTGGCTTTGAAAGCCTGATCATTCCTGCCCACATCCACCGGACGGCTAAGCCCTTCGCGGCAGAAGGTCCGGTCCTTCGAATCCATGCGGGGCTGGAAGATGCCGGCGACCTGATCGCCGATCTGGACCTGGGTCTGAAGCGGCTGAGAGAGACAAGATGACCGACCACCTGAGCCATGAGGCCTTCGTTGCCTCCGTGAAGTTCGACGACAAGGGCCTGGTACCTGTGATCGCCCAGTCCAAGGCCACCGGCGAAGTGCTGATGTTCGCATGGATGAGCCGGGAAACTGTGGAAATGACCCTGGCGACGGGCCGGGTAACCTATTGGTCGCGCTCGCGCCAGTCTGTCTGGACCAAGGGAGAGACCAGTGGCCATCACCAGCATCTTCTGGAAGCTTTTGTGGACTGTGATGGCGATGTGCTGCTGTTGAAGGTGGACCAGATGGGGCCTGCCTGCCACACCGGGGCACCAAGCTGCTTCTTCCGCAAGCTCGGGTGAAGCAAATGAGAGCCCGGCGAGTTATAGTGTCATCATGGCCGAGCTGAAACCCGTCCCGCATCGCACCGTCGTGGCCACTCCCGACACCTTGACGCCCAAATTCATGATGGCTGTCATTGCCGCCGTGATGGTGGGCGGCATCTATTTCGGCCGCCCGGTGCTGATGCCGCTGGCGCTGGCGGTGCTGATGAGCTTTGCCCTGGCGCCGCTGGTCAGCCTGCTCAAGCATCTGAGGCTGGGCAACATTGCCTCGGTGATGATCAGCCTGGTACTGGCCATCGTCATTCTGTCATCGCTGGGCACCTTCATGGGCTCCCAACTGGCAAAGCTGGCCTCGGACCTGCCGCGCTATCAGACCAACCTGGCCCACAAGATCCAGTCGGTGGTGGGGTCTGCCGTCCACAACAACACCATAAGCCGCCTGAATCAGACGGTGGAGAACCTCACCCAGCAAGTCACAGGCGGCAACCGGAACGAAGAAACGGCCGATGTAACCTCCAGCAACCCCGTGAAGCCGATTCCCGTCGTCATCCGCCGGACATCGGTTTCGCCCTGGGAGGTCGTTCAAAATGTTCTTGGACCGCTGCTGGAGCCGCTTGGCCTTGCCGCAATTGTTCTGGTGTTCGTAGGCTTCATTCTTCTGCAGAAGGACGACCTGCGAGACCGCTTCGTGCGACTGGCCGGTTCGCGCGACATGCAGCGAACCACCGTTGCGCTGGATGAAGCGGCCTCGCGGCTGTCTCGCTATCTGTTCCTGCAGACCTGCATCAATACCAGCTTTGGTCTGACCATCGGCCTGGGGCTCTGGCTGCTGGGCATTCCCAATGCCGGCTTGTGGGCGCTGATGTCCATGCTGCTGCGCTTTGTGCCCTATGTCGGCGTTCCGCTGGCTTTCCTGTTTCCCTTTGCGCTCGCCATGGCGGTGGATCCGGGCTGGGAGAAGATGGTCTGGGTGGCGGTGCTCTATGGCTCCATCGAGGCGGTGGTCGGCCAGGCGGTCGAACCGTTCCTCTATGGCCGCAGCATGGGCCTTTCCGCCGTGGCTGTGGTGGTGGCGGCGGTGTTCTGGACCTGGCTTTGGGGCCCGGTGGGGCTTCTCCTCTCCACCCCGCTCACCATGTGCTTTGTGGTGTTCAGCCGTCACGTTGAAAGCCTGAAATTCCTGGACGTGATGCTGGGCGACCAGCCTGCCCTGCGCTTCGAGGAAAGCCTCTATCTTCGCATGTTGGCAGAAGACCCAGACGAAGCCGCCGACGAGGCCGAGGCCTTCCTGAAAGAAAATTCCCTGTCGGCCTATTACGACGAAGTGGCGGCCCGCGCCCTGATGCTGGCCCAGAATGACGTCAATCGCGGCGTGCTGGATCCGTTGCGCCAGAACCGTATTCGCGACGCCATCAAGGGCCTTATCGTCAATCTGTCGGACCTCAAGGACGATCAACCGCCGCCGGCGGAGCTGCCCTCCGGCTGGCAGAATGCCCCCCTGCTATGTGTCGCCGGACGCGGGCCGCTGGACGAAGCGGCGGCGTTGCTGCTGGTGGACATGCTGGGCAAGCACGGCATCGGCGCGCGCGTGGTTTCGTCAGACGAGACATCGGCCACGCAAATTCGCGACCTGGACTGCGGCGGCGTGCAGATGGCCTGCGTCTCCTATCTGGAGCCCGGCACGTTCAAGAATGCGCGCTACCAGGTCCGGCGCTTGCGGGCGCGGCTCCCCGGCGTGCCGGTGATGGCGATCTTCTGGGGCCTATCGGCCGACAATTCGCGCTACCTCGACGGTATCGAGGCGACCGAATGCGATATCGTCACCACGGGCCTGAAGGAAACGGTGCAGTATGTGCTGACCTTTGCCCGCCGCTCGCGCCAGGCCATTGCTGCGAAGTAACCGGCCATGCCGTGAAGCAATTGCCCGACTTGCCCATTGTGCAAGAATGGCGACCCCGGCTGGATTCGAACCAGCGACCACCGGCTTAGAAGACTTTGCCTATGCGATTTGCTGCGATTGGCTGCAACGCGTTGCGCGACGGAAACCCAATTAAACTGGGCACTAGTTCTCTCTTCCGTTGACAACGTGTTGCAGCCGATATCAG
>JBBQHU010000073.1:0-11483 GCA_038324265.1 Micropepsales bacterium | reverse complement strand
GCCGCCCGATGAAGGCACAATGCTGATCTTCCAGAACCAGCCCAATGCCTGGCACGGCTTTCATGCCTTTGAAGGCCCGCGCCGGGTCATTCAGCTCAACTGGGTGACGGACATGGGTGTGGTGCGGCGCGAGCAGTTTCGCCACAAGATCAGTGCGTTTTTCAAAAGATTACGCGGCAGACCCGCTCAGGAGCAGATGTAATCGTGCCATTGACCGCGCGTGTCGCGGATGCGGTGACCGGTGGCGGTTTTCTCGACATGGTCGCTGTCCAGCGGAACCTTGCCGAAGCCGCCGGGGATGTCGAGCATGTAGGTCGGCATCGCGAGCCCTGAGATACAGGCGCGCAGTTCGCGCACCAGCGCCAAGCCTTCTTCGATACCAATACGGAAATGCGACGTGCCGGGCGCCAGGTCGGGATGGTGCAGGTAATAGGGCTTGATGCGGTTTTCGACAAAGGCGCGCATCAGTTCGGCCAGCGCGGCGACATTGTCGTTGACGCCTTTTAGCAGCACCGACTGGCTGACCAGCATGATGCCGCCATCCACCAGCCGGGCGATGGCGCGGTTGGCTTCACTTGAAAATTCGCGGGCATGGTTGGCGTGCACCGCCACCCAGGTGGTGGCACCGGGGGCATGCAGCGCCGCCACCAGTTCGTCGGTGACGCGCGCGGGGTCGACCACCGGCACGCGGGTGTGCCAGCGGATGATCTTCACATGTTCGATCGCCGCCAGGCGGCTGGTGACTTCTGCGACGCGGCGCGGCGACAGGATGAAGGGATCGCCGCCGGTCAGGATCACTTCCCAGATTTCGGGGTGGGCGGCGATGTAATCCAGCGCGCCTTCAAAAGCGTCCTTGGACAGCGCATTTTCTGATCCGGGCCCGATCATCTCGCGGCGGAAGCAGAAGCGGCAATAAACCGGACAGCTCGCCACCACCTTGAACAGCACGCGGTCGGAGTGACGATGCACAATGCCGGGCACCGGCGTATGGGCGGCGTCGCCGATGGGGTCGGCCAGTTCTTGCGGCAAGGTGATCAGTTCGTCCAGGCTGGGGAGGAACTGGCGCGCGATCGGATCGGTCGGATCGGCCGGGTCCATCAGTGACAGCAGGTGCGGTGACACTGCTACCGCATAGCGACGCGCGACGTCTTCGAGGCTCATTTCTTCGACTTGAAGTTGGGCAGGAACACGGTCAGCAGTCCGATCAAGGGCAGGAAGGCGCAGACCTTATAGACGTATTCAATCGAGGTGGCATCCGCCAGGGCGCCCAGCACGGCAGCGCCGACCCCGCCCATGCCGAAGGAAAAGCCATAGAAGAGACCGGCTATCATGCCGACCTTTCCGGGCAGAAGTTCCTGCGCATAGACCACGATGGCGGGAAAGGCGGACGCCATGATAACGCCCACGATCATGGACAGCGCGCCGGTCCAGAACAGGTTGGCGTAGGGCAGCACCAGCGTGAAGGGCAGCATCCCCAGGATCGAGAACCAGATCACGTATTTGCGGCCGAAGCGGTCGCCCAGCGGCCCGCCCATGAAGGTGCCGGCCGCCACCGCGCCCAGAAACAGGAACAGGTGCAACTGCGCCACCTGCACCGACACGCCAAAGCGGTGGATCAGGTAGAAAGTGAAATAGCTGCCGATGCTGGCGAGATAGAAATACTTGGAGAAGATGAGCAGCAGCAGGATGGCGATGCTGGCCGCTACCTTGCCGCGCGGCAGGCGCGACTGGACGATCTGCTTGTTGGCATGGTGGGCGCGCGCCAGGCCGTGATGTTTGTACCAGGTGCCGACATTGTAGAGGATGATGATCGCCAGCACGGCGCAGGCGGCGTACCAGGCCACCGCGTGCTGGCCCCAGATCGCCACCAGGAATGCGGCCGACAGCGGCCCCAGCGCCGAGCCGGTATTGCCGCCGACCTGGAACAGCGACTGCGCCAGGCCGTGGCGCCCGCCCGAGGCCATGCGCGCGACGCGGCTGGATTCGGGATGGAAGACGGACGAGCCCAAACCCACCAGCATGGCGGCCATCAGCACCACCGGATAACTGCCGGCGACGGACAGCGCGACCAGACCCAGGAGGGTTGCGACCATACCCACGGCCAGCGAATAGGGCATGGGCTTGATGTCGGAGAAAAAGCCCACCGCGGGCTGCAGCAGCGAGGCGGTGCACTGGAAGGCCAGGGTGATCAGCCCGATCTGGGCGAAGCTGAGATGGAAGTGGGCCTTGAGGTTGGGATAGATGGCCGGGATCACCGCCTGCATCATGTCGTTGAGCAGGTGGCAGAAGCTGATGGCGAACAGCACCGGAAAGGTGGTGGAGGCAAGCTTTTGGGCGGTGGTGTCGGTCATGGCGGGGTGGAACCTATCTTTCGCGCCGCTTTTGACCACCCCCGAAACACGCCAATCGGCCATGCCCCCCCGTCAGGGCAGCGGTGTCCAGAGGACGGAATCGATGTTCGGCGCGCCCGTCGCCAGCATCACCAGCCGGTCAAAGCCCAGCGCCACGCCACTGGCGGGCGGCATGTGGGCCAGCGCGGCCATGAAGTCTTCGTCCAGCGGATAGCGGAGGCCATAGACCCGCTGTTTCTTGGCCATTTCACTTTCGAAGCGGGCGCGCTGCTGGACCGGATCGGTCAGCTCGCCAAAGCCATTGGCGAGTTCCACGCCGCAGGCATAAAGCTCGAAGCGTTCGGCCAGCCGGGCATCGCGCGGGCTGACGCGCGCCAGCGCTGCCTCGCACACCGGATATTCGTAAAGTATGCAGGGCCGTTCCATGCCCAGGCGCGGTTCGACCCGCAAGGTGAGAATCTTGGCGAACATGTCGGACCAGTCGTCGTCATCGGCCACGGCGATACCGCCGCGCCGGGCACGGCTGCGCAGCGCATCCGCATCGCCCTCGCCCTGCGGCGACAGGGTGGCCAAAAGATCCATGCCGGCGAAGTGGGTAAAGGCGTCGGCCACGGTCAGCCGAATGGCCTGGGCGCGGGGGTCGCACCAGCCATCGCGGTGGCGCAAGGTTTCGGCGCCCGCGACATCGGCGGCCAGCCATAGCAGCGCCAGGGCGTCGGCGATCACCGCATCGTAATCGGCGTTCGCCCGGTACCATTCCAGCATGGTGAATTCCGGGGCGTGCAGGCGGCCGCGCTCGCGGTTGCGGAAGACGCGGGCGAAATCGAAGATTTTAGTTTCCCCTGCCGCCAGCAGCTTCTTGGAGGCGAATTCCGGCGAGGTGTGGAGATAAAGCTGAGTGCTGGCCAGATCCGGGCCGGTCAGCGCTGTTTGGAAAGCGTGCAGATGGGTCTCGTTGCCGGGCGACGGCACCAGCGCGCCGCACTCCACTTCCGTGAATTCCTGGGCCTCGAACCAGCCGCGCAGCGCCGATTTTATCGCCCCGCGCAGGCGCAGCAGGGGGCGGCGGTCGGCATGGCTTGTCTTATCCCACCAAGGCATTTTGACCTCTCACAGCCCCCCTGCTATAGCCCGGCCAGCAAATTCCAATAAGTCTGTTTTGTGAGGTTCCCGTGGTTTCGGTTATCGCCAGCTCTGTTCGCAAGGGCAATGTCATCGAAAAAGAGGGCAAGCTGTATGTCGTCCTCACCGCCGAGAACATCCATCCCGGCAAGGGCACCCCGGTCACCCATCTGGAAATGCGCCGCATTTCGGACGGCGTGAAGACGGTCGAACGCCTGCGCACCACCGACAGCATCGAGAAGGCCTTCGTCGAGAACCAGGATTACCAGTATCTCTACCAGGACGGCGAAAACTACGTCTTCATGCAGCCGCAGACCTTCGACCAGCTTCACGTGTCGGGTGCCGTGGTGGGCGACTATGCCCCCTACTTGACCGAGAACATGGACGTGCAACTGCAGCTGTTCGAAGGCAACGCTATCTCAATCGAAATTCCCCAGCGCGCCACCTTTGAAGTCACCGACACCGAGCCGGTGATGAAGGGCCAGACGGCCTCGGGCTCGTTCAAGCCCGCCATGCTGTCCAATGGCGTGCGCACCATGGTGCCCACCCATATCGTCGCCGGCACCCGCATCGTGGTGATGACCGAAGATGGCGCTTACGTCGAGCGTGCCAAGGACTAGAGATGGCCAAGCGGATAGATCCCAAGAGCCTGCCGGCCATTGTCGGCACCTTCTATCCGCCGCCCCATGACACGCCCTGCCGCGCCCGCGAGCGCCGCGCGCTGGGCGATGTTGCGGGCCTGACCCAGTTCGGCGTCAACCTGCTGCGCCTGCCGCCCGGCGCCTGGTCCAGCCAGCGTCACTGGCACACCGCGAGCGATGAGTTCAGCTATGTGCTGGAAGGCGAAGTGGTGCTGGTTACCGATGCCGGCGAGGAAGTGCTGAAGGCGGGTGACTGCGCCGGCTTCAAGGCGGGCCAGGCCGATGGCCATCATTTCCAGAACCGCTCGGACCGCGACGTCCTGATCCTGGACATGGGCACGCGGGTGACCGAAGAGCAGGCTTTCTATCCCGGCATTGATCTTGTCTATAACGGCAACGGCAAGCCCGCGCTTTACAGCCGTCATGATGGCACGCCCTATACCGGCCTGAAGCGCCGTGGGCCGGACGATACGGACTGATGGTCCGATCGCGCCCCGGCTTCGTATCAGCGGGCTGGACCGGAGAAATGCCCATGAAACCCCTGCTTTTGTGCGCCCTGCTGGGCCTTGCCGCAACGCCCGCTCTTGCCGCGCTGAAGGTCGGCGCGCCGGCGCCGGATTTTACGGCGCCCGCGACGCTGGGCGGCAAGGAGTTCAGCTTTCACCTGGCGGAGGCGCTGAAGAAGGGGCCTGTGGTGGTCTATTTCTATCCGGCCGCCTTCACCACCGGCTGCACCATCGAGGCGCATGATTTCGCCACCGCCATGCCGCAATACCAGGCGATGGGCGCGCAGGTGATCGGCATCAGCCATGACAGCATCGCCACCCTGAACAAGTTCTCGGTCAGCGAATGCCAGAGCAAGTTTCCGGTCGCTGCCGACCTCGACCGCCGCATCATGAAAAACTATGACGCCACGATTCTGATGGGGATGGTGGGTAACCGCACATCCTATGTGGTGAGCCAGGACGGCAAGATTGCCTTTGCCTATAGCGACCTGGACCCGGAAGGTCATGTCAGCAAGACGCTGAAAGCCGTGGCGGTGCTGAAGCGCTAGGCGTTTCGGAAATTGATCTCGACCAGCACGCCTTCGGGATCGGGCACGAAGAGCTGCGACAGGGCCCCGCCCGGCACCACCCGCTCGCGGAATGCCATGCCAGCAGCGACCAGCCTGTCCTTCATGGCGGCGAAGTCTTCGCCCTTGAAGGCGACATGATCGAAAGGTCCGGTGTCGCCGCCGGGTGCGCCGGGCTCGCCGCCCCAGGCGCTGCCCTTGTCGGCCGCTTCCACCAGGTGGACGACCGGCACATCGCCGACATAGAGCCAGTAACCCCGGAAAGGGAAGTCCGGGCGCGCGCCTTCGGTGAGCCCGATCAGCTCCACATAGAAGTCCCGCGTCCGCTGCAGCTGGGCGCAGCGGATGGTGACATGCTCCAGCGCGGATACCGTCATCTGGAAACCCGCCTGGCGCTGACGCAAAAGACCCGCGTCAGGGCTTTTTCTTGCCGCGCTGGATGCTGAGGGCGGGTGCCACGAAGGCCGAACCCGACGGCTTGGCGGCCTTGGACGCGGCGTCCTGCTTGGGCTTCTTCTTCTCGCGATTGCTGCGCTGTTCGCCTTTGGGCATGGAGTGCTTCCTTTGGGGAATTTCGACGCGCAGCCTAACGCCGGGAAATGGCCTGTGCTAGGCTACCCGGGCTATTTCCCCAAAGAGGACCTCATGAAAAAGCTGATTTTGAGTCTGGCGCTGACCGCCGTCTTTGCCGCGCCCGCCTTTGCCGCCCTCAAGGTTGGCGATACCGCCCCCGATTTCACCGCCGCCGGCAGCCTGGGCGGCAAGGACTTTACCTTCAGCCTGAAGACCGCGCTCAAGAAGGGCCCCGTGGTCGTTTACTTCTATCCGTCTGCCTATACCGGCGGCTGCGACCTGGAAGCGCATACCTTCGCCGAACAGTCGGACAAGTTCACCGCCGCCGGCGCCACCATCCTGGGCGTATCGGCCGACGACCTGGGACGGCTGCACAAGTTCAGCGCCGATCCCGCCTTCTGCGCGGGCAAGTTCCCCATCGCCTCGGACGCGGATACCAAGATCGCCCAGTCCTATGCCCTGAACGTCACCCCGCCGCGCGAAGGCGCCAAGGACGTGAACAAGGACGCCATCAACCACGCCTTCATTGAGCGCCATACCTATGTGATCGGCAAGGACGGCAAGATCCTGGCGACCCTGTCGTCCAAGACGGACGGCCTTTCGCCCGACCAGCATGTGGACAAGAGCCTGGCGATCGTTACTGCCGCCAAGTAGTTGCGTGATTTCAGGAAACGCCCGGTGGCCCTGCCGCCGGGCATTTTTCTTTAGAAAGTAGCACGGCCTGCCCTAATCTTTTCCGCTGGCGCATCGAACATGGCGCGGGCCGAGGCGCCGCCGCTGCGGCTGACGATCACCACGCCGTCGCCGCCCTGCACTTTCAGGCCGCGATCGGGGTTGGTGATGCTGTCGCCGGACTGGCGGTTGAGCTGCAGAACAAAGAATTTCCCCGCAGCTCGGGTTTCCATCGCCGCAATCGTCAGTCCGGTCAGGGCGCCCTTTTGCGGCACCACCACCACTTCCATTTCCAGTCCCAGACCGCGCAGGGTGCGCTCCAGCTCGTTGAACTTGGTGCTTTCGCGCAGCATGCGGGCGGTTTCGGGGAACAGGATCAGTTCGGCGATGCGCTCGGCCCCGATATGGGCCGGCAGCACCACCCGGTTGGCGCCCGCCTGGATCAGCTTGGATTCGGTGGCTACCGCCTCGCCGCGGGCGATGATCTCGATGCCGGGATTCATGGCCCGGGCCGACAGGGTGATGAAAACATTGGCGGCATCGTTGGGCAGCACGGTGGCCAAGATGCGGGCGCGGGCGATGCCGGCCTCTTCCAGCGACTGTTCGTCGGTGGCATCACCGACCAGGCACAGATAGCCGCGGGCCCGGACTTCGGCGGCCTTGTGTTCGTTTTGCTCCAGGACCACGAAGGGCACGGTGCCGGTCTTCAGCTCCCGCGCCAGCATCTGGCCGATACGGCCGAAGCCCACCACGATCACATGGTTTTCGAGCTTTTCGATTTCGGCTTTCACGCGGCGCCCTCCAAGGATCTGTTGCAGCTGGGTGATGGTGAGGAACTGGACCAGGGCGCCGGTCATAAGGATCATGCCGGTGCCGCCGGTGATCATCAGCGCCATGGTGACGGTGTGCAGGTAGGGGGTGCTGATGGGGTGGACCTCACCATAGCCCACCGTGAAGACGGTCAGCAGCACCATGTAGCTGGCGTCGGAAAAGCTCCAGCCCGCGCCCATATAAGCCAGGGTGGCCAGCACGACGACCGCCAGCACAAAGACCACGATCGAGGTCAGTGTCCGGCCGGGCGAACCCAAATATTCCATTACAACCCCCGGATGCAGCCCTGCCAAAACGGGGCATCCTGCCATATGTCGAATTGTTGCATGACGTGATGCTGCGCTGCAATCGAAGGCAAAAATCCAGCAATTCCAAGCATTTAATGTTGCACAATGGCCACCGAACCGTGGCCGAGATACGTCTTTGTGACAGTCCGGACTCTTGTTCTAGTCCTGCCAAGGCATCGGGGGGCAATCCGAACGCCATAAACACCGCCGGGGTACCGGCAGGAAAAAGAGACGTCGGGTTTGTCGAAATTTCTGGTCCGCCATGCTGTAGCTGCCGCGCTGTTGTTTGCGCCGCTGACGGCGCATGCGTCCGAGACCAGGCCGATGACCAATATCACCCAGGACGTGATCTCGTTCCTGGGCTTTGGCCCTGCCCAGGCCGAAAATCCCACCGATCCCACGCCCCTGCCCGAGCGCCCGAAACTTCGGCCCCGCACCATCCTGCCCAGCGCGGCCGCGGTTGATGCGCCCCGCCTGCCGGCCATGGCCATGGCCAAGGCGACTGAGGCCCCGTCGGTGGAAACGCCGCTGCGCCGGCTGTTCTGCGTGGAATATGCCCGCATGCGCTCTGGCCTGGCCGTGTTTGGCGATGCCAAGCACTGGTGGGAAAAGGCCCGCAATCTCTATGCCCGCGTCTCGCATCCGGTCGAGGAAGCGGTGATGGTGTTTTCCGGCTCCAAGCGGCTGAAGCGCGGCCATGTTGCGGTCGTGACCGATATTGTCAGCCCCCGCGAGATCATCGTGGACCAGGCCAATTGGCAGAACCATGGCGAGATCGACCATGCCACCCCGGTTCTGGACGTGAGCAAGAACAATGACTGGAGCCTGGTGCGGGTCTGGGACATTCCCAGCCGGGGCTTCGGGACGCGCATCTATCCGATCAGCGGCTTCATCGCCAAGGATTTGACCCGGCAGGCGTTGAACAACTAGACAGGCTTGGCCATGCCAGCCGTCTCGATCATCACACCCAGCTTTGGCCGCCAGGACCTTCTGCGCCACCAGCATGCGCTTGTGCTGGCGCAGACGGTCCAGGACTTTGAATGGCTGATCCTGGACGACAGCCCGGCGCCGTCGGACTATTTCGCGGGGCTGGACGATCCGCGCATCCGCTATCACCACAGCAGCGAAAAGCAGATGGTCAGCATCAAGCGAAACTGGCTGTGCGAACGTGCTGCCGCGCCGGTGATCGCGCAGTTCGATGACGACGATTATTATGCGCCGGATTACCTGGCCACCATGCTGGCGCGGCTGGAAACGAGCGGCGCCGACATCACCAAGCTATCGGCCTGGTTTGTTTATTCCGCGCAGTTGAAGCGGCTGGGATACTGGGACACCGCAAACACACTGGGGCTTCATTTTACGTTCGGGCCGGAAAAGCGGCTGGACGCCTTCTTCAACCAGACCCCGCCGGACAACATGAAGAACAACTGGCTGGGCTATGGCTTCAGCTATGTATTTCGCAAAACCATGTGGGAGGCCGCGCCGTTCCCGCAAATGGCGTTCGCATCGGACTATGGGTTCGTGGCCGACGCGCTTGCCAAGGGCCTGCGCTTCGACCATTTCGGCGATACGACCGGGCTGTGCCTGCATGTGCTGCGCACAGACAATATGTCGAAGAGCTTTCCGCAGTATCTGCTGCCCGATTTCATGGTGCAGACGCTGTTTGGATCCGCCGCCGCGCCGCTGCTGGCGTGAACTATTTGCGCGGGTCGGAGATCACGTCCAGAAGCGCACGGGCCGCGGCGCTGACATAACGTTCGGCATGGGTCAGGGCGATGAAGGCGCGGTCAGGCAATTGCGCGGGCGGCGCCACCAGAAGTCCCGCTTCCAGCATGGGCGCCACCACCGAGGCGGACAGCGCCGCGGCCCCAAGCCCGGCCGCTGCGGCCCCCCGCACCGCTTCGTTTGATGGCAGCGACATCACGATGCGCGCCGGGGGCATGTGAATACCGGCCTCGGCCAATGCGGTTTCGAAGATTGCGCGCGTACCGGATCCCTCCTCGCGCAGGATCCAGTCGCTGGTGGGAAAGTCGTACAGGGGGACTTGTTTGCGGTTTGCCCAGGGATGGCTGGGCGCAACAACCAGGACCAGCCGGTCGCGCGCCACCTGCTGACTTGTCAGCAGCGGATCGGACACCAGGCCTTCGGCAAAGCCCAGATCGGCACTGCCATCCAGCACTGCGGCGGCGGCTTCGGCGGTGTTGCCGATCGCCAGGGCCAGTTCGATGCCGGGATAGGCGCGGCTGAAGCTGGCCAAATGCCGGGGCAGCCAGTATCCCGCGATGGTCTGGCTGGCGCGCAGACGCAGCCGGCCGCGCTTGAGGCCGCCAAGGTCGAACAAACGCTGCTCGGCGGTCTGGGCGCGGGCCAGCACGGCGCGGGCTTCGGTGAGAAAGAGCGCGCCTGCCTCAGTCAGAAGAATGCCGCGCCCGACGCGGTGGAACAACTTTACCTTGTGCCGCGCTTCGAGCGCCGCGACCGCCGCACTGACCGCAGACTGGGCAAGGTTCAGGGCCGCCGCGGCGCGCGTCATGTGCTGGCGTTCGGCAACGGCGACGAAGATGCGCAGCTGTTCCAGGGTCATCCGGCCAAACCGCTGCTTATCCGACGAGCTCGATCAGGGTCAGGCTGAAGCCGGCGATGAACAGCCAGGCCGCAGCCGCCAACAGAAGAGGGCGCAGGCCCTTGGCGCGGAGCTTGGCGATATCGGTGCCCAGCCCCATCGCTGCCAAGGATAGCGCCAGCAGGAAAGCGGTCAGTTGGGTGAGATCGGTGTGAAGGTTGGCGGGCAGAAGGTTGATGCTGTTGATGCACACCATGGCGATAAAGCCCAGCACGAAACCTGGCAGCGGCAGCTTGCCACGAGAGGGCGCACCCGGTTTGTGCATGCCCAGCACCAGAACCAACGGCGCCAGCATGCTGACGCGCGCCAGCTTGGCAATGGTGGCGAAATGACCCGCAGCGGGGCCCTGCTGGAAGGACGCTGCGATCACCTGCGCAATTTCGTGGATCGATGCGCCGGCCCACAGGCCATAGGCGCGGGGCGAAAGATGCAGAATGTCCGGCAGCAGGGGGTAGACGAACATGGCGCAGCCACCAAAGACGGTGACGCAGGCGACAGCATAGGCAACGTCTTCGTCCGAGGCGCGGGTCACACCATCCACCGCGATCACGGCTGAGGCGCCGCAGACAGCAGTGCCGGCGGCAATCAGCTCGGCGAGCTTTCGCTCCACGCCCAGAACACGGCCCAGCCATTTGGTGAAGACGAAGCTGGCGATCAATGTCGCAGCGATGATTGCGAGGCTGCTGAGTCCCGCCTCGCCCAGTTGCTGGACGGTAAGTTGCAGGCCCAGCAGAACGATCGCGCCGCGCAGAATCCAGCGCACCGAAAAGGCGGCGCCGGGGCGGGCCCAGCCGGGGGTGCCAACGAGGTTGTGAAACAGTGCGCCCAGGAGGATGGCCAGAATCATGGCGCTGAAGACACCAAGGCCGGGCGCGGCATGCAGCGCCGTGGCCAGCGCCGCCAGCGCGGCACATAGAGCAACGCCGGGAAGGATGCGCCGCCCGGCGGGCACGAACGGCAGGGTGGCGGGAACAGATAAGGGGGCGGACATCGAGACGAACCTTCAAAAGCGGTGCGCGACGATGGTGCGGCGGGATAACTGTTCGTTCCAACAGCATGTTTCGATCCTTATAATCGAATAATACGATCAATCAGGACAAACAAAAACCCCGGCCCAGCGATTTCTCGCGGGACCGGGGTCTTGTTGGATTGTATTGGCGGGTTCTCTTATTTCAGTCCTTGGCAGACCTGGCAGCGTTCTACTCTCCCGCGGCTTGAGCCGCAGTACCATGGACGCAGAAGGCTTTGACGGCCGAGTTCGGAATGGGATCGGGTAGAATTCCTTCGCTATGACCACCAGGTCGGCAAAGG
>JBBQHU010000072.1:0-11642 GCA_038324265.1 Micropepsales bacterium | reverse complement strand
CTAACCAGAGCGGCGAAAAGTCCGGTCAGCCGACCACGTTCACGCCGGCAACCACTACGCCGTAAATGCTCGGCCGCCCACGGGTGCCAGAACACGAACGAATTGACAGGGCCTGCCGTCAAAAGACGGCAGGCCATTTGTCTTGTCCGGCGTCCGACTACTTTCCTACCGCCCACTGCCACAATTTGGCGCCGGTTTAACGCTTTTGTGCCGGAGGCCCTGTCATGATTGCAGGCAACAGTGCGTCCCAATGAGAGATGCGGCGTTAAGTATTCGGGATTGAAGACAGACCGGGATGACGCCCGCGCATTGGGCACCTATAGTCCGGCGAAACAGGCAGGAAGACATGGCGGAAGACAGCAAGGGATACAACTATGCAAGGCTGGCGCTGGGCGCCGGTTTGATCGCGGCCGCCGCCATCGGCGTGGCCGCCTTCGTGCCGCGCCGCCGTCTTGCCATGGTCACCGAACCGCTCGCGGGGCTGGCAAAGTTGCCGGTCGCTGCCGCCGTCACCGCCTGGGCTATGAGCCTGTGGCACGACGCGACCGCGCCGCAGGCGCCGGTGTTTGACGATCTGCGCCCGTTTGACGAATTCTAGGTCACGGTGATGCGGCGCGTTCCTGTCGTCGCCACAGTGCGCGATTCCTACATCTTCACTGCCACCCATCTGGGCGGCATCATCGGCCTGATCTGGGTGCCGATGCTGCTGCTCACCGTGATGGGATTCTTTTCGTTCCAGCGCTACTACAATGACTTCATCGAGGCGATGGCCGGCAGCAACCCGGCAGCGCTGGGCCCCAGCCTGCTGATGATGATGGGCTTCTTGGTGGCAGCTGTGCTGCTGTTTGCCATCATGTATGTGGCGGTGATCCAGTTGGCACTGGGCACGCGCACAGCCCCCGCCATCGCGCACTTTGCCTTCGGCCCCCTGGAATGGCGGATGTTTCGTGCCCTGCTGGCCTTTACCGGCCTGATGATGGCCTTGCTGATACCCGCAGTGGTCGTCGGTAATGCGGCGCAGATGATTGCGCCCCCGCAAATCCCCATGCTGGGCCCCTTGCTGCTGCTGGCACTGGTCTATGGCGCGCTGCTTTTGACCATGCCGCGTTTCCTGGCGCTGCTGCCTGCCATTGCCGTGAACGAAACCACGCCGGTCCTGCGCCGCTCCTGGCAGTTATCGGCCGGAAATTTCTGGCGACTGATGGCGATACAGCTGGCCGTCATCCTGCCCATACTGGTTCTCCTGTCGGTGCTGGAGGCGCTTCTGACGGGACACGCACCGGGCCCGGTGACCGGCACCGACCAGGTGCAGCTGATAGCCGGCGTCATGCGCGCCCGCGACACCCTGCCCATGCTAAGCGGACTGTTCTTCCTGGTCGCGCCACTGCTGGTCGGCCTTTCCGCCGGCGCGAGCGTCTCGGCCTGGCGGTCGTTGAGCACCGAACCTTCGGTGTCGATCGAAGCTTGACGGCTATTCCGCCGCCTTCAATCGTTTTGCCGAAGCCGCAGCCTTCAGCAATGGCTTGAGATAGTGCCCGGTATAGGACCGCGCCACCTTGGCCACATCTTCCGGCGTGCCGCTGGCCACGATCTCGCCGCCACCGTCGCCGCCTTCCGGGCCCAGATCGACTATCCAGTCTGCGGTCTTGATGACTTCCAGATTGTGCTCGATCACCACCACGGTGTTGCCCTGGTCCACCAGCTCCTGCAGCACTTCCAGCAGCTTCTTCACGTCGTGGAAGTGAAGCCCGGTGGTGGGTTCGTCCAGGATATAAAGGGTGCGGCCAGTGGCGCGGCGTGACAGCTCCTTGGAAAGCTTGACGCGCTGCGCCTCGCCGCCCGAAAGGGTCGTCGCCTGCTGGCCGATGGAGATGTACCCCAGCCCGACCCGCTTTAGAGTTTCCAATTTCTCGGCGATGGAGGGAACGGCCCGGAACAGTTCGGCACCGGCCTCAATGGTCATGTCCAAAACATCCGAGATAGACTTGTCTCGGAATTTCACTTCCAGCGTCTCGCGATTGTAGCGCTTGCCCTGACAGACATCGCACTGGACATAGACGTCCGGCAGAAAGTGCATCTCGATCTGGATGACGCCGTCGCCCTGGCAGGCTTCGCAGCGCCCGCCCTTGACGTTGAAGCTGAAGCGTCCCGGCGCATAGCCGCGCGCCTTGCTTTCCGGCAGCTCGGCGAACCAGTCGCGGATGGGTGTGAAGGCGCCGGTATAGGTGGCCGGGTTCGACCGCGGCGTGCGGCCGATAGGGTTCTGATCGATGTCGATCACCTTGTCGAGGAATTCCAGCCCTTCCACGCGATCATGCGGCGCAGGATGCTCGCGTGACTGGGACAGCTTGCGCGAGGCGGCCTTGAACAAGGTCTCGATGGTCAAGGTGGATTTCCCGCCGCCCGAAACGCCGGTGATGCAGGTCAGCGTGCCCAGCGGTATCTGCGCCGTGACATTCTTAAGGTTGTTTCCGCGTGCGCCCACCACCTTCAGCCAGCGATTGTGTACCGCCTTGCGTCGCTGCGCCGGGATCGGGATGTTTTCGACGCCGCTGAGATACTTTCCCGTCAGGCTTTTCTTGTTGGCAATGATCTGCGCCGGGGTGCCCTCGGCGATGATGTGGCCACCATGCACGCCCGCGCCCGGACCCATGTCGATGACATGGTCAGCGGTGCGAATGGCGTCTTCGTCATGCTCTACCACCAGCACGGTGTTGCCCATATCGCGCAGGCCTCGCAGAGACTCCAGCAGCTTGTTGTTGTCGCGCTGGTGCAGGCCAATAGACGGTTCGTCCAGCACATACAGCACGCCGGTCAGGCCCGATCCGATCTGCGACGCCAGCCGGATACGCTGGCTTTCGCCGCCCGACAGCGTGCCGGAAGCACGCGCCAGGGTCAGGTAATCCAGCCCCACATTGTTGAGGAATTTCAGACGCGCCCGGATTTCTTTCAAAATCCGCGCGGCAATTTCCTTCTGCTGCTTGGTCAGCTTCTGGTCGATGTCCCGGAACCAGCCGTCGGACAGGCGAATGGACATTTCGCACACCTGGCCAATATGGATGCCGCCAATCTTGACCGACAGGGTTTCGGGCTTGAGGCGGTAGCCGTTGCAAACCTCGCACGGCGCTTCGGCCTGGTAGCGTCCCAGCTCTTCCTGTACCCATCCGCTATCGGTTTCGTGGATACGACGATCCATGTTGGGAATGACGCCTTCGAATTCCTTCTTGGTGTCATAACGGCGCATGCCGTCGTCATAGGTGAACTTGATCACCTCGTCGCCAGACCCATGCAGGATGACGGACCGGACCTTCTTGGGCAGATCCTCCCACGGATCGTTCATCGACACCTTGTAGTGCCGTGCAATGGCTTCGAGCGTCTGGAGGTAATAGGGCGATGACGACTTGGCCCAGGGCGCAACCGCGCCCTTCTTCAGGCTCAGGTTCTCGTCCGGCACCACCAGAGCCTCGTCGAAATAATTCTGCACGCCCAGCCCGTCGCATTGCGGGCAGGCGCCGTGCGGATTGTTGAAGCTGAACAGGCGCGGCTCTATTTCTGGGATGGTGAAACCGGACACCGGGCAGGCGAACTTGGACGACAGCAGCATCTGGCGCGGCTTTTCCTTGCCCTGCGCGTCCTTTTCCTTCTCGTCGGCGAATTCCACGATCATCAGGCCGTCGGCCAGCTTCAGCGCCGTCTCGATGGAATCGGGCAGGCGGTTGCCGATGTCCGGCTTGACCACGATACGGTCCACCACGATCTCGATATCGTGCTTGAGTTTTTTGTCCAGCGTGGGCGTGGCGCCGATGTCATAGAATTTGCCATCCACCTTGGCGCGCAAAAAACCCTTCTTCTGCAGCTCGGCCAACTCCTTGCGATACTCGCCCTTGCGGCCGCGCACGATAGGCGCCAGCAGGTAAAGCCGCGTACCTTCCGACAGCGCCAGGATGCGGTCGGCCATCTGGCTGACTGTCTGGCTTTCGATGGGAAGGCCGGTGGCCGGCGAATAGGGCACGCCCACCCGCGCAAACAACAGGCGCAGATAGTCGTAGATTTCCGTGACCGTGCCCACAGTCGAACGCGGATTCTTGCTGGTGGTCTTCTGCTCGATGGAAATCGCCGGCGACAGGCCCTCGATGTGATCCACATCGGGCTTCTGCATCAGTTCCAGGAACTGGCGCGCATAGGCCGACAGCGACTCAACATAACGGCGCTGGCCCTCGGCATAGATGGTGTCGAACGCCAGCGAAGACTTGCCCGACCCTGACAAGCCGGTCAGCACTGTCAGGGTGTCGCGCGGAATCTCGACATCGACATTCTTGAGATTGTGCTCGCGGGCACCGCGGATGGAGATGTTCTTCAGCATCAGTTGGGTTTTCCCAAGCTCGAAAGATAACGTTGGCTCGCGTCGACGCTGATCGCGCCAAGTTCCGCCAGCATGTTGAGACAACGCGCGGCCAGGTCGACCGAGCCGTAGCAATGATGCGCGATTAGGGCGAGATGCTTCCACTGTTCGGGGCTCATGTTCTGCGCACGTGTGAAATCACGCACATACACCAGGTCCGCTTCCAGCAACTGGCGCAGGCCCTTGTTGGGCTGACCGGAGACGATGGTGGGCGCCAGTGGCCACACTTTCATTTCCGCGAAACAGTGGGGCAGGAAACCAAGTTCCCGCATCAACGTGTCCATCTCGCCCAAGGTTGGCTGGCTTTCGTACAATGTGATGAACGAAACTTCGGTCTGCACCGCCACGGTCTGCGCCAGTTTTACGCGGGCATGGTTCAGTACATCACGCTCGGAACCCTGAATGTCCATCTTCAGGAAATCCATGTGCGTAATCTCGGCAACCTCATCCAGGCGCTTGGTCGAGACGGGGATTTGGGCTTTCACATCACCCCATATAGGAAACAGATTGAAAAGTGCCAGATGCGCCGGGTCAGGAACCTTCAGGCTGGTCATGCCCTCGATGCCGCAGACGTTCAGCGTCCCCGCAGTTCCGTCGCCAAGGGCATGGGGCAGGTAGCGTTCGTGAGGCCCGGCCATTTTTTCCAGCCGCGCCAGCGCTTCCGCTAGCGGCTCGAATCCCACCACGTCGCACAGCCCGGCCGCCAGCATCCGCTTGTAGGGCGGCTCGCCATCGATCGGGTTGGCGCCGACATCCACGATCGCGGTGCGGCGCTGGGGGCTAAGAATCTGGGTCAGGAGATCCATGGGTCCCTCATAGCGGGTTTGGGCGATTTGAGAAACAAAAAGAGAACGATTCTAGCCGCCAAAACCCATCTGCCGCAGCAGCCACAGGCCGGCGGGGGGCCGGACATGCACCAGGTCTACATAATCGGCGGCTTGGCCGTTCTGCAGGGTCTCGCGGGTCAGGGGGTTGGCGTTGAGGAAATCGAACAGCGCCACCTTGTTCTCGCACACCCTGTTATGGGCGGCCACGGCTTCCGTGACCCGCCCCTTGAAGGCGGCCAGCCCGGCGGCGTCGCCGCTGCGGTAGCGGGCCTGGATCGCCATATTGTCGGGCGGGAAGAACAGGGTCAGGTGCGCTTTGGCATGACAGGCACTGTCCAGCATGCGGTCGAGTTCCTTTGCCGCGCCGGGACCCATGCGCAAGGTGCGGGCGCGGCGATAGTCCAAATCATGCCGCATCACCGCCGCCGTCATGTGGCCATAGGCGCCGAAGATGTCTGGGCGAGCTGCCGCCGTCTGACCCGGTGCCAGCCGCGCCAGCGCGCCTACGCCCAGCCCGTTCATGCCCAGCGCGCCGCCGCTGAGGAAACGGGTTGTGAAGAGCCACAGGCTGCGGCGCGGCGTCGGCATGCCGGACGCCGTCACCGCCAGCCTTGTTTCGTCAAAACTGGGTAGAGCTTCGCCTTCGCCGCCATTGCCGGTGAAGGCGTCCAGCGCCACCACAACATTCTTCACCGACGGATGCGCCAGTGCGTCCTGGGTGAACCGGCGCGCCTCATAGGGCGACATGCTGGAAGCGCCATAGTTGAAGCTGCGGACCTTCAGCGCCGCATCGATCAGCGTCGGATCGAAGGCGTCACGAACACGGCTGGAGCCGACAAACACCAGCTCCGGCTGTATCTGCTCCAGCCAGACAGGTTTCAAAGCGCGCTCGAAACCGGAAAGCGTTTGAACGCTGCCACCTTGCGGATGGCCCAGGATGTACGCACCTGCCACCCAGTTGAACGCGGCCAGCGTGGCGATCACCGCAAGTACGGTGCCCAGAAACCAGAAAGGATAACGGGTCTTTTCCATCAGAATTGGAAATATATAAAGGGTTTCAGGTTCGACAGCGCCAGCACCGCTACGATGCACAACAGGCCGTAAACCGCCGCCTGCCTGCGCGTCGGTTGCCAGGCAAAACGCGTGGCGGCCGTAACGGGTTCGCTGGCATAGGGCGAGGGCAGGGCGGGATTATGCCGCCACAAAAGCTGCATGCTGTTGGGCATGAACCACACCATCCCGAACAGCAACAGCAGCGCCACGGCTGCCAGCGGCGAGAAGCTGACAATGCTGGAATGGCCCTGACCCACCAACCCGCCTACCACATTGCTGGCCGAAGCCAGGTCGGGCGCGCGGAACACGATCCAGGCCAGCGAAGTCGCGGCAAAGGTCAGCATCACCGAAGCGACATGCAGCGGCAGGCGCAGCGCCGGCGGAGCCGTCATGCCCTTGGTCAGGTGGCGGAAGGCGTGATTGATGCTGAGATAGAAGCCGTGCAGCCCGCCCCAAAGCATGAAGGTCCAGTTCGCGCCGTGCCAAAGTCCGCCCAGCAGCATGGTGAGAAACAGGTTCAGATAGCGCCGCGCTCGACCGCCGCGGTTTCCGCCCAGCGGGATATAAAGATAGTCGCGCAGGAAAGCCGACAGCGAGATATGCCAGCGCCGCCAGAACTCGATGATGCTTGCGGCCTTGTAAGGCGAATGGAAATTCACCGGCAGCCGGATGCCCAACATCACGGATGATCCCAGCGCCATGTCGGAATAGGCAGAAAAGTCGAAATAGATCTGGAAGGCAAAGAATAAGGTGCCCAGCCAGCTGTCGGTCGCGCCCAGATGCATGCCGCGCCCGGCGGCATTGAAGATGGCGTCGGCGAACGGCGCCAGATTGTCGGCAATCAGGGATTTCTTGGCCAGCCCAAGCGTGAATAGCGTAATGCCGGTGGCCAGATCATCATTGCGGCTGCGCATCTGCCGGAACTGCGGGATCAGGTCATTGTGGCGCACGATCGGCCCTGCGATCAGGTGCGGGAAGTAAGCGACGAACAGCGCGTAATCCAGCAGGCTGTAATTGTGCGTCTTGCCGCTGTTGGCATCCACCAGATAGCTGATCTGCTCGAAGGTGAAAAAGCTGATGGCCAGCGGCAGGAAGAAATGCGGCACCGGCAAGCCGATCCCCAGCACATCATTCGCCGTGCTGACGAAGAGTGTGTCGTATTTGAAAAGCGCGATCAGTCCCAGGTTGAAGGCCAGCCCCGCGATCAAAAGGCCGCGTCGATCCTGCCGGCGTCCGGCCCGCGCCTCGATCTCGCGGCCCAGCGCAAAATTCACCAGGGTCGATCCGGCAAGCAGGATCAGGAAGTCGGCCCGCCACCAGGCATAGAAGGCATAGGAGGCCAGCAGCAGGAACACCCGCCGCCCCGTCAGGGCGCGCATCTCCAGCCAGCGGAACCCGATCACCGCGACCGCCAGGAACACGAAATAGGGGTAGGAATTGAAGGGCATATCGGTCCCGCCAGCGCAAAACCTTATCGGGGATAAGTGTGCCCAAGGCTATTGGAACGAATAGTGAACAATGCTATGGGGGTGGATAAATGACCGCCCGCGTGGCGCGGGCAGGGGGTGCGCGGCTAAGGTCGCGGCCAGACACGGAGATTGATCATGGCGGGTAGCGTCAACAAGGTGATTTTGGTCGGCAATCTGGGCAAGGACCCGGAAGTGCGCCGCATGACGTCGGGGGACGCGGTGGTCAACCTGTCCATTGCCACGTCGGAAAGCTGGCGCGACAAGGCCAGCGGCGAGCGCAAGGAAAAGACCGAGTGGCACCGGGTCGTGATCTTCAACAAGAATCTGGCCGAGATTGCGGAAAAGTATCTGCGCAAGGGCGCCAAGGTTTATGTCGAGGGCCAGCTTCAGACCCGCAAATGGACCGACAAGGACGGCGCCGAGAAATATTCCACCGAGGTGGTACTGCAGAATTTCCGCGGCGAGCTGACCATGCTGGACGGCAAGGGCGGCGGCGGTGAAGGCGGCGGTGGCGGCAGCTTCGGCGGCGGCGCCCGCGAAACCCCTGCCAGCTTCCAGCGCGACGAGATGGATGACGAGATTCCCTTCTAGATTCTCGTCTGGTCTAGCGTCGCTTGCGTTTGCGCTGACTGCTGCCGGGTGCGCCTCGTCCGGCGACCCGGCCGTACGCATCGCTGAGCCCTATATCGCCGGTGCCTATCTCCCGCTTCATGCCAGAACGCATCTGGGCATCGATACCATTGACGCCGCGTCAGTTGTAATCGCGCCCGGCATCGCCGTCACCAACGGCCATAATGTCAATCTGGTTGATCCCAAGGCCGTGATCGGAACGGTGAGTGATTATGATCTGCTGTTCTTCCGTACCTCGCGCGGGACGCCCGCTCCGACCGGCCCGGTCGTGGCGGGTGCCTCCGTCACGGCCTATGGCCAGGGCGAAGACCGCGACCTGCGCATCGCCCATGGCACCGTGCGCGAGATCCACATGTGCCCGGGCTGCAAGGTGCCGGCCTGGTTCACGTTTGCAGGCAATGCTGGTCCCGGCTTCTCCGGCGGGCCTGTGCTCAACGCTGCCGGCCAACTGATCGGCATCACCTTCGGCTATAAGGATTCGCGTCGCGAAAGGCTGATTTATGCCTATGGCATGAACCGGGTGATGCAAGAGCTTTCAGTCTTCCAAAAACCCCGAAATTAGTCAGCAAAAACAATGGCATATAACGGGTTAATTTGCTGGTTTAGAACCCTGCGAAATGCTAGGAATCGCGCCTGATTTTTGCGGCTGTTTCGCACCGTTAGGGACGTATTTTGACCGACAAGCCAGACATCCTGAACCCGCCGGAGGGCGGCAATCCGATCGCTTCCGTCGCGGTCGAGGATGAACTGAAACGTTCCTATCTCGACTATGCGATGAGCGTCATCGTGCAGCGCGCATTGCCCGATGCGCGCGACGGTCTCAAGCCCGTGCATCGCCGCATCCTCTTCTCGATGCACGAGAACGGCTACGACTGGAACAAGGCCTATCGCAAATCTGCCCGCGTCGTCGGCGACGTGATCGGCAAGTATCACCCGCACGGCGACCAGTCGATCTACGATGCGCTGGTGCGCATGGCGCAGGAATTCTCCATGCGCGCGCCCCTGATCGACGGACAGGGCAATTTCGGCAGTGTGGACGGCGATCCGCCGGCCGCCATGCGTTACACCGAAGTGCGCCGCGCCAAGATTGCGCACGCCCTGACGGAAGATATCGACAAGGAAACCGTCGAATTTCGCGACAATTATGACGGCACCGAGAGAGAACCGGTCGTTCTGCCGTCACGGTTCCCCAATCTTCTGGTCAACGGCTCGTCCGGCATCGCGGTGGGCATGGCGACCAACATCCCGCCCCACAATCTGGGTGAGGTGATCGACGCCAGTCTGGCCTATATCGCTGACCCGGACATCACCCTGGACGCCCTGACCGAGATCGTGCCGGGCCCGGATTTCCCGACCGGCGCGTTGTTGATCGGCAAGCAGAATGCCCGTGCCGCGCTGGCGCGTGGACGCGGCTCGATCCTGATGCGCGCGCGCTGCGACTTCGAAGAATTCAAAAAAGACCGCACCGCCATCATCATCACCGAGCTGCCCTACCAGGTGAACAAGGCGATGCTGATCGAGCGCATCGCCGAACTGGTGCGCGACAAGAAGATTGAAGGCATTTCCGACATTCGCGACGAAAGCGACCGTTCGGGCATGCGCATGGTGATCGAGCTTAAGCGCGACGCCTCCAGCGAAGTGGTCCTGAACCAGCTTTATCGCTTCTCAAATCTTCAGATGAGCTTCGGCGTCAACATGCTGGCGCTCAATGACGGCCGCCCGATTCAGATGAATCTGAAGGACCTGCTGGCCGCCTTTGTCAATTTCCGCGAAGAAGTCGTCACCCGCCGCACCAAGTTTGATCTTACCAAGGCGCGCGACCGTGGCCACATCTTGGTCGGCCTGGCCGTGGCCGTGGCCAATATCGACGAAGTCATCCGCCTGATCCGCGCTGCGCCCGATGCGGCGACGGCGCGCGAACAGTTGATGGCCCGCGCCTGGCCGGCGGGTGACGTGGCGCCGCTGGTGGCGCTGATCGCCGATCCGCGCCATCGCCTGGAAGGCGAAACCATCCGCCTGTCGGAAGAACAGGCCAAGGCGATCCTGGACCTGCGCCTGCAGCGCCTGACCGCGCTCGGCCGCGACGAAATCAACGAAGAGGCCCAGAAATTGGGCCTCGCCATCGCCGACTATCTCGACATCCTGTCCAGCCGCGACCGGGTGATGACCATCATCCGCGACGAACTCACGGCCATCCGCGACGAGTTCGCCACCCCGCGCCGCACCGAACTGATCGACGCCGAGATCGAGCTGGAAGACGAAGCCCTGATCGAGCGCGAGGAAGTCGCCATCGCCGTCACCCATGCCGGCTATATCAAGCGCACGCCCATCGCCGAATACCGGGTGCAGGGCCGCGGCGGCAAGGGTCGCTCGGGCATGGCGACACGGGACGAGGATTTTGTCACCAGCCTGTTCGTCGCCTCCACCCATGCCTGGCTGCTGTTCTTCTCCTCAACGGGCATGGCCTACAAGCTCAAGGTCTGGCGCCTGCCCGAGGCGCGCATTGCCGGCAAGGGCAAGGCGATGGTCAATCTGCTGCCGCTGGTGGAAGGCGAGCGCATCACGACCATCCTGCCGCTACCTGAGAACGAGGCGGAGTGGGAAAATCTGAACGTGGTCTTCGCCACCCGCAGCGGCGACGTGCGCCGCAACCAGCTCTCCGACTTCGCGCAGGTGAACAAGAACGGCAAGATCGCCATGAAGCTGGAAGACGGCGACGGCATCATTGGCGTTGCGACCGGTTCGGATGTCGACGACTTCCTGCTGACCACACGCGGCGGCAAGGCCATCCGCTTCCCCGTCAGCGATGTGCGTGTCTTTAAGGGCCGCGACTCCACCGGGGTACGCGGCATCAAGCTGGCCAAGGACGATACTGTGGTCAGCCTGTCGCTGCTATATCATTCCGACGCCACCAGTGCCGAAGCCCGCGCCTATCTGAAACAGGCCAGCGCCGTGCGCCGCGCCGAAAGCGGTGAGGCCGAAGCTCCGGTCGAGATCGAAGACGATGCCGAGGAAGGTGTCGAGGAAGCCGCCCTGACCTCGGAACGCTATGCGGCGCTTGGCGCGCGCGAACAGTTCGTGCTGACCATGTCCCAGACCGGCTTCGGCAAGCGCAGCAGCTCCTATGAATATCGCGTCACCGGCCGCGGCGGCACGGGCATCGTTGCCATCGGCATGGGAAAGAAAAATTCGGCCGTTATCGCCAGCTTCCCGGTGGAAGATTCCGACGACCTGATGCTGATCTCCGACGCCGGCCAGACC
>JBBQHU010000071.1:0-12011 GCA_038324265.1 Micropepsales bacterium | reverse complement strand
GGCGCCGTCGATGATGCTGGGTCATGAAGACACCGGCGCTGTGGCCATCGCGCATGCCCCGCGCGGCCCGGAATCCGATGCCGTGTCGGCCCTGATCCATCTGGGCTATTCCGACGCCCGCGCCGCCGAAGCCGTGGCCCGCGCGGCGCAGGCGCTGGGCGAACACACCGAAGCGACCGCGCTGATCCGTGAAGCCTTGAAGGGCATGGGACGATGAGCAAGAGCCCCATCACATCGCCGGAACGCAGCGATGAAGACACGCTGGAAGCCTCGCTGCGGCCCAAGCGGCTCGCCGATTTCGTCGGCCAGCAGCAGGCGCGCGAAAATCTTTCCATCTTCATCGATGCCGCCAAGGCGCGCGCTGAAGCGCTGGACCATGTGCTGTTCTATGGCCCGCCGGGATTGGGCAAGACCACCCTGGCCCAGATCGTGGCGCGCGAGCTGGGCGTCAATTTCCGTTCCACCAGCGGCCCCGTTCTGGCCAAGGCGGGCGACCTTGCCGCCATCCTCACCAACCTCGAACCGCGCGATGTGCTGTTTATCGACGAAATCCATCGCCTCAATCCGGCGGTGGAGGAAATCCTTTATCCGGCGATGGAGGATTACGAACTCGACCTCGTTATCGGCGAAGGCCCGGCGGCGCGCTCCGTCAAGATCCAGCTTGCGCCCTTCACCCTGGTCGGCGCCACCACCCGCTCCGGCCTGATCACCACGCCGCTGCGCGACCGCTTCGGCATTCCGGTGCGGCTGAATTTCTATACCCCCGAAGAACTGCTCTCCATCGTCGAACGCGGGGCGCGCGTGCTGGGCTTTGAACTCACCACCGACGGCGCGCGCGAAATCGCGGCGCGGTCGCGCGGCACCCCGCGCATTGCGGGGCGCCTGCTCAAGCGCGTGCGCGATTTCGCCGCCGTGGCCAAACAGAAGACGGTGGATGCAAAAATCGCCGACGCCGCGCTGACCCGTCTGGAAGTGGACAAGCGCGGCCTTGACGCCTTCGACCGCCGCTACCTCTCGCTGATCGCCGAGCATTACAGCGGCGGCCCCGTCGGCATCGAGACCATTGCCGCCGCGCTGGGCGAGGCGCGCGACGCCATCGAGGAAATCGTCGAGCCTTATCTGATGCAGCAGGGCTTCGTGCAGCGCACCCCGCGCGGCCGCATGCTGACCGGCGCCGCCTATGGTCATATCGGCCTCGACGCGCCGCTCGCCGCCCCGGCGCAGACCAGCCTGCCGCTGGATGATGACGAATGACCGCGCCCACTCTGGAAACAGAACGCCTGATCCTGCGCGACTACCAGCTCGCCGATTTCGCGGCCCATGCCGCCATCTGGTCCGACCCGCGCACCACCCGCCATTTCGGCGGCTACCAGTATGACGAGGAGACCGCCTGGCTGCGTTTCCAGCGCAACTGGGGGCAGTGGGCGCTGTTCGGCTATGGCTATTGGGGCCTGATCGAAAAGGCCACCAACCGCTATATCGGCGCCGCCGGATTGTTCCAGGCCAGGCGCGCAATGGACTTGCCCTATCGCGATTTGCCGGAAGCGGGCTGGGTGATCCATCCCGATTTCCACGGCAAGGGCCTGGCCAGTGAAGCCCTCAAGACCATGATGGCATGGGCCGACGCCCATGTCGCCGCGCCGCAGACCTGGTGCATGATTTCGCCGGGCAACCTGATCTCGCGCAAGCTGTCGGAAAAGCTGGGCTATGTCCGCGCCCAGGATTCGCTCTACAAGGGCGAACCCATTCACACCTTCCTGCGCAAGCGCGGCGGCATATGACGGTTTCGACAGATTTGGCGTTGCAGGCCCTGGGTACGCTGGAAGGCAAGACCCATGTCCTGCCGGTCAGCATCTACTACGAGGATACCGACCTGTCGGGCTTCGTCTATCACGCCAATTACCTGCGCTACATGGAACGGGGCCGCACCGAATTCTTCCGCATGGCGGGCATCTCCCGCGCCGGGCTGGACGAGGAGGAGCCCACCGCCTGGACCTTGCGGCGCATCGCGGTGGAATATCACCGTCCCGCCCGGCTGGACGATGTCATCACAGTCCACACCACCCTGCTGGAATTGACGGGGGCGCGCTTGATCGTGAAACAGAAACTATTTTGCGGCACCACTCTTCTGGTGGAAGGACGGATCGAAGCGTGTATCACCACGTTAACGGGAAAGCCGCGGCGGGTGCCCAAAAACGTCGCGACGACTCTTGCGCCTTTCGTGACTGCAGAAGAAACTTGAACTTATTCGTCATATTCCGGCCAAGCTTTGGGGCCAAAGGATTGCTATGACTGTCAAACATATTGCCGCCGCCCTTTTCGCGACCCTGATGCTGGCGATCGCGACCCCCAGTTTCGCCCCGCCCGCCTTTGCCCAGGCGCCGCTCGCGGCTCCCACCGGCCCCGCCGCGGAATCTTCGACCCTGGCGCCGCCGCCCGGCATCGAGTCCAGCACCGGACCGGCCGGTGAAGCCACCAGCTTCTCGGTGGTCTCCACCTTCATGCGCGCCGATCTGGTGGTGAAGGCGGTGATGATCCTGTTGCTGCTGGCCTCGCTATGGTCCTGGACCATCATCTTCAACAAGATCGTCACGATGGCGAGCCTGAAGAAGAAGGCGCGCCGTTTCGAAAAGCTGTTCTGGTCCGGCCAGTCGCTGGACGAGCTCTATCAGCAGTTCGCCGCCCGCAACGACCATCCCTTGTCGGCCATGTTCATTGCCGGTCTTCGCGAATGGCGCCGCGCCTTTGAAGGCGGCGCGCCCCGCGAAAGCCAGCTCACCGGCGTCAAGGAGCGCATCGACAAGGCGATGAGCGTCACCGTCCTGCGCGAAACCGATGGGATCGAAAAAAACCTGGGCATCCTGGCCACCATCGGTTCGGTGTCGCCCTTTGTCGGCCTGTTCGGCACCGTCTGGGGCATCATGAACAGCTTCACTGCCATTGCCGCCCGTCACGACACCACGCTGGCGGTGGTCGCGCCGGGCATCGCCGAAGCGCTGTTCGCCACCGCAATGGGCCTTCTGGCGGCCATTCCCGCGGTCATTTTCTACAATCGCTTCGTCGCGGATATCGGCCGCTATGTGAACCAGCTGGACGCCTTTGCGGACGAATTCTCCGCCATCCTGTCGCGCCAGCTGGATGAAAAGGCCCGCTGATGGCCGGCGGCATCCAGCACACATCTTCGCGTGGACGCGGCCGGATGCGCCGCCGCGCCATGGCCGAGATCAATGTCACGCCCTTCGTGGACGTGATGCTGGTGCTGCTGATCGTCTTCATGGTGACCGCGCCGCTGCTCACCGTGGGCGTGCCGGTGGACCTGCCCAAGACCCGCGCCCCCGCCTTGGGCCAGGACCGCGAACCGCTTTCCATCACCGTGCGCCGCGACGGCACCATCTTCCTGCAAAAGGAAAAGATCGCGCAGGAAGGACTGGTGGAACGGCTCAAGGCCATTTCCGCCAATGGCTATGACCAGCGCATCTTCGTGCGCGGCGACACCCAGGCCAACTATGGCAAGGTGATGGAAGTCATGGGCATCCTGGCCGCCAGCGGCTTCACCCATATCGGGCTCGTGACCGATGTCGTCAAACCCAAGCCTGACGCGCAGTAAGGTCGCGCTTCGGCGCGCCCGCCCCACAACCGCCCAGGGCCCGCGCTTTGGGGTGGTGGGATCGCTGCTGTTTCACGGCGCGATCGTGGCGGCGGCGCTGATCGGCCTCAATGTCAATTACGTGACGCCGCAGGAAACCCACATGGTCCCGGTGGACCTGGTGACCATCGCCGATAAGTCCAACGTCGCCGCCCAGGCCCCACCGGCGCCGCCGCAGCCTGAAAAATTCGACATTCCTGTGCCCCCGCGCGAGGCCCCGCCCGAGCCCGACATGGTGCAGGCCGAACCCGCGCCCGACATGCCCGTACCCAAGTTCGATATCGCCAAGGAAAAGCCCAAGCCCGAACCCAAGGTCCCCGACAAGCCCAAGCCGCCGACCAAGAAAGAGCAGCAGGCCGATTTCGACTCGTTGATCAACAACCTGACCAAGCCTGACAAGACCGTGAAGAATGCCAAGGCCGGCCCGCGCGTCATCCAGCAGGTGGGGCTTGGCACCGGCATGACTGCCGACATCGCCGACGCCCTGCGCGCCCAGATCCGCCGCTGCTGGAGCCTGCAGATTTTTCCACCCAATCCCGCCGACGCCATCGTGGACTATGACCTGCGCCTGACCCGCGACGGGCGGGTGGCGTCGCTGGAGCTTCTGACCCGAAACGGCAACAGCTTTACCCGCGCCGCCGCGGAAGCCGCCAGCCGCGCGGTTTATCAGTGCCAGCCCTACAGCCTGCCGGCGGATCGCTATAACATCTGGTCGGAAGTCAGTCCCCTGCGCTTCGATCCCCGCCAGATGCTGGAACAATAGAGGCCCTGCCGTGTTTGAGCCCCATACCCGGAGATTTGCATGAAACAGTTCTTCCTCGCTTTGGCCGCATTGGTGGCTCTGTCCGCAACCCCCGCTCTGGCCGCCCTGCAGCTTGATGTGACCCAGGGCAACGCCCAGCCCCTGCCCATCGCGATTCCCGATTTCCTGCCCGGTACGCCCGGCGACGCCGCTGCGGGCGCCAATATCGCGGGCGTGGTCCGCGCCGACCTGGAGCGCTCCGGTCTGTTTCGCCCCCTGGACCAGAAGGGCTTCGCCGAGCACATCACCAACATCAACACCGTGCCCAACTTCGCCAGCTGGCGCGCCATCACCGCCCAGGGGCTGGTGACCGGGCAGGTGACGATGCAGCCCGATGGCCGTCTGCGCGCCGATTTCCGCCTGTGGGACGTGGCCGGCGAATCCCAGATGGTGGGCCAGCAATTTTTCACCCAGCCGGAAAACTGGCGCCGCGTCGCGCATCTGATTTCCGACGCCATCTATGAGCGCATCACCGGCGAGAAGGGCTATTTCGACACCCGCATCGTCTTCATCTCGGAAACCGGCCCCGCCATAAAGCGCGTCAAGCGGCTGGCGATCATGGACGAGGACGGCGCCAACCCGAACTTCCTCACCAATGGCAGCTACATGGTGCTGACGCCGCGCTTCAATCCCACGGCGCAGATGATCGCTTACATGTCCTATATCGGCGCCAAGCCGCGCGTGTACCTGTTCGATCTGGAAACCGGCAAGCAGGAAATGCTGGGCAACTTTCCCAACATGACCTTCTCGCCGCGCTTCTCGCCCGACGGCAACCAGGTGGCGCTGACCTTGGAGAGCGGCGGCAACTCCGACATCTATGTGATGGATTTGCGCAGCCGCGCCATCCGCCGCCTGACCACCGATCCGGCCATCGACACCGCCCCCAGCTTCTCGCCCGACGGCCGCCAGATCACGTTCGAATCCGATCGTGGCGGCAGCCAGCAGATCTATGTGATGAATGCCGACGGCTCGAACCAGCACCGCATCAGCTTCGGCACGGGGCGTCACGGCACCCCGGTCTGGTCGCCGCGCGGCGACATGATTGCCTATACCGCTCAGGACAAGGGCCGCTTCAATATCGGTGTCATGCGCGCCGATGGCTCGGGCGCCCGGCTGATCTCCACGGGCTGGGAAGACGAGGGCCCGACCTGGGCCCCCAATGGCCGCGTCCTGATGTACACCCGCAGCCTGCAGGGCGGCCGGGGTTCGCAGATCTGGTCGGTGGACGTGTCGGGCCGCAACGAGCGGCGTGTATTGACCCCCGGATCGGCGTCGGACCCGGCTTGGTCCCCATTAATTCAATAGGATACGGCAACAGGGTTGCCCCTGTGGAGGCAATTTTCTAGAGTTGCGGCGAATTGGAACTGCCTTCTTTTGGCTCCTTTTGCTGTTTAATGCGTTTGACGATTAGGTGCGTTATTATTTCTTAAGCGTTTGGCGCCGCCCGCACCGTGGGCCTTCGCTGCCAGGAGATTCGTGATGATTCGTTTTCCGACTTCCATGAAATTTGCCTGCCTGTCGGCCGCCCTGTTGTTGGGTGCCTGCACGCACAAGCAGGAAGCGGTGAACACCGCCCCCCCGCCGGCCCCGCCGCCGCCGATGGCCCAGGCGGCCCCGGTCAGTTCCAGCATCATTCCGGGCTCGGCTGAAGACCTGCGCGTCAATGTCGGCGACACCGTCCATTTCGCCTACAACGAATACAATATCGAAGATGCCGACCGGGCCATCCTGGGTCGCCAGGCTGCCTGGTTGTCCAAGTACCCGTCGGTTCGCGTCACGGTTGAAGGTCATGCCGACGAACGCGGCACCCGCGAATACAACCTGGCGCTGGGTGCGCGCCGCGCCAATGCCGTGAAGGAATTCCTGGTCAGCCAGGGTGTCTCGACCGGCCGCGTGGAAACCGTCTCCTACGGCAAGGAACGCCCGATCTGCACCGACTCCAGCGAATCCTGCTGGGCGCAGAATCGTCGTGGCGTCACCACCGTCACCGGCGGCGCGAATTCGTAATTTGCGAATGTAAATAAAAGGGGCGTGGGAAAAATCCCGCGCCCCTTTTTTGCTTTAAAGGCTTTTTACAAAGGTCGGCCATGATCAAGACCCAGAAAATCAGGCAAGCACTGCTGGTTTCCACATTCGCCTTCGCGATGGCGATGGGCGCATCCGCCCCCGCTAGCGCCCAGCTGTTCGGACCCAGTGACGAGGAAAAGGCGCACGAAGCTTCCCAGGACCAGCATCTGGCCGACCTGGACAGCGAGAGCCGCCAGCAGTCCGATCGCGTCCGCCTTCTGGAAGACAAGGTGCGCGGCCTGACCTCCAGCCTCAGCCAGGCCACCGGCAACAATGAAGAGCTGCAGCACCAGATCCAGGTGCAGAATGACAAGGTCGACCGGATGCAGAAGGACTTCGCCTACCGGCTGTGCCAGTTGTCGGCGCAGCAGCTTGGCGCGGGCGATTCCCTCAATTGCGCCGCCGCCAGCAGCGGCACCAGCATGGCGCCGCAACCTTATTCCCAGTCGGGCATGCGCCCCGGCGACCCGCTTCCGCCGATCGATGCGACGGGCGGCAACAATAGCGGCGGCTTCGTCAATGCGCCGCCGCCCTCCGAGCCCGGCCGCGGCCGTCCGCCCGGCACGCTCGGCACTCTGCCCATGAACTCCGGGCCAATGAACTCCGGTCCCCAGAACAACAGCTATGCCGGCAATACCCGCCAGTATGACAGCGCCATGAACCTGATGGCCAAGGCGCAATATTCCGAAGCCAGCGCCGCCTTCCGCGCCTATGCCGACGCCAATCCCGACGATACCGACCTGTCGCCCCAGGCGATCTACTGGGTGGCCAATATGAGCTTCATCCACCAGGACTATGCGCCTGCGGCCCGCACATTCGCCGAAGTGATCAAGAAATATCCCAAGTCACCGCGCGCGGCTGACGCTATGCTGCGGCTGGCCCAGTCCTTCATGGCGATGGGCCAGAAATCGGAAGGCTGCACCACGCTTGGGCTCATCAAGACCAAATACCCCAAGGCCTCGGACAACACCCTCAGCCAGGCCGCAAACCTTCGCAAAACCGCCTGCCGATAAGCTTGGCGCCGCGCTGGCAAAGGCCATGGCGGCGCATGACGGCGCGATTGTGGTGGCGGTCTCCGGCGGCGGTGACAGCATCGCGCTGATGCATCTGCTGAAGGATTTCGCCAGGGCTTCAAAACGCCCTTCGCCCATCGTGCTGACGGTGGATCACGGCCTTCGCAAACATTCCGCGCGCGACGCAAAGCAGGTTGCTACCTGGGCCAGGCAGGCCGGCCTGACGGCGCATGTGCTGACCTGGCGCGGCGTCAAACCCAAGAGCGGTGTGGAAGCGGCCGCGCGCATGGCGCGCTACAAGCTGATGGGCGACTGGCTGGCGAAGAAGAAAATCACCACCCTGCATGTCGGCCACACGCGCGATGACCAGGCCGAGACCTTCCTGCTGCGCCTGGCGCGCGGCAGCGGGCTGGACGGGCTTGCCGCCATGCAGCCGAACAGCCCCTGGCCGCGGGAAGGCTATGACCTCACCGTGTCGCGCCCACTGCTGGATATCGGCCGCGCTGATTTGCGCGCGCATCTGACGGCCAAGGGCCATGCCTGGCTGGAAGATCCCATGAACCAGGACACAAGCTTTGACCGGGTGAAGATCCGCAAGGCCCAGGACGCGCTGGCCGGGGCCGGGCTGACCCCGGCGCGCATCGCCGCGGCGTGCGCCCATCTGGGCCGCGCCCGCCTGGCGCTGGAAGTGGTGACCGAGGCGGTCCTGGCCCGCGCCGCCCGAAGGCTTGAAGGGCGCAAGGGCGGCTTCGCGCTGGACCCCATCGCCGTCACGGCAGCCCCGCGCGAGATCGGATTGCGGGCGCTGGCGGCGCTGCTGATGGCGGTGTCAGGCCAGCCCTACCGCCCGCGTTTCGAGGCACTGGAGCGGCTTTTCGACCGGCTTGCCGGCGGAACCCTGGGGCGGGGTGTCACCCTCCACGGCTGTCACATTGGCCCTGCGCCCCGCAGCCGCGGCGATTTGCGTCCCGGCACCCTGCTGGTGGTTCCCGAAAACCCCAGAAAACCCAGCAAATCGGGGTCTTCGGCTTAGGGGCAGGGCACCGTCATTGTTGCGGCAGGCCCCCAAAACTCTTAACCTTTTGCACTCTGGCAATGCGCTAGAAACAACCTATCTAACATGCGGGCGGCGGCCTTCAGGCACCCCGAGAATATTCGCGTGAAAAAAGGACCGGCTTTGACCAACCTGAGAAATCTCGCGCTGTGGATCGTGATCGCGGTGCTTCTGGTGTTCCTGTTCAACCTGTTCCAGGGGACGGGCACCCACACTGCGGCTTCGGCCCTCACCTATTCCAAGTTCACCGAGCAGGTGGCAGCGGACCAGGTCAAGAAAGCCACATTCCAGGGCGACGCCGTGAAGGGCGAACTGGTCAGCGGCACCCAGTTCACCACCACCGTGCCCAGCAATGACACCACCCTTTGGCCGCTGCTGAAGCAGCACAAGGTGGACACTGCCGTCAGCCCGGCCGATGACAGCTTCAACCTGCTGGCGATCTTCATCAACTGGTTCCCCATGCTGCTGATCTTCGGCGTCTGGGTGTTCTTCCTGCGCCAGATGCAGTCGGGCGGCGGCAAGGCGATGGGCTTCGGCAAATCGCGCGCCAAGCTGCTGACCGAGCGCCAGGGCCGCGTCACGTTTGAAGACGTGGCCGGCGTGGACGAAGCCAAGGACGACCTGAAGGAAATCGTGGACTTCCTGCGCGACCCGCAGAAATTCCAGCGCCTGGGCGGCCGCATTCCCAAGGGCGTGCTGCTGGTCGGTCCGCCGGGCACCGGCAAGACCCTGCTGGCGCGCGCCATCGCGGGCGAAGCCAATGTGCCCTTCTTCACCATTTCCGGTTCGGACTTTGTGGAAATGTTCGTGGGCGTCGGCGCCAGCCGCGTGCGCGACATGTTCGAGCAGGCCAAGAAGAACAGCCCCTGCATCGTGTTCATTGACGAAATCGACGCCGTCGGTCGCCATCGCGGCGCCGGCCTGGGCGGCGGCAATGACGAGCGCGAGCAGACCCTCAACCAGTTGCTGGTCGAGATGGACGGCTTCGAAGCCAATGAATCCGTCATCCTGATCGCCGCCACCAACCGTCCCGACGTGCTGGACCCGGCGCTGCTGCGTCCCGGCCGTTTCGACCGTCATGTGGTCGTGCCGAACCCCGACCTGGCGGGCCGCGAGAAGATCCTGCGCGTCCATCTGCGCAAGGTGCCGCTGGCGCCCGATGTCGATCCGCGCACCATCGCGCGCGGCACGCCCGGCTTCTCCGGCGCCGATCTTGCCAACCTGGTGAATGAAGGCGCGCTGCTGGCCGCCCGCCGCGGCAAGCGCGTCGTCACCATGAGCGAGCTGGAAGACGCCAAGGACAAGGTGATGATGGGTGCGGAACGCCGCTCCATGGCCATGAGCGACGAGGAAAAGAAGCTCACCGCCTATCACGAAGCCGGCCATGCCCTCATTGCCATCACTGTCGAAGGCAGCGATCCGATCCACAAGGCCACCATCATCCCGCGCGGCCGTGCGCTGGGCATGGTGATGCGCCTGCCGGAACGCGACGCGCTGTCGCTGACCCGCCAGAAGATGCTGGCGGACCTGGCAGTGGCGTTCGGCGGCCGCCTGGCGGAAGAGATCGTCTTCGGCCATGACAAGGTCACCACCGGCGCCCAGAGCGATATCGAGCAGGCCACCCGCATGGCCCGCGCCATGGTCACCCGCTTCGGCATGTCCGACAAGCTGGGCCCCATCGCCTATGCCGAGAACCAGGAAGAAGTCTTCCTGGGGCACAGCGTGTCGCGCACCCAGAACATCTCCGAAGCCACGGCCCAGACGATCGACGCGGAAATCCACCGCATCATCGACGAAGCCTATGCCCGCGCCCGCGACATCCTCACCAGCCGCCAGAGCGATCTGAACGTGCTGGCGCGCGGCCTGCTGGAATATGAAACCCTGACCGGCGACGAGATCATCGCGCTGCTGAAGGGCATTCCGCCGGTCCGCACCCCCTATGAAGAGCCGATCACGCCGTCGCGCGATTCCGGCACGTCGGTTCCGGTCGCCGGCAAGCCCCGTCCATCGGGTCCCGGCCCGATCATTTCGCCGGAACCGCAGCCGCGGTAATGGCAAATTGCCACGACTTGAAAAGGGCGGCTTCGGCCGCCCTTTTCTTTTGTCGGCCCGCAGCTATGGTCCGGCCACCATGCACCGCCCGCCGCACATCCTGAATGCCTCCACCAACCTTCTGGGCATCTGCTTCGTCATCATCACGGGTCTGCGTCTGGCATCCGCCAATGCCCGCTCCTACGCCGATGAAGTGGCGTGGCTGGCCGCGCTGCTGCTGTTCACCAGCACGCTGAGTGCCTATCTGGCGATCCGCAACCATGGCGCACGGCGCTGGCAGGTGCGGCTGGCGGATACGACCTTTATTGGCGGCGTTTGCGCGCTGGCGCTGTCGGTGGTCATTGCGGCGGTTTATCTATGACCAGCATCCTTCCATGAAAATTCTCGGCATCCTCAACATCACCACCGACAGCTTCTCCGATGGCGGCCAGTATCTGGAAGCCGGCGCGGCGCTGTTTCATGCCGGCGCCATGGCGCAATCCGGCGCCGACATCATCGATATCGGCGCCGCGTCATCCAACCCCGACAGCCAACCCGTCGCGGCCGCCACCGAGATTGCGCGCCTCGCCGCCGTGATCCCGGCGCTGAAGGCCAAGGGCCTGGCACTGTCCATCGACAGCTTCTCCACCGAAGTTCAGCGCTGGGCGCTGGGGCAGGGCGTGGCCTATCTCAACGACATTCACGGCTTTGCCGATAGCGCGCTCTATCCTGAACTGGCGGCCTCCACCGCAAGGCTGATCATGATGCACATGGTGCAGGACCGCGGTGTCGCCGTGCGCACAGACGTTCCGTCCGGCGAAATCTTCGACCGCGTCTGCACCTTCTTCGACGCGCGCATCGCCGCGATCACCAATGCCGGCATCGCGCGCGACCGCCTCATCCTTGACCCCGGCATGGGACAGTTTGTCGGTACCGATCCGGAAAACTCCCTGATCCTGCTGCGCCGCCTGCCGGAGCTGAAAGCGCGCTATGGCCTGCCCATCCTGATCTCGGTCTCCCGCAAGGGCTTCCTGCGCAAAATCGTCAACCGCCCGCCACTGGAATCCGGCGCCGCCGGCCTGGCTGCCGAACTGTTCGCGATCGAGCAGGGCGCCGATTACATCCGCACCCACGCCCCCGGCGCCCTGTGTGACGGGCTCAAGGTCTTGAAGGCAATCGAAAAAGGCCGTTAACCTTCCGCAACCGGATTGTGTTAAAATCCGCCGCTGATCCAAGGCTTTCTCCATGACCCGCAAGTATTTCGGCACCGACGGCATCCGTGGCCGCGTCAACACCGCCAAGCTAACGCCCGAAGTGGCGATGAAGGCCGGCATGGCGGCGGGGCGCATCTTCACCCGCGGCGAACATCGCCATCGCGTTGTGATCGGCAAGGACACC
>JBBQHU010000070.1:0-12172 GCA_038324265.1 Micropepsales bacterium | reverse complement strand
GACAGGATCAGCGTGTCATGCTTGGCCAGCGGCAGCATGTTGATCAGGTTGGAAATCTTGGCGTTGGCGCCATACAGCGCCGTGTTGGCCACGATCACGGTGTCGGCATCGGGATATTTCGCCTGCAGCGCGTGCACCGTTTGCATGGCGGGATCGGCTTCGTCATGCACGCCGAACACGATCTGCATCGGGCCGGGATAATTCTGCGCGAAGAAGGTCTCCAGATTCTGCAGCAGGTCAGGCTCGCCCAGGTGCAGCGGCTTGAGGATGGTAACAGCGGGGCTGTCATCACCAGACCGGGATTCGTGGCGCATGAAGCGGCCCACCAGCAGGGAAGCCAGCAGCGCATAGGCTGCGCCCATCAGAGCAACCGCCGCCAGTACCCAGCCCAAATCGAAGAAAAGCCCGTTCATGGTCGTATCTATAGAGACCCAGCCGTCAGATACTTATTAGATCAACGTTATTCGAGGGGGGAAGGGGGCTTTGGTGACGTTTTGCGACAATTAGAAATCTTGTCGCCTTTTTGCCAACGCCTTGAAACTTCCCGAATAAATCGTGACGGGGTGTCACGAAAGTCGATTTGGGGCCGGTTTGCGCGTATAAAGCCGCGTTATAGGGTGGGTTTATGGTAACCACCTTTCCCGGCCCCGCCGTCCAGCAGGCTTTGACCCTGGCCAGCCAGCATTTGCGGGCCGGCAATGTCGCGGGCGCAGAGGCCGCGTTGGCACCGCTTTTTGTGAACGGGCCTCCGGCGGAACCCCTGTTGCTGAATGCTGTGGGGATCGTGCGACTCAACCAGGGCCGTCCGGCCGACGCGGCCGGACTGTTTGCCCAAGCTGCCCGCCTGGCGCCAAGCGACGCGATGTTCCCCTTCAACCAGGGCCGGGCGCTGGCGGCATTGGGACAGGCCGATGAGGCCGTGCTGGCGTTTCGCGCCGCCTTGACGTGCAAGCCGGATTTCGCTGACGCCCTCTATGAACTTGGATCGGTGCTGCACCAGACAGGCAAGCTGGCCGAAGCCGCGAAAGCATTCCGCCAGATCCTGGAGCTGGCCCCGGGTCATGTGCCGGCCAAATTGATGCTGGGCGCGGTGCTGGTGGATGCAAACCGGCCTCACGACGCAGAAGCGCCGCTGCGCCAGGCCATCGCAGAAGCCACTGATCCGCGCATGAAGGCGCAACTGCATACCAATCTGGGCGCGGCGCTGCGCCGCCAGCGCAAGGATGTCGAAGCGCTGGAACAGTACGATGCCGCAGCGACGCTGGACCCGGCGCTGACACAGCTTGCGGTACACCGCGCCGAGGCGCTGCAGAATCTGGAGCGTCATGAACAGGCGCTGGCGGAACTGGAAGCGATGCTGGCACGCGTGCCGCAGGATCCCAGCCTGCATCACGCCTATAACGACTTGCTCTATCGGCTGGGTCGCACCGAGGATTATCTCAAATCCTATGACCGGGCGGCGCCAAGCCGGGCCCTGATGCTGGGCAAGGCCAGTTTCCTCAGCCATGAAAAGCGCGGCGCGGAGGCGCATGCGGTCTATGCCGATATGCTGGCCCGCGATCCGGACGACCAGCTTGCCGCCACCGGCGCCGCCAATACCCTCACCATGATGCAGCGCTATGGCGAGGCGGAAGCCGCGTTCGACACGATCCTGGCGCGGCAAACCGGCAATGCGGAACTGTTCGGTTGCGCCGCCGAAGCGGTGCTGCGGGGCGGTAACGCCGAAAAGGCCGCCTGGCTGTGCGAACAGGGGCTGAAAATCGCACCGCGCAATGCGTTCTGCCTGGCAAACCTCAGCATTGCCTCGCGGATGCTGGAGGATGGGCGCGATGATGCCATCAATGGCTATGACACGCTGATCAAGAGCTTCGATCTTGAACCGCCGCAGGGTTTTTCGCGCATGGCGGACTTCAACCAGGAACTGAATGCCGAGCTGGATCGCCTGCACCCGGCGACGCGCGAATTCGTCAACCAGAGCCTGCGCGGCGGCACCCAGACGCCGGATCAGCTTTTCAGCGCCAGCCTGCCTTTGGTGGCAAAGCTGAAGCAGCGGATCGACGAGGCGGTGGCGCGCTATGCCGCCGAATTGCGCGCGGATGAAAACCACCCGCTGCTGTCGCGTCGGACACGCGATTTCGCCTATGCGGGCTCGTGGTCGTCACGGCTGCAGGACTGCGGCTTTCACGTCAATCATATCCATCCGATGGGCTGGATCAGTTCCTGCTATTATGTCGCCGTGCCGGATGCGGTGCAGGATGAAGCGGGCCGCCAGGGCTGGATCAAGTTTGGCGAACCATCCTTTGAGATGGCGCTGAAGACCCCGATCCGCCGCGCCATACAGCCGGCGGCGGGGCGGTTGGTGCTGTTTCCCAGTTATATGTGGCACGGCACGATACCATTCCGCGATGCGGCGGCGCGCACAACCATCGCGTTCGATGTGATTCCGACCTAGGACGCGCGCCTGCGGGTGTGAACGGCGCGCGAAGCACTGCGGCGGGTCTTGGCAGCTGCGACAAGCGTCAGCCAATTGGCGAACAGCCGCACCGTTCCGGCGCGCCAGGACTGCTGCGGCAGGGCGGTGTTGATGATGGCGGCATGGTCGGCGATGTCACCGCTGGTTATCGCAGCCAGCTGCGCTTCGGTGGCGCGATCGAAATAATTTTCCGGCAGGTGCGGCGGCGTGGGCGCCTCGCCCTTCAGGAAGCGGCCCATGTCGCGCAGATATTCGCGCCCCAGGGTGCCCAGATCATATTCCGGATGGCCCTGCAGGAAGACAAAGCGGCTGTGGCCGGGCGGCTCGCGGGTGAACATGTCGGCCTGGCCGTTCGAAAGGCGCGACAGCACCCGGTAGCCCTTGGCCGTCAGGTCGCTTTCGGCAATGTCGTTGCGGCGCGAATGCGGCACCGCGGTTTCCAAGGTCATGCCGAAGAACATCGGATCGTCTTCCACCCGCGCGCTTTGATAGACACCGGACAACTTGTTTGCCAGCGGGCGGCGCGGCACGCCGTCCAGGTGCAGCACCGCGGCATGGGCCGCCAGGCAGGAGAAAAGCGTGGAGATGGTGCCGATCTCGGCCCAGTCGATGAGGTGCGCCAGTTCCGGCCAATAGGGCTCGTCGCGCAGATCGTCGGTGGCGGGCTGGGCGCCGGTGACGATCAGGGCGTCAACATTGGCGGCCTGCAAGAAACCGGCATCGTCATAAAAGCCTTCCATGCGCGAACGGGCCTGTTCGCCGCGCGCGATGCTGCCCAGCGAGAACAGCCGCAGGCGCACATCCAGACTGCCGGCAGCCGCCTTCAGCAGCCGGGCAAATTGCAGCTCGGTGGCGCGCATGGCGGAGTCCGGCATGTTGTTGACCAGGCCGACATGCACCGAGGTGCGATTGTGCTGGCCGCCCAGCAGGAATTGTTCGACCCGGCTCATCCTGCGGCCCTTTGCTGACAAGCTGCTGCGAGGGACTGGTCCAGGTCTGCGATGATGTCGTCGCTATGTTCGATCCCGACCGACAGGCGGATGGTTTCGGGCGTGACGCCAGCATTGCGTTGTTCGGCCACCGGCATCTGGCGATGGGTTGTGGAGGCGGGATGACAGGCCAGCGACTTGGCATCGCCGATATTGACCAGCCGCTTGACCAGTTTCAGCGCGTCGTAGAAATCCTTGCCGGCCTGGAAGCCGCCCGCGACACCAAAGGTCAAAAGCGAGGTAGCGTTGCCGCCGAGATATTTTTGCGCCAGCGGATAATAGCGGCTGTCGGGGAAGCCGGCATAGTTCACCCATTCCACCCGCGCATCGGCGCGCAGGAATTCTGCGACCTTGCGGGCATTTTCGACATGGCGTTCCACGCGCAGCGCCACGGTCTCGATACCCTGCAGCAGCAGGAAAGCGCTCATCGGCGACAGGATCGCGCCGGTGGTGCGCTGATAGACGCTGCGGGCGCGGGCCAGGAACGGGGTTTTCGGAAAACGCTGGGCATAGACCAGGCCGTGATAGGAGGCATCCGGCGTGGTGAATTGCGGGAAGCGGGCGGCATTGGCCATCCAGTCGAAATTTCCCGCTTCCACCAGGATACCGCCCATGGCGCTGCCATGGCCGCCCATGAACTTGGTCAGCGAATGCAGGACGATGTCGGCGCCATAGTCGGCGGGCTTGAGCAGAATCGGCGTTGCCACCGTATTGTCCACGATCAGCGGCACGCCGTGGCGGTGCGCCATGCGGGCAATCGACTCGATGTCGCAGATATTGCCGGCCGGATTGCCCACGGTTTCGCAGAACACGGCGCGGGTGTTTTCGTCGATGCAGGCTTCCAGTGCGTCGGCGCTGTCACCGGCAGCGAAGCGCCCCTGAACGCCCTGCCCCGGCAGCACGGTGTGCAGCAAGGTGTGGGTGGTGCCGTAAAGCTGCGGCGTCGAAACAATATTCTGGCCCGTCTGCGCCACATTGGCGAAGGCATAGTAGAGCGCCGCCTGGCCCGAGGCCGTGGCCAGTGCGCCGGCGCAACCTTCCAGCGCTGCAACGCGCTCTTCCAGCACCGCCACCGTCGGGTTGGCGATGCGGCTGTAGCGGTAACCTTCCTGTTCCAGGTTGAACAGCGCGGCGCCATGATCGGCCGACTCGAACTGATAGGCAGCCGTCTGGTAGATCGGCACCGCTACCGCGCCCGTCGCGGGATCGGCGTCAAATCCGGAATGCAAGGCAATGGTTTCGGCGCGCATGGCTGCCCCAGTCGTGACGGGCGCATTTTAACCGCGGGGGATTAATGAAACGTCGGTGCGATCGCATAGCGCGAGGGGGGCCGCGTTAACGCGGCCTCCACGCTATTGGCGCTATGCTGACCACCCCGCGTTTCAATTTGAGACAGTGATGACGCTTGCCGCGCCAATCGTGAAAAAAGACGCTTCCGCTTCCAAGGCCTGGCTGCGGGCGCTGGAGATGACGGCGAAGATCGAGGATGCGCAGCAGCGCACCTTTCCCGCCGTGGTTGAAGAACTGGGGGCGCGCTTTGGTGAGGCGCCCGCGCTCATTGGCCGCCATCGCACTTTTACCCACGCCCAGCTGGCTGCCCGTGCCAACCGGGTGGCGCGCTGGGCGCTTTCGGAGAATGTCCAGAAGGGCGATGTTGTTTGTCTTCTGATGCCCAATTGCCCGGACTATCTGGCGATCTGGCTGGGCATCACCCGCATTGGCGGGATCGCGGCGCTGTTGAACATCCACCTGAAAGGCGAAGCACTGGCGCATTGCGTCAAGGTCGCGGCCCCCGGGCATATCATCACCGCGCCGGAATTTGCAGAAGAGCTGGGCGAACAGGATGCCTTGCTGTGGTGGCAAGGCGAGGCCTTTGATGCCCTGCTCGATACCTTCAGCGGCGCGGCGCTGACATCCGAGGAACTGCGCGACGTCACCCTGAACGACCGGGCGCTGCTGATCTACACTTCGGGCACCACGGGCCTGCCCAAGGCGGCGCATGTCAGCCACCGCCGTGTCATGAGCTGGACCCACTGGTTCGCCGGGATGACGGGCGCGCAAAGCCATGACCGGCTATATAACTGCCTGCCCATGTATCACAGCGTCGGCGGCGTGGTGGCGTCGGGTGCGGTGCTGCTGGCCGGCGGCGCGGTGATCCTGCGCGAAAAATTCTCGGCCCGCGGATTCTGGCGCGACGTGGCCGACAGCGGTGCCACCATTTTCCAGTATATCGGCGAGTTGTGCCGCTATCTGCTGGCGTCCGACGCCGCGGTACCGGCCCACAAACTGCGGCTGGCGGTGGGCAATGGACTGTCGGGCGATGTGTGGGAAGCGTTCCAGCAGCGCTTCGCCATCCCCCAGGTGCTGGAATTCTATGCCGCCACCGAAGGCAATTTCTCGCTCTACAATGCCGAAGGAAAGCGCGGCGCCATCGGGCGCATCCCGCCCTTCCTGGCGCACCGCTTTCCCACTGCCATCGTCACGTTCGATGCCGCGTCCGATGCGCCGGCACGCGGGCCGGATGGGCTGTGCATTGCGGTGGCGCGGGGCGAGACCGGCGAGGCCATCGGCAAGATCGCAGGCGGCGCGGCGCGGTTCGAGGGCTATACCGATGCGGCTGCGTCGGAAAAGAAAATCCTGCGCGATGTCTTTGCGCCGGGCGACGCCTGGGTGCGGTCCGGCGACCTGATGCGTCAGGACGCGCAGGGCTTTTTCTATTTCGTGGACCGCATCGGCGATACTTTCCGCTGGAAGGGCGAGAATGTCGCCACCACCGAAGTGGCAGCCGTCGTGGCCGGTGCGCCGGGCGTCAACGCCGCCAACATCTATGGCGTGGCGGTGCCGGGGCACAGTGGCAAATGCGGCATGGCGGCGCTGGAAATCGCGCCGGACTTCAATATGGAAGCCTTCCGCGCCCATGTGGCGATCCGCCTGCCCGCCTATGCGCGGCCGGTGTTCCTGCGCATTGTGGACAGCCTGGCCATCACCGAGACCTTCAAGCAGAAGAAGCAGGGCCTGGCACTGGACGGGTTCAATCCCTATGCCAGCGGTGATGTGCTGCATGTGGATTGTGGCACGGGCTATGTGCTGCTGGACGCGGCGCTTTATACGCGGATCAGTTCGGGCCTGATGCGCCTCTGAGTGCGGCGCTCTTTCAATTCCGGCAATTGCACCGCATAGCGGATTTCCGTGCCGATGATGCGCAGGGCTTCCTCGGCATAGGGAATCATGCGCGGCATGCAATAAAAATAATGGATCATGCCGGGATGGGCGCGGCCCGCGACTGGCACCCCGAAGCCGCCCAGCCGCTGGGCATAGGCCTCGCCTTCATCGCTGAAGGGATCGAACTGGGCTGTGTGGATGAAGGCCGGCGGCAGGTTGGCAAATTCCTCGGCCCGCAGGGGTGACAGCCGGATATCCGACAGGTCGAGACCTTCGGGCACATACAGTTCCAAATCACGCTTCAGCGTTTCGCTGTCCAGGAAATAGCCATCTGCCAGTTCCAGGCGCGCCGACGACTGGCCGTGGACATCCAGGATGGGACACAGCAGCAACTGGAAGGCAATTGGCGGTGTATCCTGCTTTTCCCTGGCCGCATCACGTGCGATGCGACACAGCACGGCGGCGATGGTGCCGCCGGCCGAGTCGCCCGCCACGCCCAGCCGCGCAGGATCAATGCCGAAAATCTTGGGATTGCGCGTGACATAGCCCAGCGCTGCCACTGCATCGGCAATCGCAAAGGGAAAGGGGTGCAGCGGCGCCAGGCGGTAGTCCACCGCGATGACGCGGCAGCCGGTTTCATTGGCCAACCGGCGGCAAAGACCGTCATGGGTATCGAGACTGCCCGCCACCCAGCCACCACCATGGAAGAACAGAAAGCCTGGCAGCACCCGTTCGGGCACGCCCAACGGCGAATAGATGCGCAAGGTGACGTGGCCGCCCTCCCCATCTCTTCCAACGACCGGCAGCAGGTGATCGCGCACGCCGCCAACCTCGATGGCACCGGGGGGATCGACCATGTCGGCCAGATTGGTCAGCGCCGCGCGGCGCTCTTCCACATCGTCATAGCGGCCCTTGGCCTGGCCCGCGGCGGCCAGCATTTCCAGAAAACGGCGGGCGTGCCGGTCAAGAGGCATCAGGCCGCTTTCGCTGTGACCGAAACCAGGTTCTCGATGGATCCGACGGTATCGAAATTGTCTGGCGTCATGGCGCTTTGCGGAATTTCGATGTCGAACTCGGCCTCGATCGCCAGCATCAGGTTGACCATGTCGAGCGAGGTCAGTCCCGCTTCGCGCAGATTGTCGTTGGAGGCCGGAACGGTGTTGACGCCGCGCTTGGCAAGCATTTTGACGGCAATGGCAATGATACGGTCACGCGAATTCATGATCAGGCTCCTGAAGCTGCGCAATCTAGCGGTCAGGCGTAAAGCATTGGTTGCCTGCGGCGGCGTTAAGGTTTCGCTTACCATAAGGGCGAGTTCACCCTTGTTTCAGATTTGACGCCTATCCTGCGTCCCTGATCCAGCCAAGAGTTCCGTCATGCTGCAGTCTGTACAGGCCGTCCCGACTTCCGCGCTGGAGAAAATCTCCATCCGCGCTGCCCGCGCCGCGCAAATCGCCGCCACCCATGCCGGCGCGGTGGACGCCGAGGCCCGCTATCCGCACGAGGCCATGGATGCCCTGAAGGCAGAAAACCTGCTGGGCATCATGGTGTCGCCCGAACTGGGCGGCGAAGGGGCCAGCGTCTCCGACGTGGTGGATGTCTGTTACACGCTTGGTCGCGCCTGTTCCTCCACCGGCATGATCTATGCGATGCACCAGGTGAAAGCCGCCTGCATTGTCTATCACGGCATGGATTCCACCTGGCATCGCGCGTTCATGGCGCGGATGGTGGAAGACCAGCTGTTGCTGGCCTCTTCCACCACCGAAGGCAAGGGCGGCGGCAATGTGCGCGCCAGCGAAGCCCCGGTGGAACATGCCGATGGCCGCATCGTGCTGGTGCGCGACGCCAGCGTCATCAGCTATGGTGCCGAGGCCGACGCCCTGGTGACCACGGCGCGCCGCGCCGCCGATGCCGATGCCTCTGACCAGGTGCTGGTGGTGTTCGAGAAGAAAAATTACGTGCTGGAAAAGACCGGCGGCTGGGACACGCTGGGCATGCGTGGCACCTGCTCGGCCGGCTTTGCATTGAAGGCAGTCGGAAATCCCAACCAGATCATGCCGGGCCCCTATGGCGTCATTCACAGCCAGACCATGGTGCCGACCGCGCACTTGATGTGGTCGGGCAACTGGGCGGGCATTGCGGCCGGCGCGGTGGACCGGGCCAAGAAATTCATGCGCAAGGCCCAGCGGGGCGGCGCCGATCTGCCCCCGGGCGTTCCGCACTTCACCCAGGCGCTGGCAAACCTGCGCCAGCTGCGCGCGCTGATCGCCGCCATGCTGTCGCGCTATGAGGCCATCGCGCACGATCCCAAGGCGCTGACGACGATTGATTTCCAGACCGCCATCAGCCTGCTCAAGGTGGATGCCTCAGAGCTGGCGGTGCAGACGGTGATGAACGCCATGCGGGCGACCGGGCTCTCCGGTTATCGCAACGATACCGATGTCTCGGTCGGGCGGGCGCTGCGCGACGTGCTGTCCTCGCCCATCATGATCAACAATGACCGCATCCTGTCGAGCCTGACGACTTCGACAATCCTGTCCGACATTCCCAATTCCATTCGGGACTGACAACATGAACATTGCGACGCCGGTATCCCATGGCTGCTGCGACCACCAGTTTGAACCGGAACACCTGCACCCGATCGTGTCGAAGCTGTTCATGCCGTCGGGCGTCGATGGCGTCTATGGTCGCACGGGCGCCTATGAAAGCGTGATCGAGGCGCTGGCAGCGCTGATTTCGCGCCATCGCCCGGACGCTGCGGAAGTCTTCCGCTTCGCGCCGGTCATGCCGCGCGCGAGCCTGGAGAAGCAGGGCTATCTGCAGAGTTTCCCCAACCTGATTGGCGCAGTTTCCACTCTGGTGGGCACGGACCGCGAGATCAGCAAGTCGGCCGCCAAGCACGAGATGGGCGGCGACTGGACCGAAGACCTCAAGCCGTCCGACCTTGTCTTGGCGCCTGCCGCCTGTTACCCGATCTATCCGATCGCTGCCGAGCGCGGTGTGGTGCCGGATGCGGGCTATATCTTTGACGTCGCCGCCGACTGTTTTCGCCATGAGCCGTCGCGCCATGTTGACCGCTTCCAGACCTTCCGCATGCGCGAATATGTCCGCATCGGTACACCGCAGCAGATCCAGGAATTCCGCGAACCGTGGATCGCACGGGCACAGGGCATCGCGGATGCCATCGGGCTGCCTTATACGGTGGATGTCGCCAACGACCCCTTCTTTGGCCGTGTCGGCGCCATGATGGCGAACCAGCAGCGCGAAGATGCGCTGAAGTTCGAATTGCTGGTGCCGGTGCGTTCGGCAGAGTCGCCGACCGCCTGCATGAGCTTCAACTATCACAAGGAACATTTCGGCGAGGTTTGGGGCCTGCACAACGCCGCCGGCGACGTGCTGCACACCGGCTGTGTCGCTTTCGGCATGGACCGTCTGGCGGTGGCGCTGTTCGTCACGCATGGCGCCGAGATCAAGAGCTGGCCCGCCGGCGTTCGTGCGGCGCTGAATCTTTAGGCCGTATTGCCGGCGTCGATGGTCATGGTGGTGCCCGTGATGTTGCGGGCGGCATCCGACATCAGGTAGGCAACCGCGCCCGCCACGTCATCCACATCCACCAGGCGCTTCAGGGCGCTGCGCGATGCGATCTTGTCGCGCTGACCGTCCTTCATGCCCGCGGTCATCTCGGTATCCATGAAGCCCGGCGCCACGGCGTTGACCGTCACGCCCAGCCGTCCGACCTCGCGCGCCAGGCTGCGGGTGAAGCCCAGCATCGACGCCTTGGTGGCGCCATAAACGGACAGGCCGCTATAGCCGGTAAAGCCGATGATGGAGCTGATATTGACGATACGGCCGGTGCCGGACGTCATCATCGAACGCACGCAATATTTGGTCAGCACGATGGGCGAGACGGTGTTGAGCTTCACCAGCTTCTCGATGTCGGAATTGTGCATGTTGGACAGCAGGCCGTCGGTGCCCAGCGCAGCGTTGTTGACCAGGCCATAAAGCGGGCCGTGCTGGACTTTCAATTCACGGATCAGGTCGGGGATCAAGTCGATATCGCCGAGATCGAACGGCACGAAGTTCATCACCCCGACGGGAAATTCGGCGATGGCTGCCGTCAGCGCGTCACTCTCCTTGCGCCCCAGCGCGAAGACATTATAGCCGTCTGACGCCAACTTGCGCGCGATGGCCAGACCGACGCCGCGGGTGCCGCCCGATACCAGAATGTTGCGCCGCTTATCCATGACGGCTCAGCTTTCCGCCCGCCGTCAGTTCCAGCGCCGGCACAAAGCGCAGCATCGCGGGCACCTTGAAGGCGGGGAGTTTTTCACGGCAAGCCGCCAGGATAGCGTCCTTGAAGGTGGCATTGTCGTTGGCGACATCGTTCAGCACCACGTCGGCGATGACGATGGCGCCGGTGATGGGATTGCGGCGACCCGACACGCGCGACATTCGCACGCCGGGATGACGGTTGATCACCGCCTCCACTTCCTCCGGGTTTATCTTGAGGCCACCGACATTGATGATACCGCCGGTGCGGCCGACAAAATAAAATCGCTCATCGCGCTGTTGGACAATGTCGGTGGTGTCTACCCAGCCATCGTTGAGCAAGGCAACTCCACCGAGATATTCGCTGGCGGTGCGCGCCGAGCGGATGTGCAGGGTGCCGTTTTCGACTTTCATTTCCACGGCGCCGGTACGACCGATGAAGCCGGCGGGAAAGCCTTCCAACCCATCGGTGACTTCGAAGCCGACGCCGGCTTCGGTCGAGGCGTAGGCGTGGCCGATGGCGGCATCCGGGAAGCGCGCCTTCAGGCTGTCGAGGATGGCCTGGTCGGCGATTTCGCCCGACAGACGGACATAGCGCGGATGGATCTTGGCATTGGCGGGGCTCATCAGGGCGCGGCGCCAATGCGAGGGGGTTCCGGTGAGATGGGTGACGGGCGCAAGCCGGGCCAGGAAATCGGCCACATTTTCATGCGCATCGGACAGGATCAGCGAAGCATGGCCCAGCACCGCACGCAGCAGGATCTGCAGGCCGCCATAGCGGCGGATGTCGTAGAATGTGCCCCAGACAATGTCGTTCGAAGTGGCGGGCTGGATCGCGCCCGTCAGGCCTACCAGCGTGTGCGCCACCATCTTGGGCGCGCCGGTGGTGCCGGAGGTGAACAGCACCCATTCGGTCTTGTGCGACGGCGCGACAGACGCACCGGGCCGGGGCAGATGGACCTGTTCGAAGCGCACGCCGTCCACGGCCAGCGCGGGTTCGTCGCTTACCACCACGTCGATGGCAGCATTTTCGATCACGAAGGGCAGATGTTCCGGCTTCACGTCCGGCGTGCAGATCACGATGCGGGCGGCGACACCGTCCAGTTCGATCAGCGCCAGCGCGGCGAACAGCTGGTCGGCGGTGCGCAGCAGCACGCGCGCGCCGGACAGGTCAGCGTCCAGCGCCCGGCCCATATCGGCAAGGCAAACGGACACATGCCGACCCAACAGGCTTGCGCGCGAACCAGCCGCGCGCAACGTCTCAGGCTGCGGCAGCATC
>JBBQHU010000069.1:0-12227 GCA_038324265.1 Micropepsales bacterium | reverse complement strand
CCATCCACCACCATCATGAAATTGATGTTGGACTTTTGCGGCATGCGCTGGTTTTCGGGCGGGGCCTCGCCGCGATTGATGACGCTGGCGAAGGTGGGCACCACTTTCAGACCGTTATTCTCATAGACGAAGGGCAGTTCTCGTTCGTCCAGCGGATCGCGGCCCATGCCCACGCCCAGGGCATAGAGCATGACGTCCTTTTCGTCATAGCGCGACCGGAGCCCAGTGGCGCCGGACTGCATCATGTCGTCGTAATCAATGGCCATACTTCACCTCTGGCACCAATCTAAAGCCTGTGGTGAGATACCGCCATGGCCATGCCCGCCCCGCCTTCCTCGCCCCAGACCTATTATACTCCGCGCCGGAGCAATGGCTGCCTGTGGGGCTGCCTGATCGTGGTGGTGATCTTCTCCCTGCCATTCCTGTTTGCGGGCGGGTTCGGGGCCTGGTTCCTGCTGGACGGCTACAAGCGCGATCCGGTGCTCCGCGTGGTGGGCGAACTGGTGCGCGAGGACGGCATGGCGCAGATGGCGCTGGGCCACGGCGCCACCATTACCGGGGTGGATGCCAACAGCTTTTCGTGGATGCCGGGCCGGACGAACAATGCCTATGACGTGACCCTGCAAGGACCCAAGGGCGAAGGCCATCTGGCGGTCACCGCGCATTCGGGGCGAAACGGGCCGCAGCTCGACAGCGCAATCCTGACGGGACCGGACGGTCGGCGCTATGACCTGATGCGGCATATGGCACTGCCGCCGGACGGCCCCGCGGTACCCGATACCAGCATCTGACAAACAGTATCTGACAAAGACTTACGGGGGGCTCCCATGACCAAGGTAAAAAAAGACACGGTGTTTCTGGGCCATCCCAGCGGCCTTGGCTGGCTGAGCGGATCGGAATTCTGGGAGCGCTTCTCTTACTACGGCATGGCGGGACTGTTGGTGCTCTACATGACGCACCAGCTTTTAACGCCCGCGCATATCGCCAACATCTGGGGCTTCCCTCTGTTCGAGCGATTCATGGCGTCGCTGTATGGCCCGGGCACCGGCCAGACCCTGGCCTCGCACATCACCGGCTTCTACCAGATGAGCGTTTATATAACGCCGCTGGCCGGCGGCTATCTGGCCGATCGCTACATGGGCAAGACCGCGGCGGTGACGACGGGCGCGCTGATGATGGCGCTGGGCCATTTCCTGATGGCGTTCGATGCCAGCTTTGTGCTGGCGCTTTTGTGCCTGCTGGTGGGGGTCGGCCTGTTCAAGGGCAATATCGCAGCCCAGGTCGGCGACCTTTACAGCGAGAGTGATCCGCGCCGCGCCGACGGTTTTCAGATCTATTATATCGGCATCCAGCTTGCCGTGATCATTTCGCCCTTTATCTGCGGCACGCTGGGCGAGACCGTGGGCTGGCATTGGGGCTTCGGCGCCGCCGGTGTCGGCATGTTGCTGGGGCTTTTGATCTATCTCACCGGCCTGGTCCGCGGCGCCTTGCCCAAGGAGAAGAAGCAGCGGGACGGCAGCGTGGCGCGGCCCAAGCTGACGGCGCGGGACAAAAAAGCTGTCGCCATGCTGATCGCGCTAATACCCGTGCTGGGCATCTCGATGGTCGGCAACCAGGAAATCTTCAACGGCTATCTGGTGTGGGCGGAAAAGAATTTCCAGATCGTGTTCTTCGGCAAGACCATGCCGATCACCTGGATGCTGTCGCTGGACGCCACCATCTCCACCATCCTGATGATTGCGTCAGTGCTGTTCTGGCGCTGGTATGCCAAGCATCACCGCGAACCGGACGAGATCGGCAAGATGACCATTGGTATCGCCATCGCGGCCTGCGCGCCGCTGACCCTGGCGCTGGCATCGGTCGTGGTGGCGCAGACGGGAAAGCCGGTGTCGCTGGTCTGGGCCTTTGCGTTTCACATCCTCAACGATCTGGGCTTTGCAAACCTGTTGCCGGTGGGACTGGCGCTGTATTCGCGCGCCGCGCCAAAGGGCTGGGAGGCGGTGTTGATCGCGGTCTATTACCTGCAGTTTGCGTTGGCCAACTATCTCACAGGTTATCTGGCAGGCCTGCTGTCGGTCATGCCCGGCCCGCAATTCTGGTTGCTGCATGTCGGGCTGATGGCAGCATCGGCGTTCACGCTGCTGCTGGTGCGCAAGTTCGCCGGCAACATCCTGGCGCCGGCCTATGCAGCGCCTGATTAAGTCGCGACGATGATGTTGTTCTGGCCCTCGACATGGGTCAGGGGCACGCCGTTCTTTTCGATGCAGGCGCGCGCGGTATCGTAACCTTCCTGGATGGCCTGGTCGAATTTCTTCCAGTCGCGCAAGCCGATGGTGGGCATGGGCGGCTCGATCAGAAAATCGCATTGCTCGCGCACGATGCGACGCTGGGCCTCGGACCCCACCGTGCCCGAACGCATCAGGATCGAGACGATGGACGGATTGCCCTGCATGCGCTGGCCGATCAACCACCACCAAGGCCGCTCGCCATAGCGCGAATCCTGCGCCTTCAGATCCACTTCGCCGGTCACATCGCAGGCGATGATGGGCCCTGCGCCCAGCGCATGTTCGCGCATCACATCAACTGGCAGGTTGTTCATCACTCCGCCGTCCACCAGAAGGTGGCCGTGATGGGTGACCGGCGGCAGGATGCCCGGCAGCGCCACCGACGCCCGCAAGGCCCGCCACAGCGAACCATCGCGGTGAATATGGATGCGGCCGGTGGTGAGATCGGAGGACACCGCGAAAAAGGGCAGCGGCAATTCCTCGATACAGACATCGCCGAAATTCTCGCGCAGACGCCGCGAGACTTTCTTGCCGCGCACCAGCGCGATCAAAGGCAGCGTGAAATCGGACAAAGGATTGTCGTCCACGAAGACCGCGCGCATGCGGTCGCGCATTTCCTTGAGGTCCCATTCCTGGGCGAGGCCGGCGGCGATGATGGCGCCCATGGAGGTGCCGCCCAGCTGATCAAACGGGACGCCCGCTTCCTGCAGCGCCTGGATGATACCGATATGGGCGAAACCGCGCGCGCCGCCGCCCGCCAGCACGAGTCCCACGGCGCGGCCCGCAATGAATCGCGCCACCCGTTGCACATCGCGCGCTAGGCCGGCCCGCAGATGATGATGGCCCTGGAAGAGACCGCTGCGGGTGGCGAAATGTTCGGGCAGCACGGCGGAAGCGCCGTCGGGATGCAGCAGCAGCAGTTCGGGCAAGCCGCTGGCGCGCTCCTTGAACGCGGGCAAGCCCGGCGCGGACAAGGGCAGCGGCTGATCAGCACGGGCCAGGAGGAAAATGCGGTCGGCCTGGCGCAGGCACTGGTTGGTCCAGGGACTGTCGGGCGAGTCGCCGCGATAGAAGACCACGTCCTGCGCGGCTTCGAAGCTGTTGAACCATTCCGCCGTCTGCTCGGCGGCGCCGGAATCCAGCACATGGGCGCGTGTGCCCATCGCCTTGAGCGCATCGGCCAGGCGGTGCGCGATGGGGGCGTCGTTCAGGCCCTCCTGCAGCGGCACGATGGCGAAGGTCTTGGGGCGCGATTTGTCGGTCACGCCGCGATTGGCGTCCTTCAGCCGCTTCACCAGCATCTGCATCAGGTTCATCATCACGCGCGGATGGCGCGCGATCAGGGCTTCGAAGCCTTCCGGGCTGATGCGCAGGAGTTCGGTGTCGCGCAGCGCCACCAGCTGGGCGCTGTGATTCTGGCTGGGCGCGATCAGGCTCATTTCGCCCGCCGTCTCGCCCGCAGGCACATGGGCGACGAACTGGCGGCGGCCCGAGGCATCGGCCACGAAGACGCCCAGGCTTCCGGTCACCACCAGGAAAAGTGCAGCGGCGTTGTCGCCGCCCCGTTCCAGCAGCGAGCCGCCGGGCAGCGCGAACCAGTTGGCCTCGCTGAGCAGGTTGCGCAGGGCGATATCGCCGACATTCTCCAGAAGTGGAAAGCTTTTCAGCCGTTCCAGCAATTCCTCGGGATAGACGGTCTGTTGGCCGATACGAAAGGAGGAGAGGAATGCCATCGACGTCCTTCTACGCTACCAGGCTGTCCAGCCGCCATCCACATTCAGTTCGGCGCCTGTCACAAAACTGGCAGCGGGCGAGGCCAGGAACAGCAGCGGCCCGGCAATCTCATCCGCCTGGCCCAGCCGGTTCAGCATGGTGCGTCCTGCCAGCCGCGCGGCGAAGCCCGGGTCGATCCGTGCCGGGAAAGGCCCCGGCACCAATGCATTCACCCGGATACTGTCCGTTCCGAACTCGGCGGCAAGATGCCGGGTCAATTGCAGCAGTCCCGCTTTTGCGGGGCCGTAATGGAAGGGGCTCTGCGCGGCGCGATCGTCATAGAGGCGCGCGTCGGGCGATATCTGGCCGTACATGGAGGCGATGTTGATGACGCTTGCATCGCCCGTAGCCGCGACGGCGGCTTTCAGGGCGGGCAGCGCGGCGCGGACCGATTCAAAGGCGGTGGTGACGGCGCTGGCATAGGTGGCGGCGAAGTCCTGCGGCTCCAATGCTGAAAAGGATTTCACCTGCATCGAGACGGCGTTGTTGACCAGGATGTCGAGGCGTTTGAGACCGCCCAAAAAGGCGCGCACGGCGCCGATATCCGTGACGTCGAAAGCGGCACATTCGACAGACAGGCCCTCGCGCTTCAGATCAGCCTGGAATGCGTCCAGCGCTGCAGCATCGCGGCCATTCAGAACCACGTGCGCGCCGGCGCCGGCCAGCGCCCGGACCATCGCTGCACCCAGATGGCCGCGACTGCCCGAAACGAAGGCAGTTTTGCCGTCCAGACGAAAAAGTTTGTCCCCCATATGCGGGTGCTCCAGGCCGACCCTCAAACTGCCAGCGCTTGGTAAACAACTGTTTACGATGGCGTGGAACTTGTTGCGGCGCAGCATAAAAGGCGCGGTATTCCGCCTTATTGGAAACAGCGCAGCGCCACAGTAATGTTGCAAACAAGCTCACAATAGGACACTCACAGGGGCTTTTCTTTCGCGCGCCAGTCCGGCCGCTTCTATCAAAGGAACGACTTTCCAATGACCAGCAAAACCGTTCGCGCCGCCCTGACGGCCGCCCTTCTGCTCGGCGGTGCCACCTTCGCTTATGGCGCCGACAAGCCCACCCCCCCCAAGCTCACCGGCGGCGTCGCCAAGGCGCTCAGCACGGCCCAGACCGCCAATACCAAAAAGGACTATCCCACCGCCCTTGAAGCCATCGAACAGGCCAAGGCTGTTTCCGGCCGCACGCCGGTGGACGATCTTTACATCGCGCGCTTCTCGATGGCGGTGCATATCGGCATGAACGACTATGCTGCTGCCGATGTGGATGCCGAGGCCGCAGCCGACGTCGATCCGACCGTCATTCCCGAAGCCGAGAAGGCCGCGATCTACAAGCCCGCCATGCAGTTGGCCCTGAACGCCAAGCATTATGACAAGGCCTCCAAGTACGCCAAGCTGCTGGCCGCCACCACGCCGCCGCCGGATGCCGCCACCGAAGCCACCATGGCCCAGGCCATGTATCTGGGCGGCGACTATGCCGGCGCCACTGCGCTGTCGCAGAAGAACCTGGATGCCGCCAAGGCCGCGGGCACCAAGCCGGCGCGCAACGACCTCGACATCATCATGAGCTCGCAGGTCAAGCAGAAGGACGAAGTCGGCGCCGAGAACACGCTGGAAATGCTGGTCCAGTATTACAACATGCCGGAAGACTGGGGCCAGATCCTGGGCGTGTCGCTGGGCACCAAGGGCATGAGCGAAACCGACTATATCTATGTCGGCCGCCTGATGCTGGCGACCGGCGCCAAGGTCTCGCCCACCGATGCACAGGTCATCGGCTCCACCGCCAACAAGTCGGCCTTGTATGGCGATGCCGAAGCGCTGGCCAAGGTCGGCGGCCCGGCCGCCGATGCGCGCGAAGCGGCGGACAAGAAGTCCATCCCGGCGCAGATCGCGGCGGGCGCCAAGCAGGGTGCGGAATACAACGTCAAGACCGCCGAAGCGCTTTACGGCTATGGCATGTATGCCGATGCCGAGAAGATGGCGCGCGATGCCAAGACCAAGGGCGCCACGAAGGAGCCCAATGAAGCCGACATGGTGATCGGAATGTCCCAGGCGGCGCAGGGCAAGTATGCCGACGCCGCGGCCACCTTTGCCGGCATCACCGCAACCAATCCCGCCAAGGCGCGCGTAGTGCGCCTGTGGGGCTACTATGCCAAGAGCAAGGCGGCGCCTGCGACCGCTGCCGCACCGGCCCCCGCACAGTAGGCCTTTTGTGAATCTAAGGCCGGGGCGCGTATCCATCGCGCCCCGGCCTTTTCTTTTTGTTATAAGCATCGGTCATGAACCTGGTCGTGGGCTTTTCGCCCTTCATTCTGTTCGCGCTGTTGTCACGGCTGTCGGCGGACCTCGCTTTGTGGGTCGCCTTCGCGGCTGCCTTTGTCGTTACCATTCGCGATTTTGTGGAAAGCCCGACCCTGCGGCTGCTGGATGTGGGCAGTTTCGTGCTGTTCGCACTGCTGGCGCTGGTGCGCGGCTTTCTTGATCCCAGCATGGCGCTGTCTGCGGTGCGCTTTATCGCCGAAGCGGCACTGTTCCTGCTTTTGACCATTCCGCTGGCGCTGCGGCGGCCCTTTTCAGTGGAATATGCGCGGCTGGACCCACGCGAGGCCGACTGGCCCCCGGCCCTGTTCCTGCGCGTCAATTACCAGGTGTCGGCCGTGTGGGTCTCGGCTTTCGCCGCCATGACCCTGGCTGATGGCGCCGTCACCTTTGCACCCATCGTGCCTTTGTGGAGCAGCATTGCCATCAGCGTGCTGGCGCTGGGCGGAGCAATTACCTTCACGCTGCGCTATCCGGCGCTGGCGGCAAAGCGGATCGCGGGCTAGGTTCTGCCCGCTTCGGAGTCTCCAGTATGAAACAGGCCGTGATCGTTTCCACCGCGCGCACCGGACTGGCCAAGTCGGTGCGCGGCGGCTTCAACCAGACCCACGGCGCGGTGATGGGCGGCCATGCCGTCAAGCATGCGATTGCGCGCGCCGGCATCGATCCGGGCAGCGTGGAAGACGTCTATATGGGCTGCGGCTTTCCCGAAGGCGCGACCGGCAACAACATCGCGCGCGAAAGCGCCATCTGGGCCGGGTGCCCGGCCTCCACCGCCGGCATTACCGTCAACCGTTATTGTTCGTCCGGCCTCAACGCCATCGCAATGGCCGCACAGCAGATCATGACCGACGGCACGGACATCGCCGTCGGCGCGGGCGTGGAATCCATCTCGCTGGTGCAGATGGGTGGCATCAATCTCAAGAATTTCACCGAGGAGCATCTGCTCAGCGTCAAGCCGGCGCTGTGGATGACGATGATCGAGACGGCCGAGATCGTGGCGGAACGCTATGGCATCAGCCGCGAACGCCAGGACGAATATGCGCTGATGAGCCAGCAGCGCACCGCTGCCGCGCAAGGCGCGGGACGTTATGCCGACGAGATCGTGGCGCTGGCCACGAAGATGAAGAAGATCGACAAGGCCAGCGGCGCCGAAAGCCTGATTGATGTCACGGTCGACCGCGACGAATGCAATCGCCCCGACACCACGCTGGAGGGCCTGGCGGCACTGAGGCCCGTGCATGCCGGCGGCCAGCAAGTGGCGCAGGGAAAATTCATTACCGCCGGCAACAGCTCGCAATTCGCCGATGGCGCGTCGGCCTGTGTGATCATGAGCGATACGCAAGCGGCCAAGCAGAACATCAAGCCGCTGGGCATCTTTCGCGGTTTCGCGGTGACGGGGGTGGAGCCCGATGAAATGGGCATCGGCCCGGTGATCGCAGTGCCGCGCCTGCTGCAGCGCCACGGCCTGACGGTTGCAGACATTGACCTGTGGGAGCTGAACGAGGCGTTTGGCAGCCAGACTGTTTACTGCATGGACAAGCTGGGCCTGGATCCGGCGAAGACCAATGTGGATGGCGGCGCCATTTCGATCGGCCATCCCTATGGCATGACGGGTGCGCGCCTGACCGGCCATCTTTTGATCGAAGGGCGGCGGCGCGGCGCCAAGTACGGCGTGGTCACCATGTGCATCGGCGGCGGCATGGGCGCGGCCGGGCTGTTCGAGATTCTGCCCGCCTGATGAACCCGATGATGACGCGTATCTTGTCCATAGCGTGCCTTGTGGTGCTGGCCGCCTGCGCCACCGCGCCCAAGGCGCCCCCGCCGCCGCCCGATCCCAAGACCATGATGGGGGCCCTGGAAACCCGCATCGCGATTCTGGTGGAAGAACAGCGTCACAGGCTGGACGCCAAGGCCAAGGCCCTGGCGATCGACCCGGAACTTTCCAAGATTGCACGCGAGCGTGCCGCAGACATGGCGGCGAAGAATTACCTGGCCCATTCCGCTCCCGACGGCGCCACCAGCGCCTCGCTGCTGATGGCCCAGGACGCCAAATGGCAGGGGCTTTTGGGCGAAAATCTTGCGGCGCAGCATTACACGCGGCAAAGCGGGGTGGATGTGAATGCCTTCGCCCAGCGTTTTCTGGATGAATGGATGAAGAGCCCGGCCCACCGGGACAATATGGCCTTCATCAATTACGATCATGCCGGGGTGGGGGCCGCGGTGAACGGCGATACTGTCTATGTCGCCCTGCTCTTTTCGACGGATCTGGGCCTGCCGCCGCCCCGGCCGGAAGGCCCTGACAGCACCGTCACCAGATTCGAAAGCCCCGATGCCGCAAGCACCACGCCGCTCCCCAAAGAGGAGCCGCCGCTGAGGCTTCGTGGGACGGTTGGATTGCCGGACCCGCACTGATAACGGGTCGTTAAGCGTGTGGGGCCAAGTATCTGTGCATGAAGAACCACAGCCTTGGCCACTCAGCTGATCGTATGGTCAAGATTCCTTTACACTATATCTGCCCGCCGGTACCTTCTATAGCGGGTGCGTGGTGTCAGTGAGTCGAAATGCGCGCAGAACTTCCCTGGAATGTTGCCGGCATCCCGCCAGAAGCGCGGGAGGCAGCGCGTGCGGCTGCCCGGCGCGAGGGTCTGTCGGTCGGGGAATGGCTGACACGGCGCATATTGCGCAGTTTTTCGGGCATGGAAGAGGAAATTCCCACCATGCCTTATGACAATCGCGCGCCCTCGGGCGCCCCGCTGGACAGCTGGGGCCTGCCCCAGTCCGCCGCCAGCCGCCGCGATTCCGAAGACATGATGGCCCGGGTTGGCCGCAGCGAAATCGAATCAAATGACGCCTGGCGGCGTATCGAGGACCAATTGCGGGGCCTGGGCCGCCGCCTGGACTCCAGCGAACGCAGCCACAGCGAAGCCAACCGCGTCATCTCGCGCACCACCCAGGAAATCAATATCAGCGCCCGCGAGCAGGCCCAGGTCTTCGACCAGCTGGGCCTGAATGTGATGGCGCTGAACGAGCGGCTGGAGCGGCTGGAACGTTCGGCCGCCAATGACGGCATAAAGGATGCCGTCAAGGCGTTGCACCAGGGCTTGTCGCGCCTGGCCGACCAGATCACCGCCACCGCCAACAATTCCGCCAGCCAGACCACCCAACTGGCCGGCAACCTGGAACAGCTTGCCAACCGGGTCGGCCAGGCCCGCGTCGATGCCGAAGACGGCCACAAGCAGCTGGAAGATCGCATCAACGTGACCGCCCAGACTCTGGCGCAGCGTTTCGACAATACCGATCACCGGCTGGAGCAGCGCTTCGAGGCTGCCGAACAGCGCCTGGCAGGCGCGGAAAAGACCGCCCAGTTCAATACCAATGCGCTGGATCATGCGCTGGAGAAGATCGAAGGCGCCGCCAATCAGCGCGCCACCGACCAGGTCGAGCAGCAGCGCCGTGCCTCCCAGACCGAAGAAAGCCTGCACCGGCTGGAAGACTCCATTGCACGGCTGGAAATGCGCCTGCCCGACGCCGCCTTTGAGCGCCGCCTGGACGGGATCGAGAATTCGGTCGGCGGCATGGTGCAGCGGCTGGAAAATCACGATCCCGCAGCGCGCTTCGACTCCACCATGCAGGCCCTGTCGCATCGGCTGGAATCGCTGGAAAAAGAACATAGCGACCTGGTCGCCGAGCTGCGCACCCGCCGCTCGCCAGAGCCCCCGGCCTACGCGGCGCCGGCCTATGAACCGCCCCCGGCGCCCGTCGCTTATGAGCCGCCGCCGGTGGCCGAAGCGCAGCCCCAGGCTGGCTTTGCAGAAACCGCCTTCCCCAACTATGGCGCGGAAGGCCAGGACGCATTTGCGCCGACGCCCACGGGCTTCAACTTCGACATCCCGCCCGAAACCACTGACCCCTTTGCGCCCGCGACGGATTTTGGGCCCGAATTCGAAGATGTCTTTGCGGCCCCCCAGGAAGAGCCGGAAAATTTCCTCAGCCAGGCGCGCCGTTCGGCGCGCGCTGCGGCCGAAAAGGCCGAAGGGGAGCGCCGTGGCCGTTTCTCTGGTTTCCGCTGGGGCAAGGATGCCGCCGCTGAAGGCGAAGAAAAGGCCAAGCCGCGCTATTTGATCCCGGCCGTGCTGGGCCTGCTGGTTGTGCTGGCGGTGGCCGCCGGCGTGGTGCTGATGCAGCGCGCCAAGCCTGTCGGCGTCGAACTTGCCAGCAAGTCCGATCCCAATGGTCCCACCTATTCGGTGCCCGAGCCCCCGGGCGGTGACGAGACCCAGTTCGTGGTTGCACCCCAGGCTGGTGATGCTGGCGCAGCGGAGCAGGCCGGCAACGATAACGATTACACCACCCAGCGTTCCGAGCCCGCGCCGCAGCGGCGCACAGCCCAGCCGCTGGAACAGCGCGACGTGCGCAACGCCCCGGTCAAGCCGGTTCCCGATGGCGGCGCGCCGTCCGGCATGGCCCGCGTGATCCAGATGGCCAACAGCGGCAACCCGATCGCCCTGACCATCCTGGGCCTGCGCGCGCTGGACGGCACAAACGGCACGGCGGTCAATCTTCCCGACGCCCTCAAATTCCTCACCCAGGCGGCCGACAAGGGCCAGGCCGTGGCGCAGTATCGCCTCGGCACCCTGTATGAACGCGGCCAGGGCGTGCCCACCGACGCCGCCAAGGCGGCGCACTGGTACGAGCTGGCTGCCAACCAGGGCAACCGCAAGGCAATGCACAATCTGGCGGTCTCTTTCGCCAGCGGAACGGCGCGCGGCAAGAACATGGCCGAAGCGGCGCGCTGGTTTGCCAAGGCCGCTGCGCTGGGCCTGTCGGACAGCCAGTTCAATCTTGCGGTGCTGTATGAACGCGGCGACGGCGTGCCGCAGAGCCTGCTGGATGCCTATAAGTGGTATTCCATCGCCGCTGCATCGGGCGATACCGAATCCAAGTCACGCCTTGCAGTGCTGCAGACCCAGCTGTCGGACAGCGACAAGGCGGCGGCGAACAAGTCGGCTGCGACCTTCCATGCCGCCGCGCTGAACCGCAGTGCCAATGTGCCGCCCGAGCCCGCGGACCTGGGTTCGTAAACACTTTGCACATTGCCGCGCGCGCGGGTTGACCCTGCAAAATCCAGCGCGCAGATTGGCTTGCAATCGCAAATTGCGCCGTGACCCCGCGGACTTTCGGATTGCCTGATGGAAATCTACCTGCCCGTCGCCGAAATGTCTGTTCCGTGGGTCATCATGATCGCGCTGGGACTTGTGGTCGGTTTCCTGTCTGGCATGTTCGGGGTGGGCGGCGGATTCCTGATGACACCGCTGCTGGTGTTCTGCGGCATTCCTTCCACCGTCGCGGTGGCGACAACCCTCTCCCATGTCACCGCCTCCTCCATGTCGGGGGCGCTGGCGCAGTGGCGCAAGCGCGCCATCGACTTCACCATGGCGGGCGTCATGCTGGGGGGCGGATTGTTCGGCACCCTCCTGGGCGTCTGGCTGTTCGCGCTGATGCGCCGCCAGGGCCAGATGGACCTGATCGTATCGCTGACCTATGTGATCATGCTGGGCAGCATTGGCGCCATCATGCTGCGCGAGAGCCTGACGACGCTCAAGGCCTATCGCAGCGGCGTCATCTCCTCCTCGCGCCCCGTCAATCACGTCTGGATCCACCGCCTGCCGCTGAAGATGCGGTTCCGCCAGTCACGCCTTTACATCAGCGTCATTCCGCCGATCGTGCTGGGCTTCTTTGTCGGCGCGTTGGGCGCCATCATGGGCATTGGCGGCGGCTTCATCATCGTGCCGGCCATGATCTACCTGCTGCGGATGCCGACCAACGTGGTGATGGGCACCTCGCTGAT
>JBBQHU010000068.1:0-14055 GCA_038324265.1 Micropepsales bacterium | reverse complement strand
TACCCGGCCCGGATCCGCAACGCGGGGAGAGTTTGGCATGACCGACATGGGGCTCGTCGTCGTCGGCGCCGCCGGCAAGATGGGGCGGACGCTGATCCGCCTCATCGCCGAAACGCCGGGCGTGACGCTCGCCGGCGCCATCGAACGCGCCGGGGCGCCGGAGATCGGCGAAGATTCCGGCGTGCTCGCCGGGCTGAAGGCGAACGGCATCCCGGTCACCACCGATCCGCTGCCGGTATTTGCCGCTGCGGAAGGCGTCCTCGACTTCACCGTGCCGGCCGCCACGGTCGCCTTCGCGGAGATCGCGGCGCAGGCGCGCATCGTCCACGTCATCGGCACCACCGGCTTTGACGAAAAAAGCGAGGCGCGCATCGCTGCCGCCGCGCGCCATGCCGTGATCGTGAAGTCGGGCAATATGAGCCTGGGCGTGAATTTGCTGGCGGCGCTGGTGGAACGCGCGGCCAAGTCGCTGCCCGATTACGATGTCGAGGTGCTGGAAATGCATCATCGCAACAAGGTGGATGCGCCTTCGGGCACTGCGCTGCTGCTGGGCCAGGCGGCGGCCAGGGGCCGCGACATCACGCTGGAAAAGCATTGGGTGAAATCGCGCGACGGCCACAATCTGGGCCCGCGCGCCGATGACAGTATCGGTTTCGCCGCCCTGCGCGGCGGCACCGTGGTGGGCGAGCATTCGGTGATCCTTGCCGGCACCGGCGAGCGCATCACGCTTTCCCATTCCGCCGAAGACCGTTCGATTTTTGCCCATGGCGCGCTGACCGCGGCCAAGTGGGGCCACGGCAAGAAGCCGGGCCTGTATGCAATGACGGACGTGCTTGGTCTTTGAAGCGGGGCCTGAATGCCTAAGGCGTTTTCCAGGGCCGAAGCCGAAGAGTTCTTCGCGCGGCTGAAGTCGCATACGCCCGAACCCAAGACCGAACTGCAATACGTCAACCCCTACACCTTGCTGGTGGCGGTGGCGCTATCGGCGCAGGCGACCGACAAGGGGGTCAACAAGGCGACCGCGCCGCTGTTCGCACATGTGACGACGCCGGCACAGATGCTGGCGCTGGGCGAAGAAAAGCTGACCGACGCCATCAAGACCATCGGGCTCTACAAGGGCAAGGCGAAGAATGTCATCGCCGCCGCAAAGATCCTGGTGGAGAAGCATGGCGGCGCGGTGCCCCAGGATCGTGCCGCGCTGGAAGAACTGCCGGGTGTCGGCCGCAAGACCGCAAACGTCGTCTTGAACGTGGCCTTCGGCGAACCCACCATCGCCGTGGACACGCATATTTTTCGCGTTTCCAACCGCACCAACCTGGCGCCGGGCAAGGATGTGCTGGCGGTGGAATTGAAACTCGAACAGGTGGTGCCGGCACATTACAAGCTGCATGCCCATCACTGGCTGATCCTGCACGGGCGCTATACCTGCGTGGCGCGCAAGCCCTTGTGCCCCACTTGCGTGGTGCGCGATCTGTGCCGTTTCAAGGACAAGACCGTGGAGCTGCCGGCACAGAAGCCGAAAGCGGCTAGGACACCTTTGGCGGCGAAGCGCGCAAGGCGTTGAGACAGCCCATGTCGGCAGCGTTCTGGGCGGCGTGCGGCAGGGTTTCGATATGGCGCACGGCCAGCGGCGCGCCATAGAGGAAGAAAAAGGCGCGGCAGGCCGCACCGTCATAGCGCCACATCTCGATGGCGCCGTCCTTGCGCACAAAGGCAGGCTTGCCGAAAGCGGCCTGCAGGGCCAAAGCGGGCATGTTCACATACTGGCCGGGCTCCCCGCGCCGCGGCGCGCTGGGGATGCTGGCGGCCGTGGGGCGCGGCGCGACATTGCTCTGGGTGGTGGCGCAGCCTGCAAGCAGCAGGGCCGTGAGAAGCAGGGTGGCGCGTACAATCATCCTGGACTTCTGCCCCAGCAAGGCTTGCCGGACAAGGGAAATGCTTATAAGCGGGTCTTAACAGTCATATGAGGGTTCCATGTCGATCAAGTACGATGTTGCCGGTGTGGGCAATGCCATTGTGGACGTCATCGCCTCGGTGGACGACCGGTTCCTTCTGACCCACAAGATCGCCAAGGGCGGCATGACCCTGATCGACAGCTTCCGGGCGCATGAATTGCTGAAGGCGCTGACCGATAACCAGCAGACCATGTCGTCCCTGCACGAAGTGGCGGGCGGCAGCGCCGCCAATACGCTGGCGGGCCTGGCGTCGCTGGGCGGCACCGGCATCTATTTCGGCAAGGTGTTCGATGACCGGCTGGGCGAGGTCTTCGCCAAGTCGATGACGGCCCAGGGCATCGCCTTTACCAGCCATCCCACCACCGTGGGTTCCACCACCGCCAGCTGCCTGATCGCGGTGACGCCGGATGGACAGCGCAGCATGAACACCTATCTGGGTGCGTGCCGCGAGCTGGCGCCCGACGACATCAACGAGGAAGAAGTGGCGCAGGCCAAGATCCTCTATATCGAAGGCTATCTGTGGGACGAGGAAGTCGCCAAGGATGCCTCGCGCAAGGCCATCGCCGCCATGAAGGGCGCCGGCGGGCGCGTCGCCCTGACCCTGTCCGACAGCTTCTGTGTCGGCCGCTTCCGCGACGAGTTCCTGCACCTGATGGACAAGGATGTCAGCATCCTGTTCGCCAATGAGGATGAATCCAAGGCGCTGTTCCAGGTCGATGATTTCGACGGCGTTGTCGAAGGCGCCAAGAAGTGGGGCGGCATCGCTGCCCTGACGCGCTCGGCCAAGGGCTGCGTCATCGTCGAGGAAGGCATGGTGCATGAAATCCCCGCCGCCCCGGTTTCGCGCGTGCTGGACACCACCGGCGCCGGCGACCAGTTCGCCGCCGGTTTCCTGTACGGCATGACGCACGGCAAGGGCCTGCCCGATTGCGGCCGCTTGGGTTCGCTGGCCGCGGCGGAAGTGATCTCGCACTATGGCGCGCGACCGGAAACCTCGCTGCATGACCTGGCCGTAAAGGCCGGACTGCTCTAGTCGCCGATCACCGTCAGGACAACATCGCGGGCGTGGGCCGCATCGCGATGTTCGAAGACATAGATTCCCTGCCAGGTGCCCAGCGCCAGCCGGCCCCTGTGCAGCGGGATGCCGATGGAGGATTGCGTCAGCGCCGAGCGGATATGGCTGGGCATGTCATCAGGGCCTTCGGCGGTGTGGCGAAAGCGCGGACCGCTTTTGGCCAGATACGCGAAGAAATCCTGCAAATCCCGGCACACGTCCGGATCGGCATTTTCCTGGATCAGTAGCGAGGCGCTGGTGTGGCGGATGAAGCAGGTCACCAAACCATTGGCGATGCCGCTACCGCGCACGAATTCTTCCAGCGCCGCGGTGAATTCATAAAGACCCGGCCCGCCGGTCTGCACCGTCAAAGTGTGATGCGCCTGCTTCACCTGCTGCTCTCCCAAGTTCGCGGCGTTCGTCGCTCGATATGGTCCACTTGACCATTTCGCCCGGCTACGCCGGCCGCTTCTCACTTCCTCAGATAAACATACAGCGCGCCGTCGCCGCCGTGGCGGACATGGGCGGGGCGGATGCTGGCGATCATGGACGCCAGTTCCGGCTGGGCCAGCCAGCGCGGCACCATCTGTTTCAGAACCCCGAACGGCGACGTCATCCAGCTTGCGGTTTCCTCGCGGCGCGGATTGCCCTTGCCGGTGACCACCAACACCAGGCGGTGGCCGCGGCTGTGGGCACCGGCGAGGAACGCGAACAGGATGCGATGGGCGCTGGCTTCGGTCATGCCATGCAGGTCGATGCGGGAATCCGGATCCAGCAGGCCCTTGCGCATGCGGTCTTCAGTGCCGCCGTTTACGCCACTGGGACCAGTGACGGCGGCTTTCTTTTTGGCTGCTTTCGCCTTGGCGACGGGCTTGATCGGGCGGGCGGCGCGGAAATCCTCTTCAAACAGCTTGCGATCCTCGTCGCTGATTTTTTTCACGGCGCGAATTCCTTGCCCGCGCCCAATTTTGCCGCCAGCGGGTTGGGCAGCAGCACATAGAGTTTTCCCGGCGCCTTCATCAGCCCGGCGCGGCGTTCGGCCTCGGCACCGAAACCAAAGAAGATGTCGCCGCGCACGGCGCCGCGAATGGCGCCGCCGGTATCCTGCGCCACCAGCACGCCGCGGACCGGTTCGTCGCCTTCTGCCGCAACATAGAAGGGCACGCCCAGCGCATGCAGGCGCAGATCCACCGCCATGCTGCCCAGCGGCGTCAGCGCGGTGCCCTGCGCGCCCGCGCCTTCGGCCTCGCGAAAGAAGATGAAGCTCTTGTTGCTTTCCATCACGGCGCGCGCCTGCTGCGGATGGGCCAGCAGCCAGGCGCGGATGGTTTGCAGGGAAACATTTTCGCGCGTCAGTTCGCCTTGCGCGATCAAGGTACGGCCGATTGCGGTATAGGGCTGGCCATTTTCACCCGCGTAGGCGATGCGGCCCCGACTGCCATCATCGAAAGTGATGCGGCCCGAGCCCTGGATCTGCAAAAAGAAAAACGCGATCGGGTCGGCGGCATAGAACAGCACCGGCGCGTTGAGGCCTTTGGCGTTGATCTGGGCCCGGTCGGCATAGGGCACCAGCGCATGGCCCGAGACCTTGCCGGAGATATGCTCGCCCTTCAGTTTGGGAATGAACGTCCCCAGATCGGCGCGCACCAGATCGGGCGGCAGGCCATAGACGGGGGTCTGGTAGATGGCGTGCCGGGTGCGGCTGGCGGTGATCTCGCCCTCGTAATAGCCGGTGAACAGTCCGTCGCTGCCGGTGACGGCATAGGGCGTGAAATTCGCCGCAAAGAAATCGGGGCCCTGGGGCGCGGCACAGACAGCGCGCCAGTCCGCCGCCGTGCCGGCATAACCCACCCCGCCCATCAGCGCATTGTCGGACCGGTCGGCCAGGATGGTGCAGCTTTTGCGGAACGCGGTCAGCGCCGCCTGCGGGTTTGCGGGCCAGTCCGGCAGAGCGGAGAATGTGGTGCGCGTCAGCGTCAGCAGGGATGCAGGCGGTGACGTTGGCGGTGGGCTGGCGCAAGCCGCCAGCATCAGCAGCGCGGCAAGGTATCGCGTTTTACGTGCGGCCCATTTCACTCAGGCACGTCTCCGGAGGTCGCCACCAACAGCCAGTTGGGATCGGCGGCGCCCAGTTCACGCGCGAAGGTCCACACATCGGTGAGCGCGCCGGTGGAAAACAGCGCCTCGAAGGTGACGGTGATTTCGGCATTTTTTCCGGCCAGCGCGGCGGCGCTGATCTTGGCGTCGGTCAGCTGGATGAAATCGGCGGGCAACTGGTCGCGGCTGGCAATGGCGGATTCAAAAGCCGCCAGCACGTCCGGCGACAGCAGCGGCGCCAGCGCGGCGCGGTCGCCCTTGGCAAAGGCGTCCACAATCAGGCTGTAAGCCTCGCGCGCGCCCGACAGGAATTTCTGGGTATCGAAATCGCGGTCTGCCGCCTGGATGTCGAGCAAGCCGTTGCCTGACACCTGCGGCACCGAGACCGGTTTGGCCGCGGGCCCAGCGATGGGTCCCGCGGCGGGGCCCGGCTCGAAGCCCGCCTTGCGGCCCAGCACCCAGTAAAGGCGAACGCAGACGGCGCCCGCGATGGCGGCGGCGATGAAAAGACCCAAGGTCTGGGAATCCGGCATGATGAAACCTGTGAAACTCTTTGCGGCCCGGCCCGGAAAAATACCGCTGGGCCGGACCCTAGCCGGTCCCGGTTAAGGCTGGGAAGGCTTTTGCTGGCCTCTACCTTGTCAGGCCGCGTCAATCGGTGGTATCGCGCGGACCGAATTTGCACAGAAAGACCGCCCATGAGCAGCGAAGGAACCCCGATTTCTCAGGACCAGGCGCCCAACCTGCAAGTCATGGCCCAGTACATCAAGGACCTGTCCTTTGAAAATCCCGGGGTGACGATTGAGCTGACCCAGCGCCCGCAGATCGACCTGGCGGTGGACTTGAATGCCACCAAGCTGGACCCGGACGTGTTCGAGGTGGAACTGAAGATCCGCGTCGACGCCAAGAATGAAGCCAAGCCGCTGTTCCTGCTGGAAGTGGCCTATGCCGGCGTGTTCCGCCTGACCAATGTTCCCGACACGGCCACGCAGCAGGCCATCCTGCTGATCCAGGCGCCGCACATGCTGTTCCCGTTTGTGCGCCGCGTCGTGGCCGATATCGTGCGTGACGGCGGAATGCCGCCCTTGATGATCGAGCCGATCGACTTCATGGCGCTGTACCAGGCGCGCGTGGCCCAGGCCAGCACCGCCCCGACAGCCGGCACCGCCTAGGCGTCCATTTTCCAGAATGACTTGTCGCCAAGCTCCCTGGCGACAAAGGCTGCATGGATTTCGATTTCCGCCGCTGTGATCAGCGGCGGCAATCTTTCCGGCCTCTGGCGCGCGGCGCGCACCTGCTCGCCCGCCTGCGAGGCGGCGATCTCGGCCGGGGCCAGCATCAAGCCGCGCTGGCGGCCGCCAATCAGCTCCAGATAGATTTCCGCCGTCAGCTGCGCATCGAGCAGTGCACCATGCTTGCTGCGCGCCGACAGGTCGACGCCGAAACGCTTGCACAATTCATCCAGCGAATAGCGCGCACCCGGAACCTTGCGCTTGGCGATCTCGATGGTGTCGATGGCGCGGGCCAGCGGGATGGGCGGATGGCCGGTGCGCTTGAATTCGGCATTGATGAATTTGAGGTCGAAGCTGGCATTGTGGATCACCAGCGGCGCATCGCCCAGAAATTCGAGAAACTCTTCGGCGATGTGTGCGAAGAGTGCCTTGTCCGCCAGGAATTCCGCCGACAGGCCGTGGACCCGCTGGGATTCAATCGGCACATCGCGTTCGGGATTGAGATAGGCCTGGAAGGTGCGCCCGGTGGGGAAATGATCCACCAGCTCGACACAGCCGATCTCAACGACTCTGTGACCTTCGCTTGGCTCGAAGCCCGTTGTTTCCGTGTCGAAGACGATCTCACGCACGCAATCTTGCCCGTATGTCAGCCAGGATCATTTTCACCTGTTCGCGCGCGTGATCCAACCCCTTGTCGGTGATGACCAGGTAATGCGCCTGTGCACGCTTTTGCGCGTCGCTCATCTGGCGGGCAACCAGCGCCGAGAACTTGTCTTCGGTCATGCCGGGACGCGACAGCACCCGTTGGCGCTGGACATGTTCCGGCGCCGTCGCCACCACCACCGCATCCACCGCAAGCCCGGTTTCCAGCAACAGGGGAATATCCAGCAACACCATGGGCACGGGATTGTCGGCCAGGAACTGGATGCGAAGATCGGCCACCAGCGGGTGCATCAAGTCTTCCAGTCGCTGCAGCGCGCCGGGCTGGGCCATCACCAGCCTTGCCAGCGCCGCGCGGTCCACCGCGCCGTTGCGGGTGGAGCCGGGAAAGGCGGCTTCGATCATGGGCGCGGCTTCGGCAGCATAGAGCGCGTGGATGGCGGCATCGGCGTCGAACACCGGGATGCCTTCTTCGGCAAAAAGTCTGGCGGTTTCGCTTTTGCCCATGCCGATCGAGCCGGTCAGGCCGATCACAAAGGGTTTAACCGCGGGCACGCAGCGCCTCTATCAATGCGGCGCGCAGGCCCGGCGTGACTTTTGGCTTCACGCCGAAAAAGGCTTCGAAGGACGGCACCGCCTGATGCATCAGCATGCCAAGGCCATCAATGGTCTTGTGCCCGCGCGCGGCGGCATCCTTGAGCAGCACGGTTTCCAGCGGGCTATAGACGATGTCACACACGGCTGCGTCCTGCGGCAGCAATCCAAGATCAATGTCCAAGGGCGGATTGCTGCCCATGCCGGCGCTGGTGGAATTGACCACCAAGGCCGCCTCGCCCGCCACACTGGCCCAGTCCGACAGCGCGCCCGGCCTCAGTTGTGCCTTTTGCGAAAACGAAGCGGCCAGGGTCTTTGCGCGATGCACATCGCGGTTGAGCAGGTGAATGACGCCTGCGCCGAGCGCTTCCAGCGCCAGCACGGCGCCGCGCGCCGCACCACCGGCGCCCAGCAAAACCACGCTTTTGCCGTTTAGTTCGCCGATATTTTCCCGCAAGGATTCTGCCAGCCCGATGGCGTCGGTGTTGCGGCCTTCGATCCCGTTGTCGGTGAAGACCAGCAGGTTGGCGGCGCCGGCAGCGACGGCCAGCACGTCATTGTGATGCGCCAGCGCAAAGGCGGCTTCCTTGTGGGGCACGGTGACATTGACGCCGCGAAAGCCGGCGCGGCGCAGCGCCTCGATCACCGGCGTGAAATCTTCGCGCGCCGTCGCCAGCGGGACCATCGCACCGTCGATGCCATATTCGTTCAGCCAGTAGCCCTGCAGCACTGGCGACAGCGAGTGGGTGATCGGCCAGCCGATCACGCCCGCGATTTTGGCCTTGCCGGTGATCATGACGCCAATGCACTTTCCTTGCGGAGCGCTGCCAGAACCTGAAGCAATGGCAGGCCCAGCACCGAGAAATAGTCGCCGTCCACACTATCAAAAAGTTGCGCCCCGCGCCCCTCGAAATGATAGCAGCCCACGCTGGCCAGGATGGCCGTGCCTTCCTGGGCGAGATAATCATCCAGAAAGGCGGGCGAGAGGGTTCGCACCGTCATGAGGCAGGGGCTGGCATGCGTCCACAACAGTTCGCCATTGCGGGCCAGCGCCGCCGCTGAAACCAGTAGGTGGGTCTTGCCCGACATCTGCGCCAGCAGGGTCCGGGCCGCGCCCAGGCTGGCGCATTTGCTCAGCTGCCGCCCGTCCAGTTCGATGACGCTGTCGCCGCCCAGCACCAGCTTTCCGGGATGGCGGTTCGATACCCACTGCGCCTTGCGCGCCGCCAGCTCGGTTGCGACCCGTGCCGCCTCCGCGCCCCGCGCGGCAAGGTCGGCCATGACAGCGTCCTCGTCGAGATCGGCGGGATCGGCAACAAATGCCACGCCTGCTGCCGTCAGCAGGGTTTTGCGGCTGGCGCTTCCTGATGCGAGCACAATCTGCGCTGGCACGGGGGTCACTCCTCGATTCCCTTGCGTTCGTTCAGCAGGTTCATCACCGCGGCAGCGGTTTCCTCGATCGAGCGGCGCGAGACATCGATCATCGGCCAGCCCTGGTTTTCGAACAGCTTGCGGGTGGCGGCGATCTCGCCGCGCACCGCATCCAGATCGACATAATCGGTGTCACGCACTTCGCCCATGGTGTTCAGCCGGTTGCGCCGCACCTGGATCAGCCGGTCGGGCGAGACCCACAGGCCCACGATCAGCGGCTTCGTTGCCGCCAGCAGTTGCGGTGGCGGCGGCATGCTGGGCACCAGCGGCACGTTGGCCGCCGGCACCCCGCGAATGGCGAGATAGACACAGGTCGGCGTCTTGGAGGTGCGGCTGGCACCGGTCAGGATCACCTCGGCCTCGTTGATCGTGTCCAGCGACTGGCCATCGTCATGGGCAATGGTGAAATTCAGAACCTCGATACGCTCCAGATAGCGCTGGTTCACCTGATGCTGGCGGCCAACCTTGTGGGTTTCCGACTGGCCCAAAAAATGACGGAGGGCAAAGACCGGCGCCTCCAGCACATCCACACATTCCACCAACAGGGTGTCGCAGCGTGCCACCAGGTGGTCACGCAGTTTTTCGTTGGCCAGGGTAAAGAACACCAGGCCGGGCTGGATGGCGATCTGGTCCAGCGCGCGGGTCAGCTGGTGTTCGCCGCGGACCAGGGCATAGGGATGGACCCGCACGTCGACATTCTCGAACTGGGCGAGGGCCGCCGTGGCCATGGCATGCAGGGTCTCGCCGGTGGAATCGGAGACAAGGTGAATATGAAATTTGCAATCCACAGAACCATCCAAGGGTTGGGGTCGTATCTGGGGTGAAACCGGCCTTTGGTCACAGGCCTCGTAACCGGGAACCGCCTCTCAGTGCAAACAGGTATGGTTTGGGGACATCTGCCCCTGTCGCCAACAAGCCGGGTCCTGGTCGGGCCTGCACCCGGCCGGTGGCCAAGTCCTTGAGTCCATGCGCGCTTGGGCTTATGGCAGGCCGTCCTTCACATATTCATCCCCAACTCACAGCCCTAACATCATCTTCATCATCTTAGGAATCTTAGGAGTCTTGTAATTGAAGAGTGATCGAAAGCTTGTGCGTGTGCTCGAAGGAAGCGCTGTGAAAGTGCCACCCGTCTGGCTGATGCGCCAGGCCGGCCGCTATCTGCCGGAATATCGGGCGCTGCGGGAGAAGGCGGGTTCCTTCTGGGGCATTGCGCTGAATCCGGATTTTGCCAGCGAAGTGACCTTGCAGCCGATCCGCCGTTTCGGCTTTGACGCGGCAATCCTGTTCAGTGACATCCTGACGGTGCCTGAGGCCCTTGGACAGAAGGTGACGTTCACCGCTGGCGAGGGTCCGAGCATGACGCCTGTGACCTCGACAGAAGGTTTCAACGAAGATCGCGATTCCTGGGCGCAGTACTTTGAGCCGGTCTATGAGGCGCTGCGGCGCACGCGCAGCGGGCTGGATTCCGAAGGCTTCGCATCGACCACCTTGCTGGGTTTTGCCGGTGCGCCCTGGACGCTCGCCACCTATCTGGCGGCAGGCGCGGGCGGCGACGAACAGAAGGCCGCCAAGCTGTGGGCCTATCGTGATCCCAAGGGCTTTGGATATCTTCTGGATATCTTGTCGGACTGTGTGGCGTTTCACCTGATCCGCCAGATCGATGCCGGCGCCGATGCGGTGCAGATATTTGACAGCTGGGCATCTGGATTGCCCGCGCCGCTGTTTGAGCAGGTCGTGATCGCGCCGACCAAGAAGATTGTTGCCGTCGTGCGGGCGGCGAGGCCGGGGGCGAAGATCATCGGCTTTCCGCGCGCTGCCACGCTGCAGGGCTATGCCGACTATGTCGCGGCGACGGGCGTGGATGCCGTGTCACTGGATACTGCGATGCCCATGCCGTGGGCGGTGAAAAATCTGGGCTGTGTGCTTCAGGGCAATCTGGACCCCATCGTCCTGATCGCGGGCGGCGATGCGCTGGACCGCGCGGTGGATCACATTCTGGAAAGCGCGCAAGGCAAGGCGCACATCTTCAACCTGGGCCACGGCATCCTGCCGGAGACGCCCATCGCGCATGTCGAGCAACTGCTGAAGCGGATCAGGGGATGAAGCTCGCCGTTATCCTGTTCAATCTGGGTGGGCCGGATTCGCCCGAGGCGGTCGAGCCGTTCCTGCGGAATCTTTTTTCCGATCCCGCCATCATCAACCTGCCCGCGATCATCCGCCTGCCGCTGGCGCGCTATATCGCCAAGCGCCGCGCACCGATCGCGCGCGAGATCTACAATCACATCGGCGGCAAATCGCCGATCTTCGAAGAGACCCGCAAGCAGGCGGATGCACTGGAAGCGGTGCTGTCGGTGGATGGCGTCGAAGCAAAAGCCTTTATCGCCATGCGCTGCTGGCACCCCTTCAGCGATGGCGCGGCGCAGGCCGCCAAGGCGTTTAACCCCGATAAAATCGTGCTTTTACCGCTCTATCCGCAATATTCCACGTCCACCACCGCCTCGTCGGTCAAGGACTGGGCGCGCGCCGCCAAGCTGGCCAAGGTGACGGCGCCGACCTCGCGGGTGTGCTGCTATCCCTGGGATGCGGGCTTTGTCGCGGCCAGCGCGGCGCATATCCGCACAGCGATGGAAGGTGCGCCTGCCGACATTTCCTATCGCCTGCTGCTGTCGGCGCATGGTCTTCCCAAGCGCATGATCCAGAAGGGCGACCCTTACCAGTGGCAGGTGGAGCAGACCGCAAAGGCGATCGTGAAGGCGCTGGACATGCCGCAGCTCGAACCCGTGGTCTGCTACCAGAGCAAAGTGGGGCGGCTGGAATGGATCGGGCCGGCAACGGACGCGGAAATCATGCGCGCCGGCGCCGATGGCAAGGGCGTCATCGCCGTCCCGGTGGCCTTTGTCAGCGAACATTCCGAGACGCTGGTGGAACTGGACATCGAATATCGCAAGTTGGCAGCGCAATCCGGCGTGCCGGATTATCGCCGCGCTGCCACGGCGGGCGACCATCCGGCGTTCATTGAGGGGCTTGCAGGCCTTGTGCGCCGCGCCGCGGAAGGCGAAACTGTCACCTGTGCGGACGGGCGCATCTGTTCACCCGCCCATGGGCGTTGTGGTTTCACGTAACTTTCTTGGGGTTTGCGATGTTCGCATGTCTGGCCAACAGTCCGTTGCAGGTCTGCCTGGGCAACTACATTCCCTGGCTGCTGGCTTTTCACATCATGGCGGTGATCGCCTGGATGGCCGGCATGCTCTATCTGCCGCGATTGTTCGTCTATCACGCCCAGACCATACCCGGCTCGGAGTCGTCGGAAACCTTCAAGGTGATGGAACGCCGGCTGCTGAAGGGCATCATCAATCCCGCCATGATCGCGGTGTGGGTGCTGGGTCTGACATTGGCCTGGCTGACCGGCGCCTATGAGGATACCTGGCTGCAGATCAAGTTCGTGCTGGTGCTGGGAATGAGCGGGCTGCACGGCTTCTTTGCGGCGCGCGTGCGCGATTTCGCCAATGACCGCAACACCCGTTCGGCGCGCTTCTACCGGATCATCAACGAGGTGCCGGCCGTGCTGATCGTCTTGATCGTGCTGCTGGTTAAGCTGCAGCCCTTTTCGGACTGACCCGCCAGGCGGCGTGAAACATTAATTGCGCGCCGGGGGCCCGGCGGGGATATTTGCAAGCGTCCCAAATCCAGCTATAACCGCTGCGTTCTCATTGACCCACCGACGGCCCACCCACTCCAGGGCTGTCGTGAACCGGCACCGGTGAAGGGTCAGTCCAACCACTTTTTCGATGATTGCGGCCGGGGCTTACAGGCCGCCGTGTCATCGGGACCCCTCCCCACTTTCGTTCAGGTACCCATCAATGACTCTCCAAGAAGGCCTGCAGGTAATGAAGCTGCAGGAACTCAAGAACAAGAAACCCGCAGATCTGCTGGCTTTTGCCGAGGAACTGGAGGTCGAGAACGCCTCCTCCATGCGCAAGCAGGACATGCTGTTCGCCATCCTCAAGGAACTGGCCGAGCGCGATGTCGAGATCATGGGCCAGGGCGTGGTCGAGATCCTGCAGGACGGCTTCGGCTTCCTGCGCTCCCCGGAATCCAACTACCTGCCGGGACCGGACGACATCTATGTCTCCCCCAGCCAGATCCGCCGCTTCGGCCTGCGCACCGGCGACACCGCCGAAGGCCCGATCCGGGCCCCCAAGGAAGGCGAGCGCTATTTTGCCCTGCTGAAGGTCACCACCATCAATTTCGAAGACCCCGAGCAGATCAAGCACAAGGTCCATTTTGACAATCTGACGCCGCTTTATCCGACCAAGGCGCTGAAGATGGAACTGGACGACCCCACCATCAAGGACAAGACCGGCCGTGTCATCGATATCGTGGCGCCGCAGGGCATGGGCCAGCGCGCGCTGATCACGGCGCCGCCGCGTACTGGCAAGACCGTGATCCTGCAGAACATCGCCAAGGCGATCGCCGCCAATCATCCCGAAGCCTTCCTGATCGTGCTGCTGATCGACGAACGTCCCGAAGAAGTCACCGACATGCAGCGCACGGTTGTGGGCGAAGTGATTTCCTCGACCTTCGATGAACCGGCGACCCGCCACGTGCAGGTTGCCGAAATGGTGATCGAGAAGGCCAAGCGCCTGGTGGAACACAAGCGCGACGTCATCATCCTTCTGGACTCCATCACCCGCCTGGGCCGCGCCTACAACACCGTGGTGCCGTCATCGGGCAAGGTGCTGACCGGCGGCGTGGACGCGAACGCGTTGCAGCGCCCCAAGCGCTTCTTCGGCGCGGCGCGCAATATCGAGGAAGGCGGTTCACTGACCATCATCGCCACCGCCCTGATCGATACCGGCAGCCGCATGGACGAAGTGATCTTTGAAGAGTTCAAGGGCACCGGCAACAGCGAAATCATCCTGGACCGCAAGGTCGCCGACAAGCGCGTCTTCCCGGCCATCGACATCATGCGTTCGGGCACCCGCAAGGACGAACTGCTGATCGAGAAGGGCCAGCTGGCCAAGACCTATGT
>JBBQHU010000067.1:0-14133 GCA_038324265.1 Micropepsales bacterium | reverse complement strand
TATTTCGGCACCGACGGCATCCGTGGCCGCGTCAACACCGCCAAGCTAACGCCCGAAGTGGCGATGAAGGCCGGCATGGCGGCGGGGCGCATCTTCACCCGCGGCGAACATCGCCATCGCGTTGTGATCGGCAAGGACACCCGCCTGTCGGGCTACATGATCGAATCCGCCTTGGTCTCGGGCTTCACCGCCGTGGGCATGGACGTGTTCCAGTTTGGCCCGCTGCCGACCCCCGCTGTCGCCATGCTGACGCGCAGTTTGCGCGCCGATCTGGGCGTTATGATCACTGCCTCGCACAATCCGTTCGAGGATAACGGCATCAAGTTCTTCGGCCCCGACGGCCAGAAGCTGTCCGATGAAGTCGAGCTGGAAATCGAAAACCTGATGGATGCCGGCCTGGCCCAGGGCCTGGCCCCGTCGGCCCGCATCGGCCGCGCCAAGCGCATCGACGACAGCCAGGCGCGCTACATCGAATTCGCCAAGCGCACTTTTCCGCGCAACCTGCGTCTGGAGGGCCTGCGCATCGTGATCGATTGCGCCAATGGCGCCGCCTACAAGGTCGCGCCCGAAGTGCTGTGGGAACTGGGCGCCGACATCGTGCCGCTGGGCGTGTCCCCCGACGGCACCAACATCAACCTGGACTGCGGCTCCACCGCGCCCCAGGCCATGTGCAACAAGGTGCGCGAGATGCGCGCCGATTTCGGCATCGCGCTGGACGGTGACGCCGACCGCGTCGTGATGGCCGACGAAAAGGGCAACATCATCGACGGCGACCAGATCCTGGCGCTGATTGCCAGAAGCTGGTCCAAGAACGGCAAGCTCAAGGGCGGCGGCGTGGTCGGCACTGTCATGTCCAATGCGGGCCTCGATCGCTATCTCAAGACGCTGAATCTCAACCTCGCGCGCAGCGCCGTGGGCGACCGTTACGTGCTGGAAGAAATGGCCAAGGGCGGCTTCAATGTCGGCGGCGAACAGTCCGGCCACATCATCCTGTCGGACTTCTCCACCACCGGCGACGGCCTTGTCGCCGCGCTGCAGGTGCTGGCGGTGCTGGCACAGGAAGACCAGACTGCCTCCCAGGCCGCCCATCTCTTCCACCCCCTGCCGCAGGTGCTGGAGAATGTGCGTTACAAAAAGGGCTCGCCGCTGGACGATGCCAAGGTGAAGTCCAGCATCGACGACGGCAATGCGAAGCTGGGCGCCTCGGGCCGCATCCTGGTCCGCAAGTCTGGCACCGAACCTCTGATCCGCGTCATGGCCGAAGGCGACGACGAAAAGCTGGTGCGCGCCGTGGTCCGCCAGATCGCTTCGGCCATCGAAGAGGTCGCCGCCTAGTGAAGCGTTTGCTGGTGATTGCCGGATCGGATTCGTCCGGCGGCGCCGGCATCCAGGCCGACCTCAAGACCGCGCAGGTCTTTGGCGTCTACGGCCAGACCGCGATCACCGCCGTCACGGTGCAGGACACCATCAAGGTTCACTCCGTCAATCCGGTGTCGCCCGATATCGTGCGCGCCCAGATTACGGCTGCGCTGAACGATATCGGCGCCGATGCCATCAAGATCGGCATGCTGGGCAATGCCGCCATCGCCGCCGCCGTTGCCGATGCGCTGGAGGACAATGATATCCCACTGGTGCTGGACACGGTGATCCTGTCCAGCAGCGGCGCGCCCTTGCTGGATGCGCAAGGCATCACGGTCCTCAAGACACGCCTCATCCCGCGCAGCACGCTGGTGACGCCCAATATTCCCGAATGCGAGGCGCTCACCGGCCTGCGCCCCGAAGGCGACCTGCGCAGCGCCGCACAGGCGTTCCAGCGGCTGGGCGCGAAAAATCTGCTGTTCAAGGGCGGGCACGGCGAAGGCGAAGTGCTGCGCGACGTTTTGTGGAGCGACGGTGCATTCACGAATTTCGACGCCCCGCGCCAGGATACGCGCCACACCCACGGCACCGGCTGCACCCTGGCCACCGCCATCGCCTGCGGGCTGGCGCAAGGAAAACCCCTGCTGGATGCGGTCACCCGCGCCCACGCCTATGTGCAGAGCGCCATCCGCACCGCGCCGGGTTTGGGCAGCGGCTCAGGGCCTCTCAATCACGCGTGAGCTTCACTTCCCGCGCGCGATGGCGACTTCCTTGCGGAAATCTATCGCCGCCGATTCGCTGCCCATGACGCGAATGCCGGTGGGGCCGCCGATGATGACTGCCGGCGTCTGGAACAGTCGCAGGCCGCGCGCCAGGTTGAAATTGGCGATGATGCGGTCGGAAATTTCCGGCGCCCGCATGTCCTTCTTCAGGCGCGCCACGTCCAGCCCGACCGACTTGGCGGTGTCGAAGATGTCGGCGTCCGTCACATTGCCTTCAAAGCGCATCAGCGCCTGGTGGAAGCGCGCATATTTGCCTTGCCGCATCGATGCCAGCGCCGCGCGGGTGCCCACCAGCGAGGCGGGCGTCAGAATGGGATATTCCATCATTACCAGCTTCACCCTGCGGTCGGCCTTCAGCAGCGCTTCCAGCCGCGGCTCCATCGCCTTGCAATAGGGGCAGTTGTAATCCGAGAATTCGACAATGGTGACGTCCGCATTGGCGTTGCCGATCGCCGGTGCGCCCGGGTCCTGCGCCAGTTGCTGCCAGCGCGCCGCGATGCGCTGGTCAATATCGGCGCGGCGCGCCGCTTCCAGCTTTGCGGCATAGGCCTGTTCGATGCGGCCGGCGGGCTGCGCCACGGCACCTGCGGTCCCCAGCAGGACAAGAGCGACGAGAAGCGGACGGATGAATTTCATGTCTTTCCTCGCAGCTGGTGTCAGCGGTCTACAAACGGATCGCTGACCATGATGGTGTCGTCGCGGTCAGGGCTGGTGGACAGCAACGCCACCGGCGCGCCGATCAGTTCTTCCACCCGCTTGACATACTTGATCGCCTGGGCGGGAAGCTGGGCCCAGCTGCGGGCGCCGGCGGTGGTTTCGTGCCAGCCTTCAAAGGTTTCATAGACCGGCTTCAGCCGCGCCTGCAGGTTGGCATCGGCGGGCAGGTAATCCAGCGTCTCGCCGTCCAGTTCATAGGCGACACAGACCTTGATCTCGTCAAAGCCGTCCAGCACGTCCAGCTTGGTGAGCGTAATGCCGTCCACGCCGCCGGTAATGCAGGTCTGGCGCACCAGCACGGCATCGAACCAGCCGCAGCGGCGCTTGCGGCCCGTCACGGTGCCGAATTCATGGCCGCGCTCGCCCAGCTTTTCGCCGGTGGCGTCTTTCAGTTCGGTGGGGAAGGGGCCTTCGCCGACCCGGGTGGTATAGCTTTTCACGATCCCCAGCACGGTGCCGATGGCGCGCGGCGAAACGCCGGCACCCGCCGCTGCCTGGCCCGCCACGGTGTTGGACGAGGTGACAAAGGGATAGGTGCCATGGTCGATGTCCAGCAGCACCGCCTGCGCGCCTTCGAACAGGATGCGCTTGCCTGCCTTGCGCGCGGCATCCAGCTCGCGCCACGACGAACCCAGAAACGGCACGATCTTCGGTGCGATCTCTTTCAGCGACGCCAGCAGCGCTTCCGCATCTACCGGTTCGGCGCCAAAGCCCTTGCGCAGCACATTGTGATGCGCCAGCAGCCGTTCGATCTTGCCGGGCAGCGAAGCGGGGTCTTTCAAATCGATGGCGCGAATGGCGCGGCGGCCGACCTTGTCCTCATAGGTCGGGCCGATGCCGCGCTTGGTGGTGCCGATCTTCTGGCTGGAGGCATCCTCGCGCAGCGCATCGAGTTCGCGGTGCAGCGGCAGCACCAGGCAGGCATTTTCCGCCAGCACCAGCACGTCGGGCGTCACGGTGATCCCGGCGGCGCCGACCTTGGCGATCTCCTCCAGCAGGGACCAGGGGTCCACCACCACGCCATTGCCGATGATGGAGCGCTTGCCCTGCACGACGCCCGACGGCAGCAGCGAGAGTTTATAGGTCTTGTCACCCACCACGATGGTATGGCCGGCATTGTTGCCGCCCTGGAAACGCACCACCATGTCGGCGCGGTTCGACAACCAGTCGATGATCTTGCCTTTGCCTTCGTCGCCCCACTGGGCGCCGATCACCGTTACATTGGCCATGTCGCTATTATCCGTACCTGAGGCTCAACCCGCATGGGAGCGGGTACGGTGCGGGCTTATAGCAGCTAGAACCCCGGGTGTAAGGGCAAAGGTGCCGCATCCTGTGGACACGGCACCTTTAACCGGGAAAATCTCAGTAAAAGACGCGATATTGAACGGTAATGATCTCGCCCGAATAGCGATCGATCAGCAGCGCGTCACTGCCATAGCGCACCCACACGGTGCCGGGCGGCGGCAGCGGCAGGTCATAGGACATATAGTTGTTCAGCCAGTATTGCTGGCCCCAGAACAGGCTGGGCAGTATCTCGCCAAAGGTCCAGCGGCGGTCAAACCAGCCATTCGGGCGGCGATAGGTCGGAGCCCGGAAACGGCGCTGTGCATTGAAGCCGCGATGGTAGTCGCGAAAGTTGCTGTAATTGTTGCGCTGGTTGCGCCCGAAGTTGCTGTTGCCGGAGCGGTTGCCATAACCCGAACGGTTGTCATTGCCGCGATTTGTGCGGCCCGCATCCCGGCCCGCATCCCGGTTTGTGCTGCGTCCGTCCCGGTTGCCGCTGCGGGTCTGGGCGGGGGCCGCCTGCGGGGTGGGCTGGGCTGTCTGGGCACCGCGATTGCCGCCGCGGGATCCACGGTCGCCGCGATCTCGCTGTGCGGCCTGGGCGGTCGGAGCCGCCGCAGGCGCGGCCTGACGCGCCTGTGCAGGCTGCTGCTGGCCCGTGAATGCGTCACGGTGGCCATGCCCGCCCTGCGCCAGTGCAGGGGCGACCAGCAAAGCGAGCGTGGCGGCGGAAATCAACAATTTGCGCATGATGAATCTTTCGGAATATGGCGCTGCGATAACCCGCCACCACGGGTTACGTTCCCAAGTCTGCAATTCGATTCTATGGTTTGCACATGAATGACATCACCTTTCGCACCGCAACAGCGGCCGATGCGCCTGCCATCGTCAGCCTGCTGCACGAATTGGCGGACTATGAAAAACTGCTGGACCGCTTCCATCTGACCGAGGCGATTGCCGCCCGCGACATGACGGGCGATCCCTGCCACACCGAATTGGCCCTTGCAGGCGGCGAAGCGGTCGCAATCACAACCTGGGGCTGGATCTACAAGAGCTTCGCCGCCAGCCGCGGCATCTTCCTGGAAGACCTTTATGTAAAGCCCGCCTTTCGCGGCCGCGGCCTGGGCAAGAAGATGCTGCTCGATCTCGCCGCCAAGGCGAAAGCGGCGAATGGGTTCGTGGAATGGCAGGTGCTGGATTGGAACACCCCCAGCATTGATTTCTACAAGAGCCTGGGCGCAACCCTGATGCCGGACTGGATCACCTGCCGCCTGGAGGCCGAAGGCCTGCGAAAGGCAGTGGCATGAGCGAGATCACCCTGGTCGTGGCAGCGGCGGAAAATGGCGTCATCGGTAAAGACGGCGCGATCCCGTGGCGCATTTCCGACGACCTCAAGCGCTTCAAGGCGCTCACCATGGGCTATCCGATTGTGATGGGCCGCAAGACCTGGGATTCGCTGCCGAAAAAGCCGCTGCCCGGTCGCACCAACATCGTGGTGACACGCCAGCAGGGCTGGACCGCCGAAGGCGCCGTGACGGCGCATTCGGTGGAAGACGCCATCGCCCAGGCAAGAGATAAGGCCGGCGATGTGGACGAAATCTTCGTGATCGGCGGTGCCGAGATTTATGCCGCTGCGATGCCGCTGGCCAACTGCATCGAGCTGACCGAGGTTCATGCCGAGATCGACGGTGACGCCGTGCTGCCCCCGCTGGAAGGCGAATGGGACGAGACCGCCCGCGAAGGCCACCAGACCGAGGACGGGCTGTACTACAGCTACGTCACGCTGGAGCGTGTCACTCAATAACGATTTTCGGCGCAGGCCTGCTGACGGTTTCCAGCGCCGCCGCGACTTTCTTCGCCAGTTCCAGGAAGGCCAGAGCTTCGGGCCCGTCCGGGGCGCTGACGCTGACCGGCGTTCCGGCGTCTGACGTCTCGCGAATGCGGGGCACCAGCGGAATCTCGCCCAGGAAGGGCGCGCCCAGCGTTGCCGCCGTCTCGCGCGCGCCGCCATGGCCGAAGATGTGATGTTCATGGCCGCAATTGCTGCACACGAACACGCTCATATTCTCCACCAACCCCAGGATCGGCACATGGGTCTTCTGGAACATGCTGATGCCCTTGCGGGCATCGATCAGCGCGATGTCCTGTGGCGTGGAGACGATCACTGCGCCGCGCAGCGGCACGCGCTGGGCAATGGTGAGCTGGGCGTCGCCGGTACCCGGCGGCATGTCCAGCACCAGCACGTCCAGCGGCGCCCACTCAACATCCTGCAGCATCTGGGTCAGCGCTGACTGCACCATCGGCCCGCGCCAGATCATGGCCTGGTCTTCCTCCACCAAAAAACCGATGCTCATGGTCTTGATGCCGTGCTTGGTGATCGGCACCAGCTTCTTGCCGTTGCTGTCGGGCTTTTCGGTAATCGCCATCAGGCGCGGCAGCGACGGGCCATAGATGTCGGCATCCAGCAGTCCCACCTTCAGGCCCAGCCGCGACAGGCTCAGCGCGAGGTTCACCGCGACGGTGGATTTTCCCACGCCGCCCTTGCCGCTGGCCACCGCGATGATCGCCGCAACGCCGGGAATGCCGGCGGGCGCCGGCGGTGCCTGGCGCGCGACAGCAGGCTTGGGCGCGGGCGCATGGGCATGGGAGTGTGCATGTCCGGCATGGTCGTCATGGGCATGGCCATGTTCTTCATGCGCGGTCAGTACGGCGGTGACGGACTTCACGCCCTTCACGCCCAGCACCATGGCTTCGCAGATCTTGCGCAGGGGTTCGGACTGGGGGGCGCGGTCGGGGCTCACTTCCAGCACAAAGCCGACATGGCCGTCTTTCACGACCAAACCCTGGATCATGTCCTGCTGCACCACGGTGCGACCGCTGACGGGGTCCACCACCTGGTCCAGCGCTTTCAGAACGTCGTCGCGTGTCGCTGTCATGGCGGGGGATATAACCCCCGCGCGGCACAATTAGAAGGCGGAAGCGCTGGCAACACGCAGGCCCGGCGCCGGCGCGGCATCCGGCGCGTCATAGGGCAAGACCTTGTCAACGACGCGGCCATTCATCACCAGAACCACCAGCCGCGTCGGCGCGGGCCGGCCCAGGAAGCGGGCAAACAGGCCGCCGGCGGGGCTGGAAGCAACCAGATAGCCGGTGCAATAAGCCCCGGCCTCGATACAGGCCCGTTCGCGCGGACCCGCGGACGCAAAGCGCTGGGCAATCTGTGCGCTGGACAGCGCTTCGCCGCCCTCGATATCAATGCCAAAGCTTGCCAGGTCCTCGGCGCGCGTCATGCCGGGCACGATCTGGTCAAATGCGCCTGTGGCTTCAATGCCGGATTGCGGTGCGAGCAGGGCGGCGCTGCCCGCCAGCAGCAGCGGAATGCCGACCAGCAACAGGCACAACAGGCCCAGCAATCTGGCATGGAAGTTCGCGTGTTTCATGGGCCGCACCATTCAAGCGCCATGCCGGGGAACCCCACCGCAGGGTTCCCGAAAAAAGCCCCGAAATCGTGGTTTTGCCCTGTTTGTTCCGATTTTCCCTGCCTAGACTGCGCCCCGATTCCAAACCCCAGCGGTGATATGCGTCTTTTGAAGAATCTGTGTGCCATTGTGGTGCTGGCGAGCGCCGCACTTGTCGTGCCCGCCGCGGCGCGTCCGGCGCCCGATTCCTTTGCAGACCTGGCCAACAAGCTGCTGCCCACGGTGGTGAACATCGCCACGTCGCAGACCCTGAAGGCGCCGCCCCGCTCCGCCATGCCGCAATTGCCGCCGGGCTCGCCGCTGGAAGACCTGTTCAAGAATTTCCTGGGCCCCAAACAGGGTCAGCCGCGCCATGTCACCTCGCTGGGCTCCGGCTTCATCATCGATCCGTCGGGCTACATCGTCACCAACAACCATGTGATCGAGGACAGCGATCAGGTCACCGTGACGCTGAATGACGGCACCAGCCTGCCGGCCAAGATCGTGGGCCGCGACGTCAAGACGGATCTGGCGGTGCTGAAGGTCAGTCCCCAAAAGCCGCTGCCCGCGACCAGGTTCGGCGACAGTGAAAAGGCCCGCATCGGCGACTGGGTCATCGCCATCGGCGATCCCTTCGGCATCGGCTCCACCGTCACGGCGGGCATCGTTTCGGCGCGCAACCGCAACATCAATGCCGGGCCCTATGACGATTTCATCCAGACCGATGCGCCCATCAATCGCGGCAATTCCGGCGGCCCGCTGTTCAACATGGACGGCGACGTCATCGGCATCAATTCGCAGATCTACACCCCCAGCGGCGGCAGCGTCGGCATCGGCTTTGCCATTCCTGCCAATCTGGCGCGCGAGGTGACAAACCAGCTGCGCAAGTTCGGCATCGCGCGGCGCGGCTGGATCGGCGTGCGCATCCAGCAGCTGACATCGGAAATCGCCGAAGGCATGGGCCTGGGCAATGCCAAGGGTGCGCTGGTCGCTGATGTGACGCATGGCGGCCCGTCCGACAAGGCAGGCCTGGTGAACGGCGACCTGGTGACCGGTTTCGACGGCAAGCCGGTGGCCGACGATCGCGCCTTGCCGCGCATCGTGGCTGACACCCCTATCGGCAAAACGGTGAACATCGATGTCCTGCGCAAGGGCAAGAAGCAGACCTTGCACATTACCGTGCTGAAGCTGGCCGACGACAAGACGCCCGACAAGCCGGTCAAGGCGCCGCCGCGTATCAAGAACCAGCCCAAGCTGGCGCAGCTGGGCCTGACACTCGGACCGCTGGATGGCGGCGCGAGGGCCAAGTTCAAGATTGCCGGCAAGATACAGGGCGTGATGGTGACGGCGGTCGATGGCCCGGCAGCGGAAAAGAATGTGCGCCCCGGCGACGTGATCGTGGAGGTGGGCGGCCAGATCGTGAAGACCCCGCAGGACGTGGCCAAAAAGGTTGATGCCGACGCCAAGGCCGGCAAGAAGGTCGCGCTGATCCTGGTCAATCGCGGCGGCGACCTGACGTATGTCGGCTTGCCGCTGAAGTAACCGCTCCGCGTGAACGCGGGAGGAAACAAAATCAGGCGCCGATGATCTCGCTGTCCGAATACCCTTGCAGGTACAGCAGCGCCGTCAGGTCGCTGTACTGGATCGACGCACCAGCCGCGGCGGCCACCACCGGCTTGGCGTGATAGGCGACGCCAAGGCCTGCGCGTTGGATCATGGCGAGGTCATTGGCGCCATCCCCCACGGCAAGCGTCTGCGCAAAGGTGATGCCCAGTGTTGCTACCGCTTCTTCCAGCGCCGCCAGCTTGGCCTGCCGCCCCAGAATCGGGGTGCCGACTTCGCCCGTCAGATGTGTGCCATCGTCCAGCAGCGTGTTGCCGCGTTCGACATGAAAGCCCGCCGCTTCCGCCACCCGCTGGGTGAAATAGCCGAAGCCGCCCGAAACGAGCATCGTATGTGCGCCTTGGGCGCGCATCGTTGAAAGAAGCGACTTGGCGCCGGGATTCAGCCGCACCCGCTCGGCATAGGTCCGCTCCAGGGCGTCCAGATGCAGCCCTTTCAACATGCCGACCCGCTCGCGCAACGCGTCTTCGAATTCCAGCTCGCCGCGCATGGCGCGATCGGTGATGGCGGCGATCTGCGGCTTCAGCCCGGCCATGTCGGCCAGCTCGTCCAGGCATTCCACATTGATGATGGTGGAATCCATGTCCGCGATCAGCAACTTCTTGCGGCGGTCGGCGGTGTCCACAAGGTTGATGTCCAGCGGCAGTCCGGCGGCGCGGTTCCGCGCCTCCGCCAGCATCTCCGGGCCCGCCACTTCCAGGTCGAAAGCATTGCCGGGCGACAGGATCGTGGCCGCTGCCAGGCCGATTCCCCGGAAGATGCCGGGTTCGGCACCCTTGCCGATAACATTCAGAACAAACATGGTGCCCACATGAAATTTACGATGGTCATCGTCCGATGACGGTGGATGCCGTGCTTATTGCAGGCCCCACCGCCAGCGGCAAGTCCGACGCCGCGCTGGCGCTGGCGAAGCGTATCAACGGCGTCATCATCAACGCCGATTCCATGCAGGTTTATCGCGAAGCGCCCATCCTGACGGCGCAGCCAGGCGCCGAAGACAGGGCCCGCGCGCCGCATCTTCTTTATGGCCATGTCAGCGCGCGCGAGGTTTATTCCGTCGGTCGCTGGCGCGACGACGCCATTGCCGCGTTGCAAATGCTGGATGGCCGCACGCCGATCTTTGTCGGCGGTACTGGGATGTATTTCATGGCGCTGACCGATGGCCTGGCCATGATCCCCGCGATCCCGCCAGACATTCGCGACGCCGCGCGTGCGCTGCTGGAAGACATCGGCGTCGCGGCGCTGCATGCCCGGCTGGCGGCGCAAGATCCGCTCACCGCATCGAAACTGCGGCCCAGCGATCCGCAGCGCACCCTGCGCGCCTGGGAAGTGTTGCAAGCCACCGGCCGTCCGCTGGCCGCGTGGCAGGACGCGCCCACCGAACCGGTCTTGAAAGACAAGACCATCGCCGCCTTCGTGCTCGATCCGCCGCGCCCTATCCTGCGCGGCCGCATCGCGGCGCGCTTCGAGGCGATGGTGGAGCAGGGCGGCCTGGCCGAAGCCGTCGCGCTGGCCGGCCTGGACCCGGCATTGCCGGCCGCCAAGCTGCTGGGATTGGCGCCCTTGCAGGCCTTGGCAGCCGGGAATCTGCCAAAAGCCCAGGCGCTGGACACGGCCATCACCGGCACGCGGCAGTTCGCCAAACGCCAGATGACGTGGTTTCGCCACCGTATGCCACATTATACCTGGTTCGATCCCCTTAAGAGCAATATTATTGCTGAATATGACACGTTTTACGCATGAAATTGCTTGACGCAGTGCGGTAGCGACACTAAGTTCCGCCGCCATGAACACAATGCTCGTAGTAACCGCAGCCGCCTTCCCGCGAAGCTAACACTTCGTTCGGGACGGGTGGTTTTGGGGCAAGGGGCGGAAACGCCCCTTTATCTTTTCAGCGATTACGGCATTGGGACAGCAAGGTACGCGACGGTATGGACAAGGACGAAACATCCCAGCAGGCATTGGCGAGCGAAGCCGCGGTGTCGATGACGGGAGCGCAGATGGTGATCCGCGCATTGAAGGACCAGGGCGTCACCCACATCTTCGGCTATCCCGGCGGCGCGGTGCTGCCGATCTATGATGCGCTGTTCCAGGTCGAAGGCATCACCCATGTGCTGGTGCGCCACGAACAGGGCGCCGTCCATGCTGCCGAAGGCTATGCCCGTTCCACCGGCAAGCCCGGCGTGGTGCTGGTCACCTCCGGCCCCGGCGCCACCAACGCCGTCACCGGTCTCACCGATGCGCTGATGGATTCCATTCCGCTGGTGGTGCTGACCGGCCAGGTGCCCAGCCACCTGATCGGCACCGATGCCTTCCAGGAATGCGATACCGTCGGCATCACGCGCCCCTGCACCAAGCACAACTGGCTGGTGAAGCATGTCGGCGATCTGTCCCGCGTGCTGCACGAGGCCTTCCAGATCGCCACCACCGGCCGCCCCGGCCCCGTGGTCGTGGACATTCCCAAGGATGTGCAGTTCCAGAACGGTTCCTATATCGGGCCTGAGGACGTGCATCACCGCACCTACAAGCCCAAGACCGAACCCGACCTGGGCGCCATCGTGCGCGCCGTGGAAATGATGGCGGCGGCGCAGAAGCCCGTCTTCTACACCGGCGGCGGCATCATCAATTCCGGCCCCGAAGCCAGCGCGCTGCTGCGCGAGCTGGTGGATCTGACCGGCTTTCCTGTCACCTCGACCCTCATGGGCCTGGGCGCCTTTCCCGCTTCGCGTCCCGAATGGCTGGGCATGCTGGGCATGCACGGCACCTGGGAAGCCAATCACGCCATGCATGATTGCGACCTGATGATCTGCCTGGGCGCGCGCTTTGATGATCGCTGCACCGGCCTGGTCAAGAAATTCTCGCCCGACAGCAAGAAGATACATCTGGATATCGACGCCTCGCAGATCAACAAGATCGTGCGGGTGGATTTGCCCATCATCGCCGATGCCACCAAGGCGCTGCGCGAGATGGTGCGCTTCTGGAAGGCCCAGAAGCACAAGACCCAGGACATTTCCGGCTGGTGGAAACAGATCGACCAGTGGCGGACCAAGAAGTCGCTGGGCTATCGCAATTCGCAAACCATCATCAAGCCGCAATATGCCATCGACCGGCTGTATGAACTGACCAGGGACCGCGACGTCTATGTCACCACCGAGGTCGGCCAGCACCAGATGTGGGCCGCCCAGCGCTTCCATTTCGACGCGCCGAACCGCTGGATGACGTCCGGCGGCCTGGGCACCATGGGCTATGGCCTGCCCGCCGCGCTGGGCGTGCAGATGGCCCACCCCGATGCGCTGGTGATCGACATTGCCGGCGAGGCCAGCATCCAGATGTGCATGCAGGAAATGAGCACCGCCATCCAGTACGACCTGCCGGTCAAGATCTTCATCCTGAACAATGAATATATGGGCATGGTGCGCCAGTGGCAGGAACTGCTGCACGGCAAGCGCTATTCCCACAGCTATTCCGAGGCATTGCCCGATTTCGTCAAGCTGGCCGAGGCCTTTGGCTGCGTCGGACTGCGCGCCGACAAGCCGGCCGAGCTGGACGACAAGATCAAGGAAATGATCAGCGTCAACCGCCCCGTGCTGTTCGATTGCCGCGTTGACCCGGCCGAGAACTGCTATCCCATGATCCCGTCGGGCGCCGCGCACAATGACATGATCCTGTCGCCCGATGACGGCGGCGAGATCAGCGACGCCGGGAAGATGCTCGTTTAAAATGATAAAGCTTTGACCATGCACGATACGAAAATCCGATTGAGCGACGAAATCGAAAGCCACACCTTGACAGTGCTGGTGGACAATGAGGCCGGCGTGCTGGCCCGCGTGGTTGGACTGTTTTCGGGCCGCGGCTACAATATCGAAAGCCTGACGGTGGCCGAGGTCGATCCGATGGCCCGCACCAGCCGCATCACCATCGTGACCAGCGGCACCCCCAATGTGATCGAGCAGATCGAGGCGCAATTGCGCCGCCTTGTCCCCACCCACAAGGTCACCAACTGGACCAGCCAGGAATCCGGCATCGAGCGCGAGATGGCGCTGGTGAAGGTCTCCGGCACCGGCGAGAAGCGCGTGGAAGCGCTGCGCATGGCCGACGCCTTCCGCGCCCGCCCGGTGGACACCACGCATTCGAGCTTTGTGTTCGAGATCACGGGCTCGCCCCACAAGATCGACAGCTTTGTCGACCTGATGCGCCCCTTGGGCCTGGTCGATGTCTCCCGCACCGGCGTCGCCGCGATTTCCCGCGGCCCCGAGGCCATGTAACCAGAAAATCTTTTCGAATAACCAGGAGTGGACGAAATGCGCGTGTATTACGATCGGGATGCCGATCTCAACCTGATCAAGAACAAGAAAGTCGCCGTCATCGGCTTTGGCAGCCAGGGCCATGCCCATGCCCAGAACATGCGCGACAGCGGCGTCAAGGACGTCATCATCGCCGTGCGCCCCGGCGCCAGCGCCAAGAAGGCCGAAGCTGCCAGCTTCACGGTAATGAGCGTCGCCGAAGCCGCCAAGGTGGCCGACGTCATGATGATGGCCACGCCCGACGAACTGCAGGCCGACATCTACAAGGACGACCTGGCCGCCAACATGAAGCAGGGTGCGGCGCTGCTGTTCGCCCACGGCTTCAACGTGCATTTCAAGCTGATCGAGGCCCGCAAGGACCTGGACGTGCTGATGGTCGCCCCCAAGGGCCCCGGCCACACCGTGCGCGGCGAATATCTCAAGGGCGGCGGCGTTCCCTGCCTGATCGCCATCCACCAGGATGCGTCCGGCAATGCCCATGACCTGGGCCTGTCCTATGCCTCGGCCATCGGCGGCGGCCGCGCCGGCATCATCGAGACCAGCTTCAAGGAAGAATGCGAAACCGATCTGTTCGGCGAGCAGGTTGTCCTGTGCGGCGGCCTGGTC
>JBBQHU010000066.1:0-14297 GCA_038324265.1 Micropepsales bacterium | reverse complement strand
TGGGCTGGGTGCGCGAGGGCAAAGTGCGCTTCCTGCTGACGCCCGAACGTCGGCTGCCGCACCTGACCTGGGGCGGCGGCGTGCCGGTCATCCCGATCCTGGAAGTTGGCCCGGCGATGGAGCCAACGGTCCTGGAACAGTTGACCCAGTGCGATGCGCTGGTGCTGGCGCTGCCAGGCGGCGGCCACATCGCCGACACCACGCCCGCGCTGCTCGAAGCGATGGCCGCAAAAATGCCCGTGATATTCGCCAGCCGCACCGGCGGCGGCGAGACGCTGACAACCTCCTATGGCTATCCGGGCGGCGAGATGGACCTGATCCGGCGCGGTCTGATCCCATCGCGCTGGCTGGATGCGCGCCGCGCGCGCGTGGTGTCGGCGATCCTGCTGTCGGCCAAGGCATCGCGGGACGATATCGCAGCTTTCTTCGGGTCGCTGTGATGCAGAAGCTGTTGGTCTATCAATCGCTATGGGCGATGGAACGGCGCCGGCCCGACGGGGCGGAATGGTCGCTGCCCGAGAAACTGGCCATGATCCGTGATGCCGGCTTCGATGGCTGCGGCGTGCGCTTCATCGATGCCGCCTATGCCCGCGAGGTGACGGGATTTTTGCGCAATCATGGCATGACCTGGCAGGCGCAATGCTATCCCCAGACGGTGGACGACCTGAAGCCGGTGCTGGCGCTGGTGAAAGAGCTGGGCGCCGACCACCTGAACCTGCAACCGGACGTGCGGCCCTACACGGTCGAAGACTGCGTTCCCTACATCGAAGGCTGGCGCGCGCTGGCGGCGGAGGCGGGGGTGGAAATGCACATCGAAACCCACCGCGACCGCATGACCACCGACCTGTTCTTCACCCTTCACCTGCTCGACCGGTTTCCCGACCTGCGCCTGACCGCGGACATTTCGCATTATGTGGTGGGCCGCGAATTCGCCTGGCCGATCGACGCGGTGAACCACGGCCTGATCCACCGCATCCTGGACAATAGCTGGGGGCTTCACGGCCGCGTCGCCAGCCGCGAGCAGATCCAGGTGCAGTTCAATTTTCCGCAGCACAAGGACTGGCTCGACCTCGCCATGGGCTGGTGGGAATACGCCATCCGTTCGTGGATGAAACGCGCCGGCCCCGACGAGACCTTCACCTTCCTGTGCGAATTCGGGCCGCCGCCCTACGCCATCACCGGCGCCGATGGCTATGAGCTTTCCGACCGTTGGCAGGAAGCGCTGCAGATGAAGGACATGATCCGCGCGTTATGGGACCGGATTGGCCGCGAGCGCTAAGCGTGCATCGGCTTCGCAGTCCTGCACATCGTCGGCATGGATGTCGCTCTTGTAGGTTTCCGGCCCGCACCACACCGCGAAAGCGGTGATCATGCACATCGCGATTACATAGAAGCACACGCCCCAGGGCGCGCCCGCCATCCAGGCCACCAAAGTGGCGGCGATCAGCGGCGCGGGCCCGCCCGCGATGATCGAGCCCAGCTCGCGCGCGAAGGCGAAGCCGGAATAGCGCAGGCGCGGCCCGAACAGTTCGGCGAAATAGACCGCCTGGGGCCCGAACATGGCGCCGCTGCCGATCCCCATCTCGATGACAAAGGCCAGCGTGATCAGCGCCGGTTCGCGCGTGTCCACCAGCAGGAAGAAGGGAAAGGCGCAGGCGGCCGAGAACAGCGCGCCGAAGATATAGACCGGGCGGCGGCCGATGCGATCCGACAGCCAGGCAAAGAAGACCAGCCCGCACACCAGAGCGACATTGCCGCAGATCACCGCAAAGATCGCCACATCGCGCGGCACATGCAGCGTGGTAATGAGATAACTGAGCCCGAACACGGGATAAAGATAGCCCAGCGCGTTTTCCGCCAGCCGCGCGCCGACCACCACCAGGAAATTGCGCGGGCTGCGCCGTATCGCTTCCAGCGCCGGCAGCTTCAGCGGCGGGCGCTTGGCCTTGGCCGCCAGGAACACCGGCGTCTCCGTCACCTTGGCGCGGATATAGACGCCCAGCCCCAGCAGCAGCAGCGATCCCAGGAACGGAATGCGCCAGCCCCAGGTGAGAAGGTCGTCCTTGGCCAGAAAGCCCACCAGCCAGAAGGTCAGGCCCGCCAGCGCATTGCCCGCCGTGGTGCCCATGGGCGCGAAGGCGCCGTACAGTCCGCGCCGGCCTTCAGGCGCAAACTCCACCGCCATCACCACCGCGCCGCCATACTCCGCGCCCGCACCGAAGCCCTGGCACAGGCGCAGCACCAGCAGCAGGATCGGCGCCCAGATGCCGACCTGTGCATAGGTCGGCAGCAGGCCGATGGCGAAAGTCGAACCGCCCACCAAAAGAAGTGTCGCCACCAGCATGGGCTTGCGGCCCCAACGATCGCCGAAATGGCCAAAGAACAATCCGCCAAAGGGCCGCGCCAGGAAGCCCACCGCGAACGTGGCGAAACTCGCCAAGGTCGCCAACGCCGGATCATATTTGGGAAAGAATAGCGGCCCGAACACCAGCGCGCTGGCCATGCCATAGATAAAGAAGTCATACCATTCCAGCGCCGAACCGATTCCGGCAGCGAGCATCACATGTCGCAACCGGGTGGTCGAAGGCGCCGTCATCAGACCTTCTCAGCGCGGGCGAAATACTTGTTCTGCGCCGTGCTCTGGTTCTCATAGATCGAACCCTGGCGCGGCGACGGCGGCAGCGGCATGCGCACCGGCGCAGGCACGATGCGCGGCTGGTTGGTCGGCGTGCCCGACACCAGGTTGCGATTGTACTGGTCCCAGTCCTTGATCCCCATCAACGGGAAGGCATCGCCGGCAGAGAATTCATACAACAGCAGCCGGCGCGGCTTGTCGGAGACATTCTGGGCCGAACCATGCACCGCACGCACATGATGAAAACTCATCGAACCCGCCTTGCCGACCAGCGGCACCGCGGCTTCAAAATCCACCTCGCGCCGCGTCGGGTCCATCGCGCCGCAGAAATAGCCTTCGGAGTGATGATCCCAGGTCGGACCCTTGTGCGAGCCCGGCACCACCAGCAGCGGGCCATTCTCGATGGATGCGTCATCCAGCAGCACGCCCACCGCCAGCATGTCGTCATTGGTGTGGGGATAGAACGCCCAGTCCTGGTGCCATTCCACCGGCGAGCCGTGATGCGGCTCCTTCAGATTGATCTTGGAGCTTTGCAGCCGCACGCCCGAAGGCCCCAGCAGCTTTTCCAGGATCGAAACCATGCGCGGATACTGGGCCAGCTCCCAGAAGACCGGCGTGTGGCTGTGCGGCAGCTTGATGCGGCGCACCTTGGGGATCTCGCGCGTATGGCCGGGTTCCAGGTCATAGACATCGGTGTGCGCACTGACTGCCGCCGCATCGGCGACCAGCTTGTCCAGGCTGGCGCGGACGCGGGCCAGCATGTCCGGTTCCAGCACATCCGGCACCACCAGGTAGCCGGTCTCGTGATACTGCGCGACGTCCTGATCGGTGATCATGATTTTCCCCTGCGCCGATGCTAGGGCGGGCCGACTGGCAAGGTCAATTTCGCGGGCGCACAACGCCAAACGCCTTCCCCGGGGTCAATCAATATCGTCATGGAGAAGGCGGGCGGGATCGGCTATGCTGACACAGTGCTGCTTACTCTAAAGACGGAGAGATGATGTGGCTTTCGCCCGGTATTTCGCCCTGCCCTCGGTTTTTGTTGGCCTGTTGATGGCCTTGCCGGCCCAGGCCCAGACCTGCCCGCTGCGGCCGATCGAGATGACCCACAGGCCGCCCAGCCTGTTGCCGGGAACGGAGTTGCCCGCCGGTTTCCCACAAAAAAGCCGCACCGTGCTGCAGGTGAAGGTGAACGGCCTTGGCTATGCCGACGAATTGTTCGTGCGGGATTCCAGCGGATCCAAGTCCCTGGACCGGTCGGCGGCCATTTATATCGGCCAGTTCTGGAAATGGCATTCCGGCTGCGCGGCACCGACCCAGGTGGCCGTGGAATGGAATTTCCCGGCCACGGATTCTGCCGAACCGGTGAGCCGGTAATCCGACCTCAGATGGTGACGTTGCCCGTCTTCGCCGCCTTCACCAGATGTTCGGCACAGCGATAGGCCAGCGCCGAAATCGTCATGGTGGGATGGTTTCGCCCGCCGGTGACAAAGCTTGAGCCATCGACCACGAACAGGTTGGGCACGTCATGGGCGCGGTGATACTTGTTGACCACGCTCGATTTCGGATCATTGCCCATGCGGCAGGTGCCGCGGGCATGGGCGCCGCCCCTGCTGTCATTGACCTGGTCGGCCCAGACTTCCGTCGCGCCGGCCGCCTTCAAGATATCGACCGACTTGTCGATGAAGAACCGCATCGCCTTGAAGTCGTTCTCGTGGCTGGTGGAGGTGATGCGCATGGCAGGCAGGCCCCAGGCATCCTTCACATCGGGATCAAGATCGATGGTGTTGGTCTCCACCGGTAGCTGGCTGATGAAGTTCACCATCGTCAGGCGGCGATTGGCCTGCTCGAGCAGCGCCTTCTTGTAGCCTTCGCCCCAGCTGGGCGCACCATGCGGCCCGGACAGGCCATACTGGATCGGCGACATCTGGCCGCGCGCCGTCATGCGTCCGCCGCCATACCAGCCGCGCCCCTTCACGTCATTGGGCACATAGGTGAGCACCGCCGCCCCGGTGACGCAGCCCTTGTACTCGTTCAGCGGATCGGGGAAGAGCCCCGATGCACCGCCGCCATTGCCGCTCATCAGATACTTGCCGACGATGCCGGACGAATTGGCCAACCCGTTCTGGAAGCGGTTGGATTTCGACAGCAGCAACAGCCGCGGGGTTTCCGTCCCGTTCGCCGACAGCACCACGCACTTGGCCTTCTGGAAGACCTCGCGGTTGCCGTTCTTCTTTTCAAAATAGGTGACGCCGGTGGCCTTGCCGCTGGCATCGACATTGATCTCGCGCACATAGCTGTGAACGCGGATTTCACAATTGCCCGTCGCGACCGCGATCGGCAGCAACGAAACGGCCGACGACGAACGCGCCTTCACCTGGCAGCCATAGCCCGAACACATGCCGCAATTGATGCAGGCGCTGCGGCCATTATACGGCGCGGTGATGATGGCCGCGACGTTCGGCGTCACGGTCAGGTTCAGCTTGGCAGCCGCCTTCTGCATCAGGAAGCCGCTGGATTTCAGCGGCAGCGGCGCGCAGGGATAGGGCTTGGACATGGGCGCGATCAGCGGCGTCTTCAGATTGGGACCACTGATGCCGATTTCCCATTCGGCCTGGGTGTAATAGGGCTCCAGCTCGGCATAGCTCACCGGCCAGTCGGCAATGCCGGTGCCCGCCATGGTGCCGAAGCGCGACGCCTCGTCGAACTCGTAGGGCAGGTGCCGCCAGGACGATGCGCCATAGGTGACAGTGCCGCCGCCGACGACGCAGCCGTAATTGTGGTTGCCAGCCACGGCCTTTTCACTGGCGCTGCGGCGGAAGGTGTTTTTCTGAATCTTGGGGTCGGACAGCAGCCGATCGTCTTCCGAAGGGAAGCGGTTGCTGAGCTCGTCCTTGCTGTAGTCCTGCTCATGGCCATAGGCGCCCCACGGCCCCTGCTCCATCACCACCACGCTGAAACCGGCCACCGCCAACTGTTTGGCCATCACGCCGCCGGCAGCGCCGGAGCCGATGACCACGAAATCCACTTCTTCATTGGGTGCGTATTTCTTCATGGTCTAGGCCCTGTCATAGGCGCCGAACGGGGCGCGGAAGTTGAGGCTGTCGTCAAAGCCGATCTGCTGCCAGCCGATCTTGCGGAAATTGCCGCCATGCTGGGGTGCGCTGAACATGGCCATGATGGTGTGGTCGCGCACGGTGCGGAAGAAAGGCGTCTTCTCGATGCTGGTCAGCAGCGCCACCTGTTCGGCGGCGGGCAGCGCGCCCAGCGGCTTGCCGCCGGTTTTGGCCGACAGCGCGGCGAAACCATCGGCATAGATCTTCTGCTTGTCGTCGGCGAAGGTCACCAGCGCCAGGTCGATGAAATAGACCGCCTGCGCTTCCCTGGCGCCGGGAGTGTCGGTGGTGGGATAGATCTGCGCCGCCATGGCGTCGACCTCCATCGCCTGGGCGGGCGTGAAGAATGTGAAGCCGCCCATGGCTTGCGCCTTTTCGGCCGCCGCCACCTGGGTCGGCCAGTTGGCGACAAGCCAGGCCGCGCTGGTGGCGCTGAAGGACTTGAGAAGGAAGTTTCTGCGGCTGTCGCTCATGGCAGTCTCCTTATTTCTTCAAATATCGGGTAATGCCGCGCGGGGCCACATTGACCGCGCCATACATGTTGCCGTTCGGGGCCACGACCACGCCCTCGCCGGCGCCGTCATCGGGCACAAAGGCATCGGCCAGCGCCTTGGAGATGCTGCCGATCCAGATGCCTTTCTTCCAGCCGCCCGGGTGAATGGCCTCGGTCGAGTCCGCATCGATCGCGTAAAGCCGGTCGCCGGTGATGTAGAATCCGCTGGGCCGCCCGAACTGTTTCCATTCGGTGATGAACTTGCCGCCCTGGGTGAATATCTCGATGCGGCTGTTGGCGCGATCCGCGACATAAAGACGGCCCTTGCTGTCCAGCGCCAGCGCATGCGGATTGTTGAACTCGCCTGCCTTGCTGCCCAGCTTGCCCCATTGGGTGATGAACTTGCCATTGGCGTCGAACTTCATCACCCGCATGTCCAATCCGGCCGGAACCGTATTCGCAATGGGGGCATGGCCATCGGTGACGAAGATGTCGCCGTTCGGCGCCGTGATCACATCGCTGGGCGACTGGAAATGGGTTTGGTCGTCGCCGCGCTGGCCGGCGGTGCCCAGCCGCAGCAGCACCTTTCCGTCCGGCGACAGCTTGATGACCTGCAGGCCCCTGGTGCCATCCTTGCTGATGCTGCCGTCCGTGACCCAGATGTTGCCGCGCGCATCCACATGCAGGCCATGCGGAAAGACGAACACCCCCGCGCCGATAGCCTTGATGGCCTTCCCGCTGACGGGATCGATCATGACGATGGGATTCTTTTCGGAGCCGTCACAGGTGTTGGCGCCGCAGCGATCAATCGCCCAGATCTCGCCATGCGGCCCGCGCTCGATGCCGGCGGACGATCCCCACTTGCCCGGCTCGCCGTCCGGCGGCACAGCCCATTGATGCTCGGGCGCGCCATAGGGGGCGGGAATATCCTGTGCCAATGCATAGGAAGACGGCACGGCAGCGGACAGCAGAAGAAGCGCGGCAAAAGCCAGTTTCACGAAAGTCTCCCCCAAGCACCGGTTCATCCCGGTTTTGCGTGACGCTATCCCCGCACCGAAGCCGCGTCAAAGGTACAGAAGGCGCACTTTGCGTTGCGCCGCAACATGTCCAAGGCCGAAAGGTGCCGGCGCCAAAATGCGCATGGTGCGGCCCTTTTCGCTATCCTATGGTCCCGCGGTCACAGCAAGGAAACGGACATGAAGATTCTCGTCACCGGCGCCGGCGGCATGATCGGGCGCAAGCTGGTGGAACGGTTGGTGAAAGACGGCGCCCTTGACGGCAAGCCGATCACCGCCATGACCCTGGTGGACGTCGTGGACAGCCCCATTCCGGATGGCGCGCCTTCAGCAAAAGCAATCGTCACCGATTTCAGCGAACGCGGCGTGGCCACCACGCTGATCGCCGAACGCCCTGACGTGATCTTCCACCTTGCCGCCATCGTGTCGGGCGACGCCGAGGCCAATTTCGAAAAGGGCTACAAGATCAACTTCAACGGCAGCTGGGCGCTGTTCGAGGCGATCCGGCTTGAGGCGCAGAGCAGCCCCTACAAGCCGCGCTTTGTCTTCGCCTCGACCCTCGCCGTCTATGGCCCCCCCTTCCCCGATCCGATCCCCGATGAATTCGCCCTGACGCCGTCCTCCAGCTATGGCACCCAGAAGGCGATGACCGAGCTGATGCTGGCCGACTATTCGCGCAAGGGTTACCTGGATGGCGTGGGCGTGCGCCTGCCCACCATCTGCATTCGTCCCGGCAAGCCCAACGCGGCCGCCTCCAGCTTCTTCTCCGGCATCCTGCGCGAACCGCTGGCGGGCAAGGAAGCCCCGCTGCCGGTGGGCGACGAGGTGCGCCACTGGTTCGCCAGCCCCCGCGCCGCCGTGGGTTTCTTCATCACCGCCTCCACCATCGACACCTCTTCGCTGGGCGTGCGCCGCTCCATGACCATGCCGGGCGTGTCGGCCACGGTGGGCGAGGAAATCGAGGCCCTGCGCAAAGCCGCCGGCGAAGACGCCGTGAAGCTGATCAAGCGCGTGGACGACCCTTTCATTTCCAAGATCGTGCTGGGCTGGGCGGGGCGTTATACCGCCGCGCTGGCGACGAAGATGGGCTTTGCGGCCGAAAAGAATTTCGACGAGATCATCAAGGTCTATCAGGAAGACGAGATGGGCAAAGCCGCGACGCCGTGACGCTTGGCGGAAAGTCTTCACCCAGATCGTCTTACCTGTGTCGCCTTATAAAGAGCGCGGTCACCACCGCCGAGAGGAACGCCATGAAGAAAATGATGCTTGCCCTGCTGGCTTCTTGCCTGCCGCTTTGCGCCAGTGCCGCACCGGTCGCGGTCGGGGACTGGCCCGCTTATGGGCATGACAGCGGCGGCGGGCGTTTCTCGCCGCTGGGCCAGATCACGCCCGAAAATGTCGACAAGCTGCAGGTCGCCTGGACCTATCACATGAACCCCACGCCGGATGCCAAGCTGGCGCGCATTCCCTTTTCCACCACCACCCCGCTGGTGGCGAACGGCCTGCTGTATCTGGGCACGCCTTATGGGCGTGTCGTCGCGTTAGACGCGACGACGGGGAGCCAGGTATGGGCCTATCAGCTTCCCGGCACCGACCAGCCGCCGTTCCGCGGCCTGTCCTATTGGCCCGGCGACAAGAGCCACGGCGCCCGCATCATCTTCGGCAGCACCCAGGGCAAGCTGATTGCGCTGGACGCCAGGACCGGCGCCGTGCCCAAGGGCTTCGGCACCGCTGGGCTGGTGGACACCAAGACGCCGGAAATCATGAACGGCCTGCCCAACGCCTATTATGGCTATTCCTCGCCCGCCAACATCTACGGCAACCTCGCCATCATCGGCAGCCGCGTCCAGGAAGCCCCTTCCAAGGGCGCAGCCGGCGACGTGCGCGCCTGGGACGTGGTGACCGGCAAGCTGGTCTGGACCTTCCATTCCATTCCGCGCCCCGGCGAAAAATTCCACGAGACCTGGGAAGATGACGGCTGGAAGCAGCGCAGCGGCGTCAATGTCTGGAACATGCTGACGGTCGATACCAAGCGCGGCATCGCCTATCTGCCGTTCGGTGCGCCGACCTTTGATCGTTATGGCGGCGACCACAAGGGTTCCAACCTGTTCAGCGACAGCCTGGTCGCGGTCGATGCCAAGACCGGCAAGTATCTGTGGCACTTCCAGGTCACCCATCACGACATCTGGGACTATGACCTCGACACCCCGCCGGTGCTGATGGACGTTAAGAAAGACGGCAAGGTGATCCCGGCCGTGGCGGCGATGAACAAGAATGCGCTGCTGTTCATCCTCAATCGCGTCACCGGCGAGCCCATCTTCGGCGTGACCGAAACCCCGGTCCCGCCCTCGCCCGAACCCAGCGAGAGCGCATCGCCCACCCAGCCGATCCCCAACAAGCCGGTGCAACTGGCGCGCAACAGCTTCGACCTCAGCGAAGTGGCGCAGCTGACGCCGGAACACACCGCCGCCTGCCAGAAAATGATCGCCGACGGAGGCTGGACGGGCTCCAAGCGCTTCGACCCCATCCCTTCCGATCATCCCAATATCCGTTTCCCCGGCAGCGAAGGCGGACCGGAATGGGCGGGCGGCGCCTTTGATCCCAAGCTGGGGCTGTTCATCGTCAACACCAACAACCAGGGCAATGTCGAAAAGCTGGAAAAGAAGGCCGACGGCGAATGGAACATGACCAGCACCACGTTCAAGGACCGCGCCAGCCGCATGCAGTGCGTCGCCCCGCCGTGGGGCCTGCTGACGGCGGTGAACGTCAACACCGGTGACATTGCCTGGCAGGTGAACCTCGGCATCACCGATACGCTGCCGCCGGAAAAACAGAATACCGGCCGCCCCAGCAATGGCGGACCCATTGTGACAGGCGGCGGCGTCACCTTTATCGGCGGCACCGACGACCAACGCTTCCGCGCCTTTGACTCAAAGACCGGCAAGGAAATCTGGGCCGTGAAGCTGGACTATTCCGCCCACGCCACGCCCATCACCTGGAAGGGCAAGGACGGCCGGCAGTTTGTCGGCGTGGTGGCAACCGGCGGCAGCTATCTGGGCAGCCCGCCGGGCGGCGACAGTTTGATGGTGTGGGCGCTGCCGAAGTAGCGCAGCGCACAAAAGAAAAGGGCCGGGGCAGCGATGCCCCGGCCCTTTTTCTTTGGAAGAAAGCCCTTACGAAAAGAGCTGAATGGCGCCGTAAACGATACCGACCAGCACCGCAAAAAGCCCAAGCACCACCGTCACCGAGAACCAGAACGGAAAGGCGCCGCCGCCATTGGCCAGCTTGGTCTCGTCTTTGCCCTGTACGTCTTCGGACATGATGCCAGTCTCCCTGTCGCCGGTCTTTTAAGGGCAGGACGCTAATTGTCAAATGGGGCGGAATTAGACGGCTATCGGCGCCTTGATCCCGGGATGGGACTGATAGTTTTCCAGGGTGAAATCCTCGAACTGGAAGGCGAAAATGTCCTTCACCGCCGGGTTCAGCCGCATGGTGGGGAGTGGATAAGGCTGGCGGGAAAGCTGCTCGTTCGCCTGGTCCAGATGGTTGGAATACAGGTGGGCATCGCCGAAGGAATGTACGAAGTCGCCCGGCTCCAGCCCCGTCACCTGCGCCACCATCAGGGTCAAAAGCGCATAGCTGGCGATATTGAACGGCACGCCCAGGAAGATATCGGCGCTGCGCTGGTAGAGCTGGCAGCTCAGCTTGCCGTCCGCGACATAGAACTGGAACAGGCAGTGGCACGGCGGCAGCGCCATGCGCGGAATGTCGGCCGGGTTCCACGTCGTCACGATCAGCCGCCGGGAATCCGGGTTCTTGCGGATATCTTCAATCAGGCCCCGGATCTGGTCGATGGTGCCGTCTGTCTGGCTGGGCCAGCTGCGCCACTGATAGCCATAGACCGGCCCCAACTCGCCATTGGCATCGGCCCATTCGTCCCAGATGGTGACGCCATGTTCCTGAAGCCAATGCACATTGGTCTCGCCGCGCAGGAACCACAGCAGTTCATAGATGATCGACTTCAGATGCACCTTCTTGGTGGTGACCAGCGGAAAGCCGTCCGCCAGGTTGAAGCGCATCTGGTGGCCGAAAATCGAACGCGTGCCGGTGCCGGTACGATCGGTCTTTTGCGTGCCGATGTCGCGAACCAGTTTCAGCAGGTCGAGATATTGCTGCATGGGGGCAACCTAGCGGATTCGGCTCAGAATGGCAGGGCCTTCAGATCGGGGTCCAGCCATGCGCGGCGCGCCTCCACGCTCATCAGCCGGTCGCGGGACCAGTATTCCAGCAGCCAGTTGGGGTTGGCCAGGTTCGACTTCATCAGGGCGTTGGCGATGCGCCACACCGGCACGTCGGCCGGATAGGCGTCATACACGCCCCGCGCGGCGCGCAACGAGGCCTGGGTGATGGTCTCGTGATAGCCGCTAGTATCGCTGTTCACGCCGCCGAGGGATTCATTGAAGGCGCGGATAAGCCCGGGCATGTCGCGGGCGGGGTCGATGTCGGGCCGGTAGCGCATCAGCCACAGGGCGACGGCAAAATGGGCGCCGTGGGTCCATTCCTCCTTGCGCAGGCTGCAGGCCATCAGCCCCTCGCCCAGATGGTGGATATCGTCTTCACAGGTGAACATGCGCCTGTTTTCGACGGGGAACCGCCAGAGTCAAGCAGCCCTTCAATTCTTAACCCCCACCGCCTATATTAAGTCCGTCACCTGGGTTCGCCCGGGCGTCTATGGCGATAAACGACTGTGTAATAAGCAGCCCGGACCCGGGGGCGGTACCCGGCGCCTCCACCACAAGCTCATCAAGATGAGTTTTTGATGGGGGCGAAACAGGATCGACGGATGTGTAAAGGCAGTTCTTTTGCTCGGTATGGTTCCGCCGTCATCGGACTATTGTTTAGGTGCCAACGATAATGAAATGGCCCTCGCTGCCTAACTACGGTTAGCCAAGCGCGGTTTCGGCAGTTGCACCGGGCAACAGAAGCAGCTGCCACTTATTCGCCGCCCCATAATTCCCGGTGCAACCGGGGGGACCGGGCAATAGGTCCGTTAGCGACAGCGTACGGACCCCCACTCATTGCACCGGGCAACAGGTTCGTGAGCGCCAGCGAACGAACGCTGCCATTTGTTCGCCGCCCATAATTCCCGGTGCAATCGGGGTGCCGGGCAATAGATCCGTAAGCGACAGCGTACGGATCCCCACCTTTCTCAGCCGACTTATACACAGACGCGCGGCAGCTTTGCCGCGGCTGCTTAAATTGTTCGCAATTGCGCTGTTTTTGGCGGAATGCGGGGCTGCCTTGTGCCCGGACACGTTGACTTGGCCGGGGCTGCGAATAGTCTCCAGCGACATGGCAAAAGACTTTATCGGCTACCAGGCTTTGACGGACTCGGCGCTGCGCGGCGTCGTGCGCGACGCATTGCGCCGCATTGAAAAATCCGGGCTGATCGGCGCGCACCATTTCTACCTGACCTTCAAGACTCACGGCGACGGCGTCGACATCCCCGATTTCCTGAAGGAACAATATCCCGACGAAATGACCATCATCATCCAGCACCAGTATTGGGCGCTGAAGGTGAAAGAGGATTATTTCGAGGTCACCCTGACCTTCAAGAAACTTCCGGCGCCGCTCCACATTCCCTTTGCCGCCCTGACCGCCTTCTTTGACCCCGGCGTGCAGTTCGGCCTGCAGTTCCGGGCCGAAGGCGACGCCGCCAAGCCCGCCACCGGCCCCGTCATGGTGCCGTCCGCTCCCGCCGAGATGGCAGAGACCGAACCGGCCGAGCCCGTGGTCATGAAGCCCGCACCTGCAACGGCGGGCACCGCCGAAAAGGCACCTGCCGAAAAGCCGGCGCCGGGCGAAGTGGTCAGCCTGGACTCGTTCCGCAAGAAGTAATCCGCCGCCCCTAATCTGCCCCCAAAACTGCAAAGTTTCCCAACATGACCAAGACCCGTACCGAAACCGACACGTTCGGACCCATTGAAGTTGATGCCAGCCGCTATTGGGGCGCCCAGGCGCAACGCAGCCTCGGCAACTTCAAGATCGGCTGGGAAAAGCAGCCCCTGCCGATCGTGCGCGCGCTGGGCATCATCAAGCGCGCCGCGGCCGAGACCAGCATGGCGCTGGGGCACCTGGACAAGGCGGTGGGCGAAAAGGTTGTCGCCGCCGCCCAGGAAGTGATCGACGGCAAGCTGGACGATCATTTCCCGCTGTCGGTGTGGCAGACAGGTTCAGGCACCCAGTCCAACATGAATGCCAATGAAGTGATCTCCAATCGGGCCATCGAGATGATGGGCGGGGTGATGGGCAGCAAGAAGCCGGTCCATCCCAATGATCACGTCAACATGAGCCAGAGCTCGAACGACACCTATCCCACGGCCATGCACATCGCCTGTGCGGAGGAAATCCATCACCGGCTGCTGCCCGCCTTGAAGCATCTGCATGCCGCGCTGGCGGTGAAGGTCGAAGCCTGGAAGAACATCATCAAGATCGGCCGCACCCATACCCAGGACGCGACGCCGCTGACCCTGGGTCAGGAATTTTCCGGCTACACCACCCAGATCGCCAACGGCATCGCGCGGATCGAACAGACCCTGCCCCGCCTGATGGAACTGGCGCAGGGCGGCACCGCCGTCGGCACCGGGCTGAATGCGCCCGTCGGTTTTGACAAGATGGTGGCCGAGCGCATCGCCGCCATCACCGGGCTCCCTTTCACCACCGCCCCCAACAAGTTCGAGGCGCTGGCCGCCCATGACGCCATGGTATTCAGTCACGGCGCCATCAACACGGTGGCGGCATCGCTGTTCAAGATCGCCAATGACATCCGCCTGCTGGGCAGCGGCCCGCGTTCGGGCCTGGGCGAACTGGCGCTGCCGGAGAATGAACCGGGCAGTTCGATCATGCCGGGCAAGGTCAACCCCACCCAGTGCGAGGCGATGACCCAGGTTTGCGTGCAGGTGTTCGGCAACAATGCCGCGCTGACCTTCGCGGACAGCCAGGGCCACTTTGAATTGAACGTCTACAATCCGGTGATG
>JBBQHU010000065.1:0-14538 GCA_038324265.1 Micropepsales bacterium | reverse complement strand
AGAACTGCCCTTCGTCTATGAGAATAACGGTCTGAAAGTGGTGCCCACCTTCGCCAGCGTCATCAATCGCGGCGAGGCCCCGCCCGAAAACCAGCGCATGCCGCAAAAGTCCAACATCAATTTCATGATGGTGGTGGATGGCGAACGCCGCATCACCTTCCACAAGCCGCTGCCGCCCCAATGCGAGGTGATTTCCGACGAACGCACCCTCGATATCCTCGACAAGGGCGAAGGCAAGGGCGCGGTGCTGATCCAGGAACGGGTCAGCCGCGACGGCGCGAGCGGCGACAAGCTGTTCACCATCGTCACCTCCATCTTCGCGCGCGGCGATGGTGGCTTTGGCGGCAAGCCGACCGGCGGCCCCGCATTGCATGAAATTCCCGAGCGCGCCCCTGATCTTGTCACCGAATGCGATACCCGCCCCGACCAGGCCTTCCTTTATGCCCTGTCCGGCGACCGCAATCCGCTGCACCGCGATCCGGCCTTTGCAAAGATGGTCGGCTTCCCGCGCCCCATCCTGCATGGCCTGTGCAGCTACGGCACCGCTTGCCGCGCCGTATTGTCCACGCTCGCCCAATACAATCCCGAACGCATCACCCAGTTCGATGTGCGCTTCTCCAAGCCGGTCTTTCCCGGCGAGACGCTGGTGGTGGAGCTGTGGCAGGACGCAGGCACCATCTCCTACCGCGCCAGCGTCAAGGAACGTCCCGGCACCGTCGTTCTGAACAACGGGCTTTGCATCCTTGCCGGTTGATTTTTCAGACGAGGGGGGTGACCCCATCGAAGCCGCCGAGGCGTTGATCGCGTCTGGCCAGGCCGCGCAAGCCGCGCGCGATCTGCGTGCCCGGCTCAGTGCGGGGCGTGGCGGTCTCTTGGCGCGGCTGACCCTCATCAAGGCGCTACTGGCGGACGGCGACATCAGCGGCGCGCTGGCTGAGGCCCGCGAAGCGGTCTCGCTCAATCCCGGCATCGCCGTCGCCGTGCTGGCACTGGGCGAGGCACTGCTGGCTGCCGACCTGCTGCCCACGGCCATCGCCGAACTGCAGCGGGCGCTGCGGCTCGATTCCGGTCTCACCCGCGCCCGCGAACTGGTCGCCGCCGCCTGGCTGAAAGCCGGCGAGGCCGACAAGGCGCTGGAGAACTTGCGCGAGCTCGACGACCCGCCCGCCGAGATGGTCGCGGCGGCCGAAGCGATCAAATCCGCCCCGCGTTCCGATGCCGGCTATGTCCGCCACCTGTTCGACCAGTTCAGCGCCGATTACGACACGCGCATGATCCAGCAATTGTCCTATGCCGGGCCGCAGATCCTGCTCGACCTGGCGCAGATGGTGATGCCGGGCCGTGAAAAGCTTTCCATCCTCGATCTGGGTTGCGGCACAGGCCTGGCGGGCGCCGTGTTCCAGCCCCTCAGCCGGCGGCTCGACGGCGTCGACCTTTCCCCCGCCATGATCGACAAGGCGCGCAGCCGCGGCATCTATGACGATCTTGTGGTGGCTGACCTGGAAACCGCGCTTGGTACGGTGGGAGCGGTTTACGACCTGATCCTGGCCGCCGACACGCTGGTCTATCTGGGCGATCTCGTCGCCGTGTTCCGCGGCGCCGCCGCACGACTGGCGCCGGATGGTTATTTTCTTTTCACCACCGAGGCGAAAACCGGCGAAGGTTTCGAGCTTGGTCCCAAGCGGCGCTGGCGACATTCCGATGCCTATCTGCGCGCCACCGCACGGGACGCGGGCCTGACGGTCGCCGGACTTGTTGCCGCCACGCCACGCCATGAAGCAAACCAGCCGGTAGAGGGCTTTGCCGTCGCTTTGACGCGCGGATAAGCGCATCTTTTTTCCCACAGCCGCGTTGTTCCATCACAACGTCTCTGAAGGTTCTGGGTCACATGGTTGCGCTGGACAATTCCGCCATTTTTAATTCCGACCGCAAAGTTCCCTGGCTGAAATGGTCGATGGGGACCTTGGTCGGTGGCATTGCCACGCTGGCGGTTGTGCTGGTTCTGGGTGCGATCGTGGCGCGCGGCTTTGGCGAGAATGGCCTGCGCCTCGGCAGCCAGCTCGCCTGGCGCTATACCTGCCTGGTGTTCTTCGCAGTGCTGACGTGCGGCCCCGCATGCCGCATCTCGCATCGCCTGTTCCACACCAGCTGCCCCGAGAGCCTCAGCCGCAAGCTTGTCTGGGGCTTCTGCGCCAGCTACGGCGTCTATCTGCTGTCGGTTTTCCTGCCCAACGTGATCCAGCTCTCGGCCGGCGCCACCTTGATGGTGCTGTTCGGCGGCACCGTCGCCGCCGTCATGGCCGCCACCATCGTGCCCATCACGCTGAAAGGTCACGTCCTGATCGGCAACAAGACCCGCCGTGCCCTGCTCACCATTGCCGCGGGCTTTTTCTGGTCCTGCTATGCGCTGATGGCGCTGGCGCGCATTTCGGGCCCGCATCGTCCCGACGTCTGGTATGACTTCAGCCTCAGCCTGATGGTGGTGGCCCTGCTGGTTCGCTATGCCGATCACTGGTTCCGCCAGAACCGCGCCGCCCAGACCGAAGCAATTTGACGTTTTTCAGACAGATTTGCGGCGCGTTAGCGTACCGAAATGGACCAGCGCACAGGCTGGTTCCGCCGCTGTCGATATGAGATAATCGCGAGTTCCAGAAGGACTCGCGCGTGCGTCTAACTCTTTTCCTCGCGATCTGCCTTGGTGTCGCCACTCCAGCGATGGCCCAGTGCGTTGCGCCCGTGCCGCCCGCGCCGGTGGACGGCGCCACCGCAACTGACGAACAACTGCGCATCGCCATGTCCCAGGCGCGCGAATATATTGCCCAGTCAGACATCTACCAGTCCTGCGTCGGCAGCGAGCTGCAGGCCACCGACCTGACCAACATCAGCTTCAAGTCACTGGAAGCCAGCGTCAAAGCCCGGGTTGCCGCCAACCAGGCGATGAAGGAAAAGGTGGGCGCTGCTGCCAATGCTGCAGTGCAAGCCAACAAGCTGGCCCATCCGAACTAGTACTTTGCCCCTCTGATTCCTTTTGTCGCGCCCTGCGACAGCATGGGAATCACCTATGATTCTGGTCATGGCTGAGGCGGCGATTCGAATTCCCAAGGAACGACGTCCCCGGGACGCAACCCGGGCGGCCTCGCGGGTCGCCATCCTGGATGCCGCCCGCAAGGTTGCAGCCCGCAACGGCGCGCGCGACCTTTCCCTGCGCGGCGTGGCGGCAGAAGCCGGTTTCGCCCCGGCAGCCCTGTACGGCTATTTCCGCAACAAGGACGAATTGCTGCTGGCCCTGGCCGCAGATGACCTCACTGCGATGGCGCGTGCCATGCGCGATAGCGGCGGCCTGGCCGGTGCGGGGGCAGCCGCGCTGGCGGTCCTCAGCAACGCCGAAACCATGGCGGCCGCGTCCGCAGCGCTGACCGGCGCGCCCGCCGGCGGCAAGGTCAACGACGCCGAACGCCTGTTCAATGGCCGGATGATCACGGTGTTGAAGGCGCTGTCGGATGCCAGCGGCCTGCCGTCCGACAGCCGCGAAAACCAGAGCGACGTGGTGCTGGTGGCGGCGGCGCTGACGGGTCTTGCGCTGCTGGCGCGATCAGGGCGCCTCAGTGCGCTGGGCTTCACTCCCGAAGAAATCATCGCCCGCCTGGACGCCCGCTTTAAAGTCTAGCGCGTCCGTTCAGGTTGCCAGCAGCGTGTGCTCGAGCAATATCTTGGTCCCGATCACGATCAGGATCACCCCACCCGCGCCTTCCGCATAACGCCCGAATTTTTCGCCCAGAAAACGCCCCGTCATCACCCCGATGGTGGTCATCGTGAAGGTTGCAGTCCCGATCGCCAGGGCATTGACCACGACGCTGGCGCCCACCAGCGCCAGCGTCACCCCAACCGCCAGCGCATCAATGCTGGTGCCGATGGCGGTCAGTGCCAGCACCGCGAAGGAATGGCTTTGCGGCTTTTCCTCTTCCTCGTGACGGCGCACCGCATCCCACAGCATCTTGCCGCCGATCACCATCAGCAGGCCGAAGGCGATCCAGTGGTCAAAAGCCTCGATATAGCGGCTGGCGGCGCGGCCCACCGCCCAGCCGATCACTGGCGTGATGGCCTCGATGCCGCCAAAGATCGCGCCGGTGCGCAGTGCCTCGCCCCAGCTGGGACGGTCCAGCCGCGTGCCCTTGCCCAGCGCCGCCGCAAAGGCATCCGCCGACATGCTGAGCGCCAGGAACAGGACGCCAAAAAAGGTCATGATCCGCTATTTCCCCGAAGCGTTCTTTACCAGGAAGGCGGTGGTTATAGCGGGCCTGCCTGCAAATTGAAGGGTGACGTCCACCGTGTTGCCAGGCTTTATCGCAGCCCCCGCATGCATGCACATCAGGTGATAGCCGCCCGGTGCAAAGGCCAGCGTGCCGCCGGCGCGAATCTGCACCGCCGTGACATCGCTCATGCTGCCCATGCCGCCATGGTCCTCGCTTTTGTGCAGCATCATCATGCCGCAGGCCGGGCTTTCCGCCCCGGTCAGCGTCACCGCCCCGCCGCCGCCATTGTGCAGGGTGAAATAGCCACCGGACGGCACGCTGGGCGGCAAGGCGCGTATCCAGGCGTCTGACACCGTGATGTCTTCGCCCCATGCGGCATTGGCGGCGAACGGCAGAAACAGCAGGGCGATTGCGCCAGCAATGGCGGATGACTGACAGGGTGTTTTACTGGGCATAGTGAATCTCCATCACGAAAGTGCGCTGCGGGAAGGGGTGAAACAGGAAGTATTTGTCGTTGTTCAGATTGTCCACGCCCAGCGAGACGTTCCAGTTCTCGTCGACCTGGTAACGTATGCGGGCATCCGCCACGAGGTACCCGCCAAACCCCTGATAGGTATCGGAATAGGGATCGGAATTGTCGATGGTCCCAAAGCTCCTGTCGCTGTAACGCGCACCCAGCGTGAAAGCCCAATCATCGATCCGGTAGGTCGCCATCGCATTGGCGCGCAGCATGGGCACTTGCGGCAGGAACTTGTTCACCGCCTTGGCGAAAGCGCTGTCGGCCGTGATGCGCGCATCCGCCGCTGTCAGGCTGCCAAGAAGTTCCAGGCCCGGAAGGAAGACGTCATAGCGGTCTGCCACCAGCTCCACCCCGCGCGCGCGTGTGCGATCAACATTCTGCACATAGCTGAACAGGCTGGTCGATCCTGCCACCAGCGGTGCGGATTGTGACAGCAGCGCATTGGAGACGTCTTCCGCGAACAGCGAGATGCGCACGAACCCCTTGTCGTCCCGCCGCTCCGCGGCCAGTTCGAAGGAACTGGCGCGTTCCGGTTTCAGGTTGGGATTTGGCACGGTCAAGGTCGCGCCGGTGGTGACCGCCTGGTAGAGTTCAGTGACCGTCGGCATGCGATAGGCGATGCCCCAGGACCCGGTGAGCGACCATGTGTCCGACGCTTGCCAGGCCAGGCTGGCCTTGGGCGACAGGGTGCTCGCAGAGATACGCGGCTGGCTGACATTCAGCGCCGGTGACGCAGAATAATTGCTGCCCTGATAGGCACGCCAGTCCTCATAGCGCAGACCTGCTGATGCCTTGATGGTCGGCGCCAGGCTCCAGATGTCCTGCAGCCACAATGCGTTTGTGGCGGTACGCCCCTTGGCGGCGCTGGTGAGCATGCCAAGTCCGCCCAGCTTCCAGTCGGTCAGGTTGTTCTTGGACTGGGCAAATGTTTCTGCATCGCGGTGGGCACCGAACGAAATGTCGTGATCGGCGAACCCGTGCCAGGCGCCATTGGCGTCCAGCGTGGTCCAACCAGTGCCGTTGAGGCGGTTGATGGTGCCTGCTCCTGCGGTAAAGGCACCGGGCAGGGCGGCGGTGGGCACGCGCTGCTTGTCATTCAGATAGTCGTAGCGCGTCGCGATCAGCTCCCACTGGAAATCGCCGCCAGGAGCAGACTTCAGCGTCACGCCCTGTGCCAGTTGGCTTTGCTGGGTGTTGTAGACGTTGTTGGAGAAAGTATTCGCGCCGATGTTGGTGTTGTAGCCGTTGATGTTGCCGCTTCCGGTATAGACGACGGCGCCCGACGGATTGCGCAGCCAGCTATCAATGGTGGAATCATCATCCTGGTGAAACAGGCTGGCGAGATAGCTGAGCTGCACGCCGCCGTCGAAATCATAGGCCAGTTTCAGGGTGGTCGTGTCCTGCACCTGATGTTCGATGCCGGTGCCACCGATATCCACGATCGCCGCACCGGTACGGTTGAAATCGCTCGCCGCGCCGGTCAACACCGTGCCTGCGGCGCTGGGGCTTGCCGGCCGTGACAGGGTGGCGAGTCCCAACGGCTGGCCGGTGGAATCCATGTGGTTTTCCGACAGCCGCCAGCGGAATGCGCCGATGCGATCGCCGACTCCTGCCGACAGTTGCCAGGTGCCAAAGCTTCCGCTGGTGCCATACAGGCTGAAATCCTGCACCGCTCCCAGAGAGTCGGCATGGAATTCGAACTTGTCGGGCATCCGGGTGGTAATGTTGATGGTGGCGCCGATGGAATTGCCGGCATAGCGCGCCGAGAAGGGCCCATACAGGACATCAATGCGGCTGACATCCTGCGGCGCCGCGACGCCAAAATGCGGGCTGGCCCCGCTGTTGTTGTTGCCGATGGGGGAATTGATCATCACCCCGTCCACGAAGATCAGATTGCGCGCCGAGGCGCCCACGCCGGACGTGCGGGTGCCGACAGGATCCTGGGTGTCGCCAAAATGGCGTTTGCGCACCACCAGGGACGGCGCGTATTTCAGCATGTCCTCGGTATTGACGGCATTGATCTGTTCCTGCGCCTTGGCGGCGGTCACCACTGTGTCGGGCGCATCGCTGGACTGGCGATTGGCGGTGACGATGACGAATTCGGACTGCAGGCTTTGCCCGATGGTCTGGGCAGCGACAGCCGAAGACAGGATTGCGAAAATGGACGTGGTCGCGCAAAGGCGCACGGCTATGGACATAGGAAATTCCCTGAAAAACGCATGAGCAACCGCGCAGTTACGCGCGGCATCGAAAACAGGCTCAGGCGTTCAGGGGTGGGGCGCGGGGGCTTTGCGGCGTAAAGCGCGCTGCGACGGTTGCGGCATAGGCGCGGTCTGTCTGAGCCGCAAAAGCATGGAAGGCCGGCAGGGCGATCTGCGCCGCATCCGGCGCGGCGGCCATCTGCGACGCGGCGGCAAAGGGGCATTCCTGCTGGCGGCTGTCCTTTTTTTCCGGTGCGCCATCATGATGGATGACACCCAGGGTGGCGGAACAGATGGTCAGGCCGGCATGGGCGTCCGGCATCCAGCCCGTCGGCATCAGGGCGCGCAGCATCAGGGCGACAAGCGCCATGTGCCGTGCGATGCGGAAAATACCCTGCATGGCCGCAGTCTTGCGCACGCGCCTGCCGGCCGGTCAAGAAACCGAGTGTCGCACGGGTTAGATGGTGATGCCGCCGTCGACGATAAAGTTCTGGCCAGTCGCGAACTTGCTGTCGTCGCTGGCCAGCCACAGCACGATGCTGGCCATTTCTTCGGCCGTACCCAGCCGGCCCATGGGCTGGCGACCAGTGAAGGCCTTGCGCGCGGCTTCATAGTCGCCGGTGTCCTTCAGGCGCTGTTGCAGCGACGGCGAATCCACGGTGCCGGGGCAAAGCGAATTGCAGCGGATGCCCTTGGTGACGAAATCGGCGGCGATCGACTTGGTAAGACCGATCACGGCGGCCTTGCTGGCGCCATAGATGCAGCGGCTGGGAATGCCCTTGATGGAGCCGGCCACCGACGCAACGTTGATGATCGAACCGGCGCCCTTTTCCAGCATGCCGGGCAGGAAGGTCTTGATCAGCCGCGCCATGGCATAGACGTTGATCTGGAAGGATTTCTCCCATTGTTCCTCGGTGTTGTCCAGAATGGTGCCATTCTCGACAAAGCCGGCACAGTTGAACAACACATCGACGGTGCCGACCTTGCCGGCCAGCGCGGCGACTGCGGCGGCATCGGTGACATCCAGCACGATCTTTTCGGCGTCCACACCGTCCAGGCCCCGCAGGTCGCGGTCGGTGGCGATCACCTTGGCGCCTTCCGACAGGAACAGCTTGGTGGTCGCCAGGCCGATACCGGCAGCTGCGCCGGTGATCAATGCGGTCTTGCCTTCGAGTTTGCGGGTCATGCGAATGTTCCTGGATGGGCCGGGCGGTTATAGGTTCTGGGACCGCGCGGGGACAAGCGGCAAAAGCGCCCTTCTGCACCGCACAATGCCGTCGGCTTTGCCGCTTTGACGAATGGCGCGAACTAGGCTTTGTTTGCCGCGCAAGTGGGGCGTAAATCCCGCACAAACAAACCGTTCCAGCGGTGACCAGGGATACGCCAGATGATGAAGTCGAAAGTCCGCTACTTGCTGATCATGCTGATCTTCGTGGTCAGCGCCGTGGTCTATATTGATCGCAGCAACATCTCGATCGCGGGCACCTATCTCGCCGCCGATTACAATATCAGCAAGATCGAGCTGGGCTGGGTCTTCTCGTCCTTCCTCCTGGGCTATGCCGCTTTCCAGATTCCCGCCGGATGGGTGGTCGGCAAGCTGGGCCCCCGCAAAACCCTCACCATCGGGTTGGTATGGTGGAGCGTGCTCAGCGTCGCCACCGCGATGGTCCCCTCCGATATGGCCCATTCGCTGATCGCGCTGCTTGTGGTGCGGTTCATCCTGGGTCTGGGCGAAGCGGTCGCCTATCCATCCGCCAACCAGTTCATCGCAGCCTGGTTTCCCAGCCATGAGCGCGGCAAGGCCAATGGCTGGGTATTCGGCGGCGTCGGCCTGGGCTCGGGTCTTGCTCCGCCGCTGGTCGCGGCCATCGTCTATAATTACGGCTGGCACGAAGTGTTCTATTTCTCCGCCGGCATCGGCCTGGTGATGGCAGTGATCTGGTACAAGCTGGCGCGCGACACCCCGGCCCAGCATCCCAGCGTCACGCCGCAGGAACTTGCCCATATCCAGGCTGATCCCTCGGTCAAGATGAAGGGCTCCGATGGCCCGATGCCGTGGAAGAAAATTTTCACCAGCCGCGACGTGCTGGCCTGCGCCTTCGCCTATATCGGTTTCTGCTATGTCGCCTTTATCTTCCATACCTGGTTCTTCATCTACCTGAAGGACGGACGCGGCCTTGATCTCAAGTCCAGCGCGCTTCTGTCCATGCTGCCCTTCATCGCCATGACGACCTGCTCCTTGCTGGGTGGCGTGATCAGCGACTGGCTGGTCAAGCACAAGGGCCAATATGCCGGCCGCAGCCTGTACGGGGCCGCGACCTTGCTGGCGACCGCGATTTTCCTGGTTATCGGGAGCCAGGTGCAGAACACCACCCTGGCGGTGCTGGTGTTGGCGGGCGGCGCGGGCGCGGTCTATCTGGGCCAGGCCTGCTATTGGGCCGTCGCCGCGGATGTCGGCGGTCCCTATACCGGCGTCGTGTCCGGCCTGATCAACATGGCAGGCCAGATTGCGGGCGCCGTGACGGCGTCGGCCACGCCCTGGTTTGCTGCAAAATATGGTTGGCCGGTGGCTTTCTACGTCGCGGCAGGCATCACCTTCGTGTGCATATTTGCCTGGTTCTTCGTCGATCCCAATCGCCGACTGCATGTGGAAGAGCAGGTTACAGCATGATGCGGGCGGCGCTGGCCTTCCTCATGATGGCCGGCGCCGCGTTTGCGCAAGATACCCCGCCGCCCGTCTCCGGCGAGTTCGTGCAGCTGTTCTCCAGCTACTGTCTTTCGAAATTTCCCGGCGCGATGGCGCAGGCCGCCGCCGACGCGCAGCTTGAGCCGCTGACCGACGCCCAGGTCGCCAACTATCTGCACAGCGATCCCGGCAAGGGATGGCTGGTGGCGGGCACGGAAGGCCAATATGTCCTGACCGAGGAAGATCCGCCCTATCACGCCTGCGCCGTGCGGCGGTACAGCGACCACGTGATGGACGGCACGCCGCTGATGGAGGCGGCCCGCATCTTCGTGGAAAGCACGGGCCGCAAGATGGATGCGCCCCAGCTTTCCTCGCGGCCCATCGGCAACGGCATTATCAGCAATGCCGTGCTGATGCAGCTTCGGGACGCAAAGGACAATCCCGTTCCCGAGGCTTTCATGTTTTTCGTGGTCGCCTATCCGGTGACGCAAAAGGCCGACGGCACCCAGTCAAAGCCCATCTATGACATCCGCTTTGTGCGCCAGATTTCTCGCAGTCGGGATGTCTAGGCGTTTCCCTACAGAGCCGTGAGCCCTGCCGCCGCGATGCCGGCCAGCGCCGCCACTTCATCATTGTCCGATGTGTCGCCAGTGATGCCGACGGCGCCGATGGCAATTCCGTCGGGTCCCTTCACGATCACGCCGCCCGCAACCGGGATCATCCCACCCGGTGCCAGATGGCCCAGGCTGGCAATGAAGCTGGGGCGCTCCGCCGCCATCTCGCCGATCTTGCGCGAATTCACGCCCAGGGCCAGCGCCCCGGCGGCCTTGCCGCGCGCAATGTCCAGCCGCAGGAACGAGGTGCCGTCCTGGCGCTGGAAGGCAATGACATGGCCCCCCGCATCCGTCACCACACAGGACAGCGGCTTCATTCCCGCGTCCTTGCCCTTGGCAAATGCGGCGGCAATGATGGTGTTGGCTTTTTCCAGGCTGATGCGGGAATTGGACATTTGCGGCTCTCTTGCTGGTGTTCAGTATACAGCCTGACCGAAAAAACCTCGTCTGCAAACCCATCCCCCATGGTATCTCTGGCCGCATGACAAAAGCGCGCAAGACGCAGACTGCCCCGCCGCGCGCAGCGCGGAAAATTCAAATAGTAATTGTGGGCGGCGGCGCCGGCGGGCTGGAGCTGGCCACCCGGCTGGGCGCCCATTTCGGGCGCAAGGATTTCGACATCATCCTGGTCGAAAAGAACCGCACCCATATCTGGAAGCCCCTGCTGCACGCAGTGGCGGCAGGTTCGCTGGACGCCAATCTTGACGAGGTCGGCTATCGCAGCCACTGCCATGCCTGGGGCTACCGCTTTTTCTATGGCACCATGGAAGGCGTCGATCGCGACAGCCGCCATGTCCTGATCGCGCCGATCCTGGATGAAGACGGCCGCGAGATCATGGGCCGGCACCGCATCCGCTATGACTATCTGGTGATGGGGATCGGCTCTGTGAGCAATGACTTCGGCACCAAGGGCGTGGCGGAACACTGCATCTTTCTCGACAGCCGTCTGCAGGCAGACCGTTTCCGCAGCAAGCTTTTGAACCACTGTCTGCGCGTGTCGCGCACCTTGCAGGCCGATCCGAACGCCGATGCCAGCGTGAAGGTGGACATTGTCGGCGGCGGCGCCACCGGCGTGGAACTGGCGGCAGAGCTTTACAATTCGGCCGCCGCGCTGCGCCATTACGGCCTGGAAGTGTTCGACGAAAGCCGCCTGAAAGTGACCTTGATCGAGGCGGGGCCGCGCATCCTGCCGGCGCTGCCAGAAGACCTGGCCAAGGCCGCGCATGAGGAACTGGAAGCACTGGGCGTGCGGGTCCTGACCGATACCGCCGTGGTGGAAGCCAATGCCGACGGCATGATCACCAAATCCGGCGAATTCATCGCCGCCGACCTGCGGGTCTGGGCGGCGGGCGTGAAGGCGGCCGACGTTCTTGCGGACATGGGCCTGGAAACCGCGCGCGGCAACCAGCTTGTGGTGAAGCCGACCCTCCAGACCACCCGCGACGAGCGCATCTTTGCCATCGGGGATTGCTGCTGGTTCGTGCCGCAAGGCGAGACCCGCCCCGTGCCGCCGCGGGCCCAGGCGGCGCACCAGATGGCTTCAATCGCCTTCCACAATATCCGCGCGCTGATTCAGGGGCGGGCACTGAAACCCTTCGTCTATCGCGATCACGGCTCGCTGGTGTCGCTCAGCCACTTTTCCACCGTGGGCTCGCTGATGGGCAACCTGATCGGCGGCCGCATGGCGATCGAAGGGCGGCTGGCGCGCTTTGTCTATGTCTCGCTCTACCGCATGCACCTGATCGCCATTCACGGCTGGCTCAAAGGCCTGTCGCTGATCCTGGTCGGCCACGTCAACCAGATCATCCGGCCGCGCCTCAAGCTGCACTGATAAGGTCGACGAGCCGCCTACTTCTCGTTCGCGTACACCTTGACGATGTCATAGATGAAATCGGCACCCTTATAGACGGAACTGACCCGCATATGCTCGTTCAGGCCATGCGCGCCGCTGCCATCGGCATCGCCGAACATGCCCGATACGCCATAGGTGGGAATGCCCACCGGCGTCAGGAAGGCGCCGTCCGTGGCGCCCGCTGACATGGCCGGCACGACCGGCGTGCCCGGCCAGTTTTTCGCGGTCAGTTGTTCCACCGGCCCGAACACCTTGGGATTGAGGCTCTGCGGCCCCTTGGGCACGTCACTACGAATAGCGCCCAATGTCACCTTGATATCGGGATTGCCCGCCAGCTCGGCCAGCTTCAGGCGCACCTGTTCCGGCGTGGTGCCGGGGAAGATGCGGCAGTTGATATTGGCAGTGGCGCGCTGAGGCAGGGCGTTGGTGGCGTGGCCCGCGCTCAGCAGCGTGGAGATGCAGGTGGTGTGCAGCACGCCATTGAAGCTGGGATCGGTGGCGATGGTCGCTGCCGCCTTCAGGTCCGCCGGGCTTTTCGCAAAGGCCGCCATCGCCGCCCCCATCTCGCCGCCCACCTGGCCCGCCATCTTGGCGAAATAGCCCTTGGTGATGTCGGTGGCCTCGATCGGAAATTCATACTGGCTGATCTTCACCAGCCCTTCGGCAAGCTCGTTGATGGCATTCTTCTTCACCGGGCGGCTGGAATGGCCGCCGGGATTGGTCACCTCCAGCGTATAATCCTGCGGGAATTTCTCCGCTGCCTGCACCGTCATGATGACGGGCTTGCCGTCCTTGTCCAGGCGCCCGCCGCCGCCTTCATTCAGCGCAAACTCCGCATCGATCAATTGCCGCTGGTTCTTGGCCAGCCAGTTTGCGCCATTGAAGGCGCTGGCAGTTTCCTCGCCGCAGGTCAGCGCCAGCTTGATGGTGCGCGTGTGCTTGAAGCCTTCCTCTTTCAGCCGCATCAGCGTGTAAACCCACGCCGCATCCAGCGACTTCATGTCGGCCACGCCGCGGCCATAGAAATAGCCATTCTCCTCGATCAGCTTGAAGGGATCGCGGGTCCAGTCCTCGCGCTTGGCTTCCACCACATCCAGGTGTCCCAGCAGCAGGATCGGCTTGGCCTTGGGATCGCTGCCCGGCAGCACCGCCACCAGGCCGCCCTCCTTGGGATGATCCGGCGCCGCGAAGGGATGCAGGTCGCTGTCAGGAAAGCCGGATTCTTTCAGATGTCCGGCAACCTTTGCGGCCAGCGCGGTGCAGCTCCCCACCGAAAGACTGGTGTTGGTTTCCACCATTTCCTGGAACAGCGCCCGGTAGCGGGCATGATTGTCCTGGGCAGCAGCGGGCAGCGCCACCGCAGTGGTCAGCAGCGTGGCAAGCAGGGTGCGAAACATGCGTTGGGTCTCCGTCAGGGCTGCGAGGCGTAAATTTTCACGATGTCGTACAGGAAGTCGCGGCTCTTAAAGGTGGAATCCACGCGCACCCGTTCATTCAGGCCATGGGCGCCGTTGCCGTCCGTGTCGAAGAAGATGCCTGACACGCCATAGGTGGGAATGCCCACCGGCGTCAGGAAGGCGCCGTCGGTGGCCCCCGCCGACATGATCGGCACCACCGGAATGCCCGGCCAGTATTTCGCCACCAGCTTTTCCACCGGCTTGAAAATCTTGGGGTCCAACGGCTGCGGCCCCTTGGGCACTTCGCTGCGCTTGTCGGCCAGCGTCACTTTGATTTCCGGGTCGGCCACCAGTTCCTGCAGCTTGAGGCGCACCTGTTCGGGCGTCGTGCCGGGGAAGATGCGGCAATTGATGTTGCCGTCGGCGCGCTGGGGCAGGGCGTTGTTGGCATGGCCCGCATTCAAAAGCGTGGCAACGCAGGTGGTATGCAGGATGCCGTTATAGTCGGGATTGGCGGCAATCACCGCCGCGGCCTTCAGGTCCTTGGGGTCCTTCGAGAAGGCGGTCATCGCCGAACCGATGGCGCCGCCCTTCTGCGGTGCCATCTTGGCAAAATAGGTGCGGGTGATGTCGTTGGACTCGATGGGAAATTCATACTGGCTGATCTTCATCAGCCCGCCGGCCAGGTGATAGATGGCGTTGTTCTTGACGGGGCGCGAGGAATGGCCGCCCGGATTGGTCACTTCCAGGGTGTAGTTCTGGGGGAATTTCTCCGCCGCCTGCACGCCCATCAGCAGGGCCTTGCCGTTGTCGTCATTGTCGCCGCCGCCGCCTTCGTTGATGGCGAATTCAGCGTCGATCAGATCGCGTTCATGCGTGGCCAGCCAGCTGGCGCCGTTGAAGGCGGTGCTGGTTTCCTCGCCGCAGGTGAGCGCCATCTTGATGGTGCGCTTGTTCTTGAAACCCTCCTGCTTCAGCCGGATCAGGGTATCGACCCAGGCAGCGGCCTGGGACT
>JBBQHU010000064.1:0-14808 GCA_038324265.1 Micropepsales bacterium | reverse complement strand
GGTGGAAGTGCGGCTGGTCCCGCTGCTGTTTGGCGAACTCATTCTGCCCCTGGTGCGGATTGACCAGCCGAACGTTCTGCTGGTGCGCGATGCATCGGGTCGCACCAACTGGGACAGCAAGGGCGGACAGAATCCCAACGAGGCCTTCAAGCTGCCGCCGATCCGGCGCTTCATTATCAATGAGGGCCATGTCGAAATCCGCGACGCCGTCCGCAAGCTGCATTTCACCGGCACGGTATCGTCCACCGAGGAGGCCGGGAGCAGGCGGGCCTCCTTCGCCCTGACAGGCGACGGCACCCTGAACAAGAACAAGTTCCTGGCCAATATAATTGGCGGACCGCTGCTGAATGTGGACCAAAGCAAGCCCTACAATTTCACCGCGGATGTCCATGCCGGCGAGACACATGCGATCGTGAAAGGCTCCATCACCCAGCCTTTCCATCTCGACCGCTTCACCGCCAGCATCAATGTCAGCGGGCCGGACCTGTCGTACCTGTATTTCATGACCGGCCTGGTCCTGCCCAAGACGCCGCCCTATCACATGACCTTGGCCGTGCAGCGCGAAGGCAATTTTTATCGCCTCAACGACATCAATGCCCTGTTGGGCTCCACCGATCTGGCGGGCAATCTGACGGTGGACGCGTCGGGCAAGGTTCCTGCGCTGGCCGGCAAGGTGGCATCGCGGTCGCTGAACTTCGCCGATCTTGGCCCGATGGTGGGCGGCGGCAAGGCGCAGGAGAGCAAGTACCTGCTGCCCGATACGGCGCTGCATACCGAGCGGTTGAAGCAGACCAATGCGGAAGTGGACTACAGCGCGGCCTCCATCAAATCGCGCGATTTTCCGCTCACCAGCCTGGACACGCACATCAGCGTCAAGAATGCGGTCATGAACCTGAAGCCTCTGTCGTTCGGCTTTACCCAAGGCAAGCTGTCCGGCTCGCTGAAGATCGACGCCCGTCCTGCGGCCCCGGTGACCAGTCTGGATGTCCGGTTGACCGATCTGAAGGCCGAGAATTTCATCAAGGGCACGGACAAGCCAATCCAGGGAACGCTGGAAGCGCGCGCGGTGCTGACCGGCACCGGCAGTTCGGTGCACAAGGTGGCGTCCACGGCGGATGGTACCTTCACCGCCGTTGTGCCGCAGGGCGGAATGCGTCACAGCCTGGCGGAATGGATGGGCGTCGATGTGGTGAAGGCGCTCAGCCTCAATCTCGGCGGCGACGCGTCGAATACCAAACTGCGTTGTGCCGTGGCCCATTACGGCGTGCAGGATGGCGTCATGACGTCCCGACGTTTCCTGATCGACACCGATCCGGTGCGGATTGAAGGCAGTGGCACCGTCAACCTGCGCGACGAAACCATCGCCATGCAAATTAAGGGCGCGCCGAAGAGCTTCCAGCTGATCCGGGTGCGCGCACCCATCACCGTGACCGGATCGCTGGCGCATCCGGCAGTGGGGATCGAGGCGGGACAGGCGCTCGCGCAGGGCGGCGTCGCGGTTGCGCTGGGCTTGATCAATCCGCTGGCGGCGATTCTGGCGTTCGTGGACCCGGGACTCGCCGAAGATGCCAATTGCGGCCCGTTGCTGGCGGATGCCAAGGCGAAAGGTGCGCCGGTCAAGGCGTCGGCCGTCAGGAATGCACCCGTACCGCGGAAATAACTTGCCGATTGGGCGGGGCTGACGGAAAATCAAGCGCTATATTTTCACCTGCGCGACTTGCGGTTCCCGGCATATTCCCCATCTTTCAGCGCGGGTATTGTTCCCATGGAGCGAAGATGACAATTTTCAGACATTTGCCGAAGCTTCTGGCCGCGATCGGCCTTTCGCTGGCGCTCGCCGGTTGTGGCGTCAATTCCATTCCCACCAAGGACCAGGCGGTGAAAGCCAGCTGGGCCAATGTGCAGGCGGCCTATCAGCGCCGAAACGACCTGATCCCGAATCTGGTCGCCACTGTGCAGGGCTATGCCAACCAGGAGAAATCCGTTCTGGTGGCGGTGATCCAGGCGCGAGCCTCGGCGACCCAGGTGAAGATTGACGCCTCCACCATCACCGACCCCGAAAAGTTCGCGCAGTTCCAGCAGGCGCAGGACAAGCTGTCCGGCGTTCTGGGCCGACTGATGATGATCACCGAGCAGTATCCGGATCTCAAATCCAACACCAACTTCCTGGCGCTGCAGTCGCAGCTCGAAGGGACTGAGAACCGCATCGATATCTCCCGCCGGGACTATAACGCAGCGGTGCAGGACTATAACACCGAGCTGGTGACCCTGCCGGGCTCGATATGGGCCTCCACGATGTACAAGTCCTACAAGCAGGCGACGCCGTTCGCGGCTTCGGCGGCGGCGCAATCGGCGCCGACGGTCAACTTCAATAACGGAACCGCGCCCGCGGCTGACCCCGCCGCTGCGCAGCCGGGAACGCCGTAAGCGCGATGCGGTTTCTTGCCGCTTTCATCGCGTGTTTTCTTGTCATCGCCCCCGCCTGGGCCGCGCCGAAATTTCCGGCGCTCACCGGGCGGGTGGTGGATGACGCCCATATCCTGAATGATGCGACCAAGAACAGCCTGAACGAAAAGCTGGCGGCTTTGGAAGCGCGCAATTCACGCCAGCTTGTGGTGGTGACGGTGCCTTCGCTGGGCGGGTACGAGATCAGCGATTACGGCTATCAGCTGGGCCGCGCCTGGGGCATCGGCCAGAAAAAAATGAACAATGGCGTGCTGTTCATCATCGCGCCCAACGAACACAAGACCCGCATCGAAGTGGGTTACGGGCTGGAGCCGATCCTCACCGACGCCTTTTCGTCGGTGATCATCCAGACCCAAGTGCTGCCAAAATTCCGCAGCGGCGACTTCAATGGCGGCGTCATGGCCGGCACGGATGCCCTGATCCAGCAACTTTCACTGGAAACCTCTGAAGCGGAAAAGCGTGCCGCGGCGGCGGCGCAGCAGCGCGGCGGTGACGTCCAGATGGATGGGCCTTCCGTCGGCGCACTGGCGCTGTTCCTGATCTTGGGCTTCCTCTTTTTCCGTTATTTCGGCGGCTGGTGGATATTGCCGCTGCTGCTGTCCGGCGGCGGCGGGGGCGGACGCGGAGGAATGGGCGGCGGCGGATGGAGCGGTGGCAGCGGCGGCGGCAGTTGGGGCGGCGGTGGCGGCGGTTCTTTCGGCGGCGGCGGATCTTCAGGAAGCTGGTAGGGGGAGTTTTTGATGCTGACAAAGGCCGACCAGGACCGAATTGCCGAAGCTGTCACGCAAGCCGAAAGCAGGACTTCGGGCGAGATTTTCTGCGTGCTGGCCCGCGACGTGTCGCGCTATCGCGAAGTGCCGCTGGGGTGGGCAACCATCGCGGCGCTGGTGGTGCCGCCACTGCTGGTACTGGGCGGGCTGCACCGGCTCGCCTTGGCCAGCATCTTTTCCAGCTGGACCGATGAGTCCGTGCGCGCCATGGAAGGCCTGATCCTGCGGGCGCTGACCACCTATTCGCTATTGCAGGCGGGGATATTTGTTAGCGTCGCGCTGATCGTGTCGCTGCCTTCCATCCGGCGGGTGATGACGCCTGACGTGCTGCGCCGCCACCGCGTGCGTCAGGCTGCCAGGCGGCATTTCGCGGCTGCCGGCGCGCGGCTGAGCCATGCCGAGCCGCATGTCCTGATCTATGCCTCCTGGCACGACCGTCGGGTCGAACTGGTGGCGCATGACGCGATCCACAAGGTGGTGGGCGATGTGCCATGGAATGCCGCCGTGGCCGCGGTGACCGACGGTATGAAGGCGCACAAGTCCGCGGACGGCTTTGTGAAGGCTATCGAGATTTGCGGCGCGGCGCTGGCCCAGCACTTTCCGCCCACTGGTGCGCCCAAGAACCAGTTGCCGAACACCATTCTGCAGACGTAGGCTTTCCCAAAATCAAAGGGAAACGCCATGCTTCGGACTCTCAAATATCTCGCGCCTGCACTGTGCCTGCACGTACTTTGCCTAATGGTGCCGGCCGCCCAAGCCGCCGACGCCCCAAAAATGGCGATGACCGCGCCTTATATCGCGCGCATGGACCCAGGTCTGGACGCGGTGATCGCGCCCGGCACCAAGGTTACGAAGGTGGCGGGGGGCTTCGTCTTTACTGAAGGCCCGATGTGGAAGGACGGCAAGCTGTGGTTCAGCGACGTGCGCGGCGACAAGGTGCGTACCTTGACCCCGGACGGCAAGGTCACGGTGATCCTCAGCGATAGCGGGGGCATAAAGAATGCGCCGGTGACCGCGAATTTCGGTTCCAATGGCATGATCACCGACAAGGATGGCTCCATCCTGCTGACCCGCATGGGCATCGGCACGATCGAGCGGATGGACGACAAGGGCGGTCTGAAACCTTTCCTGTCGAAATATGACGGCAAGCGCTTCAACAGCCCCAACGACCTGGTGTTCGCAAAGGATGGCGCACTGTGGTTCACCGATCCGCCCTTCGGCTTGCCAAAAATGGACGCCGATCCCAAGAAAGAACTGAAGTTCAACGCCGTGTTCCGCTATGCCGGCGGCAAGCTGACGCCGGCGATTACCGATCTGAAGGCGCCGAACGGCATAGGCTTCTCGCCGGATGGCAAGACGCTATATATTTCGAACTCGATGCCGGACATGGTGGTGTGGGCCTATGACATGGGCGCCGACGGCAAGCTTTCGGGCAAGCGCAAGCTGATCAGTTATCCCGGCAGCGCCGATGACGTTCCCGATGGCCTGAAGGTGGATTCGGCCGGCAATATCTGGACCACGGGCCCGGGCGGCGTGCGCATCATCAGCCCGTCCGGCAAAGTGTTGGGCCAGATCGTGGTGCCGGAGACCGTCGCCAATATCGCCTTCGCGCAAGACGGCAAGACTGTCTATCTCACCGGCTCGACCAGCATCTACCGCCTGACGGCGAAGATCTCGGGCGAGATCCCGATGTACTACCGCAAATAAGTCGCTTCAGGCCGCGTCGCGCAGCGGCGCGGCCTCCAGCGCCAGCAGGTGCGCCTTGACCTCCAGGCCGCCGGCAAAGCCGGTCAACTTGCCGTTCGCGCCAATCACGCGGTGGCAGGGCGCGACAATCGAGATGGGATTGCGGCCATTGGCGGCGCCAACGGCGCGAACCGCCTTGGGCTTGCCGATTTGACGTGCGATCTGGGCATAGCTGCGGGTTTCGCCGAACGGGATGGTGAGCAGCGCCTGCCAGACCGATTTCTGAAAATCCGTGCCAGCGAAATCCAGGGGCAGGGTGAAGGCCCTGCGCGCGCCGGCGAAATATTCGCCCAACTGGCGCTCGGCCTCCCGCAGCACCGGATGGTCGCCTTCCATGCTGTTCAGGCGTACGCGCTTGGGATCGTCATTCTCCCACAGGATGGCAGCGAGGCCGTCATCGCCGGCGATCATTGTCAGGAGACCGACCGGCGATGGCATGGTCTTGCGGATACAGGTCTTGGTCATGGGATCGTCCTTCTCTTGACGCAAAGAGATAACGAGTCCGCGTCCCAAGGAAAGGGACCTGCAACATCGGGCGTGCGAACTGACAGTTATCGCGCGTTTTTTGCGTCTGCGACGAAGGCGGCTTTGGCGGCCGCATCCTTCGCGACCCCGATCACCATCAGTTCCAGGGCGGCGGAACCGGCCTTGAAGCTGTGGCTCTGCGCCACGTCCACCGGAATGGCGTCGCCTTTCTTGATTGCCACGGTTTCGCCATTCACCGTCACGCTGCCGTCGCCGGCCATTACATAGATGGACTCACTCAGATTGGGATAGCTGACGCTGGCCGTGGCGCCGCCCGGCTGCACCAGCAGGTGATCGACATAGGCCCAGGGCGTGAAGAACACGCTGGGTCCCAGCGCCCGGCGGCGCGATACGGCGGGATTGTCTGCCAGCGGCTTCAGCAGGGCGCGGTCCAGATGCATGGTGATGAACTGGGGCACCTTGTCCTGCGGCGCGCCCACGCGGTCGTCGCCCAGATTGAAGGCGTCATAGACTTTCGACGTTCCCACATTGATGTTCATCCACTCCACGTCATGGTCGGTGGGATTGTAGATGCCGTGGGCAGATCCCATGCGGTCCGGTGCGCCCCAGGTGCCCTTCAGCGTGGAGGTGCGGCCGTCGATGGTGAACTCCGCTTCCCCGTCCAGGATCACGAACATCTCTTCGCATTGATTGTGGAAATGCTGGCCGATGCCCGAATGGGGATGCAGCACGCCGCGATGCAGGAAGATGAAATTGGTGGAGAGCGTCTTGTCGTTCATCAAGGGCCCGAAGTTCATCGTGCCCGCGCCGTCATGCACGGCCGAGAGGGTGGCGGTCTTGGCCACATCGTAATGCGTGATCTTCGCGGCGAGCTGCGCCTGCGCGGCGCCCGGCAAACAAAGTGCGGCGCCCAGCAGCAGCGCGGCGGTGAAAGCGAAGGTCTTCATTGGGCAGTCTCCTCGAACGGTTTTTCGGGATGCATCAGGAAGGCGGTGAATCCGCCCACCCCCAGCAATCCCATGGACATCAGGAAAGGCAGGTACCAGTTTCCGGTCACGTCGATCACGTATCCAGCCACCAGTGGCGAGACAATGGCGGCGAAGGCCGAGCCGGTATTCATAAGCCCTGCCGCGGTGCCGGCATAGCGCGGCGCGATGTCCATAGGCACCGCCCACATCGGTCCGATCACCAATTCCGCAAAGAAGAAGCCTCCGGACAGGCACAGCGCGACTGACGTAATGTCATGCACAAACAAGATGGGCAGCAGCGACGCGAAGGCGCCGCCAAAGCCCAGCACCGTGACGCCCAGCCGCGCCAGCCGAACATTGCCGGTCCGCTTCAGGATACCGTCCGACAACACGCCGCCCAGCGTATCGCCCACCACGCCGGCGAAGAACACGCCCGAGGCGAAGATCGCCGACTTGGATATCTCCATGTGATAATTGGTCTTGAAGAACAGCGGCAGCCAGTTGAGGTACAGCCACAAGGTCCAGCCATAGCAGAAGTAGGTCAGCGTCACCGGCCACATGCGCTTGAGCAACGGGCCCCAGGGCGCCTTGGGGCGTTCGCCCAGAATGTGCGGCGGCAGTTCATCCAGGTCGGCCTGGGTGATGCCGGGATGGTCCTTGGGGTGGTTGCGGAAATAGATCACCCAAATCACAACCCACACCAGGCTGATGCAGCCCAGCAGCCAGAAAGCGCCGCGCCAACTGAAGGCCGCCATCATCAGCGCGATCAGCGGCGGTGTCACCGCATTGCCCAGTCGGGCGAAGGCGTGGGTGATGCCCTGCGCAAAGCCGCGCCGCCCGGGCGATGTCCAGTTCTGCATGGCGCGGGTGGCAGTGGGGAAGGTTGCACCTTCGCCCAGTCCCACCAGAAGCCGGGCCGCGAACAGCGAGACCAGCCCGCCTGCCAAGCCTGTCAGCATGGTCGCGGCGGCCCATACCAGCCCGCACCAGAACAGCGTCTTGCGCGCGCCGAACTTGTCGCCCACCCAGCCACCGATCACCTGGAACACCAGATAGGGATAGGCGAAGGCGGAGAAGAGCAGGCCAAGCTGGGTCTTTGAAAAGCCGAACTCGTCCTGGATGGCGCTGGCAGCCGTGGAGATGTTCACCCGGTCGACATAGGTGATGAAATACATCAGGCACAGCAACGCCAGAATGACGTGCGGCACGCGCAAGCGTTTCATGCCCCAACCCCCGACTGTTTCGTCCCGATACTTTATTTGCGCTGCCCGTTCAGGCAGACAGGCGCAGTTTCTTGTTTTCGTTCGTGAAGCTGGCCATGGCGGCGGCAACTCCGGCTGCCTTGTGCGGCACGCCGGCCAACTGCAATGTCATTTCGGTCGCGCACAGCGCCGCCATCAAGGTCAGCTCGTTGCAGTCGCCCAGATGCCCGATGCGGAACACCTTGCCCGCCACCTTGCCCAAACCCGCGCCATAGGAAATGTTGAACTGCTCCAGCGCCACCTTGCGGAAATTGTCGGCATCATGTCCGGCCGGCATCACCACGCCGGTCAGGATGGGCGAATAAACTTTCGGATCCTGGCAAAGAATTTCCAGGCCCCAGCCCTTTACAGCGGCGCGGCAGGCCGCGGCCAGTCGCTCGTGGCGGGCAAAGACATTGTCCAGCCCTTCCTCGTGCAACATGGCCAGCGCTTCCTTCAGGCCATAGAGGAGTGTGCTGGCGGGCGTGTAGGGAAAGAAACCCTTGGCATTGAACTGCAGCATCTCGCTCCAGTCCCAATAGGAGCGGGGCAGGGTGTTGGTCTTCGACGCAGCGATGGCCTTGTCGGAAACCGCCGTGAAACTCAGGCCCGGCGGCAGCATCAAGCCCTTCTGGGAGCCGGAGACGGTGACGTCCGAGCCCCAGGCATCGTGATGCACCGGGGCCGAGCCCAGCGACGAAATCGTGTCCACCATCAGTAGCGCGGGATGCGCGCCCATCGCTTTACGGACCGCCGCGATATCCGACAGGCAGCCGGTGGAGGTTTCATTGTGCACCACCATCACCGCCTTGATGGTGTGCGCCTTGTCTTCGGCAAGTTTCGCGGCAATGGCAGCGGCGTCCACGCCATGGCGCCAGTCGCCGGGAATGAAATCGACAGTGATGCCCCAGCGCGCGGCCAGCTTCTGCCACAGCGTCGCGAATTGGCCGGTCTCGGCCATCAGCACGCGATCGCCGGCTGAGAGCGTATTGACGATGGCAGCTTCCCACGCACCGGTGCCGGAAGCAGGATAGATGATCACCGGACCCGTGGTGCCGAACACGGGGCGGATGCCTTCCAGCACAGCATGACCCAGCGCCTGGAATTCCGGCCCGCGATGGTCGATCACCTGGCGATCAATGGCGCGCTGGATGCGCTCCGGCACAGGGCTGGGACCTGGAATCTGCAGGAAATGCTGTCCGTGCGTCATGAGTTTCCCTGGTACATTTATGGCATTGCTTTTAGCCCGGAACCGGCAAAAAGTCCGAATTAAAATAACGCATCGAAGGATCAAGATGGCGACGCATCCGGGGCTGGAACGAAGGCTGAAGGCCCATGTCGCAGGCGATGTTCTGTTCGATCGTTTCTCGCGCGGCCGCTATGCCACCGACGCTTCGCACTATCAGATGATGCCTGCCGGTGTCGTTGTGCCGCGCAACATGGATGGCGCGGTTGCAGCACTGGCCCTGGCGCGTGAAGAAGGTGTGGCAGTTACGGCGCGTGGCGGCGGTACCAGCCAGTGCGGCCAGACGGTCAATAGCGGGCTGATCATCGACGGTTCCAAATACCTGAACCGGATTCTGGACCTGGACGTCGAAGGCCGGCGCGTCACGGTGGAGCCCGGCATTGTGCTGGACGACCTCAATCGCGCGCTGAAAAAGCATGGCCTGTGGTTTCCGGTGGATGTTTCCACCGCATCGCGGGCTACCATCGGGGGCATGACCGCCAACAACAGTTGCGGCGGCCGTTCCATCCGCTACGGCACCATGCGCGCCAATATTCTGGCGATTGATGCGGTGCTGGCCGATGGCACCGCCATGCATTTCGGCGAGGTGTCGCCCGACTTGTCGGATGTCGGCGCCGCAGAGCGCTCCCTGGCGCAAAAGCTTCTGGCCATCGGTGCGCGCGAGGCGGGGGAGGTGGAAGCGCGTTTCCCCAAAGTGCATCGTCGGGTGGGTGGCTACAACATCGACGCGCTGAATCCGCGCAATAACCGCATCAACCTGGCGCACCTGCTGGTGGGATCGGAAGGCACGCTGGCCTATTCCACCGCCATCTCGTTGCAACTGTCGCCAGTGCTGGGGCGGCGGGCGCTGGGCGTCTGCCATTTCGGCAGCTTCCATGCCGCCATGGATGCCGCCCAGCATCTGGTGACACTCAAGCCCATCGCGGTGGAGCTGGTGGATGACACCATGCTGGGGCTGGCGGCCGAAATTCCGATGTTCCATGCCACGCTGGACGCCATGCTGAAAGACAAGCCGCGCGCGATCCTGCTGGTGGAGTTCGATTCCGGTGAAGAGGAAAATGCCCGCCGCATGACGCAGCTCTCCCAGATGATGGGCGATCTGGGGATGGATTTCTCGCATCGGGATGCCAAATGGGGCGGGGTGGTCGAGGTTTATGATCCGGCGCTGCAAAATGCCATCACCGAACTGCGCAAATCCGGCCTCAATATCATGATGTCGATGAAAGAGCAGCGCAAACCCATCTCGTTTGTCGAAGATTGCGCCGTGCCGCTGCAGCACCTGGCGGAATATACCGCAAAGCTGACGGAGTGTTTCGAACGCAACGGCACCCGCGGCACCTGGTATGCCCATGCCAGTGAAGGCTGCCTGCATGTGCGCCCGGTATTGAACCTGCGCCTGGAAAAAGACGTCAAGGCGATGCGGGCCATCGCGGAGGAAGCCTTTGAACTGGTGCGCCAGTACAAGGGCAGCCATTCGGGCGAGCATGGCGACGGACTGGTGCGCAGTGAATTCCATCGCGAGATGTTTGGCGCCGAACTGGTGAAGGCATTCGAGGAGGTGAAGGACGCTTTCGACCCCAGGGGTGTCATGAACCCCGGCAAGATCGTGCGCGCGCCGAAGTTCGACGAACGAAGCCTGTTCCGCTACGCGCCTGAGTATGCGGTAAAGGATTTTGCGCCGGCACTGGACTGGTCGGAATATCCCGGCGCTATCGGCGGGTTTCAGGGCGCGGTGGAGCAATGCAACAATAATGGCGCCTGCCGCAAAGCGGAGGGCGGCGCCATGTGCCCGTCCTACCGCGTCACCCTCGACGAACAGCATGTCACGCGCGGCCGCGCCAATTCGCTGCGCCTGGCCCTCTCCGGGCAACTGGGTGCTGGTGCCCTGACCTCCGACGAGATGGCGGAGACCATGCAGCTTTGCGTCAGCTGCAAGGCTTGCAAGCGCGAATGTCCCACCGGCGTGGACATGGCGCGCATGAAGATCGAGGTGCTGGCGGCGCGCGCCGCGATGCGCGGCTACAGCCTGCGCGACCGGCTGATTGCCGGACTGCCGCGTTACGCGCCGCTGGCGGCAAGATTTGCGCCGCTGCTGAACCTGCGCAACCGCGTCGGCGCGCTGCGCTGGCTGTCGCAGAAAGTGGCGGGCTTCAGCGCCCGGCGCGATTTGCCGGTGTGGCGACGTGATCGGTTTGATCACGCCGGCGAAAGTTTTGGTCCCGAAGCGGGCCATGAAGTGGTGCTATGGGCTGACAGCTTCAACGCGGCTTTCGAACCTGGCATCCTTCGTGACGGATTGGCGGTGCTGACAGCTGCCGGATACCGGGTCCATCTGGCGAAGGCGGAGGGGCGTCCGCTGTGCTGTGGCCGTACCCACCTCGCCGTCGGGAATGTCGAAGCGGCAAAATCGGAAATGCGCCGCAGCCTTGCGGCACTGGAACCCTTCTTTGCGCGGGGCGTGCCGCTGGTCGGCATGGAGCCTAGCTGCCTGTTCAGTTTCCGCGACGAGGCGCTGGCCATGCTGCCCGGCGCGCAGAGCAAGCGTGCCGCCGCCCACGCCCTGTTGTTCGAGGAATTCATTTCCCGCGAGATCAAGGCCGGCCGCTTCAAGCCGGAACTGAAGCCGGCAACACAAAAGGCGCTGCTGCACGGCCATTGCCACCAGAAAGCCTTTGGCGCGATGGGCGCGGTGGAGGAAACGCTGCGGCTAATTCCGAACCTGCAACTGGAGAAGATCGAATCCGGTTGCTGCGGCATGGCGGGCGCCTTTGGCTACCAGGCCGAGACGGTGGAAGTTTCCCTGGCGATGGGGGAATTGTCCCTGCTGCCTGCGGTGCGCGCCGCCGATAGCGATACGGTGGTGGTCGCTGATGGCACCTCCTGCCGTCATCAGATTGCCGATGGTGCCCAGCGCAAGTCGGTGCATGTCGCCAGCCTGTTGGCGGCCCATCTGGCCTAGCGTCACCCTTGCCTTTTGTTGTGCCAGCGCCTTCACTGGGTATTCATATTGGGGGAGCATTTCATGAATTTACGCGTCATCACTGCGGCCATTGCGGCCGTGGGAATCTTGTCCTTGTCGGCTTCGGGCGCCATCGCGCAAGGCAAGCAGAATTTCTCGCTGATCAACAAGACCGGCTATGACATCAGTGAGATTTATGTCTCGCCGCACAACGCTTCCGACTGGGAGGAAGACGTGCTGGGCAAGAAAATTCTGGAGGACGACGACGAATTCGAAGTCCGCTTCCAGCGCGCCACCAAGACCTGCAAGTGGGACCTGAAGGTCGTCTATGACGATGACGACAGCTCGGCGGAATGGGGCGATATCGACCTGTGTACGGTGTCGGAGGTCACGATCCACTACAACCGCAAGTCCGACAAGACGTCCGCAACGTTCAAGTAGAAAGGCGGGGCGCGGTGAAACCGCCGCGCCCACCGCTGACATTTAAATTACGCGCAAGTCGCGGGGGGTGGTGCCGGCTACAGGACTCGAACCTGTGACCCCCTGATTACAAATCAGGTGCTCTACCAACTGAGCTAAGCCGGCTCTGGGCCGGGGGTGAGATAGCCACAGCGCCCGTTAATGGCAAGTTCCTAGTTCGCGGCCGCGAAGCTATAGCTATAGCGCCAGCTTTTCTGGGTGCCGGGCGGCAGTTCGAGCGCGATATAGGGTTCCACCGCCTGCACGGTATCGATCGAGAAGATGTTGATCCGGGTGATCGGCTGGTCGCCCTGGATACGTACCCCGGCCCCGCTTTTGTCCTCGATCCTGATGTCATAGTCGTCGGCCGATGCACCAAAGCCGGTGAGGAGGAATGACACCCGCTCCTTGTACGCCATGGGCCGCAGATAGGTCATGCTATTGCCCGCCAGCGCGATCAGGTCGGTCGCGGGCGGCGTGGCGGCGGAAACCGGGAAGGGAAACGTTACCGTGATGCCGTCATTGCCCGGCACCAGTCGCAGGAAATTATGGTCATAGACGGTGGTGCTGATCGGCGTTGTGCCGGTGTTGCGCAGGCTGTGCGCGATCTCCATTTTGGTCGTGCCCGGCAGCAGTCGCAGCGTCTTCTCATAGACATAGGTGACCGGCCCCTGGGCAATCGTCTGGGTGAAGGTCACGCTGTCTTTGGTGGTGCGCGTGGTGCGCGCGCCCCAGTCCACGATCTCGTAATGCCAATATTTGTCGTAGGGGCGCATATCGGGACGACGCAGCAGGCCGACGCCGATCTTCAGGAACAGTCCACCCGGCTTGGCCTCATCAAAGCCGATCACCCCAAATTCCTCCACCGGGCCGGTGGCGGCGCTGTCTGGGCCGGCGATCAGGCCATCGTCGGTGTAGGTATAGTCCAGCACATCCGGCGCGGTGCGGCCAAACCAGGGGCCATAGAATTCGCGGCCATCCGCCACCAGGCTGGTCACTACCCCGGCCTGATCAAAGCGGGTACCACGGAAGAAGCCGCGTTCCAGGTCGGGCAGGGCGACCTTCATCGTCACCCGCGCATTGCGCAGGGTAACCATTGGCGCAGCCTTCAGCGCATCGGCGACTGGATAGCTTTTGGCCGGCGGTGCTTGCGCCGGCTGCGCGGCCGCGCTTGCGGCCGTCAGCAAGAGGATCAGTCCGGTCCGCTTCAATCCTTCGGTCCGAAATAGTCATAGGTGTAAGTCCAGCGCTTGGTTTCGCCGGGCTTGAGTGAAATTGCGATATAGGGCTCCCAGCTCACATTGGTGCGGATGGACCAGAAGTTGATCCGCGCCAGCGGCTGGTCGGCGCGAATGCGCTGGCCGAAGCCGGTGGCGGTGTTCTTCACCGTGAAATCGTAATCGCTGACAGCCGTGCCGAAGCCGGAGATGGGCGAGGTGACGCTTTCGCCTTCGCCGACGGCGCGCAGGTAGCGCAGGGACTTGCCTTCCACCACTGCCGTGCCTGGTGCGAAGGGCTTTTCCGCCTTGATGTCGAAGGGCGCGGTGATCGAGACATTCTCGTTTCCGGCCGCGTCGCCGGGCGAAAGCGTCAGGAAGTTGTGGCAATAGACCGTTGTGACGATGTCCTTTGTGCCGGTGTTCTTCAGCACATGTTCGATTCTCATCTGCGGCTTGCCGGGCACCAGCTTCACCGTCTTCACATAGCTGTAGCCGAAGCCGCTCTGCTTGTCGGAAATCGCGTGCGTCAGGCGCACGCTGGATTTGGTGTGGCTTTCGCTGCGGCTGCCTTCGTTCACCACCGGATAGGCATGGACGAAGTCGTAAGTCGGATTGGTGCGCTTCATCACGCCCACGCCGATTTTCAGGAACAGGCCGCCATCACCGGCCTCGTCGAAGCCCACGGGCTGGAAGTCCTCGGCCGGGCCGACAGCGGCGCTGACGGTGGAGACGGTCACCTGGTCGTCCTTCCACGCAAAATCGCGCACATGCGGCGAATAGCTGGAGAACCAGGGCTGGCCATAATCCTGGCCCTGGTAAGTGGCATGGGCGACGACCCCGGTGCGATCAAAGCGCGTGCCGCGATAAAAGCCCCCTTCGCCCGGCAGATAGACCTTGGCCGTCACGATGCCGTTGGAAATGTCATGGTGCGGCAGGTCCACCAGCGTACTGGCCGGGATTATGCTGGCCGCCGGGGCCTGCGGCGGCGACGTCTGGGCCATGGCTGCTCCCATCAGGCAGGCGGCCGAACCCATTGCGGCCAAGACAAAATTCCGGTTTTTGCGCTGCATCACTTATCCCCTCGCTTCCCCCGCCGTCCCCTTGTATGAGGGACTGGCTTCAACCCATTTATATAGCACAATGAAACGCATCCTGATCACTTCCGCCATCCCCTATGTCGCCGGGGTCAAGCACCTGGGCAACCTGGTCGGGTCCATGCTGCCGGCCGACATTTTCGCCCGTTATTG
>JBBQHU010000063.1:0-15550 GCA_038324265.1 Micropepsales bacterium | reverse complement strand
TTCGATGAAATAGCCCAGCACGCCATTGTGCTTGATCTTGAGCTGCGCCACGCCCGACCGCTGGCGGTACTTTCCTTCCAGCCCGGCAATGACGCGGCGGGATTCGTCGCGCAGGGACCGCAGTTCATCCAGCGGCGCATGAGCGCCGGTCTTGATGAAGCCGCCGTCGCGCGCCAGATAGGGCGGTTCGTCCACCAGCAGAAATTCCAGGCGATCGGAGAGACGCGACACCGCGGCGATGTTCTGGGTAATGGCATCGATCGCGACTTGTGCTTCGCCGCCCAGCGCTTCCTTGCGCAGGTCGTCGCGCAGGCGACGGGCCGCCTTTACGCCTTCGCGCAGATTGGCGAGATCGCGCGGGCCGCCGCGCGCCACACTTAAGCGGCCCAGGGCACGGGCGATGTCCGGCGCGGCACGCAAGGCGTCGCGCGCATGGCGGCGCAGTTCGGAGTCCTTGGCAAAACTTTCCACCGCGTCATGGCGGGCTCCGATCTGCTTCACATCGGTCAGCGGCGCGGCGAGACGGCCCGCCAGCATGCGCGCGCCCGATGCGGTAACGGTGCGGTCTATCCCTGCCAGCAGCGAGCCGCTGCGCTGGCCGCTGAGGGTCTGGGTCAGTTCGAGGTTGCGGCGGGTGGCGGCATCGATGCCCATGAAATGCGACGGCGATACCCGTGCGATGCGTTGCAGCGCGACCTTGGCGCCCTTTTGGGTCAGTTCCAGATAGGCGATCAGCGCGCCGGCCGCCGAAAGTTCGGCGCGGCTGAAGCCGCCAAAGCCGTCCAGCGACTGGACATTGTAATGCGTCTTCAGCGCGCGCTCGCCATTGGCGGAATCAAAGCGCGAGCCCGGCAGCGGCGACAGCGCGGCGCCGAGGCTTTTGAACAGTTGCGCGAAGTCTTCCTGCGCCAGAAGCGCATCGGGGATCAGCAATTCCTTCGGCGACAGGCGCGCCAGTTCGGTGGCGATCTCGGCCTGGCCCACGGCGGCGACGGAAAACTCGCCGGTGGACATGTCGGCATAGGCCAGCGCGAAATCCGCACCCGAGCGCCCCAGCGCCGCCAGCAGGTTCGCGCTGCGCGCTTCCAGCAGCGCATCTTCGGTCAGGGTGCCGGGCGTTACCAGCCGCACCACTTCGCGCTTCACCACCGACTTGGCGCCGCGCTTGCGGGCTTCGGCGGGGTCTTCGACCTGTTCGCACACTGCGACGCGGTGACCCTTGCGGATCAGTTTTTCCAGATAGGACTCGGCGGCATGGACCGGCACGCCGCACATGGGGATGTCTTCGCCGGCATGCTTGCCGCGCTTGGTCAGCGCAATGTCCAGCGCCTCGGCGGCTTTTGCTGCGTCCGCGAAGAAGAGCTCGTAGAAATCCCCCATGCGGTAGAACAGCAGATAGTCGGCATGCGCCGCCTTGAGGGCGAGATATTGCGCCATCATGGGGGTGGAGTCGGCGGGGATCGCCAAGTCTGCAGACTGTATACCGCCCACTTCGGATGAAGCCATCTCGCTCATGCGAGCAGCATAGCAGACCTGCGCGCCCGCGCGTCACCGAAGCGTGGTGCAAACGACGCCACACTTGTTATTCTGTGGAAAATTACCGCCCCCCAAAAATCAAGAAATCACGCAGGTATCAAATGGCACGCCCGTCCTTCACCGAAGACGAAGCCCTGGCCTTTCATGCCGGGTCCAAGCCCGGCAAGTTCGAGATCAATCCCACCAAGCCGATGGCGACCCAGCGCGACCTGTCCCTCGCCTATTCGCCGGGGGTGGCGGTGCCGGTGCTGGCGATCGCGGCCAACCCGGAGCTGGCCTATGAGTATACCGCCAAGGGCAACATGGTGGCCGTGATCTCCAACGGCACCGCAATCCTGGGGCTGGGCGACCTGGGGCCGCTGGCCTCCAAGCCGGTGATGGAAGGCAAGGCGGTGCTGTTCAAGCGCTTTGCCGACGTGAACTCCATCGACCTGTGCGTCGATACCAAGGATGTCGATGCGTTCATCGCCGCTGTCCGTTACCTGTCGCCCAGCTTTGGCGGCATCAACCTGGAAGACATCAAGGCGCCCGACTGCTTCATCATCGAGGAGAAGTTGCGCGAGCTGATGGACATTCCGGTGTTCCACGACGACCAGCATGGCACCGCCATCATTTCGGCGGCGGGCGTCATCAATGCGGCGCACCTGACCAAGCGGAAACTCGAAGACATCAAGGTGGTGGTGAACGGCGCCGGTGCGGCGGGCATCGCCTGTCTCGAACTGCTCAAGTCCATGGGCGTGAAGGGCGACAATATTCTTTTGTGCGACACCAAGGGCGTGGTCTATCGCGGCCGCACCGAAGGCATGAACCAGTGGAAATCCGCCCACGCCACCGAGACCAAGGCGCGCACCCTGTCGGATGCGATGGTGGGCTGCGACGTGTTCCTGGGGCTTTCGGCAAAGGGCGCGCTGACGCCCGACATGGTGCGCAGCATGGCGGCGTCGCCGATCATCTTTGCCATGGCCAATCCCGATCCCGAGATCACGCCGGAAGATGCCCAGGCAGTGCGCGGCGACGTCATCGTGGCGACGGGGCGCAGCGACTATCCCAACCAGGTCAACAATGTGCTGGGCTTTCCCTACATCTTCCGCGGCGCGCTGGATGTGCGCGCTTCCACGATCAATGAAGCAATGAAGATCGCCGCCGCCCACGCCATTGCGGCGCTGGCGCGCGAGGATGTGCCCGACGAAGTGGCGGCCGCCTATCGCGGCGCGCGCCCGGTCTATGGCCCCGAATACATCATCCCCTCGCCCTTTGATCCGCGGCTGATTTCGCGCGTGTCGTCGGCGGTGGCCAAGGCGGCAATGGATTCGGGCGTGGCCCGCAAGCGGATCGACGACCTGGCGGCGTATGAATTCCAGCTTGCCTCGCGGCTGGACCCGTCGGCGGGACTTTTCCAGATGGTCACGGGCGCGGTGCGTTCCAAGCCCAAGCGCGTGGTGTTTGCCGAAGGCGAGGAAGACAGCGTGATCCGCGCTGCCGCCGCCTTCCAGAATGGCGGGCTGGGCAAGGCGCTGCTGGTGGGCCGCATCGATGTGGTGAAGGCGGGGCTGCACAAGGCCGGCATTCCCGAAGACCTGATCGAGATTCGCGTGCCCCATTCCGCCCAGGAGGCACAGCCCTATATCGATGCGCTCTACAAGCGCATCCAGCGGCGCGGCGGCTTGCACCGCGACGCCGTGCGCATGGTGACCAATGATCGCAATATCTATGCCGCCTCCATGCTCAAGGCAGGCGATGCGGATGCCATGGTGACGGGCGTGACGCGCAACTATTCCACCGCGCTGGCCGATGTGCGCACCGTGCTGGACCCGCCGCCGGGACAGCGCCCCATGGGCATGCAGGTGGTATTCTCCAAGGGCCGGGTGGTGTTGATCGCCGATACCTCGGTGACCGAAATGCCCACCGCCGACCAGCTGGCCGACATTGCGGTGCAGGGTGCCGCCGTGGCGCGCCGCTTCGGGCTGACGCCGCGCGTGGCGCTGCTGGCTTCGTCCACTTTTGGGTACCCCCGCAGCGAGCGCAGTGAACGCATCATCGAGGCGGTGCAGATCCTGGAAAATCGCGGCGTGGATTTCGAGTATGACGGCGAGATGGCGATCGACGTGGCGCTCGATAAGGACAAGCTGGCGCTGTATCCGTTTGCCCGCATCACCGACACCGCCAATGTGCTGATCATGCCGGCGATCCACTCGGCGTCGATTTCCACCAAGCTGCTGCAACAGATGGGTGGGGCGAGCGTGATGGGGCCGATGTTGGTGGGCCTGGAAAATTCGGTGCAGATCGCGCCGCTGGGTGCCAAGATGAGCGAAATCTACAACGCCGCGGTGATCGCGGCCTATGATATCAACCGCTGATGAACTTTGAAAAAACCACAAATTTTGTTGCCGGCCTGTGGGACAGCGAGATCGTCCCCAGGCTGACCGACTATATCCGCATTCCCAACAAGAGCCCGGCTTTCGATCCGGACTGGGAGGCGCATGGATTCATGGAGCAGGCCGTGACCATGTTCGCCGACTGGGCGCGCGGCAAGCTGGGCGCGTTTCCCGGCGCGACGCTGGAAGTGGTGCGGCTTCCGAAGCGCACGCCGCTGATTTTCATCGAGATTCCCGGCACGGCACCCGGAGCGGAGGCGCGAGCCGGGGCGGCAACCAAAGAATCCACCGTTCTGATGTATGGCCATCTCGACAAGCAGCCCGAAATGCTGGGCTGGGCCGAAGGCCTGGGGCCGTGGGAGCCGGCGCTGAAGGACGGCAAGCTGTATGGCCGCGGCGGCGCCGATGATGGCTATGCGCTGTTTGCGTCGCTGGCGGCGTTGCTGGCGCTGAAGGAACAAGGCGTGGCGCATGCCCGCACCGTGATCATCATTGAGGCCAGCGAGGAATCCGGCTCGCCGGACCTGCCCGTTTATATTGATCACCTGGCGTCCCGGATCGGCGAGCCCGAACTCGTGGTGTGCCTGGATTCCGGTTGCGGCAATTACGATCAGCTTTGGCTGACCACATCGCTGCGCGGCATGGTGATCGGCACCTTGAAGGTGCGGGTGTTGACCGAGGGCGTGCATTCGGGCGCGGCCAGTGGGATCGTGCCGTCGTCATTTCGCATTTTGCGTCATCTGCTGACGCGCATCGAGGACCCGGAAACGGGCGAGATGCTGTTGCCGGAGCTGAAAGTGGAAATTCCGCAGGACCGCCAGGTGCAGGCAAAACAGGCGGCACAGATCCTGGGCGATGAAGTGTGGTCGGAATTGCCGTTTGCGGGAACGACCAAGCCGATGGGCAGCGATGGTGCCGATCTGATCCTGCAGAAGACCTGGCGGCCGCAGCTTTCCATCACGGCGATGGAAGGTTATCCGCTGCCGGAGAATGGCGGCAATGTGCTGTTGCCTTACAGCATCGCCAAGCTGTCATTGCGCGTGCCGCCCAGCGCGGATGCGGAAAAGGCGCGTCAGGCGGTGAAGAAGGCGCTGGAAGCCAGCCCGCCCTATGATGCCGAAATCGTGTTCGATGCGCCGCGCGGCGAAAATGGCTGGAACGCGCCGACCCTGGCGCCGTGGCTGGAAGCCTCGCTGAACAAGGCCGGCAACGCCGCTTACGGCAAGCCGGTGGCGTTCCAGGGCGAAGGCGGCTCGATCCCCTTCATGGCGATGCTGGGCGAAAAATTTCCGCGCACCCAGTTTGTCGTCACCGGGGTGCTGGGCCCGCATTCCAACGCCCACGGCCCCAACGAATTCCTGCACATCCCGTTCGCCAAGCGCGTGACGGCCTGTATCGCGCAGGTGCTGTCGGATTTCGCGGCGCGCTGAGGCTCAGATAATCGGATCGTTGAACATGAGCTGGCTGACATAGCGGCCGGGGGCGGAGCCGTAGCTTAGCACCTTGTCGTGATAGGTCTTCAGGTTGAAGCCGGGCTGCTTTTCCGCCCGTGCGCGGGTGGCATAGTGTTCCGAGCTGCCGACGAAATAGGTGGAGAGCTGGGTGGCGCTCATGCGGGCTCGGCTCCATTTGCCGGTGGCCTCGCCTTCTTCCTGGAAAGCTTCCTGCATCATCAGGCGCATCGCGTCTTCCTTGCTGATGCCTTCGCAATGCAGCGTCTGGTCGAGAATGGCGTTGGAAATGGTGCGCAGATAGACTTTCAGCTGCACCAGACGATAGAGCGGATCGTGATCGCGGAAGCCTTCCACCGCCATCACATTTTCGGCATAGACCGCCCAGCCTTCGATGAAGGAGCCCGATCCCAGCACCGCGCGCACCATCGAGGGGCAGCGGTTGGAATGCCAGAGCTGCACATAGTGGCCGGGCATCGCCTCATGCACCGCGATGTCGGCGATGCCGCGCTTGTTGTATTCGCGCAGGAAGGAATCGGTATGCGCCTGGGTCCAGTCGTCGCGAATGGGCGACACGGCGTAAAAAGTGCTCATGCCTTTGTCGAGGGGGCCGGGCGAGTCGCAATAGGCCACCGCAACGCCTTGCGCGAATTTGGGCATGATGATCACTTCCACCGGCGCGGTCGGAAGGGTGATGAGATCCTTCTGCTTCACAAAGGCGGTGGCGGCGGCCAGCGCATCCTTGGCGGTCTGTACCACCTGGTCGCGGGCGGGCTTGTCGGCGTAGGCGATGTCCAGCGCCGCCTGGATCACTTTTTGCTGGGTGCCGGTGTCGGGCATATCGGGTGTTGGAATTTTTCCGGCCAGCGCCAGCTTGGCGACTTCGTACATCTTGGCACGCGTTGTCTTCATCTGCGCTTCGGCACGGGCGCGAATTTCGGCGCGGCTGAGGGTGGAGTTGAGCGTGAAGACCAGCTGCTCGTCGAACAGCTTGGGGCCAATGCGAAAATCGCCCTTGGCCTGGGGCACCAAGGTCTTGTCCAGCCAGGTCTGGTGCGCCGCCATGGCGGCGCGCAGCGTTTCCGCTTCCGCCTTCAGCGCCGCTTGTTCCGCCGCGGGCAGCACGCCGGCCTGCGGCAGGATCATGGTGTCCACAATATCCATCACGCCGCTGTTCTGGCCGGACACGGTGGTGGCGTGGATTTCCGGCACCCGCGACGGCACCAGTTGCGTGCGCATCTGTTCCAGCAGCACGGGCAGCTTCTGCATGCGCGACAGGGCAGCGCGCAGGCGCATCGGCATTGGCGCGAAGTCGCGCGCCATCAGGGTATAGAGCGCGCCGCCCGCCAGACCCGACCAGACCAGCGGGTTCCATTGCCAGCTTTGCATTCTTTCGTCATCCCAGATGGCAAAGCGAAGCTGGTTCGACAGGATGGCGGCATCCACCAGATTGTCGCGCGAAAGATTTGCGGACTTCAGGGCCGCGATCTCGTCCAGAAAGCCGCGCCACAGGGTCAGGCGGCGGGCGCGGCCCAGCTTGCTCATGTCGTCGATCTCGCCATCAAAGCGGTGGTCGCCGATCTGGGTGGCGCTGACCGGCTGCTGGCTGAGCCAGGCTTCGAGCCAGCGTTTGGTCAGGGCGGCGAACTTCGCATCTTCGGCGGTCGCGGCCCGCGCGGGGGCGACCAGCATGGAGGTGCCCGTCAGGGCCAGCATCAGGCGGCGGTTCATCATGGGCAGGTTCCGTTTCGACACCGCGGAATTTCACAGTAAACTGCGGGAAAATCCAGACAGGGAGCCGCAATGGGACTTTTTGATGCCGATGCCGCCAAGAACCGGGCGCTGAAATATTTCCTGGTTGTCACCTTGGCGGTGGGGGCGGCCGGCAGCCTGTTCACCGAGCCCAATATCGCTAGCTGGTATGCGGGCCTGAACCATCCCGCGATTGCGCCGCCCAACTGGGTCTTCGCCCCGGTCTGGACCACGCTGTATGTGATGATGGCCTATGCCGCCTGGCGGGTGTGGCGGGTCACGGGCCTGCGGTCGCTGGAGATGCTGGCCTTTGGCGTGCAGCTGATCCTGAACCTGGCCTGGAGTGCCATATTCTTTGGCCAGCACCAGATCAGCATGGCGCTGGGCGAGATCATCCTGCTCGACCTGGCCATCTTCTATACGCTGCTGCTGTTCTGGCGGCGGGACTGGGTGGCGGGGGCGTTGCTGCTGCCCTATCTCGCCTGGTCAGGGTTCGCTACCGTACTGACGCATGCCTTCTGGCGGCTGAATACCTGAAAAAAGCGCCCGCGCGTTAACCAGCATCTGTGAAAAACCCCGCCCAACCCTTCCCTCGGCGCCACCGGTTGTGTTGGGGTATCAACCATGAAGACGTTTCAACCGCTGGTACTGCTGCTCGCGCTGTGTCTTTGCGCCTGCTCGACGCCCAGCGCGGAATCGCTGGCGCAGAACGATCCGTGGGAAGCGACCAACCGCGATGTCTTTGCCTTTGACACCTGGGTCGAGCGCATTTTCGCGCGCCCGGTGGCGGAAGGTTATCGCGCGGTGGTACCCGAGCCGGCACGCGATGGCGTGCACAACATGCTGAACAACCTGCATTCGCCCGTGGTGCTGGCCAATGACGTGCTGCAGGGCGATACGAAGAAGGCGGCACGCACCCTGGGCCGCATCGTGATCAATTCCACCATCGGCATTGGCGGGCTGATCGACGTGGCCGAAAAGATCGGCATTCCCTATCACGACAATGATTTCGGCATCACCATGGGCCAGGCGGGCATCTGGGAAGGCTCCTATCTGGTGCTGCCCATTCTGGGGCCGCGGCCGCCGCGCGATTTGATCGGCGGCTTTGTCGATGGCGCCTTCGATCCTTTGACCTATGCGCATTTCCCCGGTCGCCATGAATTGTTGACCGCGCGCACGCCCCTGAATTTCCTGGATTTCGAGGAGCGTCACATGGACGAGGTCCAGGAGATCCAGCGCACCTCGCTGGATTACTATGCCAGCGTCCGCAGCCTCTATCGCCAGCGCCGCGAGGCCCAGGTCCAGGGCGCCGAATTCAGCAATATGAACCTGCCGGACCTGTAGCGGACCGATAGCTGAATCGCGCCAAAGGCTTGGCAAAAGTCCGGCCCCTCCCTATATACCCCCTGTGACCGGCATGGGCATTGGCTCCTGCTTGTTTTATCAATGAATTCAATGGGATGGACCGGAGGACGCCTTAGGGGTCAGGACTCCATGCCCGTTAAAGAGGAACACAAGAATGGCTAAAGTAATCGGCATCGATCTGGGCACCACCAACTCCTGCGTCGCAGTGATGGAAGGCTCGGCCCCCAAGGTCATCGAAAACGCGGAAGGCGCGCGCACCACCCCCTCGATCGTGGCGTTTGCCCCGGACGGCGAGCGCCTGATCGGCCAGCCCGCCAAGCGCCAGGGCGTCACCAATCCCGAACACACCTTCTTTGCCATCAAGCGCCTGATCGGTCGCCGCTTCGACGATCCGCTGACCAAGAAGGACATGGGGATGGTCCCCTACAAGATCGTTGCCGGCGACAATGGCGATGCCTGGGTCGCGGGCCGCGACGGCAAGAAGTATTCTCCCTCGGAAGTCTCCGGCTTCATCCTGCAGAAGATGAAGGAGACCGCCGAGGCGCATCTGGGCGAGAAGGTCACGCAGGCCGTTATCACGGTGCCGGCCTATTTCAACGACGCCCAGCGCCAGGCCACCAAGGATGCCGGCAAGATTGCCGGCCTGGAAGTGCTGCGCATCATCAACGAACCCACCGCTGCGGCGCTGGCTTACGGCATGGACAAGAAGTCCGGCACCATCGCGGTCTATGACCTTGGCGGCGGTACTTTCGACGTGTCGGTGCTGGAAATCGGCGATGGCGTCTTTGAAGTGAAGTCCACCAACGGCGACACGTTCCTTGGCGGCGAAGACTTTGACCATCGCCTGGTCGGCTTTCTGGCCGACGAGTTCAAGAAGGAAAACGGCATCGACCTGCGCACGGATCGCCTCGCGCTCCAGCGCCTGAAGGATGCTGCCGAAAAGGCCAAGATCGAACTGTCGAGCGCCCAGCAGACCGAAGTGAACCTGCCCTTCATCACGGCGGACGCGTCGGGCCCCAAGCATCTGACCATCAAGATCACCCGCGCCAAGCTGGAAAGCCTGGTCGATGACCTGATCCAGAAGACCGTCGGCCCGGTGAAGCAGGCGCTGAAGGATGCCGGTGTCACCGCCGGCGGCATTGACGAAGTCATCCTGGTCGGCGGCATGACCCGCATGCCCAAGGTGCAGGAAGCCGTGAAAGCGATCTTCAATGGCAAGGAACCCCACAAGGGCGTCAATCCCGATGAAGTGGTCGCCATCGGCGCCGCCATCCAGGGCGGCGTGCTGAAGGGCGAAGTCAAGGACGTGCTGCTGCTCGACGTCACCCCGCTTTCGCTGGGCATCGAGACGCTGGGCGGTGTCTTCACCCGCCTGATCGACCGCAACACCACCATCCCGACCAAGAAGAGCAACATCTTCTCGACCGCGGAAGACAATCAGGGCGCCGTCACCATCAACGTGTTCCAGGGCGAACGCGAAATGGCTGCCGACAACAAGTCGCTGGGCCGCTTCGACCTGCAGGGCATTCCGCCGGCGCCGCGCGGCGTGCCGCAGATTGAAGTCACCTTCGACATCGACGCCAACGGCATCGTGTCGGTGACGGCCAAGGACAAGGCGACCAACAAGGAGCAGCAGATCCGCATCCAGGCATCTGGTGGTCTTTCGGACGCCGACATCCAGAAGATGGTCAAGGACGCCGAAGAGCATGCGGCCGATGACAAGAAGCGCAAGGAATCGGTGGAAGCCAAGAACCAGGCCGACGCCCTGATCCATTCGACGGAAAAGGCGATGAGCGAGCATGGCGACAAGGTGGACGCCGCCGACAAGACCGCGATCGAAGCTGCACTGGCATCGCTGAAGGACGCGATGGGCAGCGATGATGGCGAAGTCATCAAGGAAAAGACCAACACCCTGGCCCAGGCTTCGATGAAGCTGGGCGAGGCGATGTACAAGGCGCAGCAGTCCGAAGGCGCCGCTGCCGATGCGGCGAGCGATGGCGCCGCGCCCAAGGATGAGAATGTCGTCGACGCCGACTTTGAAGAAGTCGACGACAAGAAGGCCTAAGCCATACAAGCCCTCGCGCGAAAGCGCGGGGGCTTTTCTATTTTATACTCGGGGGCGAGTAAGTTTCGGGCATGAGCACCAAGCGCTGTTATTACGAAACGCTGGAAGTTGAGCGCGGCGCCAATGGCGATGTGCTGAAATCCGCCTATCGCAAGATGGCGATGAAATTCCATCCCGACAAAAACCCGGGCGACCACACTGCCGAGGTCAAGTTCAAGGAAATCAGCGAGGCCTATGACGTCCTGAAGGACGACCAGAAGCGCGCTGCCTATGACCGCTTTGGCCATGCCGCGTTTGAGGGTGGCATTGGTGCGGCGGCAGGCGCGCGCGGCGGAAATCCGTTCGGCGACATGGCCGGCGGCTTTGGCGATGTGTTCGAGGATATCTTCAGCCAGATGATGGGCGGTGGGCGCAAGCGTTCCAATCGCGGCCAGGACCTGCGCTACAATCTGGACATCACGCTGGAAGAGGCCTTTGCCGGCCGCTCTGCCCTGATCAATGTCCCCACCATGCTGGCCTGCGACGTCTGCGAAGGCAGCGGTGCGGAAGCGGGCCACAGCGCCGAGACCTGCCCCACCTGCGCCGGACACGGCAAGGTCCGGGCGACCCAGGGCTTCTTCACCATCGAGCGCACCTGCAGCGCCTGTCGCGGCGCCGGCAAGATCATTCGCCACCCCTGCAAGGCCTGCAAGGGCGCGGGGCTTTTGCAGAAGGAGCGCACCCTGACGGTGGACGTGCCGCCGGGGGTCGAGGAAGGCACGCGCATTCGCCTGTCGGGGGAAGGTGCGGCCGGCGCCAATGGCGGGCCAGCGGGCGACCTCTATATCTTCCTGTCGGTGGCCGAGCATCCGATCTTCCAGCGCGACGGCCACGATTTGCATTGCCGCGCGCCGGTGTCATTCGTCACCGCCGCGATGGGCGGCAGCATCGAGGTGCCGACCCTGGATGGCGGCCGCGCCGCCGTGAAAATTCCCGAAGGCACCCAGCCGGGGCGGCAATTCCGCCTGCGCGCCAAGGGCATGCCGGTGCTGCGCAGCGCCCAGCGCGGCGACCTGTATGTCGAGCTGGCGGTGGAAACCCCGGTCAAGCTGAGCAAGCGGCAGAAGGAATTGCTGCGCGAGTTCGAAGCCGAGAGCCAGACCGGCACCCATCCCGAAGCCGAGGGCTTTCTGGCCCGGCTGAAGGATTTCTGGAACGGCGGCGAGTGCTAGCCTCTAGCCGAAGAAGCGGTTGAAGTCGGGGCAGTCGCTGCTGGTTTCGAACATGGCGTCATAGCGGCCTTCGTCCAGCGCCATCTTCATGGCCCGTGCGCCCTGGCCGTAGGCGGCGCGGCCGGTGAGGGCGCCGGCGGTGAGGCGGCGCGCGCCGGCTTTCTTCAGGTCGGCGACGGGCGCGAGACCCTTCATCATCAGAACGTTCAACGGCAGCGCGACAATATTTGCTACGTGCGCGATCTCGCCCAAGTCCGAGATCAGCGGCGCGAAAAATCCGTCGGCGCCGGCCTGCGCATATTGCAGCCCGCGCGCGGTCAATGCCGCCAGCTTCTGCGCATCGGGTACCAGGTCGAACAGATAGATGTCGCAGCGGGCATTGATGAAGATGTCGGCGCCCTTGGCCCGGGCCGCGGTCTTGATGGCGGCGATCTTGGCGGCCAGCAGGTCGGGGGAACCGCGCCCGTCTTCCAGGTTGATGCCAGCCACGCCCATGTCGATCAGTTCCAGCACATGGGCAGCGACGGCAACGGGGTCGTCGGAATAGCCCGCCTCGCTGTCGAGGGTGACAGGGACATCCACCACCCGCAGCACGGCGCGGGTCGCGGCCAGCACCACTTCGCGCGGCATGCCTTCGCCATCGGCATAGCCATTGGCCCAGGCGACCGCGGCGCTGGAGGTGGCAATGGCCTTGGCGCCCAGTTCCTGGCCCATGCGGGCGCTGGCGGCATCCCAGGCATTGGGCAGGACCAGCATGCCCGCATGCAGGGCCCGAAGCTGTGCCACCTGATCGCTTTGCGTTGCCATGTCCGCTCCCCTCTTCTGTCGCCGGCACGGTCGGGCCGCGGGCGGCAATCGTCAACTGTTACAAATGCAAGGCTGCAATGGCGGACGGATTTTGCTAGGAACTTGCCATGCCTTCCAGCTCCCTTGCCGACAATCTGCGGTTTCTGCGCGCGCTGGTGGCGCGGCCCAAGAATGTCGGGGCCGTGTTTCCCTCCGGCCCGGTGCTGGCCCGTGCCATCGCCCACCAGATTGACCCCCTGAAGGGCGGCCCCGTGCTGGAGCTGGGGCCCGGTACCGGCGTGGTCACCGCCGCTATCCTGGAGCGGGGCGTCACACCCAGCCAACTGACCCTGGTGGAGTTCGACGAGAATTTTGCCCGGCACAACATCGCGCGCTTTCCCGGCGTGGAGGTCATCCAGGGCGACGCCTTTGACCTGGATCACACCCTGCGCGGTCGGGCGCATTTGCCCTTTTCGGCCATCATATCGGGCTTGCCGCTGCTGAATTTTCCCGTGGCGATGCGCCAGCGGCTGATGGACGGGGTGCTGGCACGGCTGGCGCCGGGCGCGCCTTTCATCCAGTTTTCCTATGGCACCCATGCCCCGGTGGCCGCGCCGCCCGGCTTCAGCGTCACCCGCGCAGCATTGGTATGGGCCAACATCCCGCCCGCGCGGGTGTGGGTTTATCGCAGGGTTTGATGCGCCGCTTTATGCGGTGACGTTCTGGCGCTGGATATAGGCCACCAGATTGTCCAAGGTCCGCGACGTGCCACTGGCCACGCCCATCTGGATGAACTGCGCCAGTTGCTCTGCAGAGCCGCACTGGATTTCGACTATCAGTCTTGTCTTGCCGTCCACGCTTTGCAGCAGCACGCGGCCGGTGGTGTGCAGGGCCTCGAACACCAGGCGATTGGGCGGATCGATTTCGCGATAGATGCCGCTGAACGGGCGGTCGATGTGGTTGCTGGTGGCGAAGGCGAAACCGCCGCCCGGACGCAGATCGATATCGCAAACCACCAGCGGCACGCCGTCGGGGTCCCACCAGCAGCGAATTTGCTCGGGCTGGGTCCAGGCTTCGAACACCATCGCGGCGGGTGCATCGAATGTGCGCGTGAAGCGAAGGGTGTGGGTGGCTTCGTCGATCACGAGGCCGGTGGGCGTCGCTGAGTTGTCGGCGGGCATGGTCAGCTTTCCTTCTTCATGTTCGCAAGATGGGTATCGAGATTGGCGAAGCGCTGCTCCCACTGGCGGCGGAAGGGCTCGATCCAGTCGGCGGCATCTTTCAGGGTGGCCGCGACGAGGCGGCGCGGGCGGCGCTGGGCGTCGCGGCCGCCTTCGATCAGGCCGGCCTGTTCGAGCACCTTCAGGTGCCGGGAGATGGTGGGCTGGCTGAAGCCGAACGGGGCTTTCAGTTCGGCGACACTGGCTTCGCCAACGGACAGCCGGGCCAGGATGGCGCGGCGCGTGGGGTCAGCCAGGGCGTGGAAGACAATGTCGAGGTTTTCAATAGCCATATCGCTATATAGCTATATGGCTATTTATGAGTCAAGTGGGCGGCTTATGCTGCAGGTTATGCTGCAGGTTATGCTGCAGGTTATGCTGCAGAAAAAAGGGTGCAGCATAGGAGCGTCGGCGAAAGCCGGAGCGACCCTAAAAAAGTATGCTGCACCCCATGTTGCGCGGTAAGTCTTTGATTATTCGGCGGCTTCTGCCAGTTCGGGGGCCGCGGCCAGGACGTCCTGGCCGACATGGGCTTCGAACTTCTTGAAGTTCTCGCGGAACATGCTCACCAGCTTGCGGGCCTGGGTGTCATAGGCCGCCTTGTCGGCCCAGGTATCGCGCGGGTTGAGGATCTTGGCGTCCACACCCGGCACCGACACCGGCACCCGGAACTTGAAGTGCGGGTCGACGCGCATCTCCACATTGGCCAGGCTGCCGTCCAGGGCCGCGTTCAGGAGGGCGCGGGTGGCCTTGATCGGCATGCGGCTGCCGGTGCCGAAGGCGCCGCCGGTCCAGCCGGTATTGACCAGCCAGCAATCGGCCTGATGCTCGGCGATCAGGGCGCGCAGCAGATTGCCATATTCGGAAGGGTGCCGCGGCATGAAGGGGGCGCCGAAACAGGTGGAGAAAGTGGGCTGGGGCTCCTTGCCCAGGCCCTTTTCCGTGCCGGCCACCTTGGCGGTGAAGCCGGAAAGGAAGTGATACATGGCCTGGCTGGAGGTCAGCCGCGCGATCGGCGGCAGCACGCCGAAGGCATCCGCCGTCAGCATGATCACATTCTTGGGATGACCGGCGCGCCCCGTCGCCGAAGCATTGGGGATATAGTCGATGGGATAGGCGGCGCGGGTGTTTTCGGCATAGCGCGCATCGTTGAGATCCAGCGCGCGGGTGGCTTCGTCCATCACCACATTTTCCAGCACGGTGCCGAAGCGTTCGGTGGTGGAGAAGATTTCCGGCTCCGCTTCCCGGCTCAGCTTGATCACCTTGGCGTAGCAGCCGCCTTCGATGTTGAAGATGCCGTTTTCGCTCCAGCCATGTTCGTCGTCGCCGATCAGGGTGCGCGTCGCATCCGCCGAGAGCGTGGTCTTGCCGGTGCCGGACAGGCCGAAGAAGATCGCCGACTTGCCGTCGGCCCCGACATTGGCGGAGCAGTGCATGCTCATCACCCGCTTGGACGGCAGCAGGTAATTCAGAATGGTGAATACCGACTTCTTCATCTCGCCGGCATAGGAGGTGCCGCCGATCAGGATCAGCTTCTTGGAGAAATTGACCGCGATCACGGTCTGGCTGGCGCAGCCATGGCGCGCCGGATCAGCCACAAAACTGGGCAGGTCGATGATGGCGAATTCCGGATCGAAGCTTTTCAGGTCTTCGGCGGTGGGGCGGATCAACAGCTGGTGCACGAACAGCGAATGCCAGGCATATTCGGTCACCACCCGCACGCTGATGCGGTGGGTCAGGTCGGCGCCGCCGAACAGGTCCTTGGCGAACAATTCGCGGCCCTCGGCAT
>JBBQHU010000062.1:0-16294 GCA_038324265.1 Micropepsales bacterium | reverse complement strand
GCGCCACCACGTGATCGGGATGCGCCATCTGCAACCGATCCTTGAATTTTTCCACGCGTCCCGACAGCACGCGCCTGGCGCCGGGTGGCAGGATGGTCATCAGCCAGTCTTCCCGGGCACGGAAATAGACCAGGTCCATTACGGCCGTGTCGTCCGACACCCGCACCCGATAGGGCTGGCTTTGGACGCGGGGCGGCATGTGATCCAGCACGGTCACCTCCACCGTGGCGATGCGCCCGGCTTCGGCGGCGGCAAGTTTCGGCTGGTAGCTGCGGTCCACCACACCCACCGGCAGATCGAACACAAGATCTGCCAGCTTGGGTCCGGCCACTTTGGCTATCAGTTTTTCCAGCTTTGGCCCCACCCCGGACAGGGTGCGGATATCGGCAAACAGGGGAAACAGAATCGCGGGCCGCATGGCGGGGCAGATAATAGCGTCCGCCGGTTGTTCTCAAAGCGCTGTGTGGCTATATCCCCCGCATGACAGACCTTGAACAGGGTGGCTCTTCGGAGAACCGCCGGAAACGTCTTTTGTTTCGCGCCCAGAGGCGCGGGTTCAAGGAGGTTGACCTGATCTTCGGCGCCTATGCCGAAAGCCGCCTGGCGGTGCTGGATGAGGCTGGCTTGGATCAGTTCGAGGCGTTGCTGGCCGCCCCCGACCAGGATGCCTATGCCTGGCTTCGGGGCGCAGAACCCGTGCCGGCCGAATATGACAACCCCGTGTTCGCCGGCCTGAAAGCTGTCTGCGAACAGAAAAACCCGCGCTGGAAATTCTGATTTGGACCGTCTGGATTACATCGCCAAGCAGCAAGGCCGCCTGACGGTATCGGGCGCGCCGCAGGGCTATGACGCCTATGTCGCGGCAGAAGCGGCACAACGGCGCAAAGGCCCGGTGCTGTTTGTGGCGCTGGACGATGTGCAGGCCGATGCGGCTGAGCGCGCGATGCGATTCTTCGCGCCCGGTCTGACAATCCTGTCCTTCCCGGCCTGGGATTGCCTGCCGTACGACCGGGTCTCGCCCAAGCCGGATATCGAAAGCCGTCGCCTGGCGACGCTTGCGGTTCTTGCGCGCGATGCCGACAAGCCGGCGGTGATCGTCACCACCATCAATGCGGTGCTGCAGCGGGTCCCCCCGAAGGACTTCATTGTCGGGGCCAGCTTCGCGGCAAAGAATGGCGCCGAGGTGGACCGTGATGCGCTGGTCAGCTTCCTGTCCGGCAACGGCTATGTCCGTGCCGGCACCGTGCGCGAGCCGGGCGACTTCGCCCTGCGCGGCGGCATCGTGGATCTGTGGCCCCCGGGCGAGGAGCAGCCGCTGCGGCTGGACTTTTTCGGCTCGACCCTCGATGCCATTCGCCGCTTCGACGCCGAAACCCAGCTCTCCGACAAGACCCCGGTGCCCGAGGTGTCGTTGCTGCCTGCCAGCGAAGCGCCGCTGAATGCCGATTCCATCAGCCGTTTCCGCAGTGGCTATGTCGCGGCCTTCGGCGCGGCAGGCGACGATCCGCTGTATGAAAGCATCAGCGCTGGCCGCAAGACCGTCGGCGCCGAGCATTGGCTGCCGCTGTTTTACGATCACCTCGATACCCTGTTCGATTACCTGCCGCGCTGCCTGGTGTTGCTGGGCCACCAGGCCGAAGAGTCCAAAACCGCGCGGCTGGAACTGGTGCGCGATTATTATGATACCCGCGAACAGTTCCGCCGCCAGAAGGACGACAAGAACGCCATCAAGGGGCCGCCCTACAAGCCGCTGAAACCCGAAACACTCTATCTGAACGATGCCGACTGGAAGGCGGTTCTGGCCAGGAACATCGTGCGCGATTTCACGCCGTTCCAGGCGCCGGAATCCACCTCCAGCATTGATGCCGGCGGCCGGCAGGGCCGGGATTTTGCGCCAGAACGCCAGGGCGGCAATCTCAATGTCTTCCAGGCTGCGGCCGATCACATCAAGGCGCTGCAGGTGGCTGGAAAGCGCGCGCTGATTGCCAGCTGGACCGCCGGTTCGGTGGAACGCATGGGCGGCGTCATGTCGGACCATGGCGTTACGCCGATCCGCAAGGTTGAGAACTGGGCGGAGGCGCGCAAGCTGGATGCCGCCGCTTTTGCCATCACCTGCCTGGGGCTTGAGCGTGGTTTTGAAGCGCCGGATTTTGTCATCCTGTCGGAACAGGATGTGCTGGGCGACCGCATGGTGCGCGCCGCAACCCGTGCGCGCCGGGCGCAGAACTTCATCGCCGAAGCCTCGTCGCTGACGCCGGGCGACCTGGTCACGCATATTGAGCATGGCGTGGGCCGCTACCTGGGGCTGAAGGCGATTGATGCGCTGGGCGCGCCGCATGACTGCCTGGAACTGCAATATGACGGCGGCAAGCTGTTCCTGCCGGTGGAAAATATCGAGTTGCTGACCCGCTACGGCTCGGATGAAGGCGCGCAGCTCGACCGCCTGGGCGGCGCGGGCTGGCAGAAGCGCAAGGCCGAAATGAAGGAGCGGGTGCGCGCCATTGCCGCCGAGCTGATCAAGATCGCCGCCGCCCGTGCGCTGAAATCCCTGCCGCCAGTTGAGCCGCCGGCCGGCCTGTACGACGAATTCGCCGCCCGATTCCCCTATCAGGAGACGGAAGACCAGGACCGCGCCATTGGCGAGGTTATCGGCGACCTGGCCGCTGGCCGCCCGATGGACCGGCTGGTGTGCGGCGATGTCGGCTTCGGCAAGACCGAAGTCGCGATGCGCGCGGCCTTTGTCGCCGCCATGGCGGGCGAGCAGGTGGCGGTGGTGGTGCCGACCACCTTGCTGGCGCGCCAACATTTTCGCGGATTTGCCGAACGCTTTGCCGGCTTCCCGCTGAAGGTGCGGCAATTGTCGCGCTTTGTGGACGTGAAGGAGGCCAAAGAGACCAAGGAAGCCCTGGCCGATGGCACGGTGGACATCGTGGTCGGCACCCATGCGCTGTTGGCCGAAAGCATCAGCTTCAAGCGCCTGGGCCTGGTGATCGTGGACGAGGAGCAGCATTTCGGCGTGGTGCACAAGGAACGGCTGAAGAACCTGAAAGCCGATGTCCATGTCCTGACGCTGACGGCAACGCCTATTCCGCGCACCCTGCAACTGGCCCTGTCCGGCGTGCGCGATCTGTCGCTGATCACCACCCCGCCGATTGACCGGCTGGCGGTGCGCACCTTTGTCACGCCGTTCGATCCGCTGGTGGTGCGCGAGGCGCTGCTGCGCGAGCATTATCGCGGCGGCCAGAGTTTCTTCGTGGCACCGCGCATTTCCGATCTCGGCGACATCATGACCTTTCTGAAGGAAGTGGTGCCGGAGGTGAAACCCGCCATGGGGCACGGCCAGATGACGCCCAAGCTGCTGGAGGAGGTGATGACCGCCTTCTATGAGCGCAAGGTCGACGTGCTGGTCTCCACCAATATTGTGGAATCCGGCCTGGACATCCCCACCGCCAACACCATGATCGTCAGCAAGGCCGACAAGTTCGGGCTGTCGCAGCTTTACCAGTTGCGCGGCCGCATCGGGCGCTCCAAGGCGCGCGCCTATGCCTATCTGACCACGCCGCAGGACAAGAAGCTGACCGACACCGCCACGCGGCGTCTGGAAGTGCTGCAGTCGCTGGACCAGCTCGGCGCGGGCTTTTCTATCGCCAGCCATGACATGGATATTCGCGGCGCCGGCAATCTGCTGGGCGAGGAACAGTCGGGCCATGTCCGCGAAGTGGGGATCGAGCTTTACCAGGAGATGCTGGAGGAAGCGGTCTCCAGCATGAAGGAAGGCGGCGACGCCGAAGTTACCGACCAGTGGTCGCCCACCATCAATCTGGGCGCCTCGGTGATGATCCCCGAAGGCTATGTTGCGGACCTCAATGTCCGCATGTCGCTCTATCGCCGCCTGGCGACCATCGAGACGCGCCCCGACATCGACCGCTTCGCCGCCGAGCTGATAGACCGTTTCGGCCCGCTGCCCGACGAAGTGCGCCACCTGTTCGAGATCGTCACCATCAAGCAACTCGCCAAGCAGGCCGGCGTCGAGAAGATTGACGCCGGTCCCAAGGGCGGAACCATTGCCTTCCGGGGCAACGCCTTCGCCGATCCCATGGCGCTGGTCCAGCTCATCTCCAAGCACAGCGGCACCATGCGAGTACGCCCCGACCAGAAGATCGTCGTCACCCGCGACTGGCCGACTCCGGATGATCGCCTGAAGGGTGCCAAGGCATTGCTGACCCAGCTTGCAAAGTTGGCCGCAGGATGAAGCCCTATACTGCTGTTGCCGGTGGGGTACGCCTTGTGGTGCGCCTGACGCCGCGGGCATCGCGCAATGGCGTGGACGGTATTGCCGTGGACGCCGACGATCGCCCATTTCTGAAATTGCGCCTCGTGGCGCCACCGGTCGAGGGCGCGGCCAATGTTGCGCTGATCCACTTCCTGTCCGATGTTCTGGGCCTGCGCAAGGCAGATATCGAGATACGCTCCGGCGACACCAGCCGCATCAAGGTCCTGCATCTGTCAGGCGAAAGTGTCGCGCTGTTGTCCAGGCTGGACCGGCTGGTCGCGGGATCATAAGGTGCCGTCAGGCGTTATCGTTCAGATAGTGCTTTTCAACGGACCATTATGTCCTTCGTCTCTCCTCTCGCATGGTACTGGGTCGTCGCGCCGTTGGCGGTGGCGGTGCTGGCTATTGTCTTACTGTTGCGCGCCATCTTTCACGTCGCGCGTGGCCGGTTTGGGCATGGTGGGCTCCATGTCGGCACGGGTCTGGTTCTGGCGCTGTCTGCGCTGTGCCTCGGACTGATCGTGCTGAATACCCAAAGCTATGCCCGACTGACACACGAGCGCCCCGTGGCGGAAGTGACGGTGGCAGCGATCCATCCGGCTTTGCAGACCTACCGCGTCACCGTGCGGCGGTTGGACGAGACCCGCATCGTCACCACCTGTAACATCCAGGGGGATGAATGGATCATGAGCGCCGCAGTGCAAAGGTGGCAGCCCTGGATGAACATTCTGGGGCTGGATTCCACTTACACGCTGGACCAGTTGGCCAACAAATATTTCTCCGCGGCGCGCGGCAATGGCCGCCGCATCACCGCCTGCGATCTGTCCGGCCCCGCGTCAGGCGCAAACCGGTTTGTACCCGGTAGATTGGCTGCATGGCTGATGGGCAAGGCCCAGGCCGGGCAGCGGCGCTTCGGATCGGCCGCCTATATGCCGCTGACCGACGGCGCAATCTATCGCGTGATCATGACCCAATCGGGCCTGAACGCGGATGCCGTGAACCCGATAGCGGCTGCGGCCGTGGCGCGACGCCTCTAGAACAGTGGTTTGCCGGTCGCTGTCGGCAGTTTCACATCCATGATCTTGGCGAGCGTCGGCGCGATGTCGCGCATGTCGATTTCGCCCAGGGGCTTGTGCGTCACACCCGCGCCAGCAATCACAAAGGTCGAGCGCATCTCGGCCCATCCGGGGAAGTAGCCGTGGGTGCCCTTGTCCTTGGCGGGGGAAATCAACGGGCCAGTGATCGCCTTGCCGGCTTTGAACCCGGGCGCGAAGTCCACCATGAAGTCGGCGTCCTTGGCGCCGCCGCGTTCGGCAATTTCGGTGCGATCTATGAAGCTGCGAATGCCGTTGGCCGGATCGGACTGCAGCTTGGCCAACAGCGCGCGAACCTTTTCCTTCGCAGCAGTGTCTTCAGGGTGCGCCAGCACGACCAGGTCCGACCCCGCCGCATACCAGGGCATGGCCTGCCAGTCGGTAACCTTGCCATTTTTCACAGTTATCAGGCCTGCATCGGCAAAGGCGCTGACCAGGTTCACGTCCTTTGATATCGGCGCAAAGCCGTGATCGGAAACCAGTGCCACAACCAAGTCCGGCTCGGCCTTGCGCGCTGCGGCGATCAGCTCGCCCACGATGCCATCCAGCGCCTCCAGGTTGACCTTGGCTTCTGGGGTGCCGGGCCCAAAATCATGTTCGGTCTCGTCCAGGCTGGACAGGTGCACGGCGCTGAACAGCGGATGGTCGGCGGCAATGGTTGCCGCGGTGAATTTGGCTCGCGCCGCATCCGATGATGACGTCACCCCGGAGATGGTTTCAAACTTCACGCCTGACAGTTTCTCGATCCGCTCCGGCAGGCCCGGCGTAGATAAGGCGCGCAGAAGCTTGCCGTCGTCGGAAGTGTAGGCGCGCCAGTATTCGGGAATATTGTCGGTGATGCTGCGGTTGCCCGCGGTGACGGGCCATCCGGAGGCCAGGCTCACCTTTTGCGCATCGTGCACGGCGTCGAACAGGGTCGGTACTTTCACATCGCTGGCATACCAGTACCAACCTTCCGTGTTCTTGTAGAATGGATCGAAGGTGTAATTGCTGGCAATGCCGTGCAGGGCCGGGGCGACGCCGGTCACCAGCGTGGTGTGATTGGGATAGGTCACGCTCGGCAGCATGTCCTTCACGCCATCGGCCCAGGCACCATCGGCCATCAGCTTTCGAAAGGTGGGCAGTTTCAGCCCGCGCGCGTTGCTCTCGGTCACATCGCGCGAGCGCAAGCCATCGATTGAAATCATCAGCACCGGATGGGCCGCATCCGCCAAAAGGGGAGTTGGCATCAGGACCAGGAAAGCCAGAATCGCCGCGCGCATCCGTCACCTCTTTGTCACAGGCACGCTAACAGTGTTCGATGACAGTTCCCGTGCGGCGGAAAGCCTCGGTTTGGGCGAGTTGGAACCACGCGGACAGGGGGTTTTCTAGGAGTTTGTTAAGACTCGTCCTACAGAATGATGTGGCTATTCATGGAGACCCAATATGCGCTCGATATTTGCTGCGGCCCTGGCTGCAACCCTAGTTGTGACACCGGTACTTGCGGCGGAAACGTCCAATGCCGGCGCGCTGTCTGCCGGCAAGCCGGCCGGCGTCAAGAATGCACAGATCGAAGCTGGCGGCGTGCTGCTGTGGGTGGGCATCCTGGCCGCGGCCGGCGCCATTGCCGCCATCGCCTCGACCACCCAGGGCTCGAGCTCTTCGACCAGCACTTCGCCGTAATCGCTGTCATCTGAAAAATTCAAAAGCCCGGAGCGTTCGCGCGCCGGGCTTTTTTATTGCGCCGTTGCATCCTCTTGAAACAGGCCGAAGATGTTCTTTTCAGTGTCGATCAGATAGGCCGTCCATCCTATGCCCTTGACGGCGAATTTCGCCATCATGACCATCGCACCCGCAGCCACCGACTTCTCGATCATCGCATCCAGCGATGTAACCATCAGGCTGACGACAAACCCGTTCACCGCCGGGTTAGGCTGCCACGCATGGGGCCGCTTCAGTAGCCCACCCTGCATGGCGCCGGGCTCGTTGGTGTCGATGCGGAAATATTCCACATCTGATGGAAAAGGTGTGAAGCGCCAGCCGAACACTTCGCCATAGAATTTCTGCGCCCGGCCGCAGTCATCGGCTTGGATCTCGAAATAGCAGGGGGCTGGCATTATTCCAGCTCCATGATCACCGCACTGCCGGCCTGTACGCGTTCCAGCAGCATCGGGCATTCCGGCACCATCCGTTCCATCCAGTAGCGGGCACACATCAGCTTGTCCTTGTGCAGCGGATCGTCCTTGCCGATGCTGACCTTGGCCATCATGCCCCACATCAGCGCCGTCACCGTAATTCCCATCAGTCGCAGGTAATCGGTCGCACCCGCGCCCGCGTCGTTGGGGTTCTTCATGCCGTTGGCCGCCAGCCACAGGGTCGCGCCCTGCAGTGCCTCGGTGCCGCGCTTCACGCCGGTCACGAACGTCTTCATGGCCTCGTTCTTTTCATTCTCCGCGATCCAGCCGGTCAAAAGCGCGAACAGCGCCATCGGTGCAGCCCCGCCCTTGCGCCCCAGCTTGCGGCCTACCAGGTCCATCGCCTGCACCCCGTTGGCGCCCTCATAGGTCTGGTTGATACGGGCATCGCGCACAAACTGCTCCACGCCATTGTCGCGAATATAGCCATGGCCGCCATAGCACTGCATGCCAAGGTTTGCGGCTTCAAAGCCCATGTCGGTGCCAAAGGCCTTGATCACCGGCGTCATCAGGTCGGCCAGCAGGCCCGCGGCTTCCGCCTCCGCCCGCGCCGAATGGGCAATCGACATCTGCAACGTGGTCCAGGCCGCCAGCGCGCGCGCGCCTTCCACGAAACTGCGTGCCTGCAACAGCATCTTCTTCACATCGGGGTGCACGATCTCCAGATCGGCAGACTTGTCCGGCTCCTTTGCGCCAGTCAGCGCACGCCCCACCCGGCGTTCATGGGCATAGGCATAGCCGTTCTGATAGGCGACTTCGCCCAGACCGATGCCCTGGATGCCCACGCCCAACCGCGCCGCATTCATCATCCCGAACATGCCGGCCATCCCAGCCGAGGACGAGCGCTTCTCGCCCGGCTTCAGCGGTTCGGGTTTGGGTCCCAGCCGCCAGGCTTTTGCGTCATCGAAGTTCAGCACGCAGGTCGCCTGTCCCTTGATGCCCATCTTGTGCTCGATGCCGCCGGTATTGACGCCGTTCTTGGCGCCCATGACACCGTCTTCGCCCACCAGGAATTTCGGCACCATGAAGAAGTTCACGGTGGAGAGATCATCGTGGATCTGGCCGTTTTCGTCCGGGATCTTGGCAATCACCAGATGAATGATGTTGTCGGTGAGATCCTGGTCGCCGCCCGAGATGAAAATCTTGGTGCCGTTCATCTTGTAGGTGCCGTCCGGCTGCTCCACCGCGCGGGTTTTCATCAAGCGCAGATCGGTGCCGCACCCCGACTCCGTCAGGCACATGGTACCGGCCCATTCGCCCGACACCATCTTGGGAACCAGGTGTTCCTTCATCCAGGTCGCGCCGGTTGCCAGAATCGCGCCATAGGCACCGGCCGTCAGCATGGGGTACATGGCCAACGACTGGTTGGCGCTCATGCCGAATTCGCTCACTGTCATGGTGATGATGGGCGGTAGCCCCGCCCCCCCCGAGGCTTCCGGCGCGCCCAGCCCACCCCAGCCCGCTTCGCTGTAAGCCTTGTATGCCTCCTTGAAACCCTGGGGCGTGCGCACCGCGCCATTCTCGAAGTGGCAGCCTTCCGCGTCGCCGGACTGGTTCAGGGGCTGCAGCACTTCCTCGCAGAACTTGCCGGCATTGCTCAGAATGTCGTCCACCAGGTCGGGCGACAGGTCGGCAAAGCCGGGCAGGTCGCGATGCTTTTCCAGTTCCAGCACTTCATTGAACAGGAAGCGGAAATCTTCGACCGGCGCGCGATAGATGGGCATGGGGAATCCGTTGATGGGGCACAGAATTCTACCCCGGGGCCTTGGCCCTGACCATTGTGCAGCCGCAAAAGGCGATGTGTCCCCGCGTCTGGGGCGCAGCCATCTAGCTTCGCAATTCGTCGGGGCTCGGCGCCGCGACGATGTGGCGACACTCCAAGAGACTTTCGAACGGATTTCGGCGCGTGACACTCCCCTGGACGAGTTTCCCAGATGCTTTTCCGAAAAAGCGTATGAGGACAGGGGCTTGGTACGGAATGGGGCGATTTGGTTTGCAGCCGGTTAACTCCGTAGCAGTGATTATGGCACATCCTGCCGGCCATGAGATTGATATCGGTTCTACAGGCCCCGACCGGCGGCCTCGCACGGGAAGATGCCTTGCATTCCACGTCTACCGTCGAGAGTGAACTACGCCGCCTCCTGATTCATCTTGCCCTTTCCATCGTGGTGATCGACGTCATCTGGGCTCCGATGGCAAACTTCCATGTCGCCTATGGCGCCTATCTCTATCTGGCAATGCTTTCACTCAGCCTGTTTGTTGCCAGCACCTTTTATGAGAGGGTGAGGCCTGATCGCAATTTGTCCGCCATGCTGTTCGGCGCGGGGTTCATGTGCCTCTTCTCCGCTGCGGCCAGCGTGCTCAATTATTGCCTCCTGACGGTCGCGGGACCGCGGATTGACGGTCAGCTTGCTGCGATTGACCGGGCGCTCGGTTTTGACTGGCCTACGGTCATGACATCCGTCGCGGCGTATCCGTTATTCAACATGGTGCTGCTGGGCGTCTATGCCACCATGCTGCCGCAGGTCGCGCTGCTGATCGTGGCGCTGGGGCTGAATGGCGGCTCCACCCGCATCTATCGTTACTGCGTGGCGATGTCCGTTGGCGCGCTTGTGTGCATCGCCGTCTGGTCGGTCGCGCCGTCGTTCGGTGCCATTGCGGTTTATTCCATTCCCGCTGCGGCTTCGCACATGCCGTTGGCGCTGGATCAGAACTATGCACAAATCCTGATCTCCCTGCTGGCGCACGGCCCCGGCGAAATTTCCCCGGAGGCCGTGAAAGGGCTGATCGGCTTTCCGTCCTACCATGCGGTGCTGGCCGTACTGACCATCTACTATGCGTGGACTATCCGTCTGCTGCGCTGGCCGGTCATGGCCGTGAACTTCCTGATGCTGGTGGCGACCCCGATCCAGGGCGGTCACCATCTTGTCGATGTCCTGGCGGGATTTGCAGTGGCGGCCCTTTCGCTGTGGGTCGCCGGCGAATGGCGGGCGGCATCGCGGGGCTGATCTGCGGTGTGGTGACCCCGGGAGGACTCGAACCACCGGCCTACGGTTTAGGAAACCGCCGCTCTATCCTGCTGAGCTACGGGGTCATTGGGGTTTTCCAACATTTAGCTGGAGGCCTTTCCAACTTTTGCCCTGCTTTTGTTCCTTAGGGCAAGGCGTTTTTTCTGGATAGATTCGACGAACCGATTGTCCGGATGGACGTAATTTTCCGCTGCCTCTCCCGTCGAGTGTTGGAGCAGTCCACGGACCTCGTCGCGCGTCCCGCTGGCGGCGCCTGCCTCGGTTGCAGCGGTCGTTCGAAAGTCCTGTAGTGGAGAGGTTGGAGGGCAGCCCAGCGGCCTTCCTAATGGCCCTGGGAGCCTTCTGGAGGGTGCTCTCATTCCACGGCCCCCCAATCCCGATCATTCGTGAACAGGGGGGCATCGGGTAGCTTTGGGGGCTGTCGAGCGAGGTATTCGTCCAAGGCCTTCACGGCTGGTGGGAATAGGGGAATTGAAGCCCCCCCCGACCCCAGTCTTGGCGCGGGGTACCGCAATTCCTCTACCATTGTAGGACTTTTTCGAAAGCGTCCTAACATCGACCGGGGACTGCCCTATGCTATCGAAGACGTAGGCCATCGCAGCGATAGAATGCCACCCAAGCTCGATTGCCTTGGAAATATAGGTTGCGGCCTGTTCTGGCGTCCAAACGACGGATCGCTTCTTTGGAGCCTCCAGGGGCACGTCGAGCGCTATGTTTTTGCTAACCCAATCCTCTGAGACTGCCCAACTCAGCACGACCCGCAATGTGCTCAATATGTGATAGCCCCAGCCATTTTCGGATTTGTAAGGTTTGCTTTCATGTACTTCACGCCCAATATACTACCGGTGATTTCTGCAACGCTTTCCCCGAACCCATCGCATTCGACCGACTCGTTCGAGCCGATCGAGCGAGTCGCAAACCGGCTGGTCGGGGCAGCGTTTTCGCCGCATCGGCACGATACTTACACCGTCGCTTTGACTACGGCTGGGGTGCAAGCGTTCAATTATCGCGGGGCGATGCGACATTCGCTGCCTGGGCAGGTGCTAATCCTCCATCCCGAAGAAATACACGATGGACATTGCAGCGATGAGGCGGGATTCAGCTATCGGGCAGCCTATGTTCCGCCAATTCATGTGCAGACAGTGCTTGGAGGCGCGGATCTGCCGTTTGTGTCCAATGGCGTCTCGACGAATCCCGCCTTGATCGCGGCGGCCATGAGCATGGTGATAGACTGCGCGGGCGTCGAGGATCCCGGTGCTTATGAAGACGCTCTCTACGATCTGGCGCAAGCCATGAACGACGTGGCTGGCAAGGTGGCAACTGTGAGGATCGCCAACCGAACAGCCGTGATGCGGGCACGCGAATTTCTCGAAACCGCTATCGTTTTCGGGGCGCGACTGGATCAACTTGAACAAGTTTCTGGCTGTGATCGTTGGCAGCTTTCGCGTGATTTCCGGGCGTTGCTCGGCACCAGTCCTTATCGTTATCTGCAGCACCGACGGGTCGATCTTGCCAAGCGGCTTTTGCGCGAAGGCGCGAAGCTGGCTGAGGCTGCCCATGGCGCTGGCTTTGCGGATCAGAGTCATTTTGGCCGCACATTCCGCAAGGCAGTTGGTCTCACGCCAAAGGAGTGGCTTCGTTCGGACTTGTTCCGCACGATCATTCTATAGCAGTCTTCGGCGAGTGGTTAGCCTGCGCGACATGACACAAATCATCTTTTCCGAAGAGCCGCCCAAGGGCTGGCTACCGCCGAGTATCGCCGCCCCCTTTATCTGCATTTTCCTTGTTGCAGTCGGGAGCTTGCCATTTGATTTCGGATTTGAGTATCTGGGCTTGGTTGACGCGAAGGGAGCACCGTTGGGGCCGTTGGGTTTTTGCCTCCTTCTGGTTTCGTTCATCAGCTTCGGGCTTTTGGTATTTGGCTGGGTGCGCTGGGTCGAAAAACGAAGTCTCATAAGCGTCGGATTTGGTGGCGAGCAACGGCTCCGAAAATTCCTGATCGGACTGGCAGTGGGCATTGCCATGATGGGTGCAATCGTGATTGCGATAGCGCTTTCTGGCGGATACCGTGTAGGTGATCTGGCCCCAGCCTTTGCTAGCCCCGTTGCGCTCAGCTGGATCGCCCTGTTGCTCGTCTGCTTCGCCGTGCAATCGAGCGTGGAGGAATTCGTTTTTCGCGGCTGGTTGTTCTCAACTGTCATGCGGCGCTGGAACATAAGCGCCGCCTTCATACTAACATCCGCCGCGTTCACCTTTCTTCACTTTTCACCACGTCAACCATTGTTGATGACGGCTATGGCCTTCGTCTTCTCGATTTTTGCTTGCGCTTGGGCGCGCCGTTCAAATTCGCTCTGGGGCGTGATGGGCTGGCACACCGGCTGGAACTGGTTTGCCGGCACCGGCTTTCACGTGCCGATTACGGGTTTGGATAGTCAATTACCCGCAATGGTGGTGAAATTAGTGCCTGTCGGGCCGACCTATCTCAATGGTGCCGGGGAGGGACCGGAAGGGAGTGTGTTTACGCTTGCCCTGCTGACCGTGGCTAGCCTAAGCCTTCTGTTGCTTGCAAGGTCGCGCGAACGAAACGGAATCGATCCGCCACGTTCAGGACACCAACCCTAGGGAAACCAGCCGTGGGACGCTCGCGCCTTTAGTCTCGCACTTGGCAGGAACCGTCAATGAAGGGTGGTACGGACTCGGAAGGGGTCTGCGCCAAACTCCTTTGCCAGACTTAACGGTTGGCCTGCTGGCGGTCCATGTAAAGGTTGGGGACAACGGGGCGGGGAACGCCCACCCCGCGTCTAAATTTCTCGGATCAGGTCTTCGATAAAGTCGGTTTCGGGATATGACCCGTCCGCCAGCAGACGGAATGCCTGATTTTCCACCCCAATTCCAGCCACTGGGTGCGCCATTTACGCTTCCGGCCGTCCAGTCTTGCCCCAAGCCCGGCAGACCTTCTACGATGGGCCAACAGTGGTTTGGCGAGAGCAGCCGGACCAGCAGGGGGACGATATGCGTAAGATGGTTTTCGTGGGTATTGCCGGCACGTTGGCGCTGGTTCCGTCCGTAGCCTTCGCCGATGCGCGCGAGGATGTTGTCAGCGGCTTGGCGCGCTGCGCCCACCTGACCGAGGACCGCCAGTGGCTGGACTGCTATTACGGCGCAGCCCAGCCCATGCGCGCCTCTCTGGGTCTGTCGCCAGCGCCCCAGTCCCAGATTGCCCTGGTGTTGGCCCAGCCCAAGACGGCGGCACTGCCTGCCACGATCGCCCGCGCCACGGTCCGCACCGGTCCGCCGCCGCTGCCCAAGCGCAGCGGCATGCTGGACGTGTGGGGCGGTTCCGACATTGTGAACAATTCGCCCATCGCTTCCTACGACGTCAGCCGCAACGGCTTTACCGTCACCCTGCCGGACGGCCAGGTCTGGGCCCAGACCGAGGCTGATGCCAGCAAGCGTTCGGTATCGTGGCGCCAGCCCGCCAGTACCATGCGGGTGACCATCAGCCAGGCGGCGATGCACACTTTCAATCTGGTGCTGAATGACGAGAACCAGCACTACAAGGTCAAGCGCGTCCGCTGATGAACGTCAGCGGCGAGTGACGAATTTCTGCCAGCGCGGTGCGATCGCGGCTTCGTGGCTGAGCCACCAGCCCGCATCCACCGCGAATGCGTTGCGGAAATTCTGCGGTGCGGTCGGCAGGATGGGCCGCATCGGCGTGCCCTGTTCGGGATTGGCCTTGACCAGCGCCAGCGATGAGCGCCGCGCCGGACCATAAGGCACCCACCTGGCCATCGCTGCCAATGGCCGCGAGCCCGTGGCATAGGCGATGAAGTCCAGGGCGCGCTTCTTGTTGGGATTGCCGAAGGGAATGGCGAACACGTCCAGCTCATAAAGCTGGTGGTCCCAGATGATGCCCGGCGCGAAGTCCTTGTGGCTGGAATCATAGACATCGCCGTTCATCGCCGTCGCCATCACCGCCTGTCCATTCTTCACCCAGCCCAGCGCGCCGATGCTGTCATGGGCCCAGATCGGCCTCAGTGCCTTCAATTTCGCAAAGGCGCGATCCAGTCCTTCCGGCGTGCCCAGGGTCGGGTAAATGTCGGCAGGTGCTACGCCGTCGGCCAGCAGCGCCATCTCCAGATTGTATTTGGGCGAAGCGCGCGACAAGGCCCGGCGGCCGGGAAATCTCCTGGTGTTGAAGAAGTCCGCAAGGATTGCCGGCGTTCGGCGCTTCAGCCTGGGCGAAAAGATCATCACCTGCGCATAGACCACGCTGCCCACCCAGCAGGAGCCGATGGCGCGGGGCACGAAATCGCCGCGCGCGGGCGTGCCGTCCGCGCCGTCGGGCAGGATCGCGGGATCTATCTTCTCCAGCAGCCCACGTCGGCACGCATTCTGCGCCGCGGGGAGCTTGAAGTCGATCACATCACCCTTGTACGCGCGTATCGACACAGCACGTTCCACCTCGGCGAGGTCACCGTCCCAATATGCGAGGCGCACATCCACCGAACGTTTCGCGCCATAGGGGCGCATCAGGGCGCTGGCCTGGGCGCGACCGTAGGGGCCGGCCCAGGTGGTGAGGGTCAGGATGGGAAGCGGGCGCGAAAACCAGTACAGCGCGGCAACGACCGCGATCAGCAAGGCAGCAAGGCTGAAAAGAAAACGAAATCGACCGAGCATCGCCGATCAGACTAGCCGAGCGAAACTTACAGGTCCATTTCCAGGCCGAGATCCACGGACGAAGAGTTGACGTTGTTGTCCAGGCAGATGCTCTGCAAAGTTCCGGTGACGGCGCATTTGTGGCCGGCGTCGCGTACCTGCATCCAGCGATACATGGCGGTGATGCGCGAAGAGTCGCTGAGCGGAATCGCAAGACCCGCGATGAAGGAATAGGCCAAGTCCCAACGGTTCTGGCGCATGTAAGTGTTGCCGCCGCCATTTGCACTGGTCTCGGTGTAGGCCGCGCCCACGCCCATGCCGACGAAGGGCTGGATGCCGAAAGCGTCGTCCATCGGCACATCCCAAAGCAGGTTCAGCATCGGGGCAGCGATACGAGTGCTGCCCGACGCAGGCACCCCGATGCCATTCAGGCTGAGGGTGGACAAGGGCTGCCAGCGATACAGCGCCTCCAGTTCCAGCCGCAGGTTCAGGGGCAGCCGTGCGCCCATGTAAATCGAACCGCCGCCGCCACTGGCATAGGAGGCGCGCATGGAGGTCGGCGGGCTGGTGGGGGCATAGGTTTCGGCCGCATTGGCGTTGAGGGCATAACTGCCGCGAAGCCCGACATAGGCGCCTGAGCGCATTGACGTGCCACTGTCCAGGGGGCCTTCCGGGGCCGGCTGGAAGCGGGGGTCTGCGTCAATGGGCTGTGCCATGGTGGGGGCACTGCAGAGCAGGAAAAGGCCCGCAATCAGTGACTTGGACGCGCGCATGAAAAGCCCCTCGGATATCGGCCTCAAAGTCTGCCCAGTCGGTTAACGAAAGGTTAATTTCCGCCGCCCATCCCTGCCTAAAGCCTTGCTTTTGCGAGGTGTGACCCATAGAACGCGCCTTCCGCGCCGTGCCCGCGCGTCTGTGCAGTTGTAGCTCAGTTGGTTAGAGCGCCGGATTGTGGATCCGGAGGTCGGTGGTTCAAGCCCACCCAACTGTACCAATATATTCAATACTTTATGCCAACCTATCTTGAAGAGACCAGGGTCCGGGTGTGGCTCGTGGGTGAGACAT
>JBBQHU010000061.1:0-16751 GCA_038324265.1 Micropepsales bacterium | reverse complement strand
GGCATCAGGATCGCCTTCGCCGCTGGGCGTAAGGGGCATGACCGGATAATCAGCGGCCTGCGCCGTTGCCAGGGCGAATAGGGGAAGAGTGGCAAGGAGAGCAAAAAATATGCGCATGACATAAGTCCTCCGCTACTTCAGCCACCATTTTACGCTTGTGGCGAGGCTGTGCAAGGGCCCACCCGCTGCGCCTGGGCTGCCGGAGAGCTGGGAATTTGCCCAGGACGGTGGAAATCCATCGGACTCAAATCATGGAAAAGTTGAGCGCTTCGAGCCTGTCCGACTTGGTGCGTCTGGTCCTGTCATCGGGCCAAGATCCCGGCGCCAGCTAGGCCGCAGCTGTTGGTATGTATAGGTCGTCTCTCTATAACCTTCGAGAAACGCAGGGGCCTTGCCGATCGTGATGCTTGAATATGCTGCCAACCTCTCCTGGATGTTCCAGGAATGGTCCTTCCTGGACCGATTTTCTGCTGCGGCCGATGCGGGATTTGGCGCAGTGGAATATCTTTTCCCCTATGATTATGCGCCGGACGAGATTGCCAAGCGGCTATCCCGCCATAATTTGAGGCAGGTCCTGTTCAACCTGCCGCCCGGCGATTTTACGGCAGGCGAGCGCGGGATTGCGGCGGTGAGATCACGACGCGAAGAATTCGTCGCCTCAGTGGCAACGGCACTGATCTATGCGCGAGCGACGGGTACGCCGCGCCTGCACGTTATGGCGGGCATCGCGTCGGGCGACAGTGCGCTGGCCAGCTATTGCGATTCTCTGCGCTTTGCCTGTGAAGCCGCCGCGCGCGACGACGTCGAAATTGTTATCGAACCGATCAACAATCGTGATGTGCCGGGTTATCTGATGAACAGCTTTGATCTGGCTGCAGGCGTGATCGGCGATATCGCCGTGCCGAACCTGAAGCTGCAGTTCGATATCTATCATCGCCAGATCATTCATGGCGATGTCACACGCGGGCTGGAAGCGCTCATGCCCATCACCAGCCATATCCAGATCTCGTCCGCGCCGTTGCGCCAGGAGCCATGCAGCGGCGAACTGGATGACAGGCATATCCTGCAGACCATCGAACGCCTTGGCTACAAGGGTCATATCGGCTGCGAATACAGGCCCGCCGCCGGCACCTTGGCCGGCCTGGGCTGGATGCAGGGTCTGACCTAGCGCTGGGGCAGGGGCGGTAGGGGTTCGACCTTCCCAAGCAGGAACAAGTAGGACATTGCCCCGACCACACATACGCAGCCCGCCACCGCCAACGGGATCAGGAAGGAGCCCTTGGTCAATTCCAGCACCACGCCCGTAAAGGTGGTCAGGATAACGCCTGCCATGTTGCCCGCGCAGTTCTGGATGCCGCCGATCGAGGCGACATGGCGCGGCGTGGGTGCAATCTCACTCACCACGGTCCACATGTTGGCGCCGGTGAAGGAGAGGCTGGCAAAGGCGAGCGTAAATAGCGCCAGGCACAACCAGGTGCTTTCCACGAAGGCCGAGAGCCCGATGCAGGATGACATCAACATACCTCCCACCAGGCATGTTTTGCGCGCGGCGGTGGGGCTCCAACCGCTGCGGATCAGGCGGTCCGACGTCCAGCCCCCCAGCCAGTTGCCGGGAATGCCCATCAAGGGGGGGATAGCACCCCAACTCCCCAGCGCGGCAAGCGAGAAGCCGCGCGCCTGCTGCAGATAGCTGGGAAACCAGGTGATGAAAAAATAGATCGCGAAATTTAGGCAGAACAGCCCCAGCATCAGCCCCCAGACCGAGCGGTAGCGGAACAGGTCGAACCAGGAAATCGCCTCGACCTCTGCGGACGGCGGCGGGGCGCGCTGCGCCAATAGCCGGTCCACCTGCTCGGGCGCGACGGCGCGCCAACGCTCCGGATCGCGGTAGATGAACCACCAGGCTACCGCCCAGGCAATGCCGAGGCTGCCCGTGACGACGAAGGAACCGCGCCAGCCCACCATCAAGATCAGCCAGGTCACCAGCGGCAGGGACAGGGCAGTACCGGCCGTGGAACCGCTGTTGAAAATGGAGCATGCCAGTCCCCGTTCGGTGCGGGGAAACCAGTTGAACGCCACCTTGGCGAAGGCGGGCTGTGACGCCGATTCGCCCAGGCCGAGCATCAGCCGCATGGCGATGAACTGCGTCACGCTGCGCGCCAGGCCGGTGGCGGCGGTGAATATCGACCACCAGCCCACCGCCATGGTCAGGGCCACTCGCACCCCGACCTTGTCAATGAACCAGCCGGCGGGAAGCTGCGCGAAGGCGTAGGTCCAGAAGAAAGCGCTGAGCACCAGGCCCATCATGATGGGTGAGATGCCCAGCTCGGCGCGGATGGCGGGGGTGGCGACGGCGATATTGCTGCGGTCGATATAACCGATGGCATTGGCCAGGAAACACAGCCAGATCATCAGCCAGCGAATCTTCGGCATGTTTCCCCGCCCTTTTTATAGTGCTCACGGCGCGAAGCCGGGCAGGGAAGGATACCGCAAGGGCCTTGGGACAGCAAAATGGGCACAGCGATGAAGCTGTGCCCTTTCGTATTGTCATCATCGCCGAGTCGCAGGCCTCGGGGCGCTGGCAATGTGCGCGAGGCAGCTGCGCCCTAGTTGCTCTTGAGGCTGACTGCCAGATCGCTCAAATGCGCGATCAGGGTGCGGATGCTGCCATTGTTCTGGCCCAGGAAGGCGACGAACTGGTCGCGTTCCTCCAGCGACAGCCAGATGCCCGACACCGATACGTCCACCAGTACTGGCCGGCCGGTGTCGGTGCGCACGCGGAAGTCCACCTGAAGCGGCGGCTGGCTGGAGCCCGGCTCGATCAGCTGGGTCGCGACAATGAAATCGGTGGGACTGCGTTCGGTCGAGCCGGTGACCTTCAGGGTCTGGCCGCTATATTTCGAAAAATAGGACTGGTAGGCGGCAACCGCGTAATTCTTGAAGGCGGCGATAAAGGCCTCGGTGTCTTCGGGCTGGGCGGTGCGGCGATACTGGCCCAGGGTAAACAGGCCGATGCGGCGCACATCCACCAGGCCCAGCAGAAAAGTCTCGAACTGGTCGCGGCGCTGGACCGTGCTGAGCTTCTTGTTGTTAAGGATTTCCAGTCCCTTGTGTATATTGTCGCCCACAAAGGCTTCCGCGACAGTGGCGGCGCGCGCCGGCTGGGCGGCGACGAGCGGCACAGCGAACAGCATGGACAGCGCCAGGGCGGCGCGGCGTATCAGGGGCATGTCTAGGCGCATCAAGGTCTTCCCGTTTTGTCGAATGTCGCGGTTTGCTATGGCAAGTTCAAGGCAGCGGTATGGCTTTATATACGTCCAACAAATGGCGCTGGTTTCTCAGAAATCCGGCAATTCCGAAGGTTTTATGGCGCGTCCGTTGCGAATTTGTTCGGCACGGAGCTGCCGGTAGAGGCTGCGTAGGCTGGCGTAATAGTCCACCGAGCTTCGCTGGATGCCCTGAATTGTCTGATAGGTCTGGGCGCGCAGGTCCAGCAGGGTGAAATATTCCCGCCCCGCCGCCCACCAGATATGCTGCTTGAAATGAATCTGGTTGGTGGGATCGATTAGCGCATCGGTGACCAAACCAGCCGCATCGCGCGGATTGCTGGGGCCGAAGAAGGGCAATATCACAAAGGGGCCCTCATCAGCGCCCCAGACAGCCAAGGTCTGGCCGAAATCCTCGCCATGGCCGGGAATGCCCATCCTGGTCGCAGGGTCCAAAAAACCGCCCAAACCCAGCGTGAAATTGACCGCCAGCCGGCCCAGGGTCTGCGCCCCCCGCCGGGGTTCCCCCTGCAGCATATCGTTGACGAAGATGGTGGGCAGCGACAGGTTGCCGAGCAGGTTATGGACCCCCCTGCGGCCCGTTTCCGGCACCAGGATAAAATAGGCCGCGACGGTCGGCACCACGAAGTACCGGTCGATCTGGCCGTTGAACTTCAGGGTCTCTCGGTTGATCTGTTCATAAGGGTCATTTGCCGCAAGCGCGTCCGCCGAAGGCGGCATGGTCGTGCAGGCGGCCAGGCTGGCGCAAAGCCCCATCCCGCACAGTCCCATAATCAGCGGCTTCAGCCCGTGCATAAACCCACACCTTTGGCGGGTTTTTGCCGTTTTTTGGGGACAAAAGTCCAGCCCCGATCAAGGGGGCTTGCGGGGCGCGGAATTCAAAGCATATAAAGATATGTTTATATGTGAGATGAAGTTCTTTGGACCGTCTGGTTTCCATGCTACGTGCCGCCGGCGACCCCACACGGTTGCGCCTGTTGCTGCTGTTGCGCCAGGCCGAACTCACCGTCAGCGAATTGATCGAGATCGTGGGCCAGTCCCAGCCGCGGGTTTCGCGCCATCTCAAGCTCCTGGGGGAGGCGGGGTTGGTGGAACGGTTCAAGGAAGGCAGCTGGGTTTTTTGCCGCGCTGCTGACCGTGGCACTGGCGCCGAGCTGGGTGCGGCCATTGCCGCGCTCGCCGATCCGGTGCTGCAGGAAGCCGATCACGCAAGGCTGAACCATGTGCGCGAGACACGTGCCGCGACGGCGGCGGCCTATTTCAAATCCAATGCGGCGGAATGGGAGCGTATTCGCGCGCTTCATGCGCCGGAAAAAGACGTGGAAGGCGCCATCGCGCGCCATCTTACCGCGGCGCCAATCGAAAATTTTCTCGATGCCGGCACCGGTACAGGCCGGATGCTGGAGCTGATCGCACCCCACGCCAAACGCGCCGTGGGCATAGATATCAGCCCCGACATGCTGGCTATCGCGCGCGACCGGCTGCTGCGCCAAGACATCCACAACGCCCAGGTGCGGCTGGGCGATACCTATCGCATGCCGTTTCTGAATGGCGCGGCAGGTAACGGTTTCGATGTCGTGCTGTTTCACCAGGTGCTCCATTATCTGGACGATCCTGGCGCCGCAGTGGCGGAAGCCGCACGCGTCATGGCTCCGGGCGGCAAACTGCTGATCGCCGATTTTGCGTCGCACAAGCTGGAATTCCTGCGCGATGAGTATGCCCATCGCCGGCTGGGCTTCTCGGATCGCGAGGTGGACGCCTGGATCGCCGCCGCCGGGCTTGCCGGGATGGGGAGCGAAGTCATCGCGCCCCTGGAGTCGGGCAAGGGAAAAGACGAAAAACTCACCGTCAAACTGTGGCTCGCCACCCAGAAAACCAAAGCAAAAAAAGAAGCTGCATGAGCCTGGAACAACTGATTGCCAATCCGGGGCCCTTGAAGGTCTCGTTCGAATTCTCGCCGCCCAAGACCGATGAAGCCGAGGCCAATCTGTGGCTGGCGATCCGCCGGTTGGAGCCGCTCAACCCGTTCTTTGTCTCTGTGACCTATGGCGCGGGCGGCTCGACGCGCGAGCGCACTCATCATACCGTCAAGCGCATCGTGGAAGAAACTAGCCTCAAGCCCGCGGCGCACCTGACGTGTGTGGCCCATGCGCGCGGCGAGATCGATGACATTGTGCGCGCCTATTGGGATGCCGGCATCCGTCATATCGTGGCGCTGCGCGGCGACATGCCCGGCATGAGCGGCGCCTACCTGGCGCATCCGGACGGCTATGCTTCGACCCCTGAACTGATCGCGGGCATCAGGAAAATCGGCAATTTTGAAGTCAGCGTTTCCTTCTATCCGGAACGGCACCCGGACTCGCCGTCGCACGGCCATGACATTGAACTGCTGAAAGCCAAGATGGATGCCGGCGCTACCCGCGCGCTGGGCCAGTTCTGCTTCGACAACGACCTGACGGCGCGCTTCCGTGACGATGCCGCGAAGGCTGGGATAACCATCCCGGTTGTTCCCGGCATCATTCCCACGACCAACTACAATGCCGTGGCCCGCATGGCCGGCAAGACCGGCGCGTCCATACCCGCCTGGATGACCAAGGCCTATGGCGGCCTGGATGACGATGTTGAAACCCGCCGCATCGTGGCTGCCGCCGTGCTGGCCGACCAGGTGAGCCTGCTGCGTGCCCGCGGCTTTGATGACTTCCACTTCTATACGCTCAACCAGGCCAACCTGACTTATGCGGCCTGCCGCATCCTTGGCATCGCCCCGAAAGACATGACATGAGTTCTGATCGCACCGCACGTATCGCCTGGATGAAGGAAGAGGCGCAGAAGCGGCTCTTGTTGCTGGACGGCAGCTGGGGCGTGATGATCCAAGGCTTCAAGCTTGGCGAAGACGACTTTCGCGGCCCGCGCTTCGGAAATCATCCCTCCGAGCTGAAGGGCAACAACGATCTTCTCACCTTGACCAAGCCGGAGATCATCCGCGACATCGGCCGCCAGTATCTGGAAGCTGGTGTCGATTTTATCGAGACCAACACCTTCAATTCCAACTTCACCTCGCAGGAAGATTACGGCCTGGGCCACCTGGTCAGCGAATTGAACGAAGCCGGCGCCCGGCTGGCGCGCGAATTGTGCGACGAGTTTTCCACCAGCAGCCGTCCGCGCATGGTCGCCGGCGTGCTGGGCCCGGCCAATCGCACCGCCACCATCTCGCCCGATGTCAATGATCCCGCCTTCCGCAACATCACCTTCGACCAGTTGCGCGAGACCTATCGCGACGGCGCGCGCGGCCTGATCAAGGGCGGCGCCGACCTGCTGATGATCGAGACGGTGTTCGACACCCTCAACTGCAAGGCCGCCATCTTCGCCATTGAAGAAGTGTATGAGGAAATGGGCGTGCGCCTGCCTGTGTGGGTTTCCGGCACCATCACCGACCTGTCAGGCCGCACCCTGACCGGCCAGACGCCGGAAGCCTTCTGGCATTCCGTGCGCCATTCCAACCCCTTTGCCGTCGGCCTGAACTGTGCCCTGGGCGCGAAGGAATTGCGCCCTTATGTCGCCGAACTGGCTGGCGCCTGCGACACGCTGGTCTCGGCGCATCCCAATGCTGGCCTGCCCAATGAATTCGGCGGCTATGACGAATCCCCCGAGATGATGGCCGAGATGATCGGCGAATTCGCTCGCGCCGGCATCGTCAACATCGTTGGCGGTTGCTGCGGTACCAAGCCTGACCATATCGCTGCTTTCGGCAAGGCCATCGCTGGCGTCACGCCGCGCGCCATTCCCGGCAAGCCCAAATACATGCGCCTGTCGGGGCTGGAGCCCTTCACCCTCACGCCCGAGCTGAACTTCATCAATGTCGGCGAGCGCACCAACATCACCGGCAGCGCCAAGTTCCGCAAGCTGATCGCCGCCAACGATTACGAAAAGGCGCTGGATGTGGCGCGCGAGCAGGTCGAGAACGGCGCGCAGGTTATCGACATCAACATGGACGAGGGGCTGATCGATTCCGAAGCCGCCATGACCCGCTTCGTCAACATGATCGCCGGTGAACCGGACATCGCCCGTGTGCCGCTGATGATCGACAGCTCCAAATGGACCGTCATCCAGGCCGGCCTGAAATGCTGCCAGGGCAAGCCGATCGTCAACTCCATCAGCATGAAGGAAGGCGAAGCCCAGTTCATCGAGCGGGCGAGGGAATGCATGCGCTTCGGCGCTGCCGTGGTGGTGATGGCGTTTGACGAGGTCGGCCAGGCCGACACCCGCGAACGCAAGCTGGAAATCTGCAAGCGGGCCTATGACATCCTGGTGAACCAGATCGGATTCCCGCCGGAAGACATCATCTTTGATCCCAACATCTTCGCCGTCGCCACGGGCCTCGAAGAGCATAACGAATATGGCAAGGCCTTCATCGAGGCGACGGCGCAGATCCGCGAAGCCTGCCCGCATGCCCATATTTCCGGCGGGGTTTCCAATTTCTCCTTCTCCTTCCGCGGCAACGAGAAGGTGCGCGAGGCGATGCATTCGGTGTTCCTGTTCCACGCCATCAAGGCGGGCATGGACATGGGCATCGTCAATGCCGGCCAGCTCACCGTCTATCAGGACATTCCCACACCCCTGCGCGAAGGCATCGAGGATGTGCTGTTCAATCGCCGGGAGGATTCCACCGAGCGCCTGCTGACCCTGGCGCAGGAATACAAGGGCGATGGCAGTGTCGCGGAAGTCGCCGACGCCGAATGGCGTTCGCTGCCCGTCATCGAACGCATCACCCACGCCATGGTGCACGGCATCGACGCCTTCATCGTCGAAGATACCGAGGAAGCCCGCGCCGCCGCCACCCGCCCGCTCGACGTGATCGAAGGCCCGCTGATGGCTGGCATGAACGTGGTCGGCGACCTGTTCGGCTCCGGCAAGATGTTCCTGCCGCAGGTGGTCAAGTCCGCCCGCGTCATGAAGAAGGCGGTGGCCTATCTGCTGCCCTTCATGGATGCCGACAAGAGCCAGGTGAAGGAACCGGCGGGGCGCATCATCATGGCGACGGTGAAGGGTGACGTGCACGACATCGGCAAGAACATCGTCGGCGTGGTCCTGCAGTGCAACGGCTATGAAGTGATCGACCTGGGCGTGATGACGCCGACCCAGAAAATCCTCGACGCCGCGCGCGAGCACAAGGCCAACATAATCGGTCTCTCCGGCCTCATCACGCCCTCGCTCGACGAGATGGTGACGGTTGCCAGCGAGATGGAACGCCAGGGCTTCGACATCCCGTTGATGATCGGCGGCGCCACGACGTCCAAGGTCCACACCGCCGTCAAGATCGATCCCAGCTATCGCCGCGGCCAGACCGTCTATGTCACCGACGCCAGCCGCGCCGTGGGCGTGGCCTCCAGCCTGCTGCAGAAGGATACCGGCGCGACCTATGCCTCCGACATTCGCGCCGAATACGAGAAAATGGCGATCGCCCATGCCAACAAGCAGGTCAGCGGCAAGCGGCTGGCCCTGGCCGAGGCCCGCGCCAACCGCGCCCGGCCGGATTTCGCCGATTACACGCCGCCTGCGCCCGGCTTCCTGGGCGCCCGCACCTACACCAACTACGACCTCGGCGAGCTGGCAAAGTATATCGACTGGGGTCCATTCTTCTCGACTTGGGAACTGGCCGGGCCGTTCCCTGCCATCCTCACGGACGACAAGGTGGGTAAGGTCGCCAGCGACCTGTATCGCGACGCCCAGGCGATGCTGAAGAAGATCATTGATGGCCAGTGGCTGCAGGCCAGCGCCACCATTGGCTTCTGGCCCGCCAACCAGTCACCAGACAATCCGGATGACATCATTGTCTATGGCGACAAGGCGCGGAAATTCCCCATCCACACCCTGCACACCCTGCGCCAGCAGATGGCGCGCGAGGCGGGCCGCCCCAACCTGGCGCTGTCGGACTTTATCGCGCCGGTGGGCGTCGAAGATTATATCGGCGGTTTCGTGGTGACGGCGGGCCTGGGCGAGGACAAGCACATCAGGAAGTTCGAGGAAGCCAAGGATGACTATTCCGCCATCCTGCTGCGCGCGCTCGCCGATCGCCTGGCCGAAGCCTTTGCCGAGCGGATGCACGAACGCGTGCGCAAGGATTACTGGGGCTATGCGCCGGATGAAAATCTGGGCAACGAAGCCCTGATCGCCGAAAGCTATCGCGGCATCCGCCCCGCGCCGGGCTATCCCGCCCAGCCCGAGCACAGCGAAAAGGCCACCTTGTTCAAGCTGCTGGACGCGGAAAGCCGCATCGGCGTCAAGCTAACCGAAAGCTATGCCATGTGGCCGGGTTCCTCGGTGTCGGGCTTCTATTTCGCCCATCCCGAAAGCCGCTATTTCGGCATTGGCAAGATCGAGCGTGACCAGGTGGAAGATTACGCTGCCCGCAAGGGGTGGGATGTCGCCACTGCCGAACGTTGGCTTGGCCCGATTTTGAACTACAATCCCCGCGCCGTGAGTGCAGCGTAAGGAATGGAATGTCCGTTTGGGGTAAAGTCAGTGGCGCCGCCGCCGGCCTGATGGTCGGCGGGCCCGTGGGAGCGCTTGTCGGCGCGGTGGCCGGCCATTTCATTCTCGACCGCGAGGCCGACCCCGGCGTCACCTTCACCATCGCGGTGATTGCGCTCGCCGGCAAGATGGCGCGCGCCGACGGCGTGGTGACGGAAGAAGAGTTCAACGTCTTCCGCCAGGTCTTCGTTATCCCGCCGGACCAGGAAGCCAATGTCCGCCGGGTCTACAACATGGCGCGCCAGGACATAGCGGGCTTCGAGCATTATGCCGGCCAGATCGCGCGGCTGTTCGTGGGCAACCCGGCCATGCTGGAAGACATTCTCGACGGCCTGTTCGAGATCGCCAAGGCCGACGGCGTGCTGCATCCCGGCGAAAGCGCCTTCCTGGAAAAGGTGGCGGAGATTTTCGGCTTCGCACCCAACGAATTTCGCCGTATCCGCGCCAGCCATTTCGCCCCGGACCTGTCGGACCCCTATGTGATCCTGGGTGTCGCCTATGTGGCCGACGAAAACGAGATCAAGCAGGCCTATCGCCGCCTGGTGCGCGAGAACCATCCCGACAGCCTGATGGCGCGCGGTGTCCCGGCCGAATTCATCAAGCTGGCGACCGACAAGCTGGCGGCCATCAACACAGCCTATGAAAAAATCCAAAAGGAACGCGACGCGTCCTAAACGCCTGTTTCAATGGTATATTCTGTGGAATGTCTTTTTGATTGATATTTGATGATATTCGGAGTATCCATCATCGCGACGGTTTTCTGAGAGGACAGCAGCGTGGCGAAGTTGGGCGTGGGCATTGGCGAAGATTTTCCCATGGACGAGTCCGCAAGGACCGACGACCGGGCCCGCCGCAATCGCGAATGGGCGCGGCGCAAGCAGGCCTTCCGCGACTTCTGGTCCAAGGTGAAGATCGCCGCGCGCGAATCCTTCGGCGATGACTGGGACTATTACTCCGCCCGCCTGCGCGCCGTCGGCTGGTGGCCCTTCGGCATCCTGCTGCTGATCTGCGCCGCTTTCTTCGCGGTCGCCGTTCTCACCGCGCTGGCCGCGGCTGCGCCGGCTCTTCTGCTCAGCGCGGCGCTGTTCGTCTTTGTCTTCTGGCAGTATCGCAAGCGCTATGGCGGCCCCGAAGACATCAGTCCTTCGGTGATCGTGACGCCGCCCGCCCAGCCGCCCGTGCAGGAGTGAGGCGCCCATGCAGATGAATGGAGCCCGCGCCCGCCGCACGCCGGACGCCGACGCCGATGGCGCCCGCGCCACCACCCGCGTCCAGTTGGAAATGCCGCCCCAGGCGATGGAACGGCTGCAAAAGCTGAAGGAACGCACCGAAGCAGCCTCCTATGCGGAAGTCATCCGCAATGCCCTGCGCCTGTTCGAGGCGCTGGTGGAAGAGCATGAAAAGGGCTCGGAATTTGCCCTGCGCGGTCCCAATGGCGAGCTGGTCGCCTACAAGATCTTCGTCTGATGCGCCGGATTGAACGACCATCGTCGAACAATGACTCCAGGAATGTCGAAGGGCGCGGCGAGGTGGCCGTGGACATGCTGGTGCTGCATTACACCGGCATGCCGACGGCAAGGGCAGCGCTGGAGCGATTGTGTGACCCCGCAGCCAAAGTATCCGCGCACTACACCATCGGCGAAGACGGAATCGTCTATGCCCATGTTCCGGAATTGCGGCGGGCCTGGCATGCTGGCGTGTCGCACTGGGCCGGGCAGAGCAACATCAATGCCTGTTCCATCGGCATCGAGCTGATCAACCCCGGCCATGAATATGGCTATCGCCCCTTTGCCGAACTGCAGATCCAGGCACTGATCACCCTGTGCCACTCGATACTGATGCGCAACGCCATCCCGTCCTGGCGAGTGCTGGGCCACAGCGACGTGGCGCCAGCCCGCAAGGAAGACCCAGGCGAGCTATTCCCGTGGAAGCGACTGGCGGATGCCGGCATCGGTCTTTGGCCACAGGCGCAGCCGTCGGACCTGGCCCCAGATGCTCTGGCCCGCTACGGCTATGACCCGGACGCGCCGCAGGACAAGGTCATCACCGCCTTCCAGCGCCACTTCCGGCCGAAAAACTGCGATGGGGTGTGGGACGCGGAATGCGCCGGGCTGCTGGCTTCCTTGCTGGCAAAAGCAGGCGTATAAGCCGCCCGTCAGATGGCCGGGTGACCGCGGGCTTCGCAAGAGGTCCGAGGAAAGTCCGGGCTCCACGGAAAAACGGTGCCGGATAACGTCCGGCGGGGGCGACCCCAGGGATAGCGCAACAGAAATCAAACCGCCTACGTTCTTCGGAACCGGCAAGGTTGAAATGGTGCGGTAAGAGCGCACCGCGGTCCTGGCAACAGGAGCGGCTAGGCAAGCCCCACCGGGAGCAAGACCAAATAGGGACGGCACGTTGGCTTTTTCGGCTAGCCGTCCGGGTCGGTCGCGAGAGGTGACAGGTAACTGTCATCCCAGAGGAATGGTCACCGCTTCGCAAGAAGCACAGAACCCGGCTTACAGGCCATCTGACATTTTTTTGAACCCGTCCGTCAGCAACTCGACTCGGCTTCGCCGAGAACTCGTTGCTGACACCTCTCCTTACGGCGCGCTTCGCACGCGAAGGGGGAGTTGGGTTTGCGCGAGCTGATGGTCGCGCCGCGATGTGCGGTGCTCGAGACTAAAGCCCCGCCTTCTTCGCCGATACTTCACCGATCGCCGACCAGTCCTTGTCCTGCCAGCCCCATGCGATCGCCTGGTCGTAATTTTTCTTCAGCAGGTCGGCGGTGGGCATTTCCACGCCTAGGCCAGCGGCGGCGCTGCGGGCAAGGTTTACGTCCTTCAGACCCAGCGTCAGCGCAAAGCCTGCGGGCTCGTATTCCTTGTTCAGCACCATCAGGCCGTAATTCTTGAACACCGCGCCAGTAAACAGCCGGCCGCCCAGCACGTCATGGAAGGCGGCCGGATCGACGCCGCCCTTGCGCAGCAGGGCAAAGGCTTCGCCGATGGCTTCCAGTTCGGACGCAATCATGAAATTGCCCGCGATTTTGAACAGGTTAGCCTTTTCGGCTTCATCACCCACCGGCACGACTCGGCTGGTCACGGCCGCGAACACGCCGGTCATTTTCGCCAGCGCATCGGGATCGCCCGCCACCACAGCCACCAGTTGGCCGGACGCCGCCATCTCGGGCCGCCCGAACACCGGCGAGGACAGGTAACCCAGGCCCGCCGCCTTGTGCGCCGCCTGCAATTCCTTGGCGAATTCCACCGAGATGGTCGCCAGGTTCACATGCACCAGGCCTTTCGCGGCCTTGGCCAGCAGCGGCCCCGCGAGCCCGACATCGCGCATCACCTGGTCGTTCGATAGCATGGAGAAGACGGCCTCGCCCTGCATCGCGTCTTCCGGGGTCTTCGCGGCGACCGCGCCCTTGGCCACCAGTTCGGCCACCGCACCCTCGCTGCGGTTCCACACCGTCAAGCTGTGCCCCGCCTTCAGCAGGTTCTCCGCGACATGCCCACCCATGCGGCCCAGGCCGATAAATCCGATTTTCATACCGTCCTCGTGCTTTTTACTGCGGGCAGCAGAGCCTCCCCGGCGCCGACTTGTCCAGCCGGTAGGGGCTCGAATCACCTGTGGTTGTAGTGGCCGGCCCACGAAATGACGGCTTTAGCGTGCAACTTGCGGCTGCGTACACGGAACTGTCGTTAACCCGCCGTTTACCCACTTCACCACATTCTTACCATGTTCATTAATCGTTCTCACAGACTCCAGCCCTTGGGGTTCGGTGGTCGAAGGATACCAGCCAAGTCCCTCAAATATCTGGGCTTTTCGTTTGACTGGTCAGATCATCCCATGCTATCCCATGTCGTCCCAAGGGTCTGATGGCCCACCTGACCAATTGCCGGGGTGACGGCTAGGAAAGGTTTCCGGGACCAGGGGGTAGCAGGCAAGATGACCGGGTTGGTCCAGCCGTTCATTTCGACGGTTCCGGGGTCGCTCGACAGCAAGGGGCGGGTCTGCATTCCCGCCACCTATCGCCATCTGTTGTCCGCACAGAACACCACCGGCGTCTATGTCTGCCCAAGTTTCATCGATCCGGCGCTCGACGCCTTTGGACAGACGCTGCTCGATACCATCAACACGCGCCTCGCCGCGCAGGATCCGTTCTTCTCCGCCAGCTTCGATGATGAAGCCACTGCGCTGATCGCGCGCACGCAAAGCCTGCCGATTGACGAGAACGGCCGCGTGCGTTTGCCCGATGCGATGATCGCGCATGCGGCGCTGAAGGACAAAATTGTCTTTGTCGGCAAGGCGCAGAAATTCCAGATATGGGATGCGGATGCCTATGCCCCCATCGAGGCGGAAGCCATCGCGCGCGTGAAGGCGAAGATGGAACGCGCACGCAACGGTGGCTCGTCATGAGCGGCCATCTTCCGGTCATGCTGAATGAAGTCATCGAGGCACTGGCGCCCCGTGACGGCGCTTCCTACGTGGACGGCACCTTCGGCGGCGGCGGCTATACCACCGCGATCCTGGAAGCCGCCGACTGCAAGGTTCTGGGGATTGACCGCGATCCTGCCGCCATCGCCCGCGGCCAGGCGCTGGTGGAGCGCTTTGGTGGACGCCTGACTCTGGTGCAGGGCGAATTTTCCCGTATGGACGAATTCGCGCAGGCCAGTGACGGCATCGTGCTGGATCTGGGCGTGTCCTCCTTCCAGTTCGACCAGCCGGAGCGCGGTTTCTCGTTTCGCGAAGATGGCCCCCTCGACATGCGCATGAGCCTGGAGGGTGAAACGGCCGCCGATTTCGTCAACACCGCAGAGCACAGCGCGCTGGCTTCGGTCATTGCGCGTTATGGCGAGGAAAAGAATGCCCGCCGCATCGCGTCTGCCATCATCGCCGCGCGCCCCATAACGGGCACGGCCCAGCTGGCAGCGATCGTGTCGGAAGCCCAGGGCCCTGCGGCGCTGCGCTTCGCCATCCATCCGGCCACCCGCACCTTCCAGGCGCTGCGCATCCATGTGAATGACGAACTGGGCGAACTGGAACGCGGACTGGCCGCCGCGCTGAACATCCTGAAGCCACAAGGCCGGCTGGTGGTGGTGTCGTTTCATTCCCTGGAAGACCGCATCGTCAAGCAGTTTCTCAGCAGTCACAGCACCTCGGCGCCGCGCGGTTCGCGCCACGCACCGATCACCGCCGCCCCCAAGGCAGCCTTTGAACTTCTCACCACCCGCCCGCGCACACCGTCGGCGGAAGAACTTGGCATCAACCCCCGCGCCCGGTCCGCAAAGTTGCGTGCCGGCGTCAAACTGGCGGCATAGGAGCATCATATGGTTCGCGTGCTGAACTTTTTCTGCGTGGCGCTGATGGGGTTTTCCATCCTGGCGCTCTATCACGTTTCCGAACAGACCCGTGTGACGCAAATGGAGCTGAACCGGGCGACGCGCCTGATCGCGCAGGAACGCGCCCATATCGGTGTGCTGGAAACCGAATGGCAGCATGTTGCAGCCCCCGCGCGCATCCAGCAGCTGGCCGAAAGCCGGCTGGGCATGGCCGACAGCGCCTCGGTCCAACTCAGTTCTTTCGAGCAATTGCCGCGCCGCGGCGCCGATCCCGCGCCGCTGAACAATGCACCGCTGCATAACGCCAGCGCCCAGGTGCCGGCGCCCAATTCCGATCCCGGCACGCCAAGGTCCGGCATGTAAGGGCATGAGAGAGACGCCCACCATCTTTCAACGGCGCATCGTCATCGGAGCGGTCCTGTGTGCGGCCGCTTTTGCGCTTGTGGGTCTGCGTCTCGTCCATGTCACCCTGATGAAGTCGCTGGAGGCTGGTCGCGCCGCCACCTCCATCGTGGCGCGCGCTGACCTTACCGACCGCAACGGCGAACTGCTGGCCCGCGACCTGCCGGTGAAGGATCTTTATGCCCGTCCGCATGTCTTCTGGGACAAGGCGGAGGCGGCCCATCTCCTGGCTGTCGCCACGGGCAGCAGCGAACGCCGCCTGCTGAATGGATTTAACAACGCCAAGCATCCCTATGTGCTGATAGCTCGCCAGATCACGCCGGACACCGAAGCAAAGGTCATGCATCTGGGCTTGCCGGGCCTTGAGTTCGAGGACGGCGGCAAGCGTTACTATCCCGATGGCCGCAATGCCGCACAGATTGTCGGCGTCACCGATCCCGATAACAATGGTGTGTCCGGTCTCGAGCTGGGCCTGCAGAATCAAATTCGCGCCGCAGCCGGTGGCAAGGTCGCCACCAGCATCGACATGCGCGTCCAGTATATCCTGGCCCACGAGGTTGATCAGGCACGCGAAACGTTCACCGCGCGTGCTGCCGGCGGTGTGGTGATGGATGTGCGCACCGGCGAAGTGGTTGCCATGGTTTCGGCGCCGGACTTCGATCCGAACCAGCGCAGGCTTTCAACCGGGGATTCGACCCGCAACATCATGGCCCAGGACATTTATGAACTGGGTTCGGTATTCAAGATATTCAGCTTCGCCATGGCGTTCGAGGATCATACGATCAAGAGCCTGGACGAAGTGTTCTCCATCGGCCAAGGCTACAAGATCGGCAAGTACACGATCCATGAAGCCGAGCACATGCCGGCCACCCTGCCGGCGCGCGATATACTGGCCCAATCCTCCAATATCGGTACGGCCCAAATCGTGTTGCGATCCGGGGCCGCCCGCCAGCGCGAATTTCTCGACCATATGGGTCTCTTGAGAGCCATCAGTACCGAACTGCCGGAAACCGCGCGTCCCCTTGTCCCAGTAGCCAACTGGGGCCAGATCGAAACGGCGACTGTCGGTTTCGGTCAAGGCATCTCGGTGTCACCACTGAGTTTCGTACCCGCCGCCGCGCTCGTGGTGCCGGGCGGCCGCATCACACCGACATTTCTCAAACAGCAAGCCCGTGACCTGCGCGGCGAGCAGGTGCTGAGACCT
>JBBQHU010000060.1:0-16970 GCA_038324265.1 Micropepsales bacterium | reverse complement strand
GAAGAACTGACCCATCTCGCGGCGGATGGGCGCCATGCCGGTAACCAACATGCGCATGGCGCCGCCGAACTGTTCGTGGAAGTCCCGAAATGCCCTGCGCGCCAGCGCCCGGCGCCAGGACGCGACCGGCACCAGTCCGATGGCGCGCGCTAGCATCATGCGCCGGTGCTTTTCCTCGTCGGACAGGCGTTCGAATTCGCCATGGATCATCTGATACAGCACCGGCGGGGCGATCAGCAGCGTCGGCTTCAGCGCCTTCATGGCGGCGAACAGCTGGGTATAGTCGGTGATGATCAGGTCGAAGTCGTACCAAAGTGCGGCGTAGCACATGTTGCGCTGCTGCAGGTTCGACATAGGCAGGAACAGCTGCAGCCGGTCGCCGGGCGCAGGTTGCAGCGCTTGATAGATGGGCGGCAATGTATCTTCGATGCCCTTGCGGCTGATGACCAGTCCCTTGAGACCGCCCGCGGAGCCGGAGGAAAACACCAGGCTATGCTGGTCATCGCTGTCGGGTTCCGACGGCGGCATCCGGTCCAGCGCGCGCACGCCGTTATTGTCGCCGTCAATAAAGACGACATGGGCAGGCTTTTGGGGGAACAGCCGGGCATGGCTTTGGGACGTCAGCAGCAGCGCTATGTCATAGCGCGCCAGCAATTCGTCATTCACCTGACCCGCGAAGTCGTCTGTGAAGGGCACCGAGATGGCGCCAATTTCAATTAGCGCCAGATCATGGACCAGCCAGCGATAGGAATTGGGCGCATAGATGCCCACGCGCATACCCGGCCTGACACCCCAGGCGCTCAGCGCGTCGCGCGTGCGCATGACCTCGTCGTGCAAGGCCGCGTGGGAATAGGTAACGATTTGGCCACGTTCAAAGGTATAGGCCTTGCCCTTTTTTTGGGGCAGGTCGGCAATCATGCCACGCAAATGCATAGGCGGTGTGTTCCCCAGACAAGTTCAGGAATTGCCCGCCCAGGCAAACCCGGCTGCTGCATTCTTGTCGGGCGGCCCCATGGCGCCCAGACGCAGTTTAGCGGTGGTGAAACTACTGTAGGGAGGGGTCTCTTGTCATCATCAACCTGCGGTTCCAGAACGACGCGTTCCACTCTCCTATTTGAGCTTTGCAGCCAGCTCGCGAACAGCAGAATTTTCCAGAACACCGGGCCTGTGCCAGCGTCCTTCGGGGCGGATCAGTATATAAGGGTCCATGCCGATGGTTACCGCGTCGGGATCGCGTTCGATGTCAGCCACGATCTCGAGATATTCGAAGTCAGAAAATACAAATTTACGGCCACCTTCCATCACGCGGAAGCCGAAACGGCTCCAAAATGTTACGAGCCGTTCCTGGATATGACCATACACGCGCGTGTATCCCTTTTTCTGACATAGCTTGAATCCGGCGCGCGCCAACTGAATTGCTGCACGGGAATTGCGGAACTCCTTGCGAATTGCCATTCGCTCGAATTTGGCAAAATCCGCGAAGAACCGCAGCCTCAGGCACCCCACCGGCTCGTCCCCGATATAAGCCAGCAAGTGAGTCGCAGCCAGGTCGTTGCCGTCATACTCCTCGTCGTAGGGGCATTCCTGTTCGCCCACATAGACTGAGTTTCGTACGGCGGCGACACGCATGATGTCTTCAAATGTTCGTGCCACAGTTATGCCGATTTCATTCTTGCCTGCCCCGGGAACGTAACTGTCGTAGAGTGGCACAGCCGGCTGACGCGAAAATGTCCAAAGTTGAGGAGCGGAAAGTTGACCGACGCGCGTGCCTTCGGTCAGCCCTAGGACTTCATTATAGTTTCGGCCGACTATCGTGTTGGGGCGTGAATACAGATTGACGCCCGAATATTGCGATGTGGACATTCTATCCATGAACAGGGCTATTCCGGCCGCCAAGGGGCCAGGAGCGTAAACGCCCCACATGTATATGCCGGCCGGTCGTTCGTCCGGCGCAGCGATCAATCGCAGATCGGGACTGGTGGCATTAAAGCTTCCCAGCGCCAGTATCTGTAGGCCTAGGCTGTTCAGCGGCAGGATGGCTACAAACCCTTCGCCGATCTGCATCTCCGGGTCGAATTTCGATTTGCGCGCCAGCGCCATCATGCAGATAGGATTATAGCGCGTCACGCGGAGCACTTCGGCCGTTTCCGCAATTCCTGGAATCTCGCGACGTGCCTTGGCCATGAGGTTGACGACAGCGCTTTCTGACGGCTGGAACATCACCAGGTGTTTGGCAATTCGCGATGGATCTAGTTCGTCGAGTTTATGCTTGCCGTGCTTCGCCGGCCGGGCGATTGGACTTTCGGTTAACCTTCTTTGGGAGTGAGCCATGGTTCTACCCGGGATTCGTTAACTTGTTCGAAACCATAAAAGTTTCGTTCGCCGAGATAAATGCCTATCTCCGGATGCGCCTCCGATGGTCGAAAAAACCCGGATAAGTTGTAGGCGGCGCAGCTTCACCAAGCTTTGCGTGCTGCTTCCTAAGTGGTTTCCCTTATAAATTCTGGTTGCACCCGCTTTACTGATGGGCCGACTCAGCCTGCGATTTCAGTCTCGCCAGCCTGAGTCCACGTGCAATTATGAAACACAGTACTGACTTTACCAGCCGTTTATGATTTTCGGTCAGAGTTTGGTCTATGAACATCGTTGCAGCTGCAAGAGCGCTTAACCAGAAGGCGGTTCAGCAGAAGTGGCACCACTTCTGCGATCCGGCGCTGCAGTTTCACGATCCCAGCTATGAAAAGTTGCTTGATCTATGGCGCACAAGGGGCGGTGACGGAAAAATGCCTAGACGTTCGCAAATAACACCGCGCGATCTGAAGGACATCTTACGGAATGTCCTAATTTTTGAGCGCATCGAGCAGAACCCGTCGCGCTATCGGTGGCGATTGGTCGGCACCAACATCACGGAAGTGGCCGGCCACACCTTGACGGGAAAGACATTTGAGGAAAGCGTGCCGGCAGAGCATATCCCCCGTTGGATCGAGTGTGGCGACCTTATCCTGGACGGTGGTCAGCCTCTGCGCTTCCTGGGTCGGGTGCATATCTCAGGACGCGAATATCTCGACGCTGAAAACTTGTATGTTCCATTGGCCAACGATAACGACGAACCGACCTTCATCCTCGGCCTTTGCCGCTACACGCCGCACCAGACCGATAATGAGGAAAGCTGGGAGAACCAGATCGCCTCAATCCCCGGCGGCCTTCTCTAGCCTCTCTTCGCGCCTGCACGATTCCTTTGGCCGCGCGCCCGTGGCATAACCTGTCCGGGCAGGGAGTCGGCCATGCAGGCATCCAGTAAAATATATTACGGCTGGTACGTCCTGGCGGCCTCGGCGATGTGCGAGCTGCTGGTCATGGGGGCCACCGCCTATGCCGCCGGATTGTTCGTGCTTCCGCTGCAGGCGGAATTCCATATCTCCCGTGCCGATGCCAATTCCTCCATCCTGATCCTATATCTGGGAGGGGCGCTGGTCTCGCCCCTGGTGGGCAAGGCGCTGGACCGCTTTCCCATCCGGCTGTTGGTGCCGGCCGGCGTATTGCTGTTCAGCGGCACCTTGGCCTTCATAGCTGCCACCGACTCGCTGCTGGCGATGGCAGTGGCGCTGTTGATTCCTGCCGCCATCGGCTTCATGGCGACGGGCCCGCTCACCACCTCTACCCTGACGACGCGCTGGTTCCATCGCCGTCGCGGTCTTGCGCTCGGGATTGCGGCCATCGCCACCTCGGGCGGTGGACTGTTGGTGGTTCCCCTGCTCAGTCGCGCTATTGCCGCCTATGGCTGGCGTGCCGGTCTTTTCTATGAGGCGATCGCGATCGCCGCCATCGTCATCGCGCTGGCGCTTCTGGTACTGCGCGACAAGCCCGCTGACATGGGGCTGGAAGGCCATCCGGAAATCCAGGGTGGAGCGGCACCGATTGCGATTCGCCCCCGCTGGACCGAGATTCTCGGCCGTCGCACTTTTTGGATACCTACCCTGGCGCTTGCCACGATTTCCGGCACCTGCCAGGCTGTCGTCGTGACACTGGTGCCGTATGGTGTCCAGCTGGGTATCCCGGTCACCACGGCCGCGTTGTTCATTTCCGCCTTCGCACTGTGCGCTGCAGTGACCAAGATCGCTGCAGGGCTGCTCGCCGACCGCATCAACCAATACTTCCTGCTGCTGGCCGCCCTGCTGTTCATGGTGGCAGCACAGTTGCTATTGTGTCTGGTGCCCAGCCAGGGCGCGCTCCTGGCTGCGGGTTGCCTGTCTGGCATTTCGCTGGGCTGCGCCCTGCCGACCGCGGCGGGCATGATCGCAGCCGGTTTCGGGGCCTCGGCCTTCGGCGCCGCGATGGGCTGGACTTATGCCTTCACCCAGTTGCTGGCCATCATTGCCACCCGCTTCATCGGCTTTGTTTATGACAGCAGCCACGGCTACATGGCCGGATTTGCCACCTTCCTGACTTTGAGCGCCGCCGTATTCCTGGCAACCCTGCTGATGGCCCCACGAAAGACGGCATGACCAGTATTGCGCAATTGCTCGCCAACCTGGAAAGCCGCGGCATCATCCTGTTCCTGGAAGCCGGCGAAATGCGTTACCGTTCGCCCCGCAACGCGCTAACCGATGCCGATCACGTCCTGTTGCGCAGCCAGCGTGGCGAGATTGTCGCGCACCTGCGGGTGCGCGAAGCGGGCAGGGCTTTGCGCGCCGTCAAGGGCCGGCCTGGCCCATTGACCCCGACGGTGGGACAGGAAATGTGGTGGCGCTTTGCCGGCTTCCCCGATGAGGGCATGCCCATCGCGCTGAACATCGGCATGGTCGCGACATTCCAAAATACCGATGCGGCAGCCGTCAACGCCGCCATCCGCCATGTAATGGCGCGGCACGAGGCCTTGTGCGTGTCCTTCAAGGCGGAAGGCGAGACCCTTCTGGCCTCCAGCAATCCTGCCGATACGCTGGACATCGAACAAAGCAGCGCCGCGGACGCAGAGTCTGCGAGCCGCGAGGCATGGGAATCCTGTACACGCCTCAACCCCATCTTGGGGGACTGGCTGACGCGCGCCCGGGTGGTTACTGCACCCGGCGGCAGTGTCACGGCCGCCATCTCCAGCGCCCACATGATTGCCGACGCCGCCAGCCGCAACATCGTCGTGGAAGAGCTGCGCGATATCCTGGAAGGCAAGGCGCTGGCGCCGCAGTCCATATCCTGCAACGACTACTCACTGGCGGAGCGGGATTTCCTGGCGGGTCCGCAGGGCGAAGACCTAATCAACTACTGGCGCGGCTGGTATGAACGGCAGCCCGTCTTGACCGCACCCACCGACGGCACGCCGCTGCTGTGGGGGACGGGTATCCGCATCGTGCGCAACTTTTCCATTCCCAAGTGGATGCTAGATAGCGCCCATGCCCTGGCCAGGCAGCTCAAAGTGACGCCCTTCTTGATCTATCTCACCAACTTCGCCATCACCATGGGGCGCTGGTCCGGCCGCGCGCGCTTTCCACTGCGGGTTCTGGGCGACAAGCGCACCACGATGGAATTGACCGGCACCGTCGGGCTGATGTTCTGCGCGGACGCCCTGGACATCCAGGCCGAGCCCGACGCGGACTTTGAAAGTGTGCTGCGCGGCATCGTCACCGAATACGATGCCACCCTGTCGCGCCGCATCCCAACCTTGCACTTCTATGCGCCCCAGATGGTGCGCCCCGGCATCGAGGCGCCTGGCTTTCCCAACAGAATTCCCGCGGTGTTCAACTATTACGCGGTGGGGACGTCGCGGGAAAAGGCTGAGCGCGCCGCCGCTCCCGATGTTGCCGGCCCCCAACCTTGGCCACCCCAGATCACGGAACTGCCGCCCCAGACCTGGCCGCGCGTGTCGTCGCCGATATTTCTGCACCTCACGGACTATGGCAATGAGGCGACCGCCTCGCTGCACTTCTATGAAGGCGTGCTGGGGAAGGCGGACCAGGACAGCTTCACCGCGCTGCTGCTGCAGACATTCACCGAAACCCTGACCGCGTGAGCCTTGTCGCGCGCATTCTTCCACCGGGCATTCTGGGCGCCGAGATCCTCGACAGGGGGCAAGTGGTGCCCCTTCATACCGATGAAGACGCCCTGGTTGCCACGGCCGGCGAAAAGCGCCGCCGCGACTTCGCGTTAGGGCGCGCCTGTGCCCGTGCGGCACTGGGCCTCCCCGATGCAGTGATCGGGCGCGGCGAAGACGGCAGGCCGCATTGGCCTTGCGGATTCACGGGCAGCATCACCCACACGCTGGGGTACGCCGCCGCTCTGGCAGCACGCACGTCCGACTATGTATCGCTGGGTGTGGATGCGGAGCGGGTGGGCGGTGTGGCCGAGGCGTTGATTCCGCGGCTGTTCGATGAAGAAGAGCGCAGCTGGCTGGCGGGACAGGGCCCAATCGAGCGGCCGGCAATGGCGGCCATGTTGTTCAGCGCCAAGGAAGCCTGCTTCAAGGCTTCGGACGCCGGACGGGTGTTGGCCTTCCGGTCCATACATATAGAAGTTCTGGATGATGGCCTGGTGGCGCGTCAGACGGGCTTCGGCGACCTGGAAGGGCGCTTTGCCATCGGTAGTGCTTTGGTATTGACGGCGTTCTGGCGGCGCTAGATTTCGCCGAATTCCTCGCTTGGCGTGGCAAGCGAATGAACATGGGCCGAAAATTCCGCCAGGGTAGGAAATTCAAACAGGTCGGCCGGCTTCAGCTCGTCGCCCAAGTTCAGCCTGTCCTGCACGGCGGCGATCATTTTTACGCCCAAGAGAGAATGGCCGCCCAGAGCGAAAAAATTGTCGTCGCTTGCCAATTTCTTGACGCCCAGATGCCGTGCCCAGATATCTGCCACCTGTGCTTGGGTATCGCTTTGGCCTGTCATGAAACGACTCCTGTGTTGTGCAGACACTAACGCGGGCAGCTTTTGTTCGTCACCTGGCGACGCGCTTCGGGCGAATCTGTCGTGAAATGTTGCAACGCACTTTTACTCGCGCTCCAGGCATGACCATAGCGACCTGACCGGACACCGGTTCGCCGTTTTTGTGCTCGTTCGAACCAGTCAGTTCGCTCAAAAGCGATGCAGATTTTGCGTCAAAAAAGTTGCCGCAGTGCGATATGATCAAATACAGGATCATTTACTGCACAAAAGATGTGTAATTGCCCAAGAGCTATGCAGTTTAGATATGCTCAAAATCTATACGCAAGAATATGATGATTTCATTGTGTGAAGTGCATGTAGTTGTCGTAGAATAACTTGTTATTGAAATAAAATGCCAAATTTGTGCATATTCGGTGCATTATTGTCACTTCATCTTTTCGTCATAGTGCGCCGCAAAGAATCCGATTTACGCACTGTTCCCTGCCGCCATACGTTCGCCAAAGCGATTTTGCATCGCACAAAAAAATTGGAGCAGGGACAGGAAATTCAGGAAGGAGCTAACCAAACATCGCCAAGGCGATACACCGGGGGTTCCTGAATGTTTACCGCAAGTATTTCGCGTAAGAAGGTCAAGACCGCGCTCTTTTTCGGCGCATCACTCGCAGTTATCGCGGCAACCGCCGCACCCGTGCTGGCCCAGCAGGTCGCCCAGGGTGAAACCGAAGCCGTGATCGTCACCGGCACCCGCGTGACGGGCATGACGGCCGCCGACAGCGCCGCGCCCATCACCGTGATCGGTTCCGACGCACTTTCCCATGTTGGCCAGCCCAACCTGATCCAGGCCCTGGCGCAGTTGACGCCGTCCTTCTCCGCGGAATCGCTCGGTGGAGACACTGGTGCCCTCACGCTTTCGGCCCGCTTGCGCGGACTGAGCCCCAACGACACGCTGGTTCTGGTCAACGGCAAGCGTCGGCATTCGACTGGCAACCTGCACGTTCTGGGCGGCCAGTATCAGGGTGCGGCCACCGCCGATCTGGACATGATCCCCGTCGCTGCCATCGATCATGTCGAAGTGCTGCAGGAAGGCGCCGCGGCGCAATACGGCACCGACGCCATCGCCGGCGTTGTGAACATTATCCTGAAGAAGAACGACAGCGGCGGCGTGGCGTATGCCACCGGCGGTCAGTATTTCGAGCAGGGCGGCCAGACTTATGACTTTTCGGGCAATGTCGGCTTCCCGCTGGGCGACAAGGGCTTCCTGAACATCACGGGCGAAAAACGCTATCGCGGCTTCAGTCAGCGCGGCGGCCAGGATATTCGCGTCATGGACACGAATGGCAACCCGCGCGCCGTGCCCTATCCGGCAACCGCCATGCTCGATTATCCGAGAATCAATCACATTGTGGGCGATCCGGAATCCATGCTGACCACCGTGGCGGCCAACATGGAATACCAGATCGACCCCAACATCCTGTTCTATGCCAACGCCACCTATGGCGAACGTCAGGCCAAGGCGTTTGAAAATGTCCGTCTACCGACGGTGGTCGTGGCTTCGCCCGTTCTGGGCGTCGCCGGCTCCTACACCTCGCCGGGCGAGCTGATCTTCGCGACGACTGGTTTCAATCCGCAAGAGGGTCTTAAGGAAGACGATTACGGCTACTCGATGGGCATCAAGGGTGCCATCGACGGCTGGAACTGGGATCTGTCGGGCACTTACGGCAAGGACCGCGACAAGATCTACACCTACAATTCCGCCAACCGCGGCCTGTTCGTCGACACACATTTCACTCCGACGGAGTTCTATGACGGTCAGTTCACGGCGACCGAAGCCACCTTCAACCTGGACATCTCTAAAGAGTTCAATGTTGGCCTGGCTTCGCCGCTCACCATGGCCGTTGGCGCGGAAGGCCGCGAGAATACGTTCGGCATCTCGCCCGGCGATCCGGCGTCGCGCTACAAGGAAGGTGGCCAATCCTATCCGGGCTTCCAGCTTTCCGACGCTGGCGCGCACAGCCGTAAGAACTATGCCGTCTACCTCGATTTTGCGGTCTCGCCGATCAAGGACCTGACGGTCGACGTTGCCGGCCGCTTTGAGCACTACACCGATTTCGGCGATGCCCAGGTCGGCAAGATCACCGCGCGTTACGATTTCACGCCGGAATTTGCGGTGCGCGGCACGATTTCGACGGGCTTTCGCGCCCCGACCATCCAGGAAGAATTCTATTCGGCCACCAACGTCTCGCCGACTTCCGCCTTTGTGCAGCTGCCGCCGAACTCGGCTGCCGCCACAATCCTAGGCGTAAAGCCGCTGCAGCCGGAGGCTTCCACCAACTACAGCGCGGGTTTCGTCGCCCATCCGCTCGACAGTCTGTCGATCACGGTGGACGCCTACTCCATCTCGCTGCGTAACCGCATTATCGGTACCGGATCTTTGTTTGGTTCGGGCGGTGCGATCAATTCGCCGGTCGTCACCACAGCCATCACGGCCCACGGCAATGTGCTGGATCCGACCGTTACCCAGACGGGCGTAACGATGTTCCTCAATGGTATCTCCACCCTGACCCAGGGCATCGATGTGTCGGCCAACTATCTGACCGACATGGGCAGCGCGGGTACCATCAACTGGACTCTGGCTGGTAACTACAACGACACCTCGATCAGCAAAATGATCCCGACGCCGGCCTCCTTCAGCCCGGGCGTGACCCTGTTCAGCCAGACCACCAAGACGCTTCTGACTCACGCTGCGCCCAAGGAGAAAATCGGTCTCAGCGCGCTGTGGAGCTGGGAAGACTGGACGGTCAACCTGCGCGAGACGCTGTATGGCCCGACCTCGGCCGACTACAGCTTTAACGGCGGCACCTACTACACCAACAAGGTGCCCACCGCCGCCATCACGGATCTGGAGATCGATTACCACTATCTGGAATCGTGGACGATCGCCTTTGGCGCCAACAACTTGTTCGACGAACGTCCGCCGGGTCCGGTTGTCGTGAACCCGACGCAGCTCAGCACCGGCGGCAATGTGGTCGGTGCGCCGCTGGGCATCTCGCCCTACGGCATCAATGGCGGCTACTACTACACGCGCATAACGTTCAACTTCTAATGGGGCGTTTCCCGCCCGTGAGCTTGTGCCCACGGGCGGGAAGTTTCTTTCGGAAGGGATTGGAGCGATCCCGGACGACAAATCAGAAAATTCGGGGAAGCCAAGGGAAGGAACCACACAAACATCGCGCCCAGCGCGAATAAACGGGGTTCCCGCATGTTTTTAAGCTCTCAGCATTTCAAATCATCGCTATTTTTCGGAGCATCAATTCTGACATTGGCGGCAATCGCCGCACCCGCCCTGGCGCAACAGGTTGCTCAGGGTGAAACCGAAGCCGTGATCGTCACCGGCACCCGCGTGACGGGCATGACGGCCGCCGACAGCGCCGCGCCCATCACGGTGATCGGTTCCGATGCGCTGAGCCATGTCGGCCAACCCAACTTGATCCAGGCCCTGTCGCAGATTGCGCCTTCCTTCTCAGCGGAAGCGATCGGGGGCGATACGGGCGCGCTGACATTGTCAGCCAGGCTGCGCGGCCTCAGCCCCAACGATACGCTGGTGCTGCTGAACGGCAAGCGCCGGCACTCCACCGGCAACCTGCATGTTCTGGGTGGCCAGTATCAGGGCGCGGCCACCGCTGACCTGGACTTGATCCCCGTCGCGGCCATTGACCATGTCGAAGTGCTGCAGGAAGGCGCCGCGGCGCAATACGGTACCGACGCCATTGCCGGCGTGGTGAATATCATCCTGAAGAAGAACGACAGCGGCGGGGTGGCCTACGCCACTGCCGGCCAGTATATGGATGAAGGCGGCCAGACCTATGACTTCAGCGGCAATGTCGGTTTCCCGCTAGGTACCAAGGGCTTCCTGAACATCACGGGTGAAAAGCGCTATCGCGGCTTCAGCCAGCGCGGCGCGCAGGACATTCGCGCCATGGATGCCAACGGCGTTCCGACTGGCGCCTTCAACATCTCCACCAATACGGACTATCCGAACGTCAACCACATCGCCGGCGATCCCCAATCCATGCTGACCACTGTGGCGGCAAACATGGAATATCAGATCGATCCAAACATCCTGCTCTATGCCAACGCCACTTACGGCGAACGCCAGGCCAAGGCGTTCGAAAACATCCGTTTCCCTAGCCGCGTAAAAGCCTCGCCGGTATTGGGCGTCGCCGGGGATGTCACCACGCCGGGCGAGCTGATTCCCTTTCCGCAGGGGTTCAATCCGCAGGAAGCGCTGCGGGAAGACGATTACGGCTATACGATTGGCATCAAGGGTGCCATCGACGGCTGGAACTGGGACCTGTCGGGCACCTATGGCAAGGACCGCGACAAGATCTACACGTTGAATTCCGCCAATGCCGCCCTATTCGTCGATACGCACTTCACGCCGAACACCTTTTATGACGGTCAGTTCACGGCGAGCGAAACGACCTTCAACCTGGACATTTCCAAAGCGTTCGAAGTTGGCTTGGCTTCGCCGCTGACCTTCGCGGTTGGCGCCGAAGGCCGCGAGAACACATTCGGCATCCTGGCGGGTGATGCGGCTTCCATCTACAAGGAGGGTGGCCAGTCCTTTCCTGGCTTCCAGCCGACCGATGCTGGCGCCCACAGCCGCAAGAATTATGCGGTCTACCTGAATCTGGCCGGCCAGCCGATCCAGGACCTGACGATCGACATTGCCGGCCGCTTCGAGCACTACACCGATTTCGGCGATGCCCAGGTCGGCAAGATTACCGCGCGTTACGACATCACGCCGCTGTTTGCGGTGCGCGGCACGATCGCGACAGGCTTCCGCGCGCCGACGATCCAGGAAGAGTTCTATTCGGCCACCAATGTCGGTCCCACCACCGCATTTGTGCAGTTGCCGCCGAACTCGGCCGCGGCCGCCATCCTGGGCGTCCAACCGCTGCAACCCGAAGCCTCGACCAGCTACAGCTTCGGCGTCGTTACTCATCCGTTGGACAATCTGTCGGTCACGGTTGACGCTTACTCGATCAGCCTGCGCAACCGCATCACGGGTACCGGTTCGCTTTATGGTTCGGGCGGCACGCCAATCTCGCCGACCGTGTCTCTGGCCATCACCGCCCATGGCAACGTGCTGGACCCAACAGTAACCTTCACGGGCGTGACGCTGTTCGTCAACGGTATCTCGACCCTGACCCAGGGCATCGACGTCTCGGCCAACTATCTGACCGATCTGGGTTCGGCCGGTACCATCAACTGGACGCTGGCTGGAAATTACAATGACACCTCGATCAGCAAGATCATCCCGACGCCGCCGGCGCTGGGTGCAGGCGTGCAACTGTTCGATCAGTCTGCCCGGACCACGCTCACCAACGCCTCGCCCAAGGAGAAGATCGGGCTGAGTGCACTGTGGAACTGGGATGATTGGTCGGTCAATCTGCGCGAAACACTGTACGGTCCATCTTCTTATGATGCTTCGCCGGACGGCGCGACCTACTATCGTCAGAAAGTCGGTTCGGCAGCGATCACCGACCTGGAGATCGACTACCACTATCTCGAATCCTGGACAGTCGCCTTCGGCGCCAACAATCTGTTCAACAAGACGCCGGAAGCCATCGGCGTGGTGCCGGGCGACCCGACCACCCTCCAGGACGGCTCCAACATCGTGGGCGCACCGCTCTCGATTTCGCCCTACGGCATCAATGGTGGCTTCTACTACACTCGCATCACGTTCAACTTCTAGAACGGACGCGCGCCAAAAGAAAAAGGCGGGTCTTGCGACCCGCCTTTTTTATTGCTCGAAAATGAGGGCTTGTTACTTCCTCGCCGCAGTCACTTTCTTGGCGGCGATGAACTCGATTTCCAGCAGCGCACCCGGCAGCACCAGCGCGTCCACGCGCATGGCGGCGCGCGCCGGCTTGTTGGGCTGGGCGGCGGTGCCGAATTCGGTGGCCCATACCTTGTTCATGGCCATGAAGTCGGCCTTGGGGTCCAGGAAGACATGGGCTGCGACGACATCGCCAAAGCCGATACCCATCTTGTCCATGACAGTCTTCAGGTTATCCAGCACCGAGCGCGTCTGGGTCGTCATGTCGCCGAAGTCTGCCGGCTTGCCGTCGGCGGCGGGCGTGACTGCCGAGGGCAGGGCGCCGGAAACATAGAAGGTGGTGTAGCCCGGCGGCACGCTGACCGCCGAGGCGATCGGCGACATGGCATTGGGGCCGTAGAGGCGTTCGATCTCGGCGGCGGAAACGGTCGAAGCGGCGCCGCACAGCAGCGCGCCAGCCAGCGAGGCCATAAGGGCTGTTTTCTGGAGGTTTTTCATATTGTGTCCTTTGGTCGAGTGACGGGCGAAGGCCGGCACGTTTGTGGAGATCGCGATGTTAGCACCGGCGCAGAACAATGCGCGGGCCGATGGGCTGACGCGTGCAAATTTCCGAGGAAATTTTGCGCGTGTGTCCTGAAAGCCTTTGAAGATGCCGCGCGGTTGGGCAAAGCCTGATGCAGGCTGGCGCAATTTTGGGCCTCCACCGCCAGACATTTCGATGTAGAAAGGCTGATGCCTTTTACCCACCGCCTGGCGACCGACGCCGACCTGCCAGCCTTGCGCGCGCTGATGGAAGCCTCCATCCGCCAGCTGCTGCCGCAATTTCTCAGCGCCGAAAAAGTTGAAGCGTCCTTCGCGGTGATGGGCGTGGACAGCCAGCTCATCGCCGACGGCACCTACTTCGTGCTGGAGGAATACGGCATCCTGGCGGGCTGCGGCGGCTGGAGCCGCCGTGCAACGCTCTTCGGCGGCAATCACACCGCCGGCCGCGATGCGCGACTTCTGGACCCCGCCAGCGAAGCGGCCCGGGTGCGGGCCATGTACACCAGCCCCGCTTTCACGCGCCGCGGCGTCGGCCGCCGCATCATCGAACTGTGCGAGGCGGCGGCACGTGCCGAAGGCTTTACCCGCACCGAGCTGGGCGCCACCGCCGGCGGCGAGCCGCTCTACCGCGTCTGCGGCTATGTCGAGATCGAGCGGCTGGAAGTGCCAACGCCGTCGGGCGTGACAGTCCCGATCACGCGGATGGGAAAAACACTCGCACAATAAAAAAGGGCGGCCACCAGGGCCGCCCTTTTCATTCCGTTTCAGGTCGTTTCGGTGCGACCTAGCGCGCCGCTTTCACGTCTGCCGGCTTCACCTTGTCCTTGTACTTGTTGCCGAAATGGGTGCGCACATAGTTCACCACATCGGCAACCTGCTGGTCGTCCAGCTGCATGCCAAGACCCGGCATGGCCTTCTGGCCTTTGAGGACCATGGAGACGGGATAGGCAGCGGTCTCCAGGTTCTCATTCTTGGCCAGTGCCGGATAGGCGCCCGCACCCACCGCGCCCTTGGCGTCGGACATGTGGCAGCCAGCGCAGACGCCCTTGTAGATGGCCTCGCCGCCATCATACGGGAAGGGCGAGAAGAAACCGTTGGCATTGCCGCGATGGCCGGTCTGGGGCTTGGGCGCGGGGCCGGCGGTATCCGCAAAAGCGGCGGTGGTGGTAAGGGCCGCAAGCGCGGCGGCAGTCAGAAAAATTTTCATGGTCTTAGGCCATCACTTTCTTGTGCAGGCGGGAAATGGCATCCAGCGCGCTGGTAACCGCGCCTTCCTGCCAGGCCGGGATGCGGCTGGCATGCTCGCCCGCCAGCACGATGCGCCCGTCAATGGCGCACAGATTGTCGTAATGCACGGCACGGCTTTCTTCGGTCCAGAAACCGGCACAGCCCAGCGTCCAGGGCACGCGGTGCCAGGCAACGGCGACGCCGCACTCGAACTCCTCCTTGTATTGCGGATGGATCTTGGAGCCGTACTCCAGCGAATCCTTGATGCGGTCCTCCGGCGACTTGGCGGCGGCGATATAGGCCGGGGTGCCGAAGCTGTAGCTGCCCAGCAGAACGCCCTTGCCCTTGGAGAAGAAATCCCACTGGGGATAGCCGATCGTGTTGTTGGGTTGGTTGGTATAGGTAATGCCGCCATAGATCTGGTCGTCCAGCTCCCAGAAGCGGCGCTTCATCTGCAGGCCCACCTTCAACGCTGCCATGTAGGGAAGCTGGTTGATGGCGTTCTTCATGGGCGATCCGACATTCATCGGGATCTGGCTGAGGACCGAAGCTGGGATGGTGCAGACGCACCAGTCGGCCGACACGGTCTTTGGGGTGCCGCCGGTCTTGCTGTCGATGTAGGAAACCGAGACGCCCTTGTCGCCCTGCTTGATCTCCACAACTTTGCAATTGTACTGGATCATGGGCTCCAACGCCTTGCCGAAGGCCTTGCCGATCTGGCCCATTCCACCCTTGGGCTGGAAAATCGAGGACTGCATGTCATAGGAGAGGCCTGCGCCTATCGATGACCACAGGCCGGACTTCAGCAGGTCGCTCATCTCGATGCGCTTGCCCGCGACCGGCACACTGTTCAGCCCACCGCCGGGATCGCTGGCAAAGCCGCGGCGCTCGCCCGCCTCCAGGCCCTTGCCATATTCGTGGTTGGCGTCCAGCGCCCCCCAATCCTTCAGCGCGCCCAGCAGGATTTCCTGATCCTGCTTGGTGACGGCCTGATCCAGCGCACCCTGCTTGGTGGATTTGGATAGAAGCTCGGAGATCTGTCCGTAGAAGTCGGCTTGGACATGGCGGTAACGCTGCGGCTTGCCACCGAAGGCATCGGTGGAATGGACATAGGCGTTGTAGTTGACCTGGGTGAAGGGCTCCAGCGCCACACCCAGCTTGTTCACGTAATGCAGGATACCCTGATGGTGATAGGGCAAACGCCACGGGCCGGGATTGATATACTGGCCGGGATCGAACTGGACATGCTGGGTGGCGCCGCCCAGCTCGGTATAAGTGTCGCCGCCATAGAGCGACCAGTTACGTCCGCCTGCGCGGCCATTATATTCCAGCACCGTGACCTTGTAGCCCGCATCGCGCAGCTCCATCGCCGCAACCATGCCCGCGACGCCGGCGCCCAGCACCAGCACGCTCGTGCCGGCGGGTGGGGGCGACAGCTTGGTCGGGCCCTTGAAGGTCGAAGTATCGGCCAGTGCCAGTTCGGTCATCGCGTGGTACATCGCTGCCGAGCCGGCGACGACACCGATCATGCTGAGAAGAGAGCGCCGACTGGGCGCCCCAAAGCCGCTTTGAGGCTGGTTGGTCATGTCGTAATTCACTCCCTTATGGACGCGCACTTGGGGCGCATTGCTGCTATCGGCGATGCCGATCGTTCAACCTGTCCCGAGAGGCCCCGTGCGCGCCTGTTCCGGCGCTTTGGCGCTGCGATTCTGTGCAGCAGTGCCTATGATTAAAGCGGTGCGCCGGGGCGGGCGCAACGCACTCTGCGAAAATAGTTCTGCACAATATCTCACCAGCATGCCGCGAATGGGGCGGGTGCTGATGTGAAATTTCTGCGGCTCTCGGCACGCTGGTCATGCGGTTGGGCGCATGGCACGGTTGCTCGCCATCAATTGGGATTTTCCATGTCCAGACGCCTGCGTGCCCTGATATTCCTGTCTCTTGTCGCATCGCCATTGCCGGCCCTGGCGGATCCCGCCTCCCAGTGGTGGGCCGACATGACGGCACTGGCAGGCAACGACATGAAAGGCCGTCTGACTGGCTCGACTGACTATCTGCGTGCCGCCGATTATGTGATCGGGCGGCTGAAGGCGGAAGGCCTGAAGCCCGCAGGCGTGAAAGGCTATCTGCAGCCCATACCGTTTGAGCAGCAGTTGGTGGACCAATCCGCCAGCAAGGCCGAGCTGAACGCCACCGACGGCACCGCCACACCGATCAAGGTGGGGGACGACATGTTGATCACCGCCGGCGGCGGCCCGCGCCCGGACATGGTGGACGCGCCGATGGTCTTTATCGGCTATGGCCTGCACCTGCCGAAGCAGAATTACGACGACTTTGCCGGCCAGGACCTAAAGGGCAAGATCGTGGTTGTGATCTCCGGCGGACCCGCCGACATTTCCGGCGCCATCAAATCCAACGCCCGCTTCGACCGCAACAAGGCGCTGGCCAAGGCGGGTGCGCTGGGCATCATCAGCCTGGTGACGCCCAAG
>JBBQHU010000059.1:0-16992 GCA_038324265.1 Micropepsales bacterium | reverse complement strand
CCCACCAGGCCGCCGATCAGCAGAACCGGCAGGAAAACCGCCACCAGCGAGATCGACATGGAGAGGACCGTGAAGGTCACTTCGCTGGCGCCCTTGATGGCCGCGGTCATGCGGTCTTCGCCGTTTTCCAGGTGCCTTGTGACGTTCTCCAGGACCACGATCGTGTTGTCCACGACGAACCCGGTGGAGACGATCAGCGCCATCAACGAGAAGTTGTTCAGGCTGAAGTCCAGCATGTACATCACGCCGAAGGTGCCAAGCAGCGAAAGCGGCACGCAGATGGTGGGAACCAGTGTCGCCTTGAAGTTCCGCAGGAAGACGAACACCACAACGATCACCAGGATGGTGGAAAGAATCAGGGTCATTTCCACGTCATGCACGGCATTGCGGATGGAGGTGGTGGTGTCCACCAGGATGCCCAGGTCGATGGAGACCGGCAGCGCGTCCTTCAGATCGTCCATCTGCGCCAGGATCGAGTCCACCACCTTGATGACGTTGGCGCCGGGCTGCTTGGTGATTTGAACCAGAATGGCGGGTTCGCCGTTGAAAGTGCCCAGGTTGCGGACATTCTCCACCCCGTCCACGACCTCGGCCACATCGGCCAGGCGCACGGCCGAACCATTGCGATAGGCCACAATCAGGGTCTTGTAGTCCTTGGAGAGGGAAGCGGTGTCGTTGGCATAGATTTGGAAAGTTTGTGAGCCCTGCTGGATGTCGCCCTTGGGGCTGTTGGCGTTGGCGGCGCTGACGGCTGCGCGCACGTCTTCCAAGCCAATGCCGTATTTGTAGAGAGCACGTGGATTGAGCTCGATGCGGATAGCTGGCAACGAAGCGCCGTTGAGCGAGACGTCGCCCACCCCGGAAATCTGCGACAGCTTCTGCTGGATGATATTAGAGGCCTGGTCGTAGATCTGCCCCGGCGTCAGGGTCTTGGAGGTCATCGACAGGATGAGGATCGGGAAATCTGCCGGATTGAACTTGCGGTAGGTAGGATTGGAGCGCAGCGCGGTGGGCAAGTCCACGCGGCTGGCATTGATCGCCGCCTGCACGTCGCGCGCCGCGCCATCGATATCGCGGTCAATGTCGAACTGCAGCACGATCTGGGTGGAATTGACGTTGCTGCGTGACGTCATCTCGGTGACGCCCGCGATGGCGCCCAGATGGCGTTCCAGAGGAGTCGCCACACTCGAGGCCATGGTTTCCGGCGAGGCGCCAGGCATATTTGCAAAGATGGCGATGGTGGGAATGTCGATGTTGGGATAGGGCGCTACCGGCAGCAGGAAATAGGCGCCCGCCCCAGCCAGACCCAGCCCCAGCGCCAGCAAAGTGGTGGCGATACGGCGGCGGATGAAGAGCGCGGCGATGTTCATTCCGCAGGCTCCGGCGCCGGCCCGGCAACGCCGCGGCGACGGGCGCGCCATTCGCGGAAATCACAACCCGCCTTGTCGAAATAGATATAGATGACCGGGGTAGTGAACAGGGTCAGCAGCTGGCTGACCAAGAGGCCGCCGCAGATCGCGATGCCAAGCGGGTGGCGCAGTTCGGAACCCATGCCCGATCCGAAGGCCAGCGGCAGGGCGCCGAACAGGGCCGCCACGGTTGTCATGAGGATGGGCCGGAAACGCAGCAGTGCCGCCTGGTAGATGGCCTCTTCGGGAGTCTTGCCCTCATTGCGTTCTGCTTCCAGCGCGAAGTCGATCATCATAATCGCGTTCTTCTTGACGATGCCTATAAGCAGGATGATGCCGATGATGGAAACAATGTTGAGGTCGTGCCCGGTCAGGATCAGGAACAGCAGCGCGCCCACGCCAGCAGACGGAAGGGTAGAAAGGATGGTGACAGGATGGATGAAGCTCTCATACAGCACGCCCAGCACGATATAGACGGTAATGATGGCCGCGAAGATCAACAGAACTTCGTTCGACAAGGCAGACTGGAACGACAGGGCCGACCCCTCGAACTGCGAGGTGACGCCGACGGGCATCCCCGCATCCTTCTGCGCCTGATTGATAGCATTGACCGCTGAGCCCAGGGAGTAGCCCGGTGCCAGGTCGAAGGAGAAATTGGCGGCAGGGAATTGCGACAGATGGTCGATCTGCAGAGGCGTCTGGCGCTGCTCGATCTTGGCGATGGCCGCCAGCGGCACCTGGCCGCCGCCGGAGGTTGGCAGGTAGATGTCGTTCATCGACTCCACGGAATTCTGCAGCTTGGGGTCGGCCTCCAGAATTACGCGATACTGGTTGGACTGGGTGAAAATGGTGGAGATGATGCGCTGGCCGAAGCTGTCATACAGCGCATTGTCGATGGTCGCCGACGTGACGCCAAAACGCGCCGCGGTATCGCGGTCCACATTCAGATAGGCGGTCAGGCCCTTGTCGAGGAAAGAGGTGGAGACATTTCGGATCGCCTTCACCTTGCCCAGCTCGGCCAGCAGCTTTGGAACGAACAAATTCAAGTTGGCGCTGGTCGCGGCCTGCAGCACGAACTGGTACTGGGCGCGGCTGACCACGGAGTCGATGGTGAGGTCCTGCACTGGCTGGAGATAAAAGGTGATGCCCGGGACGCTGTGGGCGTCCTGCGCCAGGCGTTCCATCACAACACTGACACCGTCGCGCTCGCTCTTGGGCTTAAGGTTGATCAGGAAGCGACCGCTATTGAGGGTGTTGTTGGTGCCGTCTACGCCGATAAAGCTGGAGAGGCTGGCGACGTCGGGATCGGCCAGGATCTTATCGGCGAGCTGGCGCTGGCGGCTTGCCATGGCGTCGAATGACACGGTGGGCCCGGCCTCGGTGATGGCCTGGATAAAGCCGGTGTCCTGCAGCGGAAAGAACCCCTTGGGAATGGCGACATACATCACCACGGTGAGGGCCACCGTACCGGTGGCGACCAGCAGGGTCAGGCGCTGATGCTTCAGCACCCAGATCAACCAGCGCTCATAACCGCCAACCAGCCGTTCGTAATAGGCTTCAGTGCGCTTCTGAAAGGTGTTCTCGCGCTTTTCATCCACCGAATGGCTGCGCAGCAGCTTGGCGCACAGCATCGGCACCAAGGTCAGCGACACCACCGCGGAAATCAGGATGGTGACCGACAGCGTGACGGCGAATTCGCGAAACAGTCGCCCCACCACTTCCTGCATAAACAGCAGCGGGATCAGCACGACAATCAGCGACACGGTCAGGGACACGATTGTGAAGCCGATTTCGCCGGCACCTTTCATGGCGGCATTGTAGGGGGTCTCGCCCGCTTCGATGTATCGGGAGATATTCTCGATCATCACAATGGCGTCGTCGACCACGAAGCCCGCCGATATGGTCAGCGCCATCAGCGACAAGTTGTTTAGCGAATAACCGAGGAGGTACATCACCGCGAAAGTGCCGACAATCGAAAGCGGCACCGACAGCGAGGGAATGAAAGTGGCGGGCAGGCTGCGCAGGAAGACGTATATCACCAGCACCACCAGCACCACGGCCAGCATCAGCTCGAACTGCACGTCATCAACGCTGGCGCGAATGGTCTCGGTGCGGTCGGTCAGCGTCTCCACATCCACAGAGGCCGGCAGGCCGGCCTTGATTTGGGGCAGCAATTCCTTGATCGAATCCACCAGCGCAATCACGTTGGCGCCGGGCTGGCGCTGCACATTGATCAGCACCGCAGGTTTCTTGCCCGCCCAGCTCGACAGCTTGGTGTTCTGTGCGCCCTGCACGACATTGGCCACGTCCGACAGGAACACCGGTGCGCCATTCTTGTAGGCGACCACGATGTCCTTGTAGGCGTCGGAGGTTTGCAGCTGGTCGTTGGAATTGATGGTGTAGCTCTGGGCGGCGCCGTCAAAGCTGCCCTTGGGCGAATTGGAATTGGCGTTGGAAATGGTGGTGCGAAGGTCGTCGATGTTCAGGCCCAGCGCGGCCAGCTTCTGAAGATTGGCCTGCACGCGAACGGCGGGCCGCTGGCCGCCGGAAATCGACACCAGGCCCACATTGGAAAGCTGCGAAATTTTCTGGGCGATGCGGGTATCGGCCAGGTCTTCCACGGTGGTGATGGGCAGCGAGGTCGAGCTAACTGCCAGCGTGATCACCGGGGCGTCAGCGGGATTGACCTTGGCATAGACCGGCGGCGCAGGGAGCGTCTGGGGCAGCAGGTTCGAGCCTGCATTGATCGCCGCCTGCACTTCCTGTTCGGCGATGTCCAGGTTGAGAGACAGGTCGAATTGCAGGGTGATGACCGACGAGCCGGCGGCGGAGACAGACGACATCTCCTTCAGCCCCGGCATCTGGCCGAACTGCTTTTCCAACGGCGCGGTGACTGACGTGGTCATCACTTCGGGACTGGCGCCGGGCAGGAAGGTCTGTACCTGGATGGTGGGATAATCCACTTCCGGCAGCGCCGACAAGGGCAGGAACTTGTAGCCGAACATGCCCACCAGCATGATGGCGATCATCAGAAGCGAAGTCGCCACCGGGCGCTGGATAAAGGGCGCGGAGGGATTGGCGCCAGTATAGGGCGTCCCGATTGGGGGCTCAGACGGCGTCAGGGTCACGGGGCGCCGCCGCCACGCCGACCGCCGGCCGCACCGCGGCGCATCTGCGAAAGCGCCTTGGAGCATTCCGCACCAAGCTGATCGCGGCTCTGGAACAGGCACATGCGCGCCTCGCGCGAGCCGGCCTTCGCGTCAGGGCACAACTTCTTGAGGTCGTCGCCGCAAGACTTGGCGACCAACGCCTGCATCTCGGCCCGGCGCTTGGCGCGCTCTTCATCTGTGCCGTTGCCGCTTGAGGAGGGTGCCGCAATCTTGCCGCCGGCGGGGATTTCGACGTCGGCGCCGTCGCGCAGGCGATCGGCGCCGTCCACCACCACGGTATCTCCCGGCTTCACGCCGGACAGGATCTGGATCTTGTCGCCGTCCTGCACGCCCGTCTTCACATCACGCTGGGTGACGGTTTTTTCCGGCGTTACAACAAAGACAAAGGTTCCGTCCGCGCCGCGCTGGATGGCGGGGACCGGTACGACGGCCTGGTCATGCAGCGTGTTCACCAGCAGCCTTACATTGACGAACTGGGACGGAAACAGCTTGTTGTCCTGATTGTCGAACAAGGCGCGCAGCTTGACAGAGCCGGTGGTCGGATCCACCACGCTGTCCACCGCAGAGAGCGACCCGCTTGTGATCTTGTTGGTCTGGCTGCGGTCATAGACGTCCACCGCAAGCGTGGCGCCGCTATTCACTTGTTCCAGCACCGCATGGACGCTGTCTTCGGGTATGGTGAACAGCACTGACATGGGATGCAGCTGGGTCACCGTCACGATCCCGGCCGACTGGCCCGCCGACACGATATTGCCGATATCGACCAAGTGGATGCCGGCGCGTCCCGAGACCGGCGACACGATGCTGGTATAGCCCAGATTGATCCGCGCGGTTTCGACATTGGCCTGGTCCGAGACCACGATGCCTTCGTTGGATTTTACGACCGAAGCCTGGGTCGCCACCTGCTGGGCAGCGATAGCGTTCTCGGACTGCAAACGCTGGTAGCGTTGCAGGTCCACTTTGGCGTTGGCCAGGGTTGCCGCATCGCGCGCCAGCTGGCCGCGCGCCTGGTCCAGCGACGCCTGATAGGGACGCGGATCGATCTGGGCCAGCACGTCGCCGGCCTTGACCATCTGTCCTTCAGTGAAATTGATTTTGACCAGCATGCCGCTGACCTGCGGGCGCACCGTGGCGGTGGCGAGCGGGGTCACAGTGCCCAAGGCGTTGAGGGTGACATCGATGTCGTCGGCCACCACCTTGGCCACGCCCACCGGCTGGGCGCCGTTGTTGAAGCGGCCGCGCTGGCTGGCCTGCTTGGCCGGGTAGATCGCCCAGATCAGAAGTGCCAGCAGCAGCAGGGCAACGGTGAACCAGACCACCCGCGACAGGCGCGGATTTTCCGAGCTCCAGCGTTTCACGCCGGCCCATGTGCGGCCCACGAATCCTTTCTGCGGGCCTTGCTCGGCGCTCTGGAAATCACCAGGGGGGCGGTCGATATTCATTACCGAAGTCCGTTCAAAAAGAGGTCGCATCGCAAAGAAGCCGGAAAAACCGGGGAATGTGAATGTGTCAAATCGGGTTAGCATCCGGCATCTGAACCGGACGTGAACTTATAGCCCGAACGAAGTACGGCTGATATAGCTGCCAGGATTGGGAGAATTATGTCGAATATGTCCCGACTGGCTTGTCACCGTCAGCCGCGCTATGTCGCTGTCCGGCTCCCGGCGGCGGGGCCGTAACAGGAACTGGAACAGCGCGCGTTGCCCGACATATTCCACTGGTTCATCCACGATGCGCGTCTTTGGATTACCGCCGCCGCGCAGGCCCATCCCTTGTGGTGCTTCCCCATCGCCGGACTAATCGCTTTCAGCGAATCCTTTGTCGGGATTTCCTTCATCGTTCCCGGGACCATCCTGCTGATAAGCCTGGGGACGGTGATCGGAGCCAGCCATATCGGTCTGTTCCCCGCCGTCGCCGGCGCAATCCTTGGCTCGGTGCTGGGCGACTGGATCAGCTGGTGGATCGGCTTTCACTACCACCACAAAATCGTGCATTTCGCACTGTTCCGGCGGTACGAGGACCAGATCGAAAAGGGTCTTCATTTCTTTCACAAATGGGGGACCTGGGCGATTTTCATCGGCCGCTTCCTGGGCCCCTTCCGAGCCACCGTTCCCCTGGTGGCCGGGATGTCGGAGCTGGAATTCTGGCCGTTCATGATCGCCAACACCACATCAGCTGTGATCTGGGCCTATGGCATCCTCGCCTTCCCAGCCTTGTTTGCCAGCTACTTTCTGGTCTAAGCACCTGAGTTAACAGTATATTTTTTGTAAGCTTGGCCGCTACGCCCCTCCCCTGGCCGAAAATGGGCCAATCGGGGTCGTCCCAAACGGTAAACGCTCCCGCCCGTCTTCTTAACCGGTCATTTTGGGCCCGTTTCGTGCCAATCCCGTGCAAAAGCCGGTGAATCCGCTGGCCCCAGTCCTGCAAAGCCTTTGGTCAACAATGTCCAACCAAGGGCTCCAGAACCGTGAGCAGCGTTGATATTTCCGAAGGCATCATGAAGGCGGTGTTCCCCGCCTTTGACGGCTTGAGCCTGGCATTTCCCGAAAGGCGCGCCCGGCCCCGCAATGGCATCGCCGCCAAGCGCAGGCTGGACCTTGCCGTGGCCGGTCTGGCCGTCCTGCTTCTGACGCCGCTGCTGGCGCTGGTGGCCCTGGCGATCAAGCTCGACAGCAAGGGGCCGGTATTCTTCATCCAGCATCGTACGGGGCTGGGCGGCCGGGTCTTTGCCATCCACAAATTCCGCTCCATGCATGTCATGGAAGACAGTGCCGAAGTGAAGCAGGCGGTGGCCGGCGATGCCCGCATCACCAGGGTCGGCCGCCTACTGCGCAAGCTCAGCCTTGATGAACTCCCCCAGCTCTTCAACGTCATCGCCGGCGACATGTCGCTGGTAGGTCCCCGCCCGCACGCAGTGGCACATGACGACTATTTTGGCGCCCGCATCTCCAATTACGCCGCACGCTTCGCGGCCAAGCCGGGCATTACCGGCTGGGCCCAGGTGAACGGCGCGCGCGGCGCCACACCCACCCTGGACATCATGCAGGCCCGCATCGATCTGGATGCCTGGTACGTCGAACACGCCAATCTGGCGCTGGACCTGAAGATCCTGGCACGCACCCCGCTGGTGGTCCTTTCCACGCAGGGCGCGCACTGATGCAGGCGCTTGCGACCCGGATACCATTTCAGTTTGAGGCGCCCACCGCCCCCGCCCTGGTGCCCGCCAATGAATCCTATGGCGAAGTCACGGTCGGCGGCATCGCCACTGCGTGCCTGTCGCGCGACGGCATGGCCCAAATGATGCTGCTGGACTGCCTGGAAGCGCGCGGCAACCCGGACCGTCAGCCCAAACTTGTCTTTGCCTCCAACGGTCACGCCATCGCGCTGGCAGCGCAGGATGAAGCCTTCCGCTTCACCCTTTCCCAGGCGGACATCATCCATGCTGACGGCCAAGCCGCGGTGATTGCCTCGCGCCTTCTGACCAACACGCCGATCCCCGAGCGCAGTGCCACCACCGACTTTATCCATGACGCTTCCAAGGTCGCCGTCGAACATGGCCTGCGCTTCTTCCTTCTGGGCGCCACCGAGGAAGCCAATGCGCAAGCCGCGGCCAAGCTGGAAGAAACCTATCCGGGCCTGCAGGTCGTAGGGCGCCGCCACGGCTATTTCAGCCGAGACGAAGAAGATGAACTTTGCGACGAAATAAATCTGACCTTGCCAGACGTCATCTGGGTCGGCCTGTCCGTGCCGCTGGAATATGAATTCTCGGTGCGCAACAAGACCCGCCTGCGGGCCGGCTGGCTGGTGACTTGCGGTGGCTGTTACAATTTCGTCACCGGGGCCTATAAGCGCGCCCCGAAATTCATGCAAGACCTTGGCATGGAATGGCTATTTCGCCTGGCGCGCGAGCCCAAAAGGCTGTTCTGGCGCTATGCCGTGACCAATCCCATTGCGATATTTTTACTTTTGACCCGCACAAAGTCGTGCGGCGGTGCCGCCAAACCCCAAGGCGCAGGCCCGCGCTAGAGACAGGCATATGGCGATTTCCGATACTGCCCCGCGGACCTGGATCGATCGCCAGCCCCAATGGCTGGGGGTTGCGACCCGTTACAGCCTGTCGGCCGCGGGCCCGCTGGCGGTTTCGGCCGCGCATTTCCTAGCCTCGCTGATCTTCCTGCGGTTGCTGACGGCGCACGAATTCGGCCTTTTTTCCTTCGTCATGGTGATCGTCTCTTTCGGGATGAGCGCGACCGCCTCGCTGGTGGTGGTGCCGATCACCCAGGCCCTGGCCATGGGCGACACCAGCGGACGCGGGGTCTGTTTCAAGGTCAACTGGCTGGTTTGTGGCGGCTTCGGGCTTGGCGTGGGGCTGGCACTTGGTCTGGGTGGCGCGGCGCCGACGGAAGCGGTCGTGATGGGGCTTTACGGTGCGGTGTTCGCCTGGCGCTGGTTCGCCCGCAACATGGCCTTCATTGACGGGCGCATGCGCCACGCCATTGCGTCGGACGTAACCTACAGCATTCTTCTCATTGTCTGCCTGACGGTATTGGCAGCGGTGCACCGGATCAGCCTGTTGACGGGTAGCGAAGTCCTGCTGGTGGCGGCTGTCCTGGCGCTGCTGCCTTTCGGCGCGGACTTTCTCAAGATTCAGGCCCGCTCGCTGGCCGGCCCGCGGCTTTCCGATTATGCGCCGGTGTTCCGCAATGTCTCGCGCTGGGCGCTGGTGGGCGTGGTGGTCACGGAAGCTACCGTCAATGCTCATGCCTATCTGGTCACGTTCATTTCCGGCGCGGGCTCCTTTGCGCTGCTGGCGCTCGGCATGCTGCTGCTGCGCCCCGCTTCACTTGTGCAGAGCGCGCTGCCCGACCGGGAGCGCCCGGCGATGGCGCGCGCCATCGCGGCGCGCGACTTTGCAGGCCTTGATCGCATTCGCCGCCATCTGACCTGGGGCCTTAGTGCCGCCTGGCTGGGAAACCTGGCGCTGTGCGCGATCATCCTGACTTTCTTTCCCGCGCTTGTGCTGAAGAAGGGGTATGCGATCCATGATGCGGCCCTGGTCGCGGCAGCCTGCGCCGCCATCATGGGCGTTCGCGCACTGCGCACACCACTTGCCGTGCAGCTGCAGGCGGCGGGGACATTCCGTGCCCTTGCCGGCATTGGCACCATGGCCAGCCTGGTCTCGGTGCCGATGACCCTTCTTCTGCTGTTGCTGTTTGGCCCCATCGAGTCGCTGGGCGGCGTATTTCTGGGTGAAGTGGTGATATTGGTGCGCCTGCGGGTCATGGTGCGGGAATGGCAGGCAGCCCGTGTCTGACCGCGTCATCGTCTGCATCCCCACCTACAAGCGACCCAAGAGCCTCAAGCGATTGCTGGATGCCATTGCCGCGCTGCAAACCAATGCGCGGGTATCGGTGCTGGTGGCGGACAATGATGCGCAGAACCATGCGGGGGTCGATCTGTGCAACGCAGTCACACAATATCGTTGGCCGCTGACCACTGTGATCGCGAACACGCGCGGTATTGCCCAGGTTCGCAACACGCTTATCGAGAATGCGCTGAAAACCGATGCCGAATTCATCGCCATGATCGATGATGACGAATGGCCGCAACCCGACTGGATCAGCCAATTCCTGAAGACGGCACATGACACCAACGCTGATGTGCTGCAGGGGTCGATCCTGTTTGGACAAGGCAATGCCGCTGATGGCCATGGGGATATCCGCCGCGACACCGGACCGATTGCCATGCTGCAGGGCGCCGGCAATATCCTGATCCGCCGCGGCGTTCTCGAAGAATTGACCGCGCCCTGGTTCGATCCCCAGTTCGCCCTGTCGGGCGGCGAGGACCAGGATTTCTTTGTTCGCCTGCAGCGGGCGGGCAAGCGCTTTGCCTGGTGCGATGAGGCCCGCGCCCATGGCGAGGTTCCCGAGACCCGCGCCAACCTGAGCTGGCTGCTGCGCCGGGCCTATTCCGTGGGCAATTCGGACATGCGGGTACTCTTGAAGCATCGTCCCGGTGTGCCGAAACTGGCGGTGGAACTGCTGAAAATCATCGCCTCTCTCTTGTTGTCGCCCGTCCTCGCCGTCATTCTGGCCCCGAGCCCGAATCGCAAGGCGCGCGCGCTGCAGAAGCTTTTCCGAGCCGCAGGCAAACTCAGTGCGATGTGCGGACGTCGCTACAATGAGTATGCCGTGGTCCATGGCGAATGAATTCGCGTTAGCTTACGCACCGCCCCAGAATGTCGAGCGCATGCTGCTGCCGTCGCTGGCCTTCATCGCGCTTCTGCTGCTGATCTTTGTCGGACTGGACGCTTTTTCGCCGCCGCCCCTGGTGTCGCAGTTCGGCGGCATCAAAGAGGCGACGCGCGGCGACACCCTGCGCCAGGTGCTTTATCTGGCGGTGGCCGGACTGGTGGCGCTGGCGGCCGTGCAGCGCCATGGCCTGGGCGCCTTGCGCGCAATGCCGGTGAGCATGGGTCTGCTGCTCGCCTGGTGCATGGCCAGCGCACTTTGGGCGCCGGAGCAAGGCGTCGTGCTGCGCCGCGCCGGCCTGGAAACCATCGTCGTGGTATCCTTGATGTTCAGTATCGAAACTTTGGGAGCCGAGCGATCCTTCACCTTTCTTCGCTGGCTGCTGGCACTGGTCCTGCTGGTGAATTTCCTCTCCATTCCCGTGATCGCGGCGGCGCGGCACAGCGCGGGCGAGATTGATCCCGCACTGGTCGGCAACTGGCGTGGACTGTATGGTCACAAGAACATTGCCGGTGCCGCCTGCGCCGTCACCATCATCCTGTTCCTGTTCACCCGGACGGGATGGAAAAACTGGATTGGCATAAGCATCGCACTGGCGGCTGCCGTCTTCCTGTATTTCACCCATTCCAAATCATCGGCGGGCTTTCTGCCCGTCGCGCTGCTGGCGGGCCTGGTATATCGCATCGGCTGGCGCGATGGCCTTAGCCGCGCAATCCTGGCTGCCGGTGGAGCGCTGTTGGCGCTCGCACTGGCGGCGTTCGTGATGCTGGATATCGATACCATCACCCGCATGCTGGAGGATCCACGGGAATTCACCGGCCGCAGCGCCATCTGGGCAGCAGAGCTGCGCTATATCGCCGACCATCCTTTCCTGGGGGCCGGCTTCGGCACCTTCACCGACACCAAAAGCCAGTCGCCGCTGCACAATTATGTCAGCGGCAGCTGGGTGGATGCGGTGAGCCATGGTCACAATGGCTATCTGCAAGTACTGGTCACGATCGGTGGCATCGGATTTGTGCTGACCATGCTGGCTGTGCTTGTCAATCCGCTGCGCCGGTTCTGGGCGCTGGACTGGGAGGAGAGCGGCTTGAAAGCCATGCTGTTCGCACTGTTCGTCTTTGCGGTACTGCACAATATCATGGAAAGCGACTTTCTGGAGGGGGATGGCGTGACCTGGTCGGTGCTGCTGATGGTGGTCGCGTCGCTGAACAGCACCCAGATGCGCTATTCATTAACGGGGCGCTAACGCTGGGCCGCTAGAATTTCGGCCATGCCCTCCTATGCCAGCCCTTTTTTCAGCGTCATCATACCGGTTTACAACCGCGCACCAGCGCTGCGGCTGGCGATCGAATCTGTGCGTGCCCAGAGCTGCCAGGATTTCGAGATCGTGGTGGTGGATGACGGATCCAAGGATGACCCGCAGAGCGTGGCGGAAAGCTTTGGCGATCCGCGCATCCGTTTCATCCGTCAGCAGAATGAAGGTGGCGGCATCGCCCGCAACACTGCCATAGATGCGGCAGTCGGCCGCTTTATCGCGCCACTGGATTCCGACGACACTTTCCTGCCGCACCATCTGGCCACTATGAAGGCGTTGATGGAGGGGACCCAGGGCTTGATCGGCTATGCCCGCGTGATCGTCAATCGCGGAGATGGCCGCACCTTCCTCAAGCCGCCGCGCGGGGTGAAGCCGGGCGAGGACATGGGCGAATATCTGCTTTGCGACCGGGGCTTTGTGCCCACCATCACTATCGTTGTGCCGCGCGCGTTGGCGCAGCGCGTGCGCTACCACGTCAATTTGCGACCCGCAGAAGATACAGACTTTGCCATGCGCCTGGCGCTGGCCGGCGGCCGGTTTCAGATGGTGGAACAGCCTGGCGCTGTTTGGAACGACATTCCCGATCCCAAGCGCACCAGTGCCAGCGTCGGCACCTTGCGCATGGCCACCTGGCTGAAACAGATGAAGCCGTACATGACCTTGCGCGCCTGGTACGGGGCCCGCGGATGGGCCTTTGCAAAGCTGGTGGTGCGGGAGCGTGGCCGTTTTCCGGCCCTGGTCTTCACTCTGGAAGCAATTGCGCGGGGCTGCTATCGCCCACGACTGGCCGTTGTGGTGCTGCTGCAGGTGCTGCTGGATGCGCGGCAGTATCGCACGCTGGCCGATAATGCCATCAAATGGCTCCATCTGGGCCTGCGTGAGAATGACGTGCCCGAGCCTGCGCCCAGGCTGGAACAGACGTGATTACAAGGCGTGCCGCACTTGCAGGGGCGGGAGCGCTGGCCTTGCCAGCTCACGCACAGGACTTGCGCACCCTCAGGACAATCGCGGCCGCAAAGGGATTTGTCTTCGGCAGCGCAGTCGCCACCTATGAATTGAAGGATGCCGATTTTCCGCCAGTGCTGCTGCGCGAGGCTGCTCAGCTGGTGCCGGAATATGAAATGAAGCGCGACGTGCTGGAACCACGCCCCGGCCAGTATAATTTTTCCGCGCTCGATCTGCTGTGGGGATTCGCGCGGCAGAATGGGCTCACAATGCGCGGCCATCCGCTGGTCTGGTACTATGCCAATCCGCCCTGGTTGAAATCCGCTCTGCAGACGCGGCGCGATGAAAAGCTGATGACGGGTCATATTGAAGCGGTGATGAAGCGCTATGCGCTGTCTTCCGTGGACGTGGTCAATGAAGCCATCCTGCCCGATGGCAGCGGCCTGCGGCCCTCGCCGTGGCTGAGCGCCTTTGGGCCCGGTTATATCGACATGGCGTTCCATGCTGCCCGCGCTGCCAATCCGCGGACCAAGCTGGTCTATAACGATTTCGGCTGCGAGCAGGGGGCGAATGACCGCTTCCGCGCCCTGCAACTGAAGCTGCTGGACGGGCTATTGGCCCGGCGGGTACCGGTGGACGCGTTGGGGCTTCAGGGGCATCTCACCGCCTTCGGCAGACCGGTGGATCAGAGGAAGCTGCGCAGCTTCCTGCAAGAGATCCGCGACCGCGGCTTGGCCATTCTGGTCACCGAGCTGGACGTGAACGATGTCGGGGGGGCCTCGGACATCTCCGGCCGTGACCGGGCGGTGGCAGACGAGACACGGCGTTTTCTGGACGTGGTGCTGGACAATCCGGCCACGGTAGCGGTGCTGACCTGGAACCTTTCGGACCGCTATGCCGACCCGCCGGACGAGGCCCCGCTCAGGGCTATCGGCTGGCGCTATCGCAAGGGACCCTATGACGCGCGGCTGGCCCGAAAACCCATGTGGGACGCCATGGCGCAGGCCTTTGCAGGTCGGCGCATTCCCTACTAGGGAATTTTCCGGACGCGCCGGGTTAACAACAAAAAACACAGGAAAACCGGGGCTGCTACTCGTTCGTGCCCGGTCAGGCGTTAACCATTTGTGAGGCAGGGCAGGGCTACATCTAAAGCCTTGGGGGGCTTGGATTCGCGGGCCCTTTGGCGGAGCTGTTCGCGCGTTATGTCACCATACCGGCCACCCTCGTATCTGCCGGCGCCCTATGCGCCGCCGCCCGGGTTTGCGCCGGCCTATGCGCCGCCCTATCCCAACCCGACATTCCAGCTTGCCGATCTTTTGCGCCTGATCGATGCGCGCCGCCAGTTGATCATCCGCGTGGCGCTGGGCGTCATCCTTTGCGCGCTGGCCGCCGCCATCATCCTGCCCACCACCTGGTCCAGCTCGTCCGTGGTGATGCTGGATTCGCGCAAGAACAACATCACCGACCTGTCGGCGGTGCTGTCGCAACTGTCCGCCGATCCCGCCTCGATGCAGAACCAGCTGCAGATCCTGCAATCGCGCGAACTGGCCGCCGAAGTGATCACCCGGCTGAAGCTGGACAATGATCCCGAATTCAATCCCGCCCTCGCCCAGCCCAGCCTGGTGCAACTGGTGGGCATGATGGTGTCGCTGATCAATCCCAAGAACTGGTTCGAGAATGACACGCCCGTTGGTGGCGTCGTCAGCCGTGACCGCATCATCGACACCTTCCTCAAGCACATCAGTGCCAATGCCGAAGGTCTTTCCACCACCATAACCGTCACCGCCACGTCGCGTAATCCCAACAAGGCAGCGCTGATCGCCAACACGCTGGCCGACGTCTATGTGAAGGCGCAGGTCGCCACCAAGGTCGATGCCACCACGGCCACCACAGGCTGGCTGAACAACAGGCTTTCGGATCTTGCCCAGCAACTGCAGGTGCAGGAAGAGGCCATCCAGCGTTACAAGGCACAGCACAATCTGAACGACTCAGCGCCCGGAAATTCGCTGGTGGACCAGCAGATGGGCGCCATCAACGCGCAGATCGTGCAGCAACGTTCCGACCTTGCCGAGAAGCAGGCGATCCAGGACCGCATCGAGCATCTGGTGGCGTCGGGCAATCCCGCCGATGTCAGCCAGATCGTGTCGTCGCCACTGATCGTGCAGCTGCGGACCCAGCAGGCCACGCTGATCAGCCAGGAAAGCGACCTCAACAGCAAGTATGGTCCACTGCATCCCAAGATGCAGGCGATCCAGCAGCAGAAGCGCGATCTGGACTACAAGATTACACAGGAAGTGAACCGGCTGGCCGCATCCGCCTCCAACGATGTGATGGTGAGCCGCGCCCATCTGAACTCGCTGCTGGGCAGCCTGGGCGGCACCGAAGGCACTGCCCGTACTCAGAATATGGCACGGGTACAATTGCAGGCGCTGGAATCCAACGCGGCGTCGACGCGGGCGCAGTATGAAGCCTTTGTGCAGCGGCTGCGCTCCAGCCAGAATCTCGACGATGTGCAGACCCCCGACAGCCGCATCATCAGCCCAGCCCCGGTGCCCCTTAATCCCAGCGGGCCCAAGCGTACCTTGATCGTGGGTGCCTCCATTCCGCTGGGGCTGCTGTTGGGCCTGTTGGCGGCGCTGATTGCGGAAAAAGTCGGCCCCCTGATGCCGGTGCGGGTCAACGGCGCGCCGCGCGCGGCGCTGGTGCCGGCGGCCGCACCGGCGATGAAGCCGCGTCGCCCAGCTCGTCCGCGGCCTGCAGCGCCCAGCCAACCCGTCGCCGTGTGGAGCGGTCCGCCCATCCTTTCGCAGATCAACGATCCCGCCCAACTTCGGGCCGCCGATTTCGTGCTGGACTATCCCGCCAGCAAATATGCTCATGCGATGGCCGCGCTGGTGCGCCAGCTGGAATCCAAGGAGGGTGACGGCGCCATCGTGGCCCTCACCTCCGCCGACAATGGCGAAAGCCGCAGTGCCATCGCGGTGAGCCTGGCGCGCGCCGCCGCCCGTATGGGCAAGAAAGCCATCCTCGTGGACTGCGCGCCCGGTCACATGGCCTCGCGCGCCATGAAGACCCGCATCCGCAGCGGCCTATATGAAGTGCTGACCGGCGCGGTGCCGCTGAACCAGGCGCTGGCGAAAGACCCGCGCGGCGATGTCTATCTGCTGGGAACCGCCAAGCGCGCGCCCAACAGCCTGACCATGTACAGCTCGGCCCCCATGGCCAAGCTGGTGCAGGTGCTGCGCGGCGGCGCCGATTTCGTGGTGATAGATTGCGGCCCGGCCAATGCCAGCCCGGATGCAGCCCTGATCGCGCGCCTGGCCGATGCAACCCTGCTGGTGTCAAAGCGCAGTGCGCTGAACAGCCCGATGGTCACCAATGCGGCCAAGATCCTGGAAAGCGCCAAGTCGGCGCCTATCGGGATCGTGGTGACGAAGTAGCAGCCTTTTTGGGCGTCAGCGCGGCAATTCCGAAGAGCCCATCAGGAATTCGTCCACGCCACGGGCGCACTGGCGGCCTTCCTTGATGGCCCACACCACCAGCGACTGGCCCCGGCGCATGTCACCTGCAGCGAACACCTTGGGCACGTTCGTCGCATAGCCGCCGGTGAAGTCGACTGTCGCCTTGGCGTTGCCGCGGTTGTCCTTGTCCACGCCGAAGCCGTCCAGGATGGATGCGACCGGGTTCACGAAGCCCATGGCCAGCAGGACGAGGTCGGCCTTGAGCACATGCTCGCTGCCTGCGACTTCGACCATCTTGCCGTCTTTCCATTCGACGCGGACAGTCTTCAGGCCTGTGACCTTGCCGCCTACGCCGGTGAACTCCTTGGTCGCAATGGCGAATTCGCGCTCGCATCCCTCTTCATGGCTGGAACTGGTACGCAGCTTGTAAGGCCAGTACGG
>JBBQHU010000058.1:0-17179 GCA_038324265.1 Micropepsales bacterium | reverse complement strand
TGCGGCACGAACCAGACCTTGCCCGGACCGGCCTGGATCTCCGGCATGTTGCGCAGGGTGGGCGACAACTTGTTCCAGTTCTTCAGCTTGGCGGTATCAATGGGCGCCAGCAGCCCCGCTTCCTTCCAGCGCGGCACGCTGTAGAGGCACGGCCCCATCACGTCGGGCTTGTACCCCGCGCGCATCTTGGAAAATGCCTCGTCCTCGTCTGCAAAGATGCTGGTATTGGGCTTTTCGTGGAAGCGGGCCTCGTAAGCGGCCGTGAAGTGCGGGTCCACATAATCCTGGAACTGGAACAGGGTGGCGGGCTTGGATTCTTCCTTGCCGCAACCCACAAGCGCCAGCGCCATGACCAGCGCGCCAAACCAGCTCTTCATCCCCAACCCCGCCCCGAATGCGAAGCTAGGTTAGACGCGAAAATCGGGTGCTGGCTAGAGTTGGTTGGAAACCCAGCTCGGCTGGGGCGGGGCGCCGAAGCCCAGGGTCAGGTTCAGGCCCGCCGTGGTCTGGCGGCCGCGTTCGCCCTGGGTGTAGGAGACCGCTGACTGGCGAACCCCCAGTGCAATGTCCACGCCCGGCGCGGGCATATAATGCAGATCAAGTCCGGCCAACAACCCGTCTGCGGCGTAGCGGTCCACCACATAACCGGCATAAGCGCTGAACCAGAAGCCGCCCTCGATGGCGCTGGACAACGTGGCGGTGACGGCATGGTTCTCCATGTTGCGGATGCCCAGCGGCACGAAGGGTGTGGGCGCCGCGCCGGTGCGGGTGTCGTTGCTCATGCGGTATTCGCCGTGACCGTCATAGGAGATGCCGGCCAGCAGGCCGGCCCAGACATCGGTCTGCCAGCGCAGGTTGGCGTTCCAGCCGGCGGTGCGCGCCACGTCCGCGTCGCCGTGTACGCCGTAGCGGATATAATTGCCCGAAAGGCTGCCCGCAAAACCATAGCCGAAAATTTGGCTATAACCCACCGTCACCGTGTCCTTGTCCGCGCGATAGGCGATGGCCGTGGGCGTATCCAGGTCGGGGGCGTGATAGGCGACATTCAGGTAGCCAAAGGCGGTCGGGGCACCCGCATAGAATGTAAAGCGCCCGCCCGTCACATCATTGCCCTGGGTGGCCTCCAGGCGCAGCTCGGCGTCGCGGCCCAGCTCGAAAGCAAGGCCAGCAGCGCCACTGAAGATGTCGTCGGTGGTGCGCGCCGCGATGGTGCCGTCCGCCAGCCGCACATTCTTGCCCAGCAGATTGGTCCAGGTGGCGTCGCCCACCAGCGCCATGCCGTCGGCCAGGGTGAGCTTGGCGTCCAGGGTGGTGGCGCTCATCCGGTCGCCGCCATGATAGAAGCTGGTCTCGTGACCGATGCTGACGCCGCTGCCCGACTGCATCGCGGCCCGGCCATAGGCATAGGCCCAAAGCGGATCGGCGCGGCGCAGCGAAAGCTGCTGCAGTTCATAGTTCCGAAGCGCGGCATACTCGCCATAGGTGTGAAAGCCCGCAACCTGGGCCGGCGGGACATAGGCCTGCGCCGGCGGATATTGCGGCGGCGGGTACATATTCTGCTGCGGCGGATATTGCTCGGGATATTGCCCGCGCATTTGCGGCGGGGGGCTCTGCGCCGGCGGGCCGTTCGCGGGGGAACCCGCGCGGGCCTGGATGCGCAGCGAAAACCCGTCGGGCTCGGTGCGGGTCAGGAAGGTCACGGGCCGCGGTGAACGGATCACGCCATTGTCGAAATTGGCATAGGCCATGGAAATCCATTGCGGCATGTCGCTGGCCAGCCGGTCGAACACCTGGCCGTCCACGGCGGTCTGGAAATCAATGGAAAGCGCGTTCTGGTTGTCATCGGCATGGACGCCGCGCAGCGGCAGGCCGCGGAAGCGGATCTCGATGCCGTTCTGGTCCTGGCCGGTGACCTGGTAGCCGGCGGGACTTTGGGCATAGGCGGGCGCTGCCATCGACGCGGTCAGCGTCATGGCCGTCAACAGCGCGGCGAACCCCCGAAGCATCATTTCCCTTCCGCGGCCAGCTTCGTTAACCGTGGTTAAGAAAGGGTAAACGGGAGGGATCTGGCTCATATTCTGGGCAGCCTCACTTCCATCACCGCCCCGCTGCCGGGGCCCGAGGCCAAGCGGGTCGCCCCGCCCATCCGCCGGGCCAGTTCCATCGAGATGGCCAGCCCCAGCCCGGACCCGGTGACGGTGCCCGCCCGGTCGAACCGCTGGAAGGGTCGGCCCGCCTTGGCGCTCTCCGCCGGGGAAAACCCGGACCCGGTGTCGGAAAGAACAAAGACCCCTGCGCCTTCCTCGAACCGCACATCGGCGCGTACCTGGCCACCTTCGGCCGTGTAGGTCAGCGCGTTGGACAGCAGGGCCGTGAAGATGCGCCGCACCGCCTGCGGATCGGCCCGCACCTGGCCCAGCATGGCCTCGCCCAGCCGCAGATCGATGCGGCGGGAGAAGGCGCAGCCCTGATGTTCGTCCAGGCACTGGCCGGCCAGGGCCGCGAGGTCGAGCGTCTCCAGCTTGATCGGGAAGCGCCCCGCCTCGATGTTGGCGAATTCCAGGATGTCGCTGATCTTGCCATGCAGCTCGCGCCCGGCGCTGTTGATGTCCTTGGCATACTCACTGTACTTGGGATGGCCCGCGTCGCCGTAATAACCTTCGGCAATGACCTCCGAGAAGCCGATTACCGCGTTCAGCGGTGTGCGCAGTTCATGGCTCATATGGGCGATGAACTCGGATTTGGAACGTAGGGCTTCCGCCGCGCCGCGCTCGGCATTGGCCAGCCGCACCATCAACCGGGCTTCGACGGGCCGTGTGGACTTGAGCGCCCGGATCGCCCGCGCCGCCTTGGCGTGCTGTTGGAAGGTGCCGACAAACAGCACCGCCAGCCAGGCGCCGGCCGCCGCCGGCCCCAGGATGACAAAAAGATAAAGCGGCAGGGTGCCCGTCCACAGTGCCAGCGCCTGGTTCTCGTCCACCTCGGTCACGGCCCACAGCGGCCATCCCGGCACTGCGGCGGTAATGCCGTCCGGCTTGCGCGCGCTTGTTGGGATGATGCGAAAATTGTTTCCCAGCGCCAGGCTGGATGGCACGAATGCGACAACGATCGTGCGCGCGTCATCGCGAAAGGCCAGCATGCCCGAAACCGCCATGCGCGCGCTGGAAAAGCGCGGCAGCAAGGGTTCTGGCAGGTTGGCGAAGAGATGGGACTGGATTTCGCCGTTCGCACCAAACACCGCGATGTCGGTGATGGCGGGTTCGGCGCGAGCCAGGTCGGCGCTGCGATAAAGCTGCGGGCTGTCCGCGAACACCGTGCCCATGCTGGCATAGCGGTCCAGTGCGCGCCCGGTGCCGAAGGCGATGCCCACGGCGCGGGCGCGGTGAAAACCTTCCGCCTGGCGAAGCGCATGGATGCGGTCCAATCGCATCTGCACTGCGGCGGCGGCACCTAGGCTGCCGCCGATCAGCAGGATGCAAATCGGAACGATGAAGCGCCGGTCGCGTAGCATCCGGCGCAAGACCACGCCCAGCGCACCGTTGCGCCATCCTGCTGTTGCTGTTGCTGCCTGGGCCATGGCCCCATCCCGCGCGATGATTCGCGCCAAGTCAGTATGGGAATCGCCGGGACCCGCGTCACGGGACTTAATGACTCAGCCGAGCATTTTGCCGGTCACTTCGAACAGGTTGGGGGAAATCCCCTTGAGCCCGTGAATGGCTTCCAGTTCTTCCTTCATCAGGGCCTGGCGCGCCGGATCGTAGCGTTTCCAGCTTTCAAAGGCCCCGGCCATGCGCGCCGCCACCTGCGGGTTAATGGGATCCAGGGTTCGGATTACTTCGCCCACCAGCCGGTAGCCACCGCCATCAGCGGCGTGAAACCGCAGATGGTTCCCGCCAAACGCCCCGATGAGCGCGCGAACCCGGTTGGGATTGCGGATATCGAAAGCGGGATGCTTCATCAGCGCCCGCACCGAGGACACGGTTTCGGGCAAGGGTGAGCTCGCCTGCAGTCCCATCCACTTGTCCAGCACCAGAGGATCGTTCTTGAAACGGTCATGGAAGTGGGTGAAGGCCGCGTCGCGCAGGGGCGACTCCATGCGGGTCAGCGCCGCCAGGCCTGCGATCATGTCGGTCATGTTGGTGGCGGATACATAATGGGCGTGGGACAGCCCCGCTGCCGCCTCGTCATCGGCAGCCGTGAGATAGCGCAGGCAGGCATTGCGCAGGGCGCGGCGGCCGGCAGATGCCGCATCCGGGCTGAAATCGCCCCCACTTCCATCAACAGAGCCGCGCATATGTTCGTAAAGCTGGGCGAGGCGCTCGCGATGCGCCAGTGCGATTGCGCGCACCAGCGCCAGCCTTGCGGTGTGAATGCCGTCGGGATCAACCGGTGTCTTGCGGGACGCCAGTTCGTTTTCGGTTGGCGGCATCAGCATCTGGGCCGCGAAGGCAGGATCGGTTTCGGCGTCGTGCAGCACCTGTCCGATGGCGGTGACATAATCGATGTTGGCATCGGCGCGCGATTTCCCCGCAACCTCCAGCATGATTTCGCTGGCCAGGATCTGGCCCGCTTCCCAGCGATTGAAATCGTCGCTGTCGCTGCCCATCAGGGCGGCGCGCTCGTGGCGGCCATAGGGCGTGCGGAAGACGACAGGGGCGGAAAAATCGCGGCCCAGGGACAGCAACGGTTCCTCGGCGACTTCAACAAAGACGAAGCGGTGGAAGCTTTCCGTCAATTCCAGCACCCGGCTGTCGCCGCCAGCGCGGTTCTCGCCCTCCAGCGTGACGGGCAAGGCATTGCCGCTCAGCCCCACCAGCCCGACGCGCACGGGAATATGCATCGGCAGTTTGTCTGTCTGGCCCGGCGTGGGTGCCAGCGACTGGGTAAGGTCCAGGGTGAAGGTCCTGGCATCGGCGTCATAGCTGCTGCGGGCTTCCACCACCGGCGTTCCCGCCTGGCGATACCAGAGGCGAAACTGGGTCAGATCGCGGCCTGATGTGTCTTCGAAACATTTGACCCAGTCTTCCACTGTGGCGGCCTGGCCGTCATGACGTTCGAAATACAGATCGGTCGCCTTGCGATAGCCTTCATCGCCGACCAGCGTCTTGAGCATGCCGATAACCTCGGCACCCTTGTCGTAGATGGTGGCGGTGTAGAAATTGTTGATCTCGATATAGCTTTGCGGCTGCACCGGATGGGCGAGCGGGCCGGCATCCTCAGGGAACTGGCGCCCGCGCAGGGCGCGCACATCCTGGATGCGCTGCACGCCATGGCTGCGCATGTCTCCGCTGAATTTCTGGTCGCGAAAGACGGTAAGTCCTTCTTTCAGTGAAAGCTGGAACCAGTCGCGACAGGTGATGCGGTCGCCGGTCCAGTTGTGGAAATATTCGTGCGCCACGACGCTTTCGATACGGGCATAGTCGTCGTCGGTAGCGGTTTCCGGCGAGGCCAGCAGCACCTTGTCATTGAAGATGTTGAGGCCCTTGTTCTCCATCGCGCCCATGTTGAAGGCCGACACCGCCACGATCATGAAGATGTCGAGATCATATTCGCGGCCATAAGCCTCTTCATCCCATTTCATCGCGCGCTTCAGGGCGCCCATGGCATAGGTGGCGCGCGGCTCATTGCCATGCTCGACATAGACGGCCAGCTCGATCTTGCGGCCTGACATGGTGGTGAAGCTGTCGTGGATGGACCCCAGATCTCCCGCGACCAGCGCGAACAAATAGGACGGTTTGGGGAAAGGATCGTGCCACAGGGCGAAATGGCGACCGTCCGCAAGATCGCCATGATCGGTGCGGTTGCCGTTGGACAGCAGCACCGGATACTGCTCCCGTTCCGCCTCGATCCGCACCGTGAAGACGGAAAGATTGTCCGGCCGGTCCAGGAAATAGGTGATGCGGCGAAAGCCTTCCGGCTCGCACTGGGTGCAGAACATGCCGTTGGAGAGGAACAGTCCCTCCAGTGCGGTGTTGGCGGCGGGATTGATCTGGCTGGTGATTTCCAGTGTGAAACTGGCCGGCACGTGCGGCACGGTGAGGCTCTTGTCGTCCAGCAGATATTCGTCCGCCGCCAGGTCGCGACCGTCCAGTGTCACGGACAGAAGTTTCTGTTCTTCGCCATTGAGGATCAGCGGGCCGGCGTCGCTCTGCCGCTCGATCGCCAGCCTGGCGGTTACGCGCGTCGCTTCCGGCGCCAGCGCGAAATCCAGATGCACGGACTGGATGCGGAATTCCGGCGCCTGGTAGTCCGACAAGTGAAGGCGTGCGGGTTCTTCGGTGCGCATGGCAGGGACTCGTTTGGGAGGGCGACTTATAGCCCGCCACGCCCCACGAAACAGCCCGAATTCAGTAGACTTTCAACACCGTCATGTCGCGATCCTGCCGCAGCACACGATAGGTCCGGGCGTACCGCGCCATCTCGTCCCCGGTCTGCTGGAACTGCGAATTCCGGTGCAACACCACATATTTGACGCGGGCGCCCTGAAGCTGGCGTTTCTGGGTGGCCAGGTCGCGCAGTTCCAGCCTATCCGCCAGGCTGAGGCCCACTTTCCGCGAGGTTTCGCCCTGGACGATCGGCTTGCCGTGGCAGGCCGACAGCAGCATAGAGGCATTGCCATTCTCATAGCCGCCCGGCAGGTCCAGCACACCGAATTGCGTATTGTCGTTGGCAATAACCTGCAGCGGCGCGGGGCATGACACCGGGGTTGCAGCCAGGCTCACGGGCGTGAAATCGATCAGCATCAGCATCAGCACCGCGGTCAGAACCATGGGCAGTTTCGCGCGATGCCGCAGCGCCAGCACTGTCGCCTGTGCCAGCGCCAGTCCCAGAAACAGATAGACCAGCACCATGGCGCGCGCCGGCGTGCGCACATTGGCGAAGAATGGCAGCTTGCCCAGTATGATGTCGGGCATGTGGATCGGGGTGACATGGCCGCCGACATGCAGCGCCTCGCCGGAGGCGATCGCCATGAAGAACGCCATGCCGCCCAGCGCATAGGCTAGCAGCCGCCTGTCAGTCTTGCGCGTAAGAGCCCAGGTAAGAACTGCCAGATTGACCAGGCCCAGATAGACCGTGCCCTCCCAGGGGTTGCCGGTCAGCGCGGCATAGACACCGCTGCCGAAACGCGCCAGCAGGTGTGTCGGCGGGAAGGCGACATAGGCCAGCAGGTCGGCCACGAACATGTTATTGCCGACATAATAGACGTCGGATTTTCCCCCGGACGACAGCATCGGCAGCAACCAGGGTGACAGCAGTAGTGTGCAACCCGCCGCACAGGCCGCCGGCATTGCCAGGTACCAGCCGCGCGGCCACGTCTTGTCCCGCAAGCGCAGGTACAGAAGATGGAAGGCCATGAAATAGAGCGCGTAGAAAAAGAAGTACCAGCAAGACAGGGCGCTCAGCGCCTGCATCGCCGTGGCGCCGACGAGCCAGCCCCAGCTGCGCCGTTCCAGTGCCAGCAGATAGAACAGCACGAACAGCGGCAGGAATTCGATCCCGGCAACATGGGCATGGTGCATCACCTGCGCCACATGCCAGGGATTGAAGGCGAAGATGAAGCCCGCCACCGCCGCGCCCAGGTCGCGGCCGGGCACCTCGCCCAGCAGGTGCCGCGCCAGCGCGAACATGGTCATGGCCGCCAGCGGGAACGTTGCCAGCTGGGTGATGTTTTGCAGTGCCATCAGGGTCGCGAAGTCCGCGCTTAAGAGTTTGGCCAGCACCGCCACCACGAAGACCTGCGGATAGGCGAAGGAGTGATAGTAGAGTGGCGTTCCTTCCGGCCAACGGATTTGCCGGGTGAAGAAGAAATCGTTCCAGCCGCTGCTGGTGGCGGCATGCCAGCTGTTCCAGAAGTCCTGCATATTGTCTTCGGGCGGGCCGATCAGCGCCGAGGACAGATGCGAAACCCAGGGCCAGAAGAACAGCGCGGTCAGCGCGCTGAAGCCGGTCAATGTGATCAGCCAGCGCGGCAGGGACAAGGACATGTGCTGGGCCGAACCCTCTATGGCGATAGAGGGCGTGCTCATCACGAAGCCCGCTTGACCTCGGACAGCAGATCCTGCGCCTGGTGCGCCAGTTCGGCCAGCGCGTTGGGCATGTCTTCGCCCGACTTGCGCGCCCAGTCCACCAGCGACGTCGCAAAGGACGCCAGTGCAGGGGCCACTGCGATCAGGCGGGCCTGTTCCTCCACCTTGGCGGGGTCCAGGTCATACTCGGCGCCCGGCACGCGCCAGCCGCCCCATTCTTCCTTGCCGGTAATAACGACCGGATAGGTGCCGGGAACCGGGTGGCGCGCGCAGTCTTCTGCCGGTTGCCACTTGTTGCGGGCCCGCACCACGCGCCAGCTTTGCGAGTCCGACGGCGTGCGGTCGCCCAGCGGTTCTTCATTCTGCAGTTCCTCGGCGGCGAACTCGCGCCCCAGGCCGACATCGTAATGGATGCGGATGGGCTCATCGATGCCCTTGGCCCAATGGGGCACGACATGCTCGATCAGCGCCCAGGTGCCGACCGGCTTTACATAGACGCGCTGGTTCTTGTGGAACTGGGCTTTCGCCATGGCGGGGATTTTTCCGAACTTTCGCGCCCAGCCTAGGGATGCGCTGTTAAGTCCCGGTTAAGGCCATTGCGAGACTTCGAGCAAAAGCCCGGCTTTTGCGGACTTTATTTCGGGCTGCCGCTTCGCTATCTGAGGGTGGATGGAAACGCCCTGCGTAAAGATCTGCACCTACGAACCGGCCATCCGCATGTGTTCGGGCTGCGGCCGCACGCTCGAGGAGGTTCGGGGCTGGTTCGCCATGACCGACGAACAGCGCCGCGCCATCATGGTGGCGCTGCCCGAACGTCTCAAGGGCGCGAAGCCAGCCAGCTGAGCTCCCCGGCCAGCCGCACATTCTCTCCAATCACGATGATCGACGGCGCACTGCCCATTTCCGCCGCGGCGAGACCGGCTAGAGTCGTGACGATCACCTGCTGGTCGGTGCGCGCTGCGTTGATGACGATGGCCACGGGTGCATCGGGCATCCGGCCGGCCACGATCAGTTCGCGCGAAATTTCGCCCGCGAACCTGCGCGCCATGTACAGCACCAGTGTGGGAGCGCCGCGCGACACCGCCGCCCAGTCCATTTTTGTCAGCTTGCCGTCCACGCCGTGGCCGGTGATGAAGGTAACGGCATGGTTGGTGTCGCGATGGGTGACGGGAATGCCGGCATAGGCCAGCCCGCCAATGCCGGCGGTAATGCCGGGCACGATGCGGAACGGCACGCCCGCGCGTGCCAAGGCCTGCGCCTCCTCGCCGCCGCGGCCGAACACGAAGGGGTCGCCGCCCTTCAGCCGCAAGACACGCTTGCCCTCTTTCGCCAGCCGCACCAGCAGGTCGGAAATTTCGTCCTGCTTGCAGCTCTTCACACCGGCGCGCTTGCCGGCATAGATCTTGTCCGCATCCGACAGGGTCAGCAGATGCTCGTCCACCAGTGCGTCGTATAGAATCACATCGGCTTGGGCGAGTGCCTGAAGGCCCAGCACGGTGATGAGCCCGGGGTCGCCCGGGCCCGCGCCGACCAGCCACACCCAGCCCTTTTCCAGGTTGGGAAGATTGAGTTTCGCGGCGAGATCATTGTGCATCCTGGGATACTATCACGGGCCTTTTGCGCGAAAAACACATGGGTTGAGGTGGGGCGTCCCCCTCGCTAAAACCGGGGCGCATTTGACCTAGGCGCCTTATGATCAAGCCCCGTTCTGACCTTGTTCCCAACACCGCAGACTATGAGAATCTGCCCCTGGTGACGGCCAACGGCTTTCGCGAATATGACGCGCGTTGGCTGTTCGGCAAGGAAATCAACCTGCTGGGCATCCAGGCGCTGGGACTTGGGCTGGGGACCTATCTGCACCAGATCGGCGTTGCGCCGAAGGTTGTCACCGGGCACGATTTTCGCTCCTACAGCCTGTCCATTAAGCAGGCGCTGACCATCGGCCTGCTGCGGGCCGGCTGCGAAGTGCATGACATCGGTCTCGCATTGTCGCCAGTCGCCTATTTCGCGCAGTTCGCGCTGGACTGTCCGGCCGTGGCGATGGTCACTGCCAGCCACAACGAAAATGGCTGGACCGGCGTGAAGATGGGCGCGCAACGTCCACTGACCTTCGGCCCCGACGAGATCAATGCGATCAAGGACATTGTCCTGAACGGCAAGGGCGTGGAGCGCGACGGCGGCAAATTCATCGCCGTGCCGGACATGCGCGAGACCTATCTGGCCGCCGTCACCAAGGGTCATAAGCTGTCGCGCCCCATCAAGGTGATTGCGGCCTGCGGCAACGGCACCGCGGGCGCCTTTGCGCCCGAAGCGCTGCGCCGCATCGGCGCCGAGGTTATCGGCATGGACGACAATCTCGACTTCACCTTCCCCAAATACAACCCAAATCCCGAAGACATGGAAATGCTGCATGCGATGGGGCAGGCCGTGAAAGAGCAGGGCGCCGATCTGTGCCTGGGCTTTGACGGCGACGGCGATCGCTGCGGCGTGGTGGATGATCAGGGTCGCGAGATTTTCGCCGACAAGATTGGCGTGATGCTGGCGCGCGATCTGTCAGCGCAATATCCCAAACCGCAATTCGTGGTCGATGTGAAATCCACCGGCCTGTACCTGACCGATCCGGTGCTGAAGGAGCGCGGCGTCAAGACCGACTACTGGAAGACCGGCCACAGCTACATCAAGCGCCGCACCTCCGAGCTGAAGGCGCTGGCAGGGTTCGAGAAGTCCGGCCACTTCTTCTTCAACTCGCCCATCGGCAATGGCTATGACGACGGCATCGTCGCCGCCATCGCGGTTCTGGAGATGCTGGACCGGGCGGGCGCTGGCGCCAAGCTGTCGAAGCTGTATGACGGGCTGCCCAAGACCTGGGGCTCGCCGACCATGTCGCCCTTCTGCCCAGACGACAAGAAATATGCGGTGGTGGATGCGGTGGTGAAGCGGTTTTCCGACATGGCGGCCAAGGGCGAAAAACTGCTGGGCCAGAAAATCTTGTCGGTCGTGACCGTCAACGGTGTCCGCGTCACGCTGGAAGACGGCACCTGGGGCCTGGTCCGTGCCTCTTCCAACAAGCCGTCGCTCGTTGTGGTGGTCGAAAGCCCGTCCTCCGAAGCCAACATGCGCGCCATGTTCGCCGACATTGATGCGCGGCTGGGCACATTCCCCGAAGTGGGCGAATACGACCAGAAAATCTAGCCTCGCGCAGGCTTGGTGACGTGCTAGGATTTTCGCGGGTTCTGCGGGGGCTTGGCATGTTGCGTGGCATGACATTGTGGGTGCTGGTGGCCATGCTGCTGGGCGTGGTCTTTGGCCTGGCCTGCCATGCGTTGATTGCCGACAAGGCGACGCTGGGCACCATCACCGGCGGGTTGGGATTGCTCGCCACCATCTTCCTGCGCGCCATCCGCATGATCATCGCGCCGCTGGTCTTCTCTACCCTGCTGGTGGGCGTCGGCCGCATCAAGGACAGCGCCACGGTGGGCCGCATCGCGCTGCAAGCGATGGTCTGGTTCGTGGTCGCATCGGTTGCCGCCATCCTGGTGGCGCTGACGATGGTAGAGCTGCTGCAGCCTGGACGGGGCATGGACCTGACGGCCGCGTCGGGCGCGGGTCCCGCCAGTGCGCCGCTGACATTGGCCGGATTTGTCAGCCATCTGGTCCCCGTCTCGATCATCGAGGCGATGGCCAACAATGAAATTCTGCAGATCGTGGTCTTCGCACTGCTGGCGGGCGTGGCGGTGGCGCATCTGGGCAGCAAGGGCGAGCCCATCCTGCATCTGGCCGAAGCCGTTTCCCAATTGATGCTCAAGATGACAAATTACGTGATGTTCTTGGCACCCATCGCGGTGTTTGCCGCCGTGGCGGTGGCCCTGGCCGAGCAGGGCTATGAGATTATCCTGCGCTATGCCGGCTATGTCGGCGGATTCTATTTGGCGCTGCTGGTCATGTGGCTGCTGCTGATGGCGGCGGGCGCGGCAATCCTGGGCGTGAAGCGCTTGAAGATCATCATGACCGCCATCCGCCAGCCCGCGCTGATCGCCTTCACCACTGCCAGTTCCGAAGCGGTCTATCCCAGCCTGCTGGCAAAGCTGGAAGCCAACGGTGTGCACAACCGCATTGCCAGTCTGGTGCTGCCGCTGGGCTATTCGTTCAACCTGGTCGGCTCGATGTGCTACTGCACCTGGGCGGCACTGTTCCTGGTCCAGGCCTATGACGTGTCGCTGACCGGCTTTGCGCTGGTCCAGCTGCTGTTCATGCTGTTCATCCTCAGCAAGGGCATCGCGGGTGTGCCGCGCGCCGGCATTCTTATTGTGGCTGCCGTATTGCCGTATTTTCACATTCCCGAGGCTGGCATCGTGCTGATCCTGGGCGTGGACCATTTCGTTGACATGGGCCGCACCGCCACCAACGCCGTGGCCAATGGCCTTGCCGCCGCATCGGTGGCAAAGTGGGAGACAAAATAACACGGGAGAGTGCGATGGACCGCCGGGGTGTGCTTGGGCTGATGGGTGCCACGTTGATGTCGTCCGCAAGCCGCGCCGATGCGATAGGGCCGGACGGCTATCTGCCCGGTGACTCCACCGAGTTCGTGAAACTGTGGTCGGGCACGCCCCCCGGTGGCACGGGTGTGGCACTGACGCTCAAGGTTACCGACGCACCGGGCCCTGACGGCTATCACGTTCGCGCCATCAGTCAGATCCAGACGCCGGGCTTCTTTGTCTATCGCCCGGCGCGGCCCAATGGACTTGGCCTGCTGGTGATCCCCGGCGGCGGCTATTCCAGCGAAGGCGGCGACCGCGGCGGTCGCGAGATCGCGCAGCATTTTGCGGCGGAAGGCATCACCTGTTTTGTGCTGCGCTACCGGTTGCCCGGCGAAGGTTGGGCCAACCGCAGCACGGTGCCGCTGCAGGATGCCCAGCGCGCCATGCGCCTGATCCGGCACGATGCGGCGAAATACAGCGTTGATCCCGCGCGGCTGGCCGCGATCGGATTTTCCGCCGGTGGCCATGTCTCCACCTCGCTGGCCATTCGTCATGGCACGAAGGTCTATGATCCGGTGGATGCTGCCGATGCGCTTGATGCCAAGCCGATCGTGGCGGGCCTGATGTATCCGGTCGTGACCATGGGGGAAGGCACCCATCCCGGCTCACTGGAAAAGCTGCTGGGGCCAAATCCTTCTGTGACCGCCATCGCCGACTGGTCGCTGGAAAAACATGCGGCGGCGGACACTGCACCGTCCTTCATCTGTCTCGCTGCCGACGACACGGTGGTGCCGCCATTCCCCAACGGTATCGCCATGTTTGGCGCCTTGCAGGCGGCCAAGGTCGCGTCAGAGCTGCATGTCTTCGAAGCGGGTGGCCACGGTTTCAGCCTGCATTGGGCGGAAGGAAAGCCCTGCGCCGCCTGGCCGAAGCTTTTCACCGCCTGGGCGGCAACGCACGGGTTCAGGGCGTAAGCGCGGCCAGCAACGCGGTGTGAAACCGCGCGGGGTCCTGGATCTGTGGTGAGTGCCCCAGATCGGGGAATTCGATCAACTGTCCTTTGGGCATCCGCGCCACGGCGGCCTTTGCCAGCACCGGATAATTTCCCAGCTGCGCCCGCAGTTCTGGTGACGCAAGTTGCTTGCCCGGCGCGGTGGTGTCCTTGTCGCCGATGATCAGCAGCACCGGCATGGCCAGCTTTTCAAATTCGTAAAAGACCGGCTGGGTGTAGATCATGTCGTAGGTGAGCGCGCTGTTCCATGCCACAGCGGCCTTGCCCGGACCACGATACATCCCAGCCAGCATCTGTACCCAGGGTTCATATTCCGGCTTCCAGGTCCCGGCATAGTAAGTGGCGCGCTCGTAAGTGCGGATGCTGTCGGCGGTGGTTTTCAGTTGCGTCTGGTGCTGTGCGTCCAAGCTCTGCCATGGCACGCCCTTGGCCCGCCAATCTTCCAACCCCAAAGGGTCAACCAGCACCAGCCGTTCGGTATCGGCCGGAAACAACAGGCCATAGCGCACCGCCAGCATGCCACCGGTGGAGTGGCCCATGACAATCGCCTTGCCAATGCCCAGCGACTTCAGCAGGTCATGGGTGTTCGCCGCCAATTGCTCGAATGTGAACTGGTAATGTTCGGGCTTGGTGGATTTGCACCAGCCGATCTGGTCGGGCGCGATCACGCGATATCCGGTATCCGTCAGCGCGCGAATGCTACCTTCCCAGGTTGCGGCGCAGAAATTCTTGCCATGCAGCAGGACCACCGTGTGGCCGTTTGGCTTTGTTGCCGCCACGTCCATATAGGCCATGTCCATGTCGGTGCCCTGCGACGTGAAGCGGTAATGCGACACGGGATGGGGATAGTCATAGCCTTCCAGCATCGGACCATACGCTGGACCGTCATCGGCCAGCGCTGGTGCTGCGAGTGCGAGGAACATAAGGACGAGGGTGCGGATCATCCACGAACAATACGCCTTGCCCGCAAAAGGAAAAGAGTGTGTCCTTCCGTCAAAATTATGGGAGGAATTCATGGATCGCCGCACTTTGCTGATCACGGCCATGGCCGCTGCCGCGCCGCTGCGCGCTTTTGCCGATACCCCGGTGGTGGGTGACGGCGTGCTGCCCAGCGATCCGCGCGAGAATATCACACTGTGGCCCGGCATCCCGCCGGGCGGCGCGGGCCTTGCCTTGCCGGCCAATCGCGTGATCAATCACGAACCCGCCTACGTTACGCCCAATGACCGCGCCATCGACCAGGTCGGTATGCCGGTGATGAATGTTCTGCGTCCAGACAAGCCGGACGGTTCGGCCATGATCATCGCGCCGGGCGGCGGCTACAGCCGCGAGATGCTGGATTTCGAGGGCATGGACGTGGCGCGTCATTTCAATGCTGCCGGTGTCACCTGTTTTGTGCTGCGCTACCGCTTGCCGGGCGAAGGCTGGGCGGGCCGCAGCGACGTGCCGCTGCAGGATGCGCAGCGCGCTGTAAGACTGGTGCGTGCCAATGCGGCAAAATACGGCGTCGACCCGGTACGCATCGGCTTCATGGGCTTCTCGGCCGGCGGGCATGTGGCCTGCTCCATCGCCACCCGCTTTGCGGCCAAGGTGTATGAACCGCTGGATGCAGCGGATGCGCTCAGCGCGCGGCCCGATTTCTCGGTGCCGATGTATCCGGTCGTCACCATGGGCGAAGGTTGCCATGCCGGTTCGCGCGACAAGTTGCTGGGCCTGAATGCCTCGGCCGAGCTGATCGACGCCTATTCCTGCGAAAAACATGTTCCCGCAGATGCGCCGCCCACCTTCATGGCGCTGGCGGCGGACGACACCACGGTCCCGCCACTGCCCAATGCGGGGGCTTATTACGTGGCGCTGCAGGCCGCGAAAATCCCGACGGAGATCCACGTCTTTGAAAGCGGCGGCCATGGCTTCGGCATCGCCCGCACGGCCGGCAAGCCCGACGCCGTCTGGCCGCAGCTTCTGCTCAAATGGGGCGCCAGCCACGGTTTCTTCCGGAGCTAGTGGCCGGTATAGCGGCCTTTACGGTGGAATGTGTACAGCACCGCGCTCAATGCGATGGCGCTCACCACGGATAAAGCCAGGTGGCGCAGGTCCAGCACCACAAAGGCCGACAGCACGATCAGCGTGTCGGCCGTGCCCTGCACCTTGCCGGCATTCGCGCCGCGCTTTTCATACAGGTACAGCGCCAGCACGCCGATGCCGCCCACGCTGGACTTGTGCCGCGCCAGCGACAGGATTCCCATGCCGATCACCGTGCCGCCGAAAATGGCGGCGAACCAGGGATCGGCCTGGGTCATGGGGCTCCAGTGCGGGATCGTCCATGTCAGGACTGACAGCAGGGCCACGGTAATGGCGGAGCGGATGGCGAAATTCCAGCCCATGGTGCGTTGGGCCAGGAACAGGAAAGGCAGGTTGATCGCAAAGAACAGCGTACCCACGGGAATGCCGGTGAGATACGAGATGGTCAGCGCCAGCCCCGCCACGCCGCCCGTCACCAAACCGGCAGCATGCAGCAGCACAACCCCGAACGCACTCATCGAGGCGCCGATCAGGATGGCATAGGCATCTTCGGCCAGGGTATGGCGAACCTGGGGATCGCTCATGCCGGAACGGGCGCCTTCAGTATCGCCAGCGCATCGCGCAACACCGCGATTCCCGCGTCGTGCTTCACGCCGTCCTCGCTCAGATGGCGCCGGAACAAACGCGCGCCGGGCTTGCCATTATAAAGTCCCAGCATCGGTTTAATGAGCGTGTGAAGCCGCGCGCCTTCGTGCAGACGCCGCTCCACATACTGGACATACTGTTCCGCCGCCGCATCCAGGTTTGCCGGTGCGCCGCCAAAAAAGCGCGCATCCACCTCTGCCAACATGGACGGGTTCTGGTAGGCGGCGCGTCCCAGCATCACGCCATCGACATGGCGCAGATGTTCTTCCGCCTGGTCCAGGGTCTCGATGCCGCCATTGACCACGATGGTCAGGCCTGGCCGCTCCTGCTTGACACGGTAGACCAGCGCATAATCCAGCGGCGGCACGTCGCGGTTCTCCTTCGGCGACAGGCCTTCCAGCCATGCCTTGCGTGCATGCACCGCAAACGTGTCCACACCGGCCGCAGCGCAGGCATCAATCAGTGTCCGCAAACTCTGTTCGGGGTCCTGGTCGTCCACGCCGATCCGGCACTTGACGGTAATGGGCAGCGACACCGCCGCACGCATCGCCGCCACGCAGTCGGCGACCAGCATGGGCTCACGCATCAGGCAGGCGCCGAAGCGCCCCGACTGCACCCGGTCGCTGGGGCAGCCGACATTCAGGTTGATCTCGTCATAGCCGAAATCGGCGGCAACCCGCGACGCCTGGGCCAGCCGGGCGGGATCGGAGCCACCCAGCTGCAGCGCCAGTGGATGTTCGCTGGCATCAAAGCCCAGCAGCCGCGCCTGGTCGCCATGCAGCACGGCCTCCGCCGTCACCATCTCGGTATAAAGCAGTGCGCCGCTGGTCAGGCAGCGGTGCAGCACCCGGCACGGACTGTCGGTCCAGTCCATCATTGGCGCAACGGCGAATCTATGTGATTGATTTAGCAGCATTATTCCTATATTCTGCAAAGGCTTAGAAGTACGCCATCACACTTTTTCGTATCCCAAAATACGACGCTTTTCGCCAGGT
>JBBQHU010000057.1:0-17266 GCA_038324265.1 Micropepsales bacterium | reverse complement strand
TCATCGGCGATGTCGCGGACGGCGGCGGTGCGATGGGCGGCATTGGCCTTGAATTCCTTGGCCACCACCACATCGGTCGGCAGCAGGATGACGGCACCGCTCTTGGCGGCAGCCGCCATGATCTTGCGCGCGGTTTCCATGTGATCGGGCTCATACAGCGACTTGCCGACCTTGACGCCTTGCGCCGCCAGGAAGGTGTTGGCCATGGCGCCGCCGATCACCAAGGTCTGCACGCGGCCCACCAGGTTTTCCAGCAGGTCGATCTTGGTGGAAACCTTGGCGCCGCCGACCACTGCCATCACAGGACGCTCCGGCTTTCCCAGCGCCTTTTCCAGATGGGTCAGTTCGGCCTGCATGGAGCGGCCGGCCGCATTGGGCAGCAGACGCGCCACGCCTGCGGTGGAGGCATGGGCGCGGTGCGCGGCGCTGAAGGCGTCATTCACGAAGATGTCGCCCAGCTTCGCCAGGGCGGCGGCCATCTGCGGATCGTTCTTTTCCTCGCCGGCATGAAAGCGGGTATTTTCCAGCAGCAGCACGTCGCCGTCCTTGAGTGCCGCGACGGCGGCTTCTGCGACGGGGCCGATGCAATCCTCGGCGAAGGCAACCTTGCGGCCGATCGCGTCGGACAAAGGTGCTACCAGAACCTTCAGCGACATGGACGGCACGACCTTGCCCTTGGGGCGGTCGAAATGGCTCAGCACGACGACGCGCGCGCCCTTGTCGGCCAGTTCGCGAATGGTCGGGGCCTGGCGTGCGATGCGGGTGGCATCGGTGACGACGCCGTCCGCAACCGGCACGTTCAGGTCGGCGCGCACCAGCACGCGCCTGCCCTTCACATCCAGGTCGTCGAGCGTGCGAAAGGACATGCTAGAGCAGCTTGCCCATCGCCACGGCGGTGTCGGCCATGCGGTTGGAGAAGCCCCATTCATTGTCGTACCAGGCCATCACCGACACGAAGGTGCCGTCCATCACCTTGGTCTGGTCCAGCGCGAAGCTCGACGACACCGGGTTGTGGTTGAAGTCGGACGAGACCAGTTTTTCATGCACGACGTCGAGGATGCCTTTCAGCGAGCCGATGGCGGCACCCTTGATGGCGTCGTTGATTTCCTGAACGCTGGTCGCGCGCTTGGCGCAGAATTTCAGGTCCACCAGCGACACGTTCGGGGTCGGCACGCGCACCGACATGCCGTCCAGCTTGCCCTTGAGTTCCGGCAGCACCAGGCCCACCGCCTTGGCCGCGCCGGTCGAGGTCGGGATCATGCTCAGCGCCGCGGCGCGGGCGCGATAGAGATCCTTGTGCATCGTGTCCAGTGTCGGCTGGTCGCCGGTATAGGAGTGGATGGTGGTCATCATGCCGCGCTCGATGCCCACGGCATCGTTCAGCACCTTGGCCACGGGCACCAGGCAGTTGGTGGTGCAGCTGGCGTTGGAGATGATCTGCATCTCCTTGGTCAGCTTGTCGTGGTTGACGCCAAAGACCACCGTCAGGTCGGCATTCTCGCCGGGAGCAGAGATCAGCACGCGCTTGGCGCCGGCTTCCAGGTGCAGGGCGGCCTTGTCGCGGGCGGTGAAAAGCCCGGTGCATTCCAGCGCGATGTCGACGCCCAGTTCGCGGTGCGGCAGCTCGGCCGGGTTCCGGATCGCTGTCACCTTGATCTTGTGGCCGGCGGCGATCATGAAATCGCCATCCACGGTCACCTGCGCCGGAAAGCGGCCATGCACGCTGTCATAGCGCAGCAGATGCGCGTTGGTTTCCACCGGGCCCAAATCGTTGACGGCCACGACTTCGATGTCGCGGCGACCCGATTCCACGATCGCCCGCAATACCAGACGACCGATGCGGCCGAAGCCGTTGATTGCAACGCGAAGGGCCATGATCAAATCTCCAGTTAAGCGTTCAGCAGTTTCTTGGCGGCCGCGACGGCCGCGTCGGCGGTAATGCCGAACTTCTTGTAGACGTCCTTGTAAGGGCCGGACGCGCCGAAGCTGTGCATGCCGATAAAGGCGCCGCCCTGTTCGAGAAGGTCCGAGCCGATGTAACGGTCCCAGCCTTCACGTGCGGCCGCCTCGATGGCGACCTTGACAGTGCCGGGGCCCAGGATCTTGCGGCGATAGTCTTCCGGCTGTTCTTCAAACAGCGCCCAGCAGGGCATGGAAACGATGCGCGCGCCGATGCCTTCTTCCGCCAGCCTGGCGCGGGCTTCCAGCGCGAGGCTCACTTCGGTGCCGGTGGCCAGGAAGGTGACAACCGGATTGTCGGCGCCCACCAGTTCATAGGCGCCGCGCGCCGACAGGTTTTCGGATGTGTGATAATCGCGCACCGTCGGCACGTCCTGGCGCGAGAAGGCGATCAGGCTGGGGCGGTTCATGCTTTCCAGCGCGATCTGCCAGCATTCGGCGGTTTCCACGCCGTCGGCGGGCCGCATGGTGAGCAGGTTGGGCATGGCGCGCATCGCGGCCAGCTGTTCGACCGGTTCGTGGGTCGGGCCGTCTTCGCCCACGCCGATGGAATCGTGTGTCATCACGAAGATCACGCGAATGCCCATCAGGGCGGCCAGGCGGATGGCGGGGCGGCAATAGTCGGAAAAGACAAAGAAGGTGCCACCATAGGGAATGACACCGCCATGCAGCGCCATGCCGTTCATGGCCGCGCACATGCCATGCTCGCGGATGCCGTAATGGACGTAGCGGCCGCCAAAATTGCCGGGGCTGACTTCGACCATGCCCTTGGAGCGGGTGTTGTTGGACGGTGTCAGGTCGGCCGAGCCGCCGATGGTGTTCTGCAGTTCGCCATTGATGACCTCCAGCGCCTTCTCGCTCATCTTGCGGGTGCCGGCGGAAGGCCGTTCGGTTGACAGCTTTTCCTTCAGCGCCTGCAGCGCGGGCGCCAGCGATGCGGGCAGCACGCCATTGATGGTGTCGTCGAATTCGCGGGCGCGCTTGCTGGCATTCTTGCGCGCGGTCCATGCGGCGAATTCTTTCGCGCCGGTCGAACCGATGGCGCGCCACGGCATCAGCACATCGTCCGGCACCACGAAGGGCTCGGAGGTCCAGCCCAGTTCCTTGCGCGCGCCGGCTACAATCTCGGCGCCCGGCGCATCGCTGTGCGCCTTCTGGGTGCCCTGGCGGCCCGGCATGCCGAAGCCGATGATGGTGCGGCAGGCAATCATCACCGGCGTGGTGGCGCTCTGTGCCTTTTCCAGCACGCGGAAGATGTCGGCGGCGTCATGGCCGTCGCAGGTGTCCACGGTCCAGCCTGAGGCCTTGAAACGCTCCAGCTGGTTGGTGGAGTCCGACAGGTTCAGCGCCCCGTCGATGGTGATGTTGTTGTCGTCCCACAGCACGATCATGTTGGACAGTTTCAGGTGCCCGGCCAGCGCGATGGCTTCCTGGCTGATGCCTTCCATCAGGTCGCCATCGCTGGCGATGACATAGGTCTTGTGATTGACCAGATCGTCGCCGAAGCGCGCATTCAGGATGCGTTCGGCCAGCGCCATGCCGACCGCATTGGCGATGCCCTGGCCCAGGGGCCCGGTGGTGGTCTCGATGCCGGGCAGGTCGCCATGCTCGGGATGGCCGGCGGTGTGGCTGCCCACCTTGCGGAAATGCTTGAGGTCGTCGAGCGTGACCTTGGGATAGCCGGTCAGCCACAACAGCGCATAGAGCAGCATCGAGCCATGACCGGCCGACAGCACGAAACGGTCGCGGTCAGGCCAGGCGGGATTGGCGGCATCAAACTTCAGGAAGCGCGAGAACAGAACGGTGGCAACATCGGCCATTCCCAGCGGCAGTCCGGGATGACCGGACTTGGCGGTTTCCACCGCATCCAGCGACAGCATCCGGATGGCATTGGCGAGGTGGCGTGTCTGGGCCTGTTCAGGTGCGGTCATGGACATTTCCCGGAATATTTGGTGGTGGCCTTAGCGAGGGGGCAGCGCCCCCGTCAAGGGCTGCTGGCCCCCTGCTAACGCGTATCGGTTGACCCTATTTCCCGCTTCCGCCTAAGCTATTGGAGAAATTGCGCGATGAGGTGCCCATGAGCCGCTTGGAATTGGCACAAACCCGCTTCGCCGCGGCCCTTGCCGCCCTGGAAAATACCTCCGGCGGGGTCGGCGAAACCCTGGATCAGGGCGCCCGGCAGGTCGAGCGGGTGGCCGCCCTGGAAGCCGAGCGCGACCAGCTTCTGGCCCGGATCACTGAGCTGGAAGAGGAAATCGCCGCCTTGTCCGGTCTGACCGAGGAAATCGAAGGCCGGCTGGATGGCGCCATGGGCGAAATCCGCGCCGCGCTGGCCCGCTAGGAGACGCCGATGCCTCTCGTAAACGTCATGGTGAACAGCCGGGCCTACACCATCGCCTGCGACGAGGGCGAGGAAGAGCATCTGAAGGGCCTGGCTGCCCAGGTGGACGCCAAGGCGCGCGAAGTGCTGGCGGCCGTGGGGCAGGTGGGTGATGCCCGCATGATGCTGATGGCGGCGCTGCTGATGGCCGACGAGCATACCGAGATGAGCGGCCGGCTGGGCGACAGCGACAAGGCCGTTTCCAACAGTTCCGAAGAGAAGCAAAGCCTGCATTTGCGCGCCGAAGCCGCCGAAAGCGCCGCCGCCGACGCCCTGGAAGCTGCAGCCAAAAAATTGGAAGACATTGCAGCAAGGCTTGCACACGCCTAAGTTAGGGGCGGACGGTCACTGTCTTTCGCGTCAGGTTGCGATGCCCAGGGGCCTTAATGTACTCATCGGGAACTGTCCCTGACTGGAGCCGTGGTTCCGGTCACACGGTGCCCACCTGCATCTGCAGGCCCATGAGATCCAATACCAACGGTCAGTACGGTACCGTCCACCTTGCCTCCCGATAAAGCAGTCCTGAGACGTGAAGCGCGTGCCCGGCGCAAGCGGCTGGCGCGCGGCGACATGGGCCTGAAGCTGGCGGCATTTGCCGAGGACCTGGCCTTGCCGCCCGGCACGATTGTCGGCGGCTATCACGCCCACAATGACGAAGCCGACCCGGCGCTGCTGCTGGCGCGTTTGGTGGAGCTGGGCTGCGCCGCCGCCCTGCCGCGCGTGACGGCGAAAGATGCGCCGCTGGAATTTCACCATGTTCCGGACGGCGCGGTGCTGGAACCGGGCAGCTTCGGCATCCCCGAACCCTTAGGCCACTGGCCGCGCGCCACGCCAAACCTGCTGCTGGTACCGCTGCTGGCATTCGATCACCACGGTCATCGGCTGGGCTATGGCGGCGGATTTTACGACCGCACGCTCGAAGCCCTGAAAATCCCCGCCATCGGCATCGCCTATGCCGGGCAGGAAGTCGCCTCGCTTCCGCACGAACCGCATGATAGGACGCTGTCCGCCATCCTCACCGAACACGGACTTCGGGCTTTCCCGGGGCAATTTCCATGAACCTTCTCTTCATCGGCGACATCATCGGCAGGCCCGGCCGCGAGGTGGTGACGGCGCACCTGCCGCGCCTGCGCGACACCCTGAAGCTGGATTTCGTCATCGCCAATGGCGAGAACGCGGCCGGCGGGTTCGGCATCACCCGCGCCATCGCGGAAGAATTCTATGGCTGCGGCGTGGACATGATCTCCACCGGCAATCACTGGGCCGACCAGAAGGAAATCTTCGCGCTCATTGAAGAGGATGACCGCATCATCCGCCCCGCCAACTATCCGCCGGGCACGCCGGGGCGCGGTTCCAATCTCTACCAGACCCCCGCCGGCAGCATCCTGGTGATCAATGTGATGGGCCGCGTCTTCATGGATGCGCTGGACGATCCTTTTGCGTCGGTGGAAAAGCAGTTGAATGCCTGCCCGCTGGGCGAAGGCGCCGACGCCATCGTGGTCGACATGCATGCCGAGGCGTCATCGGAGAAGATGGCGATGGGACATTTCTGCGATGGCCGCGCCAGCTTTGTTGTCGGCACCCACACCCATGTCCCCACCGCCGACGCACAGATTTTGCCGGGCGGCACTGCCTACCAGACCGATGCCGGCGGCTGCTGCGATTTCGATTCCGTGATCGGCATGGACAAGGCCGAGCCCCTGCAGCGCTTCACCCGCAAGATGCCCACCCAGCGCTATTCCCCCGCCACCGGCCCCGCCACTTTGTGCGGCGTGTTCGTGCAGACCGGTGCGAACGGACTTGCGACCCGCATCGAACCGGTGCGCGTCGGCGGACGGCTGAAGCAGAGTTTGCCGGAATTGTGACCGCGCGGCGTTGACTCTGCGGTGCCGGAACCCAATCTCCGTATCATGCTGCCCGCGATCTTTGTCTCCCATGGTGCGCCGAGCCTGCCGTTCGACGATGTCCCGGCGCGCGATTTCCTGCGCGGGTTGGGGCAAAGTCTTGGCAAGCCGCGCGCCATCCTGGCGGTATCGGCCCATTGGGATACCGAAAAGCCCACCACCAGCGCGGTGGCGATCAATGACACCATCCATGATTTCGGTGGCTTCCCGCAGGCGCTGTACGACATCCGCTATCCCGCGCCTGGTGATGCCGTTTTGGCGGCGCAGGTCGCAAGTCTGACCGGTGGCACGGTCGACACCGCGCGCGGGCTGGATCACGGCGCCTGGGTGCCGCTGATGCTGATGTATCCGGATGCCGACATTCCCGTGGTGCAGCTTTCGGTGCAAAGCCATCTGGGCGCGGCGCATCATATTGCGCTGGGCCGCAGCATCGCCGCGCTGCGCGAGGACAATGTGCTGGTGCTGGGCTCGGGCGGCTTTGTCCACAACCTGCGCCGCATCGCGCCGCCGGGCTCGCCGGAACCGCAATGGAGCAGCGAATTTTCGGACTGGATGCATGATCGTCTGATGGCCGGCGACGAAACCGCGCTGGTCAATTATCGCACGCTGGCGCCCAATGCCGCGCTGGCCCATCCCAGCGAGGAGCATTTTGTGCCGCTCCATGTCGCCCTGGGTGCCGGCGGTGAAAACGCAAAGGCCACGCGTCTGCACAGCGGCGCCACCTTCGGGTCACTCCGCATGGATGCCTACAGCTTCACCTAGAACCGGCGCGGAACTTTGCCTCGCGGCGGCGGTTTCGTGACATACTGGCCAGGTGATCCGGCGGGTCAGCCGGATCACAGCCATTTCTGCGTGCCGTTCCCAAGAGGCCCCCCAAGATTCCCCATGATTGATCCGCCCACGATTCCCGAACTGTTTTCCCGGCCGCTGTTCAAGCTGGGCGGCACGCCGATCACCCTGGGCGGCGTGGGAGTGGCGTTGGGCATCATTGTGGCGTCCTTCCTGCTGGCGCGTTTCGTGGCGGGAATGATCGCGCGCCTGCGCAACGGGCTGAACAATGGCGGCGCGGCGCTTTATATGCTGGAGAAGTTCGCCGGCTACGGCATCTTCATCCTGGGCGTCATGTTCGCGTTGTCCTCCATCGGGCTGAACCTCAGCTCGCTGGCGGTATTCGCAGGCGCCATCGGCGTGGGTGTCGGCCTGGGCCTGCAGGGCGTGGTGAAGGAGTTCGTCTCCGGCATCGTTCTGCTGTTCGACAGCGTCATCAAGGTCGGCGACTATGTCGAGCTGCCGGGCAGCGGAAACCTGCGCGGCGTGGTGCAGGAGATCGGCGCGCGCGCCACCCACATCCGCACCAACGACAATCTCGACATCTTCGTGCCCAATTCGCGGCTGATCGAGGAGCGCGTCATCAACTGGACGCTGCAGGGCGAAACACGGCGCATCCACATTCCCTTTGGGGTCGCCTATGGCTCGGACAAGGCGCAGGTGCGCGATGTCGTGCTGGCCGCCGCCCGCAGCATCGAAGCCACGCTCACCGGCGAAGGCGCGCGCCAGACCCAGGTCTGGCTGGTCGGCTTTGGCGATTCCGCGCTGAATTTCGAACTGGTGGTGTGGCCCACTCTGTCAGCGGTGAAACGTCCGGCGGCGATGCATGCCGCCTATACCTGGGCGATCGACGATGCCCTGCGGACAGCGGGTATCGAAATACCCTTTCCGCAGCGTGATCTTCACGTTCGCAGCGTGCTGGGGCGTGCAGGCGATGACGGCCTAACCGCCCTGGGGTTGCGGCCCGCCCCACATGCCGCCCCGGCGGCGGATAACAAGGTGCAGGCCCGCAACGATGCCGCCGAAGACATGGCCCGGCTCGATGACGGGCTGGAACCGCCGATCAAGCCGCCAGTCAAGCCGCCAGTCAAACCCGCCGAGTGATCAGGCCGCCACCGCGTTGGTGGCGATGTCGGCGGAATGGGCTTCGCCGTCCAGCGTGGCCGCAACCGCATGCACGGTTGCGGCGATGCGCACGGCGGCCTGGATCTGCTCGGCGGAAAGGCCGGCATCGCGCAGGATCTTTTCATGGCTGTCGATGCAGACGCCGCAGCCATTGATGGCCGACACTGCCAGGCACCACAGCTCGAAATCCACCTTGTCGACGCCGGGCTTGCCGATCACGTTCATGCGCAGGCGGGCCGGCAAGGTCTTGTAGTCGGGCGCCGAAGCCAGGTGGGTGAAGCGATAATAGATGTTGTTCATCGCCATGATGCTGGCAGCGGCGCGGGCGGCGGTCAGCGCCTCGGGCGAAAGCTTGGGGGCGAATTCGGAAAAGATCGCGCTGGTGACGCTGCGCTCGCGGCTGGCCAGGGCGCAGGCAATGAAGGTGCCGGCGCGCTGCTGCTCGGTCAGGCCGGGTTCGCTCGCCAGGCTCGACAGGTTGAGCTTCAGGTCCTTGGCATATTCGGGCAGGGCATTCTTCAGGGCTTCAATGGACATGGGCTTTTCCTTGTGAGGGGTCCTTTGAGAAAAAAGCCCTCATCGCACACTTAAGAAAGTGGCGATGAGGGCAAGAAAAGCGCCGCCGCTGGGGAGGGGGGAGATGGGCGGCGCTCCGTATCGGTCAGGCGGCCTTGATGACGTCTTCGCCCTTGTTCCAGTTGCAGGGGCACAGCTCGTCGGTCTGCAAGGCGTCCAGCACGCGCAGAACCTCGGCCGGGTTGCGACCCACGCTCATGTCGGTGACATAGACGAAGCGGATGATGCCCTCGGGATCGACCAGGAAGGTGGCGCGCTTGGCGACACCGGCCTCGGCATCCAGGATGCCCAGCGCCTGCGACAGGCGGCGGTTGGTGTCCGCCAGCATGGGAAAGGGCAGGTCCTTGAGGTCGGCATGGTTCTGGCGCCAGGCCAGGTGCACGAACTCGCTGTCGGTCGAGACGCCATAGACGACGGTGTCGCGGTCGGCGAAGTCGCCGTTCAGCTTGCCGAAGCCGGCGATCTCGGTCGGGCAGACAAAGGTGAAGTCCTTGGGCCAGAAGAAGACGAGCTTCCACTTGCCCTTGTCGCTGGCCTGGGTGAAGTCCTTGAAGGCGGTCTTGGGGTCGGTCGAAACCACGCCCTGGACGGAGAAGTCGGGGAATTTGTCGCCGATGGTCAGCATGTCTGAGTTCCTTTGAACGGTTCTAATTGAGAACCATACTTAGAAACGTTCCAGACTGGTGTCAAGGGACAATCTGGCGCTTTCTGACGCAGCCCGGCAGGGTAGGCCGGAACAGGGGGAACCCATGCGCGCGATTCTCTTTTTGGCCGTCATCGGGCTGGCGTCCATGGCCCAGGCTGAACCCCTGCCGGACCAGACCTACATGCAGCCCGGCAGGCTGGTCGCGGTCGATGGCGGGCGCCGGCTGAACCTGGTCTGCACGGGAAAGGGCAGCCCCGTGGTCCTGTTCGACTCCGGTCTGGCCACCAGCACCGTGACGTGGCGGCTGGTACAAAGCGAGGTCGGCAAGGTGACGCGCGCCTGCGCCTATGACCGCGCCGGCATCGGGTTCAGCGATCCGCGCGCGGGCGAGTCGGATGCGGCGGCCATCGTCGCCGACCTGCACGCGCTGCTGGCGGCGGCCAGGATCAAGACGCCCATTCTCTATGTCGGCCACTCCATCGCCGGGCTGTATGGCCTGCTGCTGCAGGCCACCCATCCCGAAGATGTGGCGGGCGCCGTGCTGGTCGATCCCTCCTTCGCCAACCAGTTCGACATGATGTCGTCGGCAGCCGTCGCGGCGGGGGCACCGCCCGCAGTCCGCGATGGCCTGTTGCGCGCGCTGCACGCTCAGTCCCGGCGCCTGACGCAATGCGCCGCCTTGCCCGCGCCGCTGCCGGAGGATTGCGCCGGCCTTTCCAAAAACCTGCCGCCCGCGCTGGCCGCTTTTCGCAAGACCCAGGAGTCGCGTCCAAGTTATCTCCTCACCAATGCCTCGGAGTTCGAAAACTTCCTGCCTGCAGGGGAGGACAAGAGCCCTGACGCCAAGCAACTGGACGCCGTCACGGCGAACTTCGGCGACAAGCCGCTGATCGTGCTGACCCGCAGCAAGGCAGACAAATATCCAGGCCTGACCCCGGCGGCGAATGCCGCCATCGATGGGGCCTGGATGGCCGGGCATGACAGGCTCGCGGCCCTTTCAACCCGGGGCAGCAATACGGTGGTGCCGGACAGCGAACACGACATCCAGCACGACCAGCCCCAGGCGGTGATCGACGCGGTGCTGAGGACCGTGACGGCAATACGCGGGCGCTAGCGCGCCTTCTTTAACGCGGCCTCGAAGTCAGCTTTGGCCCCGGCGACAAAGCGGGGCAATTCGCCCGGATCGACGAAGGGATTGGGCGCGCCGGGTTTCATTTTCGGCAGCTTATCGTCCAGCCCGAACTGCACGCCATGCGGGGCGAAGAAGATATCGGTCTTCATCTTTTCCAGCCTGGCGAAGCTGGCCTTATAATCGCTGGCGATATTGGGATAGGCGGGGCTGCCATGGATCGGATTGCCCGCCACGCTGATCGAACAGAAGAACATCACGCTGCGGGTGACATCGCCGTCCTTCACCGATGTCGTCCAGTTCGTGCAGCCCTTGGTATGTCCGGGGGTGACATGCGCGGTCAAGGTAACGCCGCCCAACGAGATGCTTTCGCCGTCCTTGACCACATGGTCCACCTTGATGGGCGTGGTATCGATCTTCTCCGACGGACCAAAAGTGATGTGGCCGCTCTCCAGAAAGGGCGCGTCGCCGGCACTGGCATAGAATTTTGCGCCGGTGTCTTTCTTCAGCTGCGCCAGTCCGCCGGAATGATCAAAATGCGCGTGGCTGTTGAGCAGGATCTTGACGTCTGACAGCTTGAATCCCAGCGCCTGGATGTTCTTCTCGATGAAGGGTGCGCTTTCGGGCAGCCCGCCATCGGTCAGGATCAACCCGTCGGAGGTCTTGATCAGGAAGGCGCTGACGCCCTCCATGCCGACATAGTAAATGTTGCCGATGATGTGGAACGGCTTGTGCGGCTTGTTCCATTCCTTGCGCTCCTTGGCGAAAGGCAGTTCGGCGGCACTCGCCGCGCTCGTTCCAAGCAACAACGCCAATGTCATGGCAACAGATTTCATCTCAGGCTCCTGTCAGGCGTTCAAGGGATGGAATTTCTTGGTCGCCTTCCAGCCCGCAACGATGGTCAGCACCAGAACAATCAGCTGGGTGGCGCCGAAGGCCGGGCCGCCGGGCGCAGGGCAGGCCGGCATGGTGGCGCACAGCATCGGCACCTTGTCGAAGGTCTGGGTGATCAGCACGAACAGGTTGAACCACAGCGAGATCACGGCCCCCACGACATAGACCGGCCGCCAGAAGCCCGACAGATGCTTGACGTAAAGCCCCACCAGGGTCGGGATCAGAACCACCAGTGCCACCACGCCCGTCACTTGTGCCGGGGTGGGGGGATTGGCGGGATGGAAAAAGACGAAACCGGTGACGCTGGTCAGCACGCTGGTGGCCAGGAATATCCCGGTCCAGCCATTGGACAGCCGGCTTTTCAGCATTTGGGCGACGACCACCAGGCCGGCGACAATGGCGATCAGGGTGATGGCGACATGGCTAAGGGTCAGCACATCCATGCTCAGATGGGTCATGACGTCTCCAAATAATAAGGTGTCAAAATCTGGGGTATCCTGCCTTCTGGACGGCGGGCTTGAAAGGGGTCGGCGAGGGGGTTATTCCACCGGCCAACAGGGAAATGCTCATGGCCGGCCATAGTCAGTTCAAGAACATCATGTTCCGCAAGGGCAAGCAGGACAAGGAGCGCTCCAAGCTCTTTGCCAAGCTCTCCCGCGAAATCACCGTGGCGGCCAAGTTGGGGATGCCGGACCCGGCCCACAATCCGCGCCTGCGCACCGCCATCATCGCGGCCAAGCAGGAATCGGTGCCCAAGGACAATATCGCCCGCGCCATCGCCAAGGCGACCGGCGGCGATGCCGAGAATTACGACGAGATCCGCTATGAGGGCCGCGGCCCCGGCGGCACCGCCATCGTCGTCGAGGCGATGACCGACAACCGCAACCGCACATCCGCCGACGTGCGCGCCGCCTTCAGCAAGTATGGCGGCCAGATGACGGAAACCGGCTCGGTCAGCTTCCTGTTCGACCATGTCGGCGTGATCGCGTACCCGGTCGAAAAGGGCAGCGAGGACGCCATGCTGGAATCCGCGCTGGAATGCGGCGCCAACGAATGCGTCTCAACCGCCGAAGGCCATGAATTCCTCACCAGCATGGAAGACTTCGCCGCCGTGCGCGATGCGCTGGAAGCCAGGCTGGGTGCGCCGGCCTCTGCCGCCATCATCTGGCGGCCGCAGAACATGGTGATGGTGCCCGACGATGCCGGCGAAACGCTGATGAAGCTGATCGAGGTTCTGGACGATCACGACGATGTCCAGAACGTCTATGGCAATTACGAATTCAGTGACGCCTTGATGACCAAGCTGGCCGGCTGATTTTTTGTCTGCTCTTTATTGACGTCGCCGGGCACGCGCGCCCACAATGCCCCAACCTGTCCGTGTGGCGGGATCAATACAATTGGGGGACCGACATGAAAACCACCATCGCGACCGCTTCAGCCATTCTCACCCTCATCGCCGGCGCCGCCACGGCGCAGCCTTGGCGCGGGGACACGCAGCCGATGCGCGATGGCAGCACCATGGTCACCGTCGGCGGCTGCCTGGTGCAGTATGGCCGCCGCAACGAGCGCATCAACAACGCGGTCCGCTGCAGCGACAGCGACATTCGCGAAGCCGACCGCATCATGTCGGGTGGTGGTGGACGTCCCGGTTATGGCGGTGATCGCCCCGGCTATGGCGGCGACCGTCCTGGCTTTGGTGGCGGACCCGGCGGCGGCATGCCGGGCGGCTCCTGGCGGGATTCCTGCCGTGGCGGCGAAATGCGCGGCAACATCTTCCGCACCGAATGCCGCACCAGCGACGGCCGCTGGAACGCCACCATCCTGGACATGCGCAACTGCCCGACAAATTACGCAGAAAACCGCAATGGTTCGCTGGTCTGCCGCTAGTTGGCGGCCAGGCCGAACCAGGCCGCCGCCTTCTGCGCAATGGTGACGCCTTCGGTCTTCAGAATGGCGGCGTCAAGATTGTTCAGGAAATGGTCCGCGCCCGGAACGATCTGCAGCGCGTAGTGCGCCCCGGCCTGCGTGAAGGCGCGGCGGGAATTTTCCTGCGAATTGAAATCCTCACGCGACAGGCCCCGGGCCCCCACGCCGCCAGCCACCGGCACATTGCGATCATCCGCGCCATGGATCGCCAGGATGCGGCTGCCAGAGGCGGCCGGGCAATGGGCATCCTTGATGTTGAGGGGGCCGGAAATGGCGACGATGGCGGAAAAGATCCTGGTATCGCAAACCATGCGCTGGGCCATCATCGCGCCGTTGGAATGGCCGATGCCATAGACGCGGCCCGGTGCGACTCCATACTTGCCCGACAGATACCCGATCGCACCCTGGATATAGGTGACATCGTCTATCGCGTTCTTGGCGGACTGGCCGCAGCAGCCGCCGCCGGCATTCCAGCCCAGGAACTTGCCGCCCAGGAAGCGCGTCACCGGCGTGCCGTTGAGATAGGCCACGATGAAGCCATTGCCGCTGGCGACGTCATTCAGGTTCAGACCGCTCTCCGCGCTTTTGTCCGCGATGCGCCTGGCATTGCCCAGGCCGCCATGCAGCACGATCACCAGTGCCCGGGTGCCTGCCGGCGGCAATCGGGACGGAACGAAGACCAGCATGTCCCGGCCACCATACGCCTGGGCGACGACCTCCTGCGCCCGCGCTGGGCCGGTCAGGTGCAGGCTGATCCCCAGCAAGGCGCACAGCACCAGGGCGCATAATGAAAAGCGGGTTTTGGTTATAGCGGTGTTCCCCGGAGCACAGTAAGGCCTTAACGAAGGAAAAATGAACCGCAGCTGAATTGCAGCCGCGATGTGGGCCCCTATAGTCGCCCCATGGAGCATTCACCTCTTATTGCCGTACTGGTCATCGGCCTTAGCCTGGCCTTTGTGCTGGGCACCGCCGCGCACCGGCTGAAGCTGCCGCCGCTGGTGGGGTATCTGCTGGCCGGCGTGGTGGTTGGCCCGTTCAGCCCCGGTCCGGTGATTGACCAGCATCTCACCCTGCAGCTGGCCGATATCGGCGTGGTGCTGCTGATGTTCGGGGTCGGGCTGCATTTCCATCCCCGGGACCTGTTGGCGGTGAAGGGCACCGTGGTCCCCGGCGCCATCGTGCAGATGATCGTGATCGCCAGCCTAGGGGTGGGCGCGGGATACCTGTTCGGCTGGCCGCTGGGGCAGGGGCTGGTGTTCGGCCTGTGTCTGTCGGTGGCCTCCACCGTGGTGGTGCTGCGCGCCTTGTCTGACCGCCGCCTGACCGAGACGGGGCGCGGCCGCATCGCCATCGGCTGGCTGGTGGTGCAGGATCTTCTCACTGTCATCGTGCTGGTGGTGTTGCCGCCGATCGCGGGCGTCCTGAAGGGCGGCGACGTGCATTTCGCCCTGCTGGCACAGGCGCTGGGGCTGACCTTCGGCAAGCTGGCGGTGTTTGCCATCCTGATGCTGGTGATCGGGCGGCGCGTCATTCCGGCCATGCTGCATTACATCGCCCATACCGGCAGCCGCGAGCTGTTCCGCCTGGCGGTGTTGACCGTGGCGCTGGGCGTGGCCTTTGCCGCCTCCTATGCCTTCGGTGTTTCCATCGCGCTGGGCGCATTCTTTGCGGGCATGATCCTGTCGGGCTCGCCTTTGTCGCAGCGCGCGGCGGAAGAATCGCTGCCGCTGCGCGACGCCTTTGCCGTGCTGTTTTTCGTCTCGGTCGGCATGCTGTTCAATCCGCATGTCATCCTGGAGCGTCCCGCCGCGCTGGCGCTGACCTTCGGCATCATCCTTGCGGGCGGTGCCGTGGCCTATGTCCTGCTAAGGGCCTTCGGGATCAAGCCGGCCAGCGCCATGACCATCGCGATCAGCCTGGCGCAGATCGGCGAATTCTCCTTCATCCTGGCCGACCTGGGCATTGGGCTGAACCTGTTGTCACCCGGCGCGCGCGACCTGATCCTGGGCGCGTCCATCCTGTCGATCTTCCTCAATCCCCTGCTGTTCGCGCTGGCAGGGCGGCGCGAGGCGTCTCCGAAAGTCGCCCCCGCCCCTGACATGCCGCGTCCGCGTCCGGTGCCGACCACGCTGACGGGGCATGCCGTGGTGGTGGGCTATGGCCGGGTGGGCAAGCTGATCGCCGACGGCATCAAGAATCGCCTGCCGCTGCTGGTGCTGGAAGAAGGCGCGGTCGGCGACCTGGGCATCGAGCATATCCGCGGCAATGCCGCCCGTGACGATGTGCTGGCCGCCGCCAACCTGGGCGCGGCGAGCATTCTTTTCGTGGCCATCCCCGAAGCCTTCGAGGCCGGCCAGATCGTGGAGCAGGCCCGCCGCACCAACCCCAGGCTGCCCATCGTCGCCCGCGCGCATTTCGACGGCGAGGTCGATCACCTGCTGCGGCTGGGCGCCAGCCAGGTCATCATGGGCGAACGCGAAATCGCCACCGCGATGCTGGAATTTGCCAAGTCGCAGTAGGAAAAGTCGACATTACAAGGTTCGTGAGCGGGAGTGAGTAATGAGCTTTTTCGTGAAAGTGATCCCTCCAAGCGGTAGGGCCCGCGTCCATGCTGGCGAATGTAAATTTTGCCGAGATGGGCGAGGCATGGAAAATCAGGACAAAGGCACGGGACCGACCTATTGGCAGCCCGCCTTTCCCGGAAATGGCTTCGCGACCGCAATTGAAGCGAAGGCTTTTATGGATGGCCTAGGCTCGCGGTATGAAGACACAGGCTGGTGTTCGTACTGTATGAGGGACAAACAGCGCACCTAACCGCTTCTAAGGCACCTAGGAAAAGTCCGAACATAAAGGGTACAAACAGGCCATGAGCCTGACGATTCGCATCCTCGGCCTGGACCCCGGTCTGGCCCATATGGGCTGGGGGATCATCGATGTGTCGGGCTCGCGGCTGGCGCATGTCGCCCATGGCGTGATCGCCACCAAGGCCGCCTCCGGGCTGGGCGTGCGGCTGATGGAGCTGCACCGCGAACTGTCGGTCGTGATCGAGACCCATGCCCCGCGCGCCATCGCCGTCGAACAGGCCTTCGTGGCCCGCGATCCGCAGGCAGCCTTGAAGCTGGGCCATGCCCGCGCCGTGGCGCTGCTGGCGGCGGCGCAGGCGGGGCTGGAGATTGCCGAATACGCCCCCAACCATATCAAGAAGTGCGTCGTCGGCGCCGGCCATGCGGGCAAGGAACAGGTGCAGTTCATGGTTCGCCGCCTGCTGCCGGCCTGTGGCGTGACGCAGGCCGACGCAGCTGATGCGCTGGCTGCGGCCATCGCGCACGCGCATATCTCCACCACCCGGGCGCGCGTGGTGGTCGGGTGATGATCGGCAAACTCACCGGCACCGTGGATTCGATCACCGATGACAGCGTCATCCTGGATGTCGGCGGAGTCGGCTATCTGGTGCAGTGCCCGGCTTCCACCCTTTCGCGTTTGTCGATTGGCGCGTCAGCGTCGCTGCTTATCGAGATGAAGGTGAGCGAAGATGCCATCCGCCTCTATGGCTTTGGCGGCGCGGAGGAACGCGAATGGTTCCGGCTTCTTCAAACCGTGCAGAGCGTGGGATCGAAGGTGGCGCTGGCCGTTCTGTCCACACTGTCGCCGCGCGATCTTCAACGCGCGCTGGCGCTGGGCGACAAGGCGATGATCGGCCGCGCCCCGGGCGTGGGGCCGAAACTGGCGCTGCGCATCGCCACCGAACTGAAGGACAAGGCGCCGTCGATGATGCTGGGTCATGAAGACACCGGCGCTGTGGCCATCGCGCATGCCCCGCGCGGCCCGGAATCCGATGCCGTGTCGGCCCTGATCCATCTGGGCTATTCCGACGCCCGCGCCGCCGAAGCCGTGGCCCG
>JBBQHU010000056.1:0-17660 GCA_038324265.1 Micropepsales bacterium | reverse complement strand
ATCCTAATTTTGACCATTTGTCAGTCACGCGCCGGATAATGTCCGGGTCCATGGCGATCTTCTTGCCCCATTCGCGCACTGTTTCCGGCGGCAGCTTGTTGGTGGCGTCCAGTCCGATCTTGGAGCCCAGCCCGCTCAGAGGTGAGGCGAAGTCCAGGTAATCGATCGGCGTGTGATCGATTATGGTGACGTCGCGCGCCGGGTCCATGCGGGTGGAGACCGCCCACATCACGTCCTTCCAGTCGCGCGCATTGATGTCGTCATCCACCACGATCACCCACTTGGTGTACATGAACTGGCGCAGATACGACCACACCGCCATCATCACGCGCTTGGCATGGCCGGGATAGGCCTTCTTCATGCTGACCACGGCAATGCGATAGCTGCACCCCTCCGGCGGCAGCCAGAAATCCACGATCTCGGGAAACTGCTGCTTGATCAGCGGAATGAACACCTCGTTCAGCGCCTCGCCCAGAATGGAAGGCTCATCCGGCGGCCGAGACGTATAGGTCGACAGATAGATCGGCTTCCTGCGCATGGTGATGGCGGTCACCGTGAAGACCGGGAAGGGCTCCACCGAATTGTAATAGCCGGTGTGATCGCCATAGGGCCCCTCGGGCGCATAGTCGCGCAGCGACACCTCGCCCTCGATCACGATCTCGGCATTGGCCGGCACCTTCAGCGGCTGCGACACGCAATCGGCCAACTCCACCCGCTTGCCGCGCAGCAGTCCCGCGAACTGGTATTCCGACAGCGTCTCCGGCACCGGCGTCACCGCCGCCAGGATCATCCCCGGATCAGCCCCGATCACTGCCGCCGCGGGCAGGGGCGCGGTCTTCTCCGCAGCCCAGCGCTGGTGATGCTGCGCCCCGCCGCGATGCTTCAGCCAGCGCATGATGGTCTGGTTCCTGTTCAGCACCTGCATGCGGTAGATGCCAAGATTGAAATTGTCCTCGCGCGCGTCCGAAGGACCTTTCGTTACCACCAGGGGCCACGTTATCAGCGGGGCCGGCTCGCCAGGCCAGCAGGTCTGCACCGGCAGCCGCGACAGGTCGATGTCATCGCCGCGCAGCACCACCTCCTGGCAGGCGGGGCGCGACACTGTCTTGGGCTTCATCGCCAGCACGGTCTTCACCAGAGGCAACAAGTCTGCCGCCTCGCCGAACGAACGCGGCGGCTGCGGCTGGCGCAGCACGGCCAGCAGCTCGCCCACTTCGCGCAGGTCCGCGCCCGTGGTGCGTTCCTTGCCGCCCATGGTGACACCCATCGCCACCCGCTTCACGGTGCCGAACAGGTTGACGATAACCGGCATGTCGCTGGGCGTGCCGTCTGCCCGGATCGGATTTTCAAAGATCACCGCCGGCCCGCCCTCGGCGATCAGCCGGGTCTGGATCTCGGTCATCTCCAGCACGGTGGAGACGGGCGCGGTGACGCGCACAAGATCCCCGTCCTTTTCAAGCCGGTCCAGGAAATCGCGCAGGGAGTCGTAAGGCATGGCGCAGTCTATAGCGAAAGGCGGCCGCTTTTACACACCCGGAACGGGCGGCTCATCCTCGCTAATGCCTTCCTGCAGGCCGCGTCCCACGTGGCTGTGCTTGCGGCTATAGAGGAAATAGACCGTCAGCCCCACCGCGCCCCAGATCGGCAGCACCAGGATCGCCATCAGCGGCAGCGACAGATACAGCCCCAGGCAGCCGATGATGGCCAGCGGCGCGATGATATAGACGCCCGGCACGCGGAACGGGCGCCGGCGGCTGGGGTCCGTCCGCCGCAGCACCATCACCGAGACCGCCACCATGGTGAAGGCAAACAGGGTACCGGAATTGGAAAGATCGGCCAGCTTGCCCACCGGCAGCACGGCAGCAGCGATAGCCGCGCCCGCGCCCGTCACCATCGTTACGATATGCGGGGTGCGATAACGCGGATGCACCGAAGCCAGCTTGTCGGGCAGAAGGCCGTCGCGCGCCATGGTGAAGAAGACGCGGGTCTGGCCGAACATCATCATCAGCACCACCGACGGCAGCGCCAGCACGGCCGCTAGGCCGACCAGCCGCCCCATGGCGGGCCAGCCGATGGCGCTCAGCACATGGACCAGCGCTTCCTTGGAACAGACCAGCGGTTCCAGCACGCCCGATGCCACGATGGAGGCACAGCGGCCCGCCATTTCGGCAGATCCCGGCGACAGCGCGGCGCCGCCCGCCATCAGGGGCTGCGCACCGATCGCGCCGATCGCCCCGCTGGCCACCAGCAAATAGAACAGCGTGCAGATCACCAAGGTCCCGATCAGGCCGATGGGCACATTGCGCTGCGGGTTCTTCACTTCCTCGGCGGCGGTCGAAACCGCGTCAAAGCCGACATAGGCAAAGAAGATGGACGCCGCCGCGCCGACCGTGCCGAGTGCGCCGGTGGGCATGAAGGGCTTGAAATTCTCCGCATGCATGACCGGGATGGTCAGCACGATGAACAAGGTCAGGGCGGCGACCTTGATCAGCACCAGGATGGCGTTGACGCGGGCGCTCTCGGTGGTGCCGATGACCAGCAGCCAGGTCACGGCGGCCGCGATCAGGACGGCCGGTATGTTGACCCAACCGCCGGTGCTGGCCGCCGTCAGAAGATCTGCGGTGGGTGCCGCGCCAAAGGCCATCTGCACTTTTGCCATCAGGGCATTGGCGTTGCTGATGGAGGTTGGAAATTCCACTCCCAGCCCGCGCAACAATCCGACCGCGTGATTGGACCAGCCCACGGCGACCGCGCTTGCGCCCACCGCATATTCCAGGATCAGCGCCCAGCCCACCATCCAGGCCATCATCTCGCCGACAACCGCATAGGTGTAGGTGTAGGCAGAACCCGCAACCGGCACCATCGAGGCCAGTTCGGAATAGCACAGCGCCGCCACCGCACAGACAAAGCCCGCAATGCAGAAGGACAGCACCATCGAAGGCCCGGCCTTCTGGGCGGCTTCGGCGGTCAAGACGAAAATGCCGGTGCCGATAACGGCGCCGATGCCCAGCAGGGTCAGCTGGAAGGGCCCCAGCGAGCGATGCAACGACTTCTTCTCAGCCGTCTTCAGGATGGCTTCCAGAGATTTGACGCGCCCAAACAGCATGAAGGTCCCCTTTGAAAGCGCGAACCGCTTTGTGCGGAGCGTAACCGCAAATCCGCCCCACGCAAGCGATTAAGCCTGCGTCACCAATCGCCACACACTGGATTCACGCAATTCCCGGTCTTCCAGATCGCGCGTGGTCACCACATTATAAGTGGACAGTTTTTCCACGCCGCGCGTGGGGAAATAGCTGCGGCCGGGATCGCCTAGCAAGGCATCAACCTGCAACTCTTTCAGCCATGCCGTAAGCCGCTCGGCCAGCGGGCGTTCGTAGAACAGGTCACCGACCAGGACCATGTCCCAACTGCCGTGCGTGCCGATGACATCATCTTGCGTCACCGCGATGTCCACCGCATTGGCAATGGCGTTGAGGCGGATGGCGGCGCAAGAAAAGGCATCGATGTCCGCCGCCAGCACATGCGCCGCGCCGGCTCTGGCCGCCGCGATGGCCACCATGCCGGACCCCGAGCCGACATCCAGCACCCGCTTGCCGCGCACGATGTCCGGATTGTCCAGCACGTAACGCGCCAGTGCCTGTCCGCCCGCCCAGGCAAACGCCCAGAAGGGCGGCGGCACACCGTTGCGCGCCAGCTCTTCCTCGGTGGCATGCCACAGCGGCACCACTTCGGTGGCGAGATACAGTTTGAGTTCGGGAACAAGCGGAGGCGATATCAGCGCGGCATTGGTCGTGATGAAATCCTGCGGCGTCACGCCGTCACGCGCCGCATCAGCCGAACCACGATGCGGCCAGGAACGCCAGCGCGACCAGCGCGCCGGTCTCGCGATTGCTGCGGAACAGCCGCAAACAATTCTCCGGATCGTTGATGTCCAGCTTGCGCACCTGTCCCAGCAGATGCCATCCCGCCGCCAGCATCACAAAGGCGAACGGCCAGCCGGCATGTTCGGTAAAGCCCGCCGCCAGGATCAGCGTGAAGGCCAACACATAGAAGCGCCGTATCCACACCTTGGTATGCGAACCAAACAATCGCGCGGTGGACTTCACGCCGATCAGCGCATCGTCATCCTTGTCCTGGTGGGCATAGATGGTGTCATAGCCCAGGGTCCAGAAGATCAGCCCGGCATACAGCAGCGCATCGCCGATATCGAGCCGCCCGGTCTGCGCCGCAAAGCCCAGCAAGGCGCCCCAGTTGAAAGTCAGCCCCAGCCACGCCTGCGGCCACCAGGTGATCCGCTTCATGTAGGGATAGCCCGCCACCAGCAGCAGCGATGCCGCGCCCAGTCCCACCGCGAACCAGTTGAGCTGCAGCAGGATGGCCAGGCCGATGAGGCACAGCGCCACCAGCAGCGCCGCCGCCTGTTTGGTGCTGACCGCGCCCGAAGGAATCGGCCGTCCGCGGGTCCGCGCCACCTGCGCATCAATGTCGCGGTCGATGATGTCGTTGAAGGTGCAGCCGGCGCCGCGCATCACCACCGCGCCCACGCCGAACGCGATCACGTAATAGAAGTCGCGCCAGTCCAGGAAGCGGCGCTCGTCGGCGGCTGCCCCCAGCACCAGCCCGAACACACAGGGCCAGAACAGCAGCCAGGTCCCGATCGGCCGGTCCAGCCGCATCAGTTGCAGATAGGGCCGCACGCGCGGCGGCATATGCTCTACCCAATTGGCGGGGACGGCATCTGCGGGTGCGGCTTGCGATTTCAAGTATTGATTGGAAGTGGTCATCGGGCTCAAGTGTGGCATGGCAGACGAAGTAACAGAAGCGGGCGGCAAAACCCGGTTATACGTGACCGGCGATCTGGGCGAAGGCGTGACGCTGGCGCTGGACGAGGGGCAGTCCCACTATCTGCTGCATGTCCTGCGGGCAAGGTCCGGGAACCTTGTCGCGCTGTTCAATGGCCGCGACGGCGAATGGCTGGCCGAACTTGCCACCACCAAGCGCGACGTCACCGCCACCTGCCGCAAACAGATCGAACCCCAGCAGGGCGTGCCCGACATCTGGCTGGCCTTTGCGCCGGTCAAGAAGACACCTTCGGACTATCTGGTGCAGAAGGCCGTCGAACTTGGCGCTGGCGTGCTGCAACCCGTCTTCACCCGCCGCACCATCGTGGCGCGCATCAATGAAGAGCGCATGGCCGCCAATGCCATCGAGGCAGCGGAACAATCCGGCCGTCTCACTGTTCCGGAAATCCGCAGCCCGCTGACCTTCGACAAACTGCTGGCAAACTGGCCGACGGATCGCCGCCTGCTGTTCTGTGACGAGGGCGGCGACGCCAAAGCCATGACCCAGGCCGCGCGCGAAAGCCGCGGCGGCCCCACTGGCATCCTCACCGGCCCCGAAGGCGGCTTCGATCCGCAGGAACGTGCGGCGCTGCGTGCGCTGCCCTTCGTGGTGCCGGTAACACTCGGCCCCCGCATCCTGCGCGCCGACACCGCCGCACTTGCCGCGCTGGCGATCTGGCAGTCAATCGCCGGCGACTGGAGCTGAGCCCGTCAGCGCCCGCCAGGCGAACGCCTGTGCGCCCGAGAACAGGCCCAGCAACAGCATGGTCAACACCATGATCACCGGCACGGTGATGTACCAGGCGGCATAGAGCTTGGTGAACAGCCCCACCTGCCAGGCGATCTTGGCCTGCTCAAACGCCTGCTGCCCTTGCGGCGTGAATTCCTTCGGCAACAAGGGCGGCATGCCGCCAGCCGCGATCATCGCGCCATATTCCACGCCGACAAAGGGAATGAAGATCGCCAGGAGCACCAGGAAAATGCGCCAGAAATTGCCGCGCGCCAGTTTCCAGCCGCTGACAAGATCGACACGCCCATTGGCGATGGTGACAGGGGGGATCAGGAAAGTGAGCCGCACCAGAGTATAGATCACCGCCAGATAAACCACCACGAATGACAAGGCGACAAAGATCGCCGTGATGGCCTTGCCGGTTGGTGGCGCAAGTCCGCCCGTGGCCAACCGCAGCACAAATCCCATCGCCATGATGGCCAGGAAGCTGCAGATCAACAGCGCAGCAATGGCCACAAAGGCGAACAGGAACGCGCCGATCATGCGCCAGACCGGCTTGCCGAAGGGAAAGTGGAAGAGGCGGCGCCCCGGCAGCAGCCCCATCGCCAGTTCCATGACCGCCGTGATCTGGATGAACACCAGGAAGATCGCCAGCGGATACAGCAGGAGCAGTGGCCCCATCTGGCTGACAGCGGAGGGATCCTTGGCAAGGATGGCCTGCATCAGCAAGCCCACCTGGCGCATCAGCAGGATCGAAAGCGCCGCCTGCAACACCGCCGCTGCCCAGGTCGCAAGGAAGATGTCGATGAAGCCGCCGAACGCAAAGCGGTACGCATGCGCGATGGTCGCGCCCACAGGAACCTTTGACATCGTGTCACCCCTGAACCCCAGGGTGATACTAGCAGCATTTCAGCCATAGCGCTTGTCGTAAACGCCGTCCTGGCGCCGCCACACATCCCAGAAGCCCGGCGGTGTTTCGCCCTTGAGCTGCATTTCCAGCACATCCAGATGAGCATGCCACCCGCCCGATACGCCCAGCGCATAGCTGCGTTCGGGAATCTTGCTGTGGGTAAGGATCAGCCGCACCTTGTCGCCTTCAGGCTTCAGCACGAACTCCACTTCCGAGCCCTGGCCGAAGGTATAGGCCAGCCGATGCGGCGGCTCATAGGCCAGCAGGATGTTGGTCGCACTGTGCCCCTTTTCGTCCATGTCCTTCATCCGCTCCGGCGCCACGGATTTGTTCGGCGAATAGTCGCTGTGCTTCCAGTGCTGGGTGAAGCTTTCGCCAACCTTGCTCGGCATCGCGCCGGTGGTGAACCACAGCTTGCGCTTGTCCTCCTCGAACAGGAACGCGAATACCCGTTCAATAGGTCCGGGCAGCAGCCGTTCAAAAACCACCGTCTGCGCATCAACAAGTTTGCCGTAAGCGTCCATCACTTCACCTCTTTCTTCAAAACTTCTTCCAGCGCGTCCAGCCGCGGATTCCAGAAGGCGCGAATGCGCTCCACCCACGCCGACAGCTCGGCAACGCCTTCGGGATCGAGCTGATAAATCCGCTTCTGCCTGTCCACCCGCACCGTCACCAGCCGCGCCGTCTTCAATGTCTTCAGGTGCTGCGAAATCGCCGGCGGCGACAGCGCGAAACGCCCCGCGATCTCCCCCGACGACAGGGCGCCGCTGGCCAGCATCTCGACGATGCGCTGGCGGGTCGGGTCGGCAAGGGCTTGCAAAGCGGTCATGGGCTATTGATTCCGTATTCACTTAATTAAGTCAACATGAAAATACGACATCTTGCACCCGTCACGCCTCGCCCCTAAGTACCGATCCCTCGAGGGTGCTTCAGTCATGTCCATTCCCCAGTCCGGCAGCGGCCCCATCCAGAGCCGCGACGACCTTGTGCGGCACCTGTCCAGGGGCTGCCGGCCGCGCGATGACTGGTCGATCGGCACCGAACACGAAAAGTTCGTCTACGACCTGAAGACCCACAAGCCGGTCGCCTATGACAGCAAGCCCGGCATCCGCCAGCTGCTGGAAGGCATGGAGCGCTTCGGCTGGGAGCCGGTGCGCGAAGGCGAGCACATCATCGGCCTCACCCAGAACGGCGCCTCGCTAAGCCTGGAGCCCGGCGGCCAGTTCGAACTCTCCGGCGCGCCGCTGAAAACCATCCACCAGACCTGCGCCGAGACCAACACCCACCGCGACCAGTGCCGCGAGGTTGCGGGTGAAATCGGCGTCGGCGTACTGGGCTTCGGCTTCGCTCCAAACTGGTCACTGGCCGATGTGCCGGTGATGCCCAAGGGCCGCTACAAGATCATGCGCGACTACATGCCCAAGGTCGGCGGCTATGGTCTCGACATGATGTTCCGCACCTGCACCGTCCAGGTGAATCTCGACTTCGAATCCGAAGCTGACATGGTGAAGAAATTCCGCGTCGGCCTGGCGCTGCAGCCCATCACCACCGCGCTGTTCGCCAACTCCCCCTTTCGCGAAGGCCGCCCCTCGGGCTTTCTCTCCTACCGCGCGCAAGTCTGGACCGATGTCGACAATGCCCGCGCCGGCATGCTGCCCTGGGTGTTCGAAGACGGCATGTCTTTTGAGCGCTACGTCGACTACGCGCTGGATGTGCCGATGTACTTCCTCTACCGCGACGGCAAGTATATCGACATGGCGGGGCAGAGCTTTCGCAAGTTCCTGGCGCGCGAAATTCCCGAAGTCGCCCATATCGAACCCATGCTCAGCGACTGGGCCGACCATCTCACCACCATCTTCCCCGAAGTGCGCCTCAAATCCTTCCTGGAAATGCGCGGCACCGATGGTGGCCAGTGGGGCCGCATCTGCGGCATGCCGGCGCTGTGGGTCGGTCTTCTCTATGACAGCCAGGCGCTCGACGCCTGCTGGGACCTGGTCAAGGACTGGACCGCCGAAGAACGCCAGGCCCTGCGCGACGGCGTCGGCAAACAGGGCTTCAAGGTACCCTTCCGCAAGGCCACCGTGCACGAACTCTCACACCGCATGCTGGACATCGCCACCGCTGGCCTGAAACGCCGCGCCGCGCTGGACGCCGCCGGCATGAGCGAAGACGGCTTCCTCAATCCCCTGCGCGAACTGGTCAATCGCGGCTACACCCGCGCCGAAGAGATGCTGAAGAATTACTACGGCGTCTGGGGCAAGGACATGAGCCACCTCTTTACCGAGTATAATTTCCTCTAGCCCGCACCCCATTGTCATGGCCCGCGAATGCGGGCCACCCAGGGGCGTCCCCGCGCGCTTGTCCACGCTGCGCAAAATTTATTTTCCTTCGTGCCGCCCGCGCCTTGCCCGAAAATTCGCGCGCCCCCCAATCCACACGACTTCACCCGCGCCTATGATGGCGGCGTGGATCGAAGAAAGACGAACAGGGGGTACCCCCCCTTGTTCATGTGGTTCGAATGGAGACGAAAATCCGGCCGGTTCCGAGGCTTAAAAGAAAACGCGGTGGACAGCCCGGCAATCGCAACCGCTGGGTTCACGGCCTTTACAGCACGCAACTGCGCCGCCGCAGCGCCGAACTCGACGTCATCATCCGCCAGTGCGACGTGGTGATCGAAATCGCGATGGCGCTGGCGGCAAAGCGCCTAACCAGGCACGCGGGTGGCGTTGTTGCGCTTGATCATCCAGTGCGGATACTGCGCCCGTTCGGCGCTGACCGCGTCCAGTGTCGCGATCTCGCCCGGCGTAAGCGTCAACGTGACCGCCTCCAGATTGTCATTCAGTTGCGCCAGCGTCTTCGCGCCGATGATCGTGCTGGTGACAAACGGCTTCTGCCGCACCCAGGCCAGCGCCACCCGCGCCACCGATACGCCATGCGCCTTCGCGATCGGCCGCATCGCCACCACGATGGCGTCGGCCTTTTCCTTTTCAATCGGCGGAAAATCGAAATTGGCGCGGCGGCCCGGTTCGCCGTCATCGCCGCCGGGCGTGTATTTGCCCGCCAGATAACCACCCGCCAGCGGACTCCACACCAGACAGCCGATCCCCTGGTCCGCCATCAGCGGGACCAGGTCCTGTTCCAGGTCACGCCCGGCGATGGAGTAATAGGCCTGCATGGTTTCGATCCCGGCCCAGCCGCGCTGCGCGGCGATGCCGTTGGCTTTCATGATCCGCCAGGCTTCCCAGTTGGAAACGCCGACATAGCGCACCATGCCGGAGCGAACGAGATCGTCCAGCGCCCGCATGGTCTCCTCGGTGGTGGTGACACTGTCGGACTGGTGGATCTGGTAGAGGTCGATGTGGTCGGTCTGCAGACGCTCCAGGCTGAGAGCGACGCTGTCCATAATGTGGCCGCGCGAGGCGCCTGTATCGTTGGGGCCGGGGCCCATGCGGCCGAACACCTTGGTCGCCAGCACCACATCGCTGCGCTTCACGCCCAGTTCCTTCAGGGCATGGCCGGTCATCTTCTCGGACTCGCCCTGGGAATAGACATTGGCGGTGTCGATGAAGTTGACCTTGGCTTCCAGCGACCGGGCGATCAGCGACGTGGCGGCCTTTTGGTCGAGCTGGCCGATGACGCCGCCGAAATAGTTTTGGCCGGAAAAGGTCATGGTGCCCAGGCAGATTTCGGACACATAAAGGCCGGTCTGGCCCAGGCGATTGTATTTCATGATCGACTCTATTTCAGTTGGTCTTGTTTGGGTTCGGCCTACTTAGGCTCAGGGAGGGGGATGAATTCCTGGTCGTCGCCGGGAATGGTGCCGAACTTGCCGTCCTTCCATTCCTGCTTGGCCCGCTCGATCCGGTCCTGCGAGGAAGAGACGAAATTCCACCAGATGTGGCGCGGCCCATCCAACGCCGCGCCGCCCAGCAACATCACCCGCGCATGGCTGTCGGAATACAGCGACACCTCCTCACCGGCTTCCAGCGCCAGCATGGCGCCGGGACCATGGACGTCGGTGCCGCCAGTCTGGATTTCACCCTCGATGATGAGCATCGCCCGCTCGTCATGTTCGGCCGCAAACTGCAGTGTGCCGCCGGGCGTGAAACGGGCATCGACATAAAAGATGGGTGAAAAAACTTTCACGGGAGACTTGAGCCCAAAAGCCTCGCCCGCGATCAGGCGCAGGGTCACGCCATTGTCTTCGCGCTCGGGCAGGTCGGCGACCCCGAAATGCTGGAATTCCGGCGGCGCTTCCTCGTCCGCCTGCGGCAAGCCGATCCAGCTCTGGATTCCGTGCATCCGGTGGCCGGCCGCGCGCGTTTCGTCCCCGGTGCGCTCGCTATGGGCAATGCCGCGCCCCGCCGTCATCCAGTTGACGTCGCCGGGGCGGATTTCCTGCACCGAACCGATGGTGTCGCGATGCATCTGAGCGCCATCGAACAGATAGGTGATGGTGGCAAGCCCGATATGCGGATGCGGCCGCACATCGATGCCCTTGCCCGGCGCGAAATCCACCGGCCCGAAATAATCCAGGAACACGAACGGCCCAATGCTGCGCCGCGCCATCTGGGGCAACAGCCGGGTGACAAAAAATCCATCGCCCAGGTCATGGGCCTTGCCGCGTATGGGGATCATGGCCGCCAGCCTAGCGGCGGAAACCCAAAAGCTCTAGGCTCGGAAAAAATATTTGGGAGACAGGCTTGCTGCGCGACACCATGAAATTCTTTCCGTTGGCCGTCCTGCTGGCCGCCGCGCCCGCCGCGGCGAAAGATGACGCCCTGCAAATGGTCTCCATCGATGTCGAAGGCGGCGGCGGCACGCTGTTCGTCACCCCGGACGGAAAATCGCTGCTGATTGACACCGGCAACCCGGAAGTCAGCAGGGCCACCGGCGACCATCCCAGTTCCGAACGCATCGCCAATGCTGCCCATGCGCTGGGCGTGAAGAAAATCGACTACCTGCTGACCACCCACTATCACGGCGATCACATCGGCGGTCTGGAAGGACTGCTGGCGCGCATGCCCATCGGCACTTTCATTGACCATGGCGAAAATCGCGAAACCACGGCCTCGCCGGCACCCGGCGCGCCGCAGATCGACCTGAAGAACCCGCCGCCCAATTCCACCGCCGCCGGCTACAACAAGTATCTCGGCCTGATCGCGGGCCACAAGCATATCGTCGCCAAGGCGGGCGACGTCTTTCACATCGGCGCCATGACCGTCACCGTGGTGATGGCCGATTCTGCGCCGCTGGCCAAAGCGCTGCCGGGTGCGGGCGAAGACAATGCCTCCTGCGCCGGCATGGAACCCATGGCCAACAATGGCGGCGAGGAAAATGCCCGCTCCACCGCGTCCGTCATTTCTTACGGCAAGGTTCGGATCGCCGCCTTTGGCGACCTGACCTGGGACCGCGAAAAAGACCTGTTCTGTCCCGTCGACAAGGTCGGCAAGGTCGATGTCTATCTCGCCACCCATCACGGCACCGGACTTTCTGGAAGTCCTGCGGCGGTCAATGCGCTGTCGCCGGTGGTTGCCATCGTGGGCAACTCGGCCCGCAAGGGCGCCGATGCGGCGCGCATGAAGACCATCAAGGCCAGCCCCCGCATCCAGGGCGTCTGGCAGCTTCACACCACCACCGTCGTGCCCGACGTCAATGTCGAAGCCGACATGATCGCCAATCCCGACACCGACCAGACAAAGGATCGCTTTTACGACCTGCGCCTGCGCATCAAGAAGAGCGGCGAGATCACGGTGATCAATGAACGCAACGGCTTCAACAAGACTTACACGGTGAAATGAACATGCTTCGCAAGACCCTGGCCGCCGCACTGCTCGCTTCCGCCTTCGCTATTCCCGCCCATGCCGCAGACGGCACCTTGAAGATCGTCTCCATCGACGTGGAAGGTGGTGGCGGCACCCTGTTCGTCACACCCGAAGGCAAGTCGCTGCTGATCGACACCGGCTGGCCCAGCGGCGCCGGCCTGCTGCCGTCACCCGATGGCGCCAGGAACAGCGCCGACCGCATCGTGACGGCAGCCAGAAAGCTGGGCGTGTCGAAGATCGATTACGTGATCATCACCCACTACCATATGGATCATGTCGGCGGCGTGTTCGACCTGGCCAAGCGCATTCCCATCGGCACCTTCATCGATCATGGCGCCAATGCCGAGCATCTCAAGCCCGGCGAAGTCATCCCGCCCGACCTGGCCGGCGGCATGCCGGACCAGCTCTATCCGAAATATGAAGCGCTCATCAAAGGCCATGATCACATCGTCGCCAGGCCGGGGCAGGTGATCCAGATCGGCTCCCTGACCGACACCATCGTCGCCAGCGACGCCGTGGTGATGTCCAATCCGCTGCCCGGCGCCGGCGCGAAAATCGCCGCCTGCGACACGGCGGAAAGCAAAAGCGAAAAACCCGATGGCGGCGAGGAAAACACCCGCTCGGTCGCCTCGCTGCTGTCGTTCGGCAAGGTGAAGATCGCCATGTTCGGCGATCTGAGCTGGAAGAAGGAGCGCGAACTGTCCTGCCCGGTGGGCAAGCTGGGCCATGTGAATATCCTGATCGCCACCCAGCACGGCTCGGTCATCAGCAGCAACCCCGCGTCGATCGCCGACATGCATCCCGATATCGCGGTGGTGGGCATGGGCGGCAAGAAGGGCGGCGACGAAGCCCCCATCAAGACGATTCAGGCCTCACCCGGCCTGATGGCCCTGTGGCAGACCCACGAAAGCTATGCCCATCCGTCGCTGGGCGCGGCCGACAAGAACATGGTCGCCAACCTCAATCCCCCGCCGGCCGCCATCGCCGCCCACGCCAAGCAGATGTTCACGTCGCCGCCGGACGAAGGCCACGCGATCCATCTCGACGTCAGCAAGGACGGCAAGGTCGTCGTCACCAACGACCGCAACGGCTTCAGCAAGACGTATCAGGTCAAGTAAGCTCGGGCAGAACAAAGCGGCCGGTCGCGTCTTTCGTGATCGGCCGCGCCCATTTCATGGCGCCACACGACAGCGCGCCATACAGATGCGGAAAATCCTCGCCCCGCGCTTCCGACCGCTCCCACTTCAGCGCCACGCCGCAGGCCTCGACATTAACCGCCACCAGGATCAGTTCATCCTGGTCCGCATAATAAATCCGCAGCGTCTCTTCCAGCTGCGTGGCGGTCGAGAAATGCAGAAAGCCATCGGCCCTGTCATGCGCCGAACCGGCATAGTCGCCGCTCGACGCCATCCATTCGCCGCGCGGCACAATCTTGAAGATCAGCATCAGGCGGCCTGCGCCGTCCCGCCCACCGTTAGCCCGTCCAGCCGCAAGGTCGGCTGGCCCACGCCCACCGGCACGCTCTGACCGTTCTTGCCGCAGGTGCCGATGCCGGTATCCAGCTTCATGTCATTGCCAATCATGCTGACGCGCGTCAGCGATTCCGGGCCGCTCCCGATCAAGGTTGCGCCCTTGATCGCATGACCCAGCTTGCCGTCCTCGATGATGTAGGCCTCGGTGCAGGAAAAGACGAACTTGCCATTGGTAATGTCCACCTGACCGCCGCCGAAGTTGGTGGCATAGATGCCCTTCTTGACGCTGCCCAGGATCTCCGCCGGATCCTTGTCGCCGCCCAGCATGTAGGTGTTGGTCATGCGCGGCATCACCGGCGCGGCATAGGACTCCCGCCGCCCGTTGCCGGTCGCCGCCACACCCATCAGCCGGGCATTTTGCCGGTCCTGCATGTAGCCCTTCAGGATTCCGTCCTCGATCAGCACTGTGCGATGCGTCGGCGTGCCTTCATCGTCTATGGAGAGCGACCCGCGCCGCCCATCAATCGTGCCGTCATCCACCACCGTCACGCCCGGCGCCGCCACACGGCTACCCAGCAATCCGGCAAAGGCCGACGTGCCCTTGCGGTTGAAGTCGCCTTCCAGGCCATGGCCGATCGCCTCGTGCAGCAGGATGCCCGGCCAGCCCGGTCCCAGCACCACCGTCATCTCGCCCGCAGGCGCAGGGATGGACGTCAGGTTGTTCAGGGCAATACGCAGTGCTTCGTCCACGCCCGCCTGCCAATAGTCGGCTTCCAGATATGTCTCGTATCCGCTGCGGCCGCCGCCGCCGAAGCTGCCGCTTTCCTGCCGGCCATTCTCTTCCACAACCACCGACACGTTCAGCCGGACGAGGGGGCGAACATCGGAATAATGCTCACCGCCGGCGCGGATGATCTCGATGCGCTGCCATTCGCCGGACAGCGAAGCCGACACCTGCCGCACCCGCGAGTCCTTGGCGCGGGCATAGGCGTTCATCTCCTCCAGCAGTTTGACCTTCTTCTCATAGCCGGCCGTCTCCAGCGGATCGATGTCGGTATAGTGCTTGATGTTGCTGCGGGGCGGACTGGCCGCGGCCACGCCGCTATAGCCATGGGCGACCGCACGCACCGTGCCCGCAGCGCGGGAGATGGCATCTTCCGAGATATCGCTGGCATGGGCATAACCGGTGGCTTCCCCTGCCACCGCACGCAGGCCAAAGCCCTGGCTGGTGTCAAAGGTGGCCGCCTTCAGGCGGCCATCGTCAAAGGCGAATGATTCGGACTGGGAATATTCCAGGTACAGCTCGCCATCGTCGGAACCCTTCAGGGCGTCATCCACGGTCTGCTGGACGCGGCCCCGGTCCATGCCGGTTCGGGCGAAGAAAAGATCTTGGTCGGCCATGGCTGTCTCCGGTCGTCGCCTGCGCGGCAAATAGCCCCGCGAAATCCCTGTTTCTCCCCTACATATCGGGTGATTAAGGCCCCGGAACAAGCCTTACCGCGGTTCCACGCGCCCCTTGCCCGCAACGGCTCTTGGCCCGGACATGGGCCGTGCCATAAGGTCGCAATGACTTTAAGGGCTTAACCCCTCTAAATCCCCGCCAAGAATCTGAAAAAGGGCGGGGATTCCACCGCCTGAGACTTTATGAGGTCGCGAGCATGTTTTTGCGGAAATCCGGCATCGGCGCAGCAGTGGCTGCCATCACCGCCTTTGCGGCCAATCCGGCGGTCGCCGTGCCAAAGGATTATCAGCTGGGATTCATGCCGGCCGCTTCGCCGGTGATGGAGCAGATCGAGTCGTTCCACACAGAACTGGTCTGGATCATCGTCGCGGTCTGCCTGTTCGTGCTGGCCCTCCTGGTGTGGATCGTCATCCGCTATCGCGCCGGCGCCAATGCGGTGCCGTCCAAGGTCCATCACAATACCCTGCTGGAAGTGGCCTGGACTTTGATCCCGGTCATCATCCTGGTCTTTATCGCGGTACCGTCCTTCCGCCTGCTCTATATGGAAGCGACCATTCCGACCCCTGACGTGCAGATCAAGGCAATCGGCAAGCAGTGGTTCTGGACCTACGAATATCCCGGCGCCAATGGCTTTACCTTTGACAGCCTTGGCCTGTCTGATGCCGATGCGGCCAAGGCCAACAAGCCGCGCCTGCTGGGCACCGACAATCCCATCTTCGTTCCCGTGAACAAGGTGATCGAGATCGAGACCACCGGCGCCGATGTGATCCATTCCTGGGCCATGCCGGAAATGGGCGTGAAGATGGACGCCGTGCCGGGCCGCCTGAACCATACCTGGTTCAAGGCCACCAGGACCGGCGTGTTCTACGGCCAGTGCTCGGAATTGTGCGGCGCCCGCCACGCCTACATGCCCATCGAACTGCATGTGGTGAGCGATGCCGAATATGCCGCCTGGCTTGCCAAGTCCAAGACCGAGTTTGCCGCGCTTGAGAACGACGCCATCCGCGTCGCGTCGAAATAGGAAATACCGACATGACCACCACCTTCGACGCCCATCACGACGACGCCCCGCACGGCGATCACGCCCACCACCCCACCGGCTGGCGCCGCTACGTCTATTCGACGAACCACAAGGACATCGGGACGATGTACCTGATCTTCGCGATCTGCGCGGGGGTCATCGGCGGCTTCTTCTCCATGATGATGCGCGCGGAACTGATGTTCCCAGGCCTGCAGATCTTCCACGAGCCGCACCAGTTCAACGTGTTCGTGACCGGCCACGGCCTGATCATGGTGTTCTTCATGATCATGCCCGCCATGATCGGCGGCTTCGGCAACTGGCTGGTCCCACTGATGATCGGCGCGCCGGACATGGCGTTCCCGCGCATGAACAACATCTCCTTCTGGCTGCTGCCCTTCTCGTTTGCGCTGCTGGTTATGAGCATGTTCGTTGAAGGCGACTCCGGCGGTATGGGCGTTGGTGGCGGCTGGACCATCTACGCCCCGCTTTCCACCTATGGTTCGCCTGGCCCGGCGATGGATTTCGCGATCTTCTCGCTGCACATCGCGGGCGCTTCCTCGATCCTGGGCGCCATCAACTTCATCACCACCATCTTCAACATGCGCGCGCCGGGCATGACCCTGCACAAGATGCCGCTGTTCGTGTGGTCGATCCTGGTGACCGTGTTCCTGCTGCTGCTGTCGCTGCCGGTTCTGGCGGGCGCCATCACCATGCTGCTGACGGACCGCAACTTCCACACCCACTTCTTCGATGCGGCGGGCGGCGGCGACCCGGTGATGTTCCAGCACCTGTTCTGGTTCTTCGGTCACCCCGAGGTCTACATCCTGATCCTGCCGGCTTTCGGCATGATCAGCCACATCGTCTCGACCTTCTCGCGCAAGCCGGTGTTCGGCTATCTCGCCATGGCCTACGCCATGGTCGCCATCGGCTTCATCGGCTTCATCGTGTGGGCCCACCACATGTTCACGGTCGGCATGCCGGTGAACCTGCGAGCCTATTTCGTGGCCGCGACGATGATCATCGCGGTGCCTACGGGCATCAAGATCTTCTCGTGGATCGCCACGATGTGGGGCGGTTCGATCGACTTCAAGACGCCCATGCTGTGGGCGATGGGCTTCATCTTCCTGTTCACTGTCGGCGGCGTGACCGGCGTGGTCCTGGCCAATGCGGCCATCGATTACAGCCTGCACGACACCTACTACGTGGTGGCGCACTTCCACTACGTGCTGAGCCTCGGCGCCGTGTTCGGGATCTTCGCGGGCTTCTACTACTGGTTCGAGAAGATGTGGGGGGTGAAGTACAATGAGTTCCTCGGGGCCATGCACTTCTGGGTCATGTTAATCGGCGTGAACATCGTCTTCTTCCCGCAGCACTTCCTGGGCCTGCAGGGCATGGCGCG
>JBBQHU010000055.1:0-18253 GCA_038324265.1 Micropepsales bacterium | reverse complement strand
TGCGGCGCAGGCTTTGGCGTCGTCTTTCAGCATCTCACCCCAACCGGTGATGCCGGCATCGGTGGAAATCTTTACAAAAACCCAGGAGTTCTTAAGCACGAAGCTTTCGATCTTGGTAACGCGGATTTTCTCGCGCGAGCCCAGCGCCGCGCTTTGGGCGCGGGCGGGCGCGGCTGCGCCATTCAGGCCGAAAAGTGCGGCGGGACCGAGAAGGCCAGCAATCGTGCTGCGACGGTTGAGCATTATGGTTTCCTTTTTCGGCGAGAGCTTTATCACTTACCGATTCTGCCGCGCCGTCCATCCTGGCAGGCGTGGATTTGCACACCTATTATGGAAAGGCGATGAGGTTAGATGTCAGGAGTTGACCTGCTCCCCGTAATGCCCCCGTTTATGGGGAGAGTCTGTTCTGGTTATGCCCCCGGATGGGGCGTGACCCGCATCTCCAGCACCTGATCAGGTCACGATTATTTGAGCAGTTTGCGCACACCATCCATGATCACCTTCTCTGCCGTCAGCGTGGTTTGGGAGACCGTAATCTCGTAGCCGCCTTCGCCATAGGCTCGCTCGTTACCAATATACCCCAGCCCCTCGGCGTAGGCGGCAACGGCGACGAAATTATTTGGGCGGATTTCCTCGGTACCAAGTTGATACTGGATGAAGGCCTCACCCGGGATATGCACCGAATAGGCATTGCCTAGGCGCAGCGCGGAAAGCGTGGTGCCATCTTCCAGCGCTTGCGCCCGCAGATACCGGCTGATCGCCGCTACGCGCTCACTCTCGGGGCGCGCCGTGTCGGCGGCAACCTTGCGCAACTCGTCTTTGAAGGCGCCGTATTTCGCGGGAAGTGAGATGTCGGCGGTGCGCCACTCCACATCTTTCGGAGTCAACGGCGAACGGGCGGTCGCGGTCCATGCGCGCTGCATGGCGTCCTGCATCCGTCCCGCAAACTCCTCGCGGGCGCGGTTCGACCCGTCATTATACTTGCCCAGCGTTATGTTGCCGCCAGCGCCATTGAAATAAACTTGGAACACGCCGGTTTCTTTCTGACGGCGTTCGCGCGCCAGGCCCACGAATTCCGGCGTGGGAATGCCCTTGCCGAACGACACCTGGGGGTGGGAGGCATAATAGTTGAGGGCGACTAGCGGGCGATTGCCGTTCCAGAAGCTGATGACCCGCACATAAGGATCGATCAGACCTTCCGGGGCGGCTTTCGCTTCCTCCGGATAGAGGATGCTCAGACGATGCCCGTCCTCATCGGAATCCAGCTTCAGCCGCGCCGCGACTTCGGCCGGGTATTCGTTGGTATAGGTGGACTGGCGGTGGATCGCGACGCGGCCATTGGCGCCCATAATGCGCCGGTTCGCGCCGATCCGTTCTGCCATGGCCTTGCCCAATCCGACATGGGTGACCGGCTGGGCCTTGCCCAGATTCTGCGTCAAGGCCGTGACCGAACGCTGCATCACCGAACGCACCCAGGCGCCCTTGTCCGGCACGCCCGCCGGGACGGGGATCGGCACGCCCATCTTCTTGCGCTCTTCATAGATGTCGAGATCACCGCGCGGCGCGTCATGCTGATGGAGATGGTGGACCGAGACCCGGTCCAGCGTGGTGCCAGCGGCCTTGGCCAGCAGCGCCTGCCATTCGTCACGCGTGCGCCCGTCAATGACGATCCAGTCCACCGCCACCATGACGATGGGCTTGCCCGCGCCGGTGATCACCACGCCTTTGACCAACAGCGGCTCGCCGATGCTTTTTACCACCGAATAGCCCATGTCGTAGCCGATCGGCGGCGTCGCATCGCTTGCGAAGGTAGCGATTCGCAGTCCGGTCGCCGGCTGCGCCGACGCGGCCGGAGCGGACACGATTTGAACGAAGGCCGTGGCGACCAGCCAGGTTCCGAACACTTGCAGGGATTTGCGGACAGATGCAGCTATGGTGATGGTCATGAGAATCCCCCGATAATCAAATTAGCACCGATGCTATGATCCTAATGGCGGGACGGCGGTTTTTTCCACCGCAAAATTGGGGTTTGCAATCTGTTGCCGAAGTAAAATCGGCTTTTTTGGTGAAATGCGAAGTAATTTTCCACCTCGATTGGGCCGCAGCCATCTCCTCGGCGCAGTGCATCCGCTTCGGCTCGTCGGGCTCGGAAGTGGCGCAGGCCACCTTCCGCCTGGCGCGCTCCGTCACCGGCAAGCGGATCATCCTGAAATTTGAAGGCCACTATCATGGCTTGTTTGACAACATCCTCTGGTCCACCGCCCCGACGCAGAACGCGGCAGGCCCCGAAGAAGCGCCGGTGCTGGTGCTGGGCACGCTGGGCCAGGACCCGGTGGATGCCGCGGGCCTCGACGTGATCGGCTGGAACGATCTGGCCGCGCTGGAAGTGCGTCTGGCCAGGGGCGATATCGCGACCGTGATCATGGAACCGGCCAAGTGCAACCAGGGCGCCATTCCGCCTGCGCCGGGCCATCTGGAAGGGGCGCTGGCCGCCTGCCGCAAGCACGGCGCGATCCTGATCTTCGACGAGGTTATCACGGGTTTCCGGCTGGGCCGCGAAGGCGTGCAGAAGCGTTTCGGAGTTACTCCCGACCTTCCCATCTTCACCAAGGCCATTGCCAACGGCTTTCCGGCGGCGGCGCTGGTCGGCCGCGCCGACCTGCTGGACATGTTAGTGACCAAGGGCGTGCTGCATGGCGGCACCTTCAACGCCCAGCCCGTTACCATGGCGGCGATGGTTGCGACGCAGCAGGCGCTGAGGCCGGATTATACGAAGCCTGGTCGAAGCGCGGCGTGCGCCTGCGCGACGGTGTTGCCGCGATCCTGAAGCGGGCCGGCATCAAGCCTAGGTCACGGGCTTCGAGCTTATGTTCCATGTCGGCTTCGTTCTGGACGCGCCGGCGCACACCTATCGCGCCCCGCTGAAATCCGACAAGGCGCTCTATGTGAGGTTCGCCCATGCCGTGCTGAAGCGCGGCGTGTGTGTGCTGGAGCGCGGCGCTTGGTTCGTGTCCTCGGCGCATGATAATGATGTGATTGATGCTACGCTGGAAGCCGCGAAAGGCGCAGCTTCAGATATTGCAAGCGCCCAGGTGAATGAAGAGGGGTTGAAGATGAAATTTGCACGCCACGTTTCTATACCGATGATGGGCGCCGCTTCCGTGATGACGGCTTTGGCCAAGGTGCCCGCCATGGCTGCGGACGCACAGAAGCTCCGTGCCGCCCTCATTTTCCAGGGCGTGGAGTCCGAGATCATCGGTGATTACGGTACCCCTTTCGGCGGACCCGCTGGCGACGAGGTCGATCGTTTCGACTCGAATGCGGGCACGCCTTTTCACGCGCTGCATCTGGTCAAATCGGAAGGCATCCCCGTTCCGGCCTGGGCGCCGGCGGATCCGGTGGCGCACATGCGCACGAACCATGAAGAGTCGGAATTCGCTTCTATCGTCTACTTCGAGATCCCTTCGGGCGGCGCTGTATCCTCAGTAGGCTCGATGGCCTATATCGGCGCGCTCAACCACAATAACTGCGACAATGATATGTCGCGCATCACGCGCAATGTGCTAAAGCGATTCACAAATCCGGCGCCGTTTCGCATGCTGCGGGCCTGAGCCGGAAGATGTCAGGTCCTCCCGCTACCGGCACTGTACTTAAGGGCAACATCGGCCGCTTCCAGATGTTCGCTTTCGGCTTCGGCTCTATTATCGGCTCGGCTTGGTGCGTGCTGGTGGGAAGTTGGCTAGCCTCGGCCGGTCCCGGCGGCGCGGTGGTGGGCTTCCTTGCCGGCGGCATCGTGGTCTGTTGCATCGGCGCCTGTTATGCGGAATTGATCAGCCGCGTGCCGGTCACCGGCACCGAGTTCAGCTTCACGCTGTACATCTTCGGACGGCCGCTGGCTTTTTTTGTAGGCTGGTTTGTGGCCCTGGCCTGGGTATGCGTTACGATTTTCGAAGGGCTGGCGATTGCCTGGCTGTTCGAGCGGCTGGCGCCGCAGGTACCAGACGTGGTGCTATATTCGCTGTTCGATACCAGTGTGACGCGCAACCAGCTCATCATTGGCCTGTGTGGCGCGCCGCTGATCGCGGCCCTGAACTATCAGGGCGGCAGCCTGCTGGCGCGGTTTCACAGTACGCTGACTTACGGCTTTATCCTCATGGTGTTGGGCTTCATCGTGCTGATGCTGGTGGAGGGAGGCTCAGTCAATCTGCAGCCGCTTTTTCCCATCTCTGCGCCAGTCTGGTGGCAGGGCGCGCTGGGCATTTTCGCCCAATGCGCCTTCCTGCTCTGCGGCTTTCAGGCAGTCAGCCAGCTGGTCGAGGAACGTTCTGCCCATGTCTCGCTGCGGTGGGTGTTTTGGATCCTGATCCTGGCGATCGGTACCGCGACGACATTCTATTGCCTGGTAGTCATCGCCACGGCGGCGGCCACACCATGGTCGACAATGAGTGGCGGCCGTTTGGCCTTCGTGGAAGCCGCTCGCTCTCTGTCCTGGGGCCCGGTGCTGGCGCCCATGGTGTTGCTGACGGCGATGCTGTCGCTGGTCAAGACTTGGAATGGCGTCTTCATGATGGCGGCCCGCACTCTGATCGCCCTGGCGCGCAACGGCTTCCTGCCGGCTTGGGTGAACAGAAAGCCTGGACGTTCGGGCGTGCCCGCGCCCGTCGTGCTGGGCATCTTGCTTCTCAACCTGACGGGAATTTTCCTTGGGCGTGGCGCCATCGGCCTCCTAGTCGACACCATTACCATAAGCTTGGTGCTGGGTTATGCCATCTGCTGCGTCGGACTGTTGTCGCTACGCCGCCAAGAAGCTTCTGTTCCTCCGGGTGTCGTGAGGGTGGGACCGATCGTGCTAGCGGTGGGTGTGGTCGGATCTATTGCCATGGCGGGCGCCGCTCTGCTGATGCCGCCGATCCAGCTGGGCGGCTTCCCGCTCGTCTACCTGGTATTTCCGGGATGGGCACTAATCGGCGCTATAATCCTCTTCGGTATGCGCAAACGTATAGCGCGTTCCTAACTGTACCCTTGTGAATGGCATGCGCAGATCACAACATACCGTCACGGGCAAGGCACTGTGGAAATTCCGGGTAATGCGGCAGACCAATTCCGCCGGAGTGATTGCCACGCGTGGAGGGTTGGTTTTTGCCGCTACCGCCGAATGCCAGTTCATTGGGCTGGATGCAAAGACAGGCAAAGCACTGTGGAACTTCGGAACGGGTGGTCTCATCGCCGTGTCTCCGATTTCTTACGCGGTGGGCGGGAATACAATATGTCGCTATCTCGGCCGGCAATACGTTGTACGCCTTCGCGCGGGCGGATTAGGGCCTGCCGCGTGACGTTTTCGAGTTGGTGAATGCGGCGGCTATCACCACTTTGTATTTCTCGTAGGGTGCGCAGTTAGAATCCATACAGAGGCTGCCCGCTTACTTGGCCCTGAAGCGGCCAGATGTGGCTGGACGGGCTGCCCGCCTTGCTCCGCGAGCACCGGCAGGAGTATCGCCCACGGCGTCTGCAGCAATTGTTGCAGTGCACTATGTTGCGCTTTAGCTTCACTTTGCCACGACACTTTCGCGATAGTATTGTGCCCATAATGAAAAGTGGCGATCGAAGAATCGCCAGGGGAGCGCGAACCGGCATATTCAGTTCTTATATCCCCGCCATGGGCGGCAAACTTTGGTTTGCCTCGCAAGGCCATACCAAAAAGGGCTGGAGCAACATCATGGCGCATATAACGAAGCGCAGCGGACTGGCGGTTGCTGTTGTTGCCGCCGCCGGGCTTGCCGGTTTTGCGCTGTTGGGAAATGCGACCGCGGATACCCTGGTGCCTGTCACGACGTCGGCCGCAATTGCAGCAACGCCGCCGGTTTCCGGGTCCGCCATGCCGACGGCGGACCGTAAGCACCTGCTGCAGCAATATTGCTCCGGTTGCCACAACGACAAGCGGATGGTCGCGGGTTGGTCGGTGATGCCGCTGGACCCTGCGAACATCGGCCCGCATGACGCGACCTGGGAAAAGATCCTGCGGCGCCTGAGCCTTGGCGAGATGCCGCCCAAGGGCATGCCGCGCCCGCCCAAGGAGCAGATAACAGATTTCACCAACTGGCTTGCCACATCCCTGGACGGCATGGCCGCCGCCAACCCCAATCCGGGCCGCGCGACCTTGCGGCGCATGAATCGCACCGAATACGGCAACGCGGTACGTGACCTGCTGGGGCTCGACTTAGATGTGAGCAAGGACCTGCCGGTCGACGACACGGGTTATGGCTTCGACAATATCGCCGACGTCCTGACGGTTTCGCCCACCTTGATGGATCGTTACATTAATGTTGCCGGCAAGATCAGCCGCCTTGCCACCGGCCAGACGTCACGCACCCTTGTGACGACGGATTATAAAATCAGCAAGGACCTGTTCGATAATGCCTTCGGCGTTCCGTCCTACAATGAACGCGCCAGTGACGATCTTCCGGTGGATTCGCGGGGCGGCGGTTCGTTCAAGTTCTACGTTCCGCATGACGCCACCTATACGATCCAGCTGTTCCTGAATGCGGGCACCGCCACCGAATCCGAGATCGACGCCAACAACCGGTACGAAGTAAAAGTTCCTCTTAAGGCCGGTCTTCGCACCATCGGGGCATCTTTCCCCAAGCGCATGACCCTCGACCAGGTCTTGATTCCCAGGACGACCAAGGGGCCGAGGACAGGCATCCCGCCGACGGTGGAGCAGCTTGCGCTGGATGTGCAGGTTGATGGTGTCCGGGTGCAGCAGATCGCGGTTCCGTCTGTCGCAAATGGACCCAATGTCGCCCAGGCATTCTACCAGCGCGACGTGATGCAGATTTCCGTTGTCGGACCCTATGATGTGAAAGGCCCCGGTAACACGCTCAGCCGCCGGAAAATATTCATCTGTCGGCCATCCGCGCCCCTGTCTGAAAGTGCCTGCGCCACCAAAATCCTCGCCGCGCTGGCCCGCCGTGCCTATCGCCGTCCCGTTTCGCCGCTGGATGTCGGGCGGTTGATGAAGACTTACAATACGGGACGCGCCGGCGCCGATTTCGACCATGGCATCGAGGCCGCTTTGGAAGAACTGCTTGTTTCGTCGAATTTCCTCTTTCTGCGCGAGAGTGATCCCAAGGGTAGTGCCCCCGGCAGCGTGCACCGGATCAGCGATGTCGAGCTTGCCAGCCGGCTGTCTTTCTTTCTGTGGAGCAGTATCCCGGACGAACAGCTCCTCGCGGTGGCCGAACATGGGCAGCTCGGAAAGCCTGCGGTCCTGAAAAAACAGGTAGCGCGGATGCTGGCCGATTCCAAGGCCAATGCGCTGACGCAGAATTTTGCCGGGCAATGGCTCTACCTGCGACGGCTCGAGTATCAGAAGCCGGATAGGCGGGGATTCCCGGACTTCGACCAGCGGCTGCGCGCTGCCATGCTGACCGAGACACAGATGTTCTTTGGAGGCGTCGTGCGCGAAAATCGCAGCGCGCTGGATTTCCTAAACGCCAATTATACCTATGTGAACCAGCGCTTGGCCGAGCATTACGGCATTGCCGGCGTCTATGGCACGGCCTTCCGCAAGGTGGAACTTGACCCGGCGCTGCATCGCGGCGGTTTGCTGGGGCAGGGTGCCATACTGACGGTCACGTCCTACAACAACCGCACTTCAGTGGTGCTGCGCGGGAAATGGATCCTGGAGAACATGCTGGCCGCGGCCCCGCCGCCGCCGCCGCCGAACATTCCTTCGTTGAACGACGCCAAGAACGGAAAGCTGCTGACTATTCGGGAGCAAATGGAGATGCATCGCAACAATCCGGTCTGCGCCTCGTGCCACAACAAGATGGACCCGCTGGGCTTTAGCTTGGAAAATTATGACGCGGTCGGCGCGTGGCGGGTAGGTTATGCCGGGCAACTGGTTGATGCCTCTGCCGTATTGCCGGACGGAACCCAGTTCGAAGGCCCCAAGGGGCTGCAGGGTATCCTGCTGGCGCGCAAGGACCAGTTCGTCGAAGCGTTTACCGAGCGCCTGATGACTTACGGCCTTGCCAGGGGCCTTGAGGCCTATGACATGCCTGCGGTGCGCGCGGTGCGCTACGCAGCCGCCAAGGATGATTACCGGATGAACACTATAATCATGGGCATCGTTCAAAGCGTGCCTTTTGCCATGAGAAGGACCCCCTGAGATGATCATCACTCGCAAGGCCATGGGCCGACGTACGTTGTTGCGCGGCATGGGTACGACGCTGGCGCTGCCGCTGCTGGACGCCATGATTTCCAGCACGACGGCGGCTGAAGCCGCCGCCAAAGCGCGCATGCGTCTGCAGGTCATCTACACGCCGAATGGCATGATGATGCAGAACTTTACCCCTGCCCTGGCGGGCGAGGGCTATGCGATGACCCCGATCCTCAAGCCGCTTGAGCCCTTTCGGGGGAAATTTATGGTCATCAGCGGGCTTGCACACAAGCAAGCTGAGGCGCTGGGCGATGGCGGCGGGGACCATGGCCGCTCCTGCGGCTCCTATCTCACGGGCGTCCATGTCCGCAAGACCGAAGGCGCGGACATCACATCCGGTCCCTCAATGGACCAGATCGTCGCGAGGCAGTTCGGCGAGCAGACGCAGATTCCGTCACTTGAGCTTGGTCTAGACCCGCCGAGCCTAGTGGGCAGCTGTGACACCGGTTATAGCTGTGCCTATACTAATACCCTGTCGTGGAGTACGGCCTCCACGCCGCTGCCCGTCACTGTCAATCCGCGCGAAGTGTTCGAACGCATTTTCGGCGATGGCGACACTCTGGATCCCAAGGTCCGCATCGCGCAGCTGCGGCGCCAGGCCAGCATTCTGGATTCCGTGGCCGAAGATGCGAAACGCCTGTCGGGCTCGATGGGCGCCGACGACCAGAAGAAGATCGAAGAATACATGCAGTCCATCCGCGACATCGAGCGGCGCATCCAAAAGATGGAACAGGGGGGCAGCGAGGCGATTGCCCTGCCGGCCTATGCCCGACCGGCCGGCATCCCGGATTCCTTCGTGGATTATTCGCACATGATGATAGACCTCCAGATCCTGGCCTATCAGGCAGACATGACCCGGGTCGGTACCTTCATGGTTGGCCGCGAGGTCAGTGGCCGTAGCTATCCGGAAATCGGCGTGCCCGACGCGCACCATCCGCTCAGTCATCACGGCAACGATCCCGAGAAGGTCGCCAAGCTCACCAAGATCAACACCCTGCATATGGAACAGGTCGCCTATTACCTGAAGCGCATGAGCGAAACCAAGGATGGCCATGCAACGCTGCTGGATCACACAATGGTTCTGGCCGGCGCCAGCCTGGCCGATTCCAACCGGCACGATCACACCAATCTTCCTGTCATCGTCGCGGGTGGACTCGTCAAGGGCAATCGTCACCTGGTGGCGGCGGACAACACGCCAATGACCAACCTAATGCTGTCGATGATGGACAGGCTTGGCGTTCAGCAAGATCGCCTAGGCGACAGCACCGGCCGCCTTGCCGGATTGAACGCTTAATCGCGGGCGGCTTAGATATGAAAAAAGCAGTTGGGCTTTCTCTTGTGATGTTGGGCGCGTTTCCTGCCGCTGGCTGGGCGGGTGTGCCGGAAGTGAGGCTCGCGCAAGCTGTGCGCGGGAATGATCATGCGGCCATCAAAAGCCTGCTGGCCAATCACGCCAATCCCAACGCGCCTCTCCCGGACAAATCCACCGTTCTGATCTGGGCTGTAGATCGCCAGGACGCAGAATCGGTGCGCCTGCTGCTAGCGGCCGGCGCCAAACCAAACGCGGCGGACATGCAGGGCGCCACGCCTCTGGCCGTTGCCTGCGAACTGGGCCACCCCGGCATCGTCCTTAGCCTGCTAAAATCCGGCGCCACTGCCCAGACGGTACGCCCGGACGGGACTTCGGCGCTCGCGCTTTGTGCCGCAAGGTCTTCCCCGCCGGCGTTGGGGGCAATGATCGCGAATGGCGCAAATGTAAACGCGGCCGATCCGCAAGGTGAAACGCCCCTGATGTGGGCGGCGGCCAAGGGGAATGCCGACAACGTCGCCTTCCTGGTGAAGCATGGTGCCAATGTGAATGCGGTCGCCACAAAGGGCTTTACCCCGCTGTTCTTCGCAATCCGCAGCAAGGAGGCGAGGTCGCCGGTGATCCTGCTGAACGGGGGCGCTAATATCGCCGCTACGCTGCCAGATGGCACATCGGTAGCCGAGGCTGCGATCCTGGAGGAAAATTCCTCCTTCGCCAGGCAGCTGGTCGCGCAGGGGGCCGATCTCAATCATCATGACCGTGAAGGGCGCCAGTTGATCCATGTCGCGGCGGCTAGTGGCACGCCGGAGCTTGTGACCTTCCTGATTGCCAAGGGGGCCGATGCGAACGTGCTAAGTACGCCTCCGCCGAATGCGCTCCCCACACGTCGAACCATACCGGTTCAGGTGGCAGGTGGGTCAAATAGCGGCGGTAGCGGGACCAAAGGCCTTGCAATTGCGGACGGTGCCATCAAGGCGCCACCCGTGGCTCTCTATCCTACTCCGCCTTTGCTATTCGCGGCAAAGGCGGGCGCAGCCGATGTGATGCAGGCGCTTGTGGCCGGCGGCGCCAAGGCGGACATTAAGGCGTCAGACGGCATGAACCTTTCCATGGCTGCGGCCTATGGCGGAAATCTGGCTGCCCTGAAATACGCGCTGGAACTCAATCCCGACCTGACCGTGAAAGATCTGAGCGGAAAAGGCCTAATGCATATGGCCGTAATAAATCCGCAGGCGCCGGAAGCAGAGGCTGTTATTCAATATCTTGCCGATAAGGGCGTAAAGCTGGATGCCAAGGATGGCAGGGGTAGGACACCGGCGGATGCTGTTCAGGAAGGCGTCCGTGAATTTTACAACGCCCTTCTGAAGCAGCGTGGCATAGACTTGGACCGCATTGGCCCGGCGAATGCCAGCGCAGCGGCGAACGCCGTAAACTGATCGTCTGCAGTCCGGCCATGACCCAAAGCCTTTTCCATGATGGCCTTTCGGGCTAGGTTTCCTGTGGGATTGAGAACCGCACACGGATAAAGGGACTAGATTGAAATATCTTCCTCTGGTCTTGGCAGGGTTGTGGCGCAATCCAGCGCGCACCGAACGAGTTTGCAGCACGCCTCATCCAGGGGCATAGCCAGAACAGACTCTACCCATAAACAGGGGCATTACGGGGAGCAGGTCACCTTCATTGTTATTGACGACGAAAGCCGCATGGGTTCCAACCCGGGGGCCATATTTTCACGCGCAAGGTCCGCTTCCGGACGCTGGGTTGTTGGCTGGTAACCGGAGCTATTGTATCGGAAGCCGCAGATCTGTTGTCGATCGCAGATGAAACCATTCGGTCTTCTTCCTCTGAGCGTCAAGGACGCATCAGCGACGGGATGGAGGCTCTCTGGAGCAAAAAAAAGCGCGATGGCTACTTTTGAAATCTAGCCTTAAAAAAATTGCATTCATCTCGACTTTCTCCCAGCCCCGTTAACCCGTTTTTCGAAGGGCCTTACTACATGTAACCTTTACAAGTCTCTATAAGATGCATTCTCGCGTGCGCGAAGGAGGCGCCTCGATCCAAACCGCCGCCTGAAGCGATCCTGATCGGCTAGGAAATGCCTATGGCTTCAAGGGACAGCTCACTCCATCGGTGCGAGTCAGAGTGGACTGCTGCTGCGTCAAGAGGGGCCATGCTGAACTGAAAAAAGATGTACCGGCTCTATCGCGAGGAAAGGCTGACGGTGCGAAAGCGTGTCGGGCACAAGTAGGCCTTGGGGACAGCCGATAGGGCACTTTTACCTTTTTCGACTCGATTTCATCTTTGTGAATCAGTCCAAAGGCAAATTGATCCTGATCAAGTGTGGCCGGCGCGAGCACTGTAAACTCGCATCAGCGCACGAAGCATAATCAATCGCCACGGGGTAAATCTGATGAGACCGAACATCGGAACTGTAGACAGGATAGTCCGGTCTTTGCTGGGCGTTGTCATGCTGGCTTTCGCTTTGAAGTTTGGCTTCCCCCAGAGTGATTGGAACTGGTTGGGCTGGTTCGGCGTGATACCGCTGCTTACAGCGCTTTTCCGCGTCTGCCCAGCCTACACAATCATTGGGCTAAGAACCGGGACTTGATCGTCTAATTTACTGTACTACTTTGGGAAGCCCGCATTGGCTGCATTTCGAAATTTGTCGGCGCTTGCTGGGCGACTTTTGCTTGGCTGGTTTTTCACTTCCCAAGCCGTGGACCGTATCAATGATTGGGGAGCTATGGTGATCTTGGTCCAGATGAAACAGGTCCCATTTGGACACCTCCTGCTGGCGCTTTCGTTGATAGCGATGTTTTTTGGAAGCGTCGGGTTGGTTTCAGGCTTTCAAACCAGGTTCAGCGCACTCGTTCTGGCTGTTTGCACGGCGGCATGGATCGGCGTCGCGCACGACTTCTGGACCATTCAGAACCCGCTGGTCCAAGCCGCTGATTACCAGATTTTTGCGCTGGGCATTGCGATTATCGGAGGTCTGTTATCCTTTGTCGCCTTAGGCGCAGGTGGAATCTCGATTGATGAGATGACGAACGAGGGGGCAACTTGAGGACAGCGACCTGGGCTCCAGGAATAATCCTTTGGGGGTGCTAGCGGTGCTGCGGCACATGTCTGTATTGGCGGTCGCCATTTATCTCGTAGGAACCGCGGGGGCTTCTGCACAGCAAACTATGGTTCTTTCGTATGGCTCAAATGATTGTGATCGTTTTCTAAGGGCACCGGCGCATGAGAGGCGTGAGTATCTCGTCTGGGCTGAGGGATTTATTACGGGGCTCAACATGGGGGCTACGGGAAACCGGCGAATGACCGGCCTGTTCTGGGTGCAGTCTAAAAGTTCAGCATGGCTAGACAGATTTTGCAAAATGAATCCTCACAGCGGTTTTGTTTATGCTGTGATGGCATTGCGTGTGACCCTGGGTGGGAAAAGCGCGAATTAGGGCTAGGCAGTCAGCGAAGTTTTTGCGCTGAGATCGTAACCAATTGACGCGACAGGCGACGCTCAGGGATGGCTGTGCTGTTAAGCCATTGAAAGGTTAGCTAAACACTCTAGCTTCCCAAGCTGAATGCCGTTTTTGTTAAGCATCGAAATTGTGGCGCATCCCATTTCCAATGTCGTGCTACACTGATAGTATTCTGTACACGGACGAGGTTAGCAATCATTCAAATATTCTATTGATGCGATTGAGGGCTTGAACGGAGATGATTGTCCATAACCCTTGACGGAGCGCGTGTGGCCACTTGGCCTACCGATAGAGGACTTTTTGATGGTATTTTTGTTGGTATCAATGCCGCAGCGCCGCGTAAAACATACGCATAATCAGAGAGTTGCGCCTCGATTTTGGTGACGTCCCTGGCACCCATCCTCTTTCCTGAGATATTGCGCCAACCTGTCTTTGTGATTCGCACAACAGTGCCGTGCAGGCACGATCGGGGCAAATATGAGCGTCATCCTGCTCGCGCTGCTGGCGTTCCAGGTCAAGCATCTGGTCTGTGATTTTGTCATCCAGACTCGCTATCAGGTTGACAACAAGGGCTATTACGGCCGGCCGGGCGGGCTCATTCATGCCTTTTGGCATGTGCTGTTTTCCGTTCCGGTCCTGCTCATCCTGACATGGTCTGTGTCTACCGTCGCCTGGTTACTCGCGCTCGAATTCCTGGTCCACTATCACACCGACTGGCTCAAGGCGCGCACCCAGCGGCTGCGGGGATGGACGCAGGGCGATGCCATCTACTGGGTGGCGTTCGGCGCCGACCAGTTCATCCACCAAGTCACCTATATCGCGATGGTCGCCCTGGTGCTGCGCGCGGGCGCGTAACCTTCAGCTTCTGATATGGCCGAAGAAGGACCGCATCCGGCTCAGCAAGTCGCGCGTTTCGGCGGCGTGCGCCATTGGCCGGTTGGCAAGGGCCTGCAGTTCCTGCTGGCGGATCATCAAAATCTCGCTGAAGCGCTGGAGCAGCTCGGGAGACTGCTCCAGCAGGTTGGCGATCGCGCCCTTGGTGATCTCCAATGCCTGCAGCCGCGTCATGGCTGCGACGCTTGCCGTACGCGGTGCGCCGGTCATCAGCGACATTTCGCCGACCACATCGCCCATCGCCAGCACCGCCACCTCATGTTCGCCGCCCGCGCCCGGGATGGTGACGCGCGCACTGCCGCTCAGGATGATGAACATGGAGGCGGTGGTATCGCCCTGATGCATCAAAATATCGCGCGCCTGGAACTGCCGCACGGCGCAGCGCGCCGCCAGCGCAGCGCGCTGGTCGTTGTTCAGCACGCGGCGGAACAACATCGCGCCGCATAGCGCGTCCTGGATCTGCGTATCGCCAATGCGGAAATCCAGTTCCGGCTTGGGTGACATCTCGATCTGGGTGACGGGCATCGGAAGGGCGTTGCGCTGAACCACTTCCAGCAGGGCGCGGTACATGGTGGAGCGGGCGGTGTCCGGGTCCACCAGCGCCGGATCCGCATAGAAGAAGACATGATAGAAGGCGCAATCCGAAGTCAGGCGGTCGATTTGCACCGACGGCGCTGGCAGGCTTGCCAGTCGATCGCCGCGCACGGTCTTCAGCGCCTCGCCCAGCAGCATGTCAATGATATGCTCGCTGGGGATGCGGGCATCCAGCGGAATTTCCACTACCAGGCGCTTGGGCACATGGGGCCGCGAATGGTTCAGCGCCGCATTGGCCGTGATCAGGTGGTTGGGCACCATCAGGCTGCGGCCGTCCAACTGGGTCAGATAGGTGGAGCGCCAAGTCATGGCGGAGACCTGGCCATAAGCCGGTTCCGGCAACTGGTCGGAATAGATGGTCAGCCAATCGCCCAGGCCATAGGAGCCTTCCAGGTTTATCGACAGGCCGCTGAACAGGTCCTGGATCACCGTCTGCAGCGCAATGCCCAGGATGATTGCAGTGGCGCCCGAGGCGGTAACGAGGCCGGTGAAGGACAATCCCTCGATCCACCACAGCGCAAAAGAAAGTCCCAGCAGCAGGATGGCGATGGTCAGCAGGTCGCGGATCAGCGCCGGGGTTTCGCGGCCACGCCGGCGGCGCCAGTAGCGATGCCAGTAGAAGAAGCGCACCAGCCCATCGACCAGCATGGCAGCGGCGACCACCATCGCCACGGCGAGGCCGCGATTGAGCGCCGCGATGTCGCCGGCCGAAAGGCTCAAGGCCAGCAGCGCCCCGGTCCAGTGCCGTGCGAAAGCCAGCAGCGCAAAAACGATAATCGGGATCAGGATCATTTTTCTGCCATCACCATGCGGATGCCTCGCTCGCCCTGTGCCAGCCGGGCCTGGTGCAGCGCGACGCAGACATCTTGAGGGTCGCTGCCAGCCAGGGCCGCGAACAGCGCGGCGGATTGCGGGTCTTCCCGGCGAAGCTGCTCATAGGCCGCGCAATAGGCATCCAGAAACTCCGCAGTCATGACGCCGTCGTGCAGGGGCTCCCACAGGTCCAGCGTTTCAGTCTTGCCTTTCAGTACCACCGACGCGATGGGCCGGAAAGTGATCCCCTGGCACAGGGCGCGGGTGTCCTCGCTGATGCAAAGGCGGGTGCCGAAATGCTTGTTGATCGCCTCCAGCCGCGAGGCCGCGTTCACCGCATCGCCCTGAGCCGTATAGGTGAAGCGCGCCTGGCTGCCGAAATTGCCGACCACGGCGGGCCCGGTATGGACGCCGATGCGGGTGACGCCCAGGGGGATGCCGCGCGCCTGCTCCTGGCGGCGGAATTCTTCCGAGAATTTGTCCATTGCCAGCATGCACAGGACCGCCTGCTGGGCATGATCGGGCTGGTCCAGCGGCGCGTTGAAAATGGCGAAAACGGAATCGCCGATAAACTTGTCGACCATGCCACCATGGCGCATCACGATGTCGGTCATGCCGTCAAGATAAGCGTTGAGCAGCCGCGTCAGCTCCTGCGATTCCATTTTCTCCGACATGGTGGTGAAGTTTTGGATGTCGGAGAACAGGTAGGTCATCACCCGGCGCTCGCCTTCCAGAGACATGCGCGAGGGGTCTTCCACCATGCGGTTGACGATGGCCGGGGAGACATAGCGCCCGAAGGCGCTTTGGATGAAGGCGCGTTGCCGCCGGGCCTCCCGGCCGCCCAGCGAGTCCGTGACGAAGAAGGCGGCGACCTGTGCCAGCGGCGGCGCGATCATGCCGATGATGACGCCTGTAAAGTGAAACAGCGCGATGGCCGCCGCCCAGAACAGGAGTGATAGGGCGACGCTAGCGCCCGCGCGCAACGGCAGGTTGGCGCCGATCATGCCCAGCCCCGTGCCGACCAGCGCCATCACCAGCGCAATGGCGACATCCACCGGCCAGGCCGCGATGGGCGAAGCCTTGCGATGCAGCAACTGCGATATCGCATGCGCCTGGATGATGACGCCCGGCAACTGCCCCGCATCGCCCGCCAGGATGGTGGAGAAGGGCGTGCGGTGGCGATCCACCAGCGTCACGTCCGAACCGATCAGTACGACCTTGCCGGCAAACCAGCTGTCGGGCATCAGGCCCGCGATCTGGGCCGAAACCTGCCGGAACGGCCGGGGATCGGGATCGGTCGGGGTGGGCGGCGGCCGTCCGCGCCACGCGATGGGAACATATTCTGCCGGCGACGGCACGCCCGCGTCCTGCGCGATCTTGCGGGCGAAACCCGGAACGTAATGGCCGTCCACGACCGCGCCGGGAAAGACACCTCGCGCGGTGTCGAACTGGTCGGTAGGCAGGTCAGCCAGCGCACGCATGGACCGCGGCACCATCGCCTCCTCGAAGGCCTTCTGTTCCGGCGTGACGGCGCCCGCAGCGATATAACTCACTGCCAGCGGCACCTTGAGGCTGCGCAGCGTCTGGGCCAGCGCCTTGTCCTTGGCCGCTTCGGTGGGCTGGTCCAGCAAGAGGTCCAGTCCGATGGCCGTGGGCCGGTGCGCCGCAATCTGCTGCAGCAGGTCGCTGACGAACTGGCGGTCGACCGGCGAGCGATAGGCAAACTGGCGCAGCGTCGGCTCATCGATCGCCACCACGATGATGTCGGGGTCCTGCGGCTCGGACGGCGCGAATACCGAGGCGATCTCCCAGTCCTGCATGAACTGGTTCACGCGGCTGAGGAAAGACAGGCTGCTGATCGCCAGAACCGCCAGCAGCGCGCATCCGACGGCGACCGCCATGGCGACGGTCAGGCGCCGGCGCGAGATGCGGCCGGCCAGACGCACTATTGCCGCGCCTTTGCCGATTTTTGAGTCGATGTCTGGGCCGATGTCTGGGCCAGAGCCTGGGCCTGCTGTTCACAGCCCTTGTCGGCCATGAATCCGGCGCGCATCTCGTCGCTGGCAAGATCGGCGGGCACAAGCGTCATGGTGATCGCATAGTCTGCACCGCCAAAGCTCACGGCATAGGTCTCGCCGCTGCGCATGGGGACGTCGGTGGTAATGGGAAGCCGGTCCTGTCCCGCCGGCCAGGTGCTGCGGGCGTTCCAGCTATGGTCCAGCGGCGCCACGGCCAGGCTCGCGGCATCGCGCGCCGCGGGGCGCCAGAACACCGGCATCGCACCGGCCATCAGGCAGGCATGGCCGCCATGGCTGGCATCGATCAGCCAGGGATCGGGCAGCGCCGCCAGCACGGTGCCGCGAGTGGTGCCGAATTCGCCGCTGCGGCTCTGGCGCTGTGCCACCAGCGCGCCCAGCGTCTTGGTCAGGGTAACGCCACCGCCGGCCGACGCGGCGGGCGGGCGGTTATAGGGACCGTCCAGTTTCAGGGTAGAGCCTGTGTCGGTTACCAGCGTCACATGCTGGCCCTGCTTCAGCACCAGCGGCTTGGCCGAATCCAGCAAGCTGCCGGGCTTCAGTGCCATGCCGCGCGCTTCCACCACCACCAGCGTTGCCGCCTGGCCCGCCACCGTCAGGGCGAAGAGTGATGCCGCCGCCATGCCCAGGAAGATTTTCATGCCGCACTCCTATTCGCCATCGCCGATCAGCGTAAAGGCTGCCCAGGCAAACGGATGCGCCGTGCCAGGACGGCTGATCGCCGCCAGCTGCGCCTGGCGCAAGGCTTGCGCGCTGTCATGTCCACCATTCTGGCCGCGGACATCGAACATGGCAATCATCAGCGTGGTGGTGGGCGCCGACGGCACTTCCCAGTGCGTCGCCAGCACGGCATGGGCGCCGGCGTTGAAAAAGGCGGCCGCCAGGCCTTCCAGCGCGCTGCCACCATAGC
>JBBQHU010000054.1:0-18311 GCA_038324265.1 Micropepsales bacterium | reverse complement strand
GGCTATGTGCTGCGCGATCCCAATGGTGAAGAGATCATCGTCCCGGCGACTCAGGTCGCTTAATTCGGTTCGACAAGATTTGAAAAAGGTCCGCACTGTTGCGGGCCTTTTTTATTGGTCGCCGGCGCTCATTATTTTGGGCTGCAGTCCAGCAGCCTGCCGTCCAGGGACGAGCCGATCAGCAGATGCTTGCCCGCCGACGCGGCAATACTGGCGGCGGCGATCTCTCCGCCGCCATTGCCATAGACCCGCTCGGCCGATTGCGCCGCGCCGTCCGACAGGCTGACACGGAAGACCTGCGACGGCGGACGGTGGTCCGGGTTGGCAACGAAATCGCGCCACTGAAACAGATTGGCATGGCCGGCGGCCCAGACCTCGCCCCGGCTGTCGAGGGAGATCATCTCGGGCGCAACATCCAGGGTCAGCGATCCCCCCTCGGTCAGATTGCCGGTGAGCATCTCGCGGCTGAAGGTCCGCAGGCTGCGGGTGGTCAGGCTGGCCACCAGCAGATGATTGCCGTCCGGGGCCAGCAGCAAACCACGCGCACCATAAACCTCCTCGGCGGCGGTGCGAAACGTCATGCCGTTGAAATACAGGATACTGGAACCGGGGAGCGCGCCCCAGCCGGCCAGCCGCCGCATCAGGGGCTGGGTTGCCGTGCCGTTGCTGACATAGAAGCTGCCGGGGCCGGCGGCCGCGACATCCTGGGGATCGGTAAGAAGCCCGCTGCCAATGGTGCCCTGTGACACCAGCGCCGGTCTGGCTTTGGCATTGGTGACTTCAAAAGAATCGATGCTGAACCGGACTTTTTCACTGGCCGCTCCGGCTTTCGCCGACGCGCCGGTACGGCGATTGACCGCGAGCAGAAAAACCCCGCTGCCGTCCGGCGAGCGATAGAGGCCGATGCCGCGCGGATGAAAATCCCTGGGCGTACCGGAAAGCCGGGTCAGCCTGCCCTTGCCGTCCAGGGCAAGGGTGTAAATGCCGTCGGCATCGCTGGGACCGCGCGCATTGGCCACCGCGACATAGGCGATGCCGCCGGCGATCTCGATATCACTCACGCCCGGCACATCCGACAGCGCCCGGCAACTGCCGAAAAAGCCTGTCTGGACCGAGGCAAACAGCCCATTGGCCCACAGCAGGCGGCCGGTGAAAAAGATCAGCCCCAGCCCCAGCATGATGGCGGTCATCCGCCAGGCGCGCGCAAAGCTTTTCACGCCGGATCACCCGAGAATGGGCCATCCGAGAATTGCAGGCTGGCCAGCCGCGCATAGAGCCCGCCGCTGGCCATCAGTTCGGCATGGCTGCCTTCCGCCACAGCCTGTCCCTCGTCCAGCACCACAATCCGCTTCAGGCGCTGGATGGTGGAGAAACGGTGCGCGATCACCAGGGTGGTGCGCCCCACCATCAGATTGGCCAGCGCCGTCTGCACCAGCCTTTCATTCTCCGCGTCCAGCGCGCTGGTGGCTTCGTCCAGCAACAGCAGCGGCGCATCGCGCAGGATGGCGCGGGCGATCGCCAGGCGCTGGCGCTGGCCGCCCGACAGGGTGATGCCGCGCTCGCCGACCAGGGTCTCGAACCCCTGGGGCAGCTTGTCGATGAATTCGCTGGCAGCGGCGGCAGCGGCGGCTGATTTCACCTGTGCATCGCTGGCGTCTTCGCGGCCATAGCGGATGTTGGCGGCGATGGAGCCGGAAAAAATCACCGGCTCCTGCGACACCACCGCGATGTGGCGGCGAAGCGCCACCGGATCAAGCTGGGTGATGTCCAGGCCGTCGAACTGGATGGTGCCTTCTTGGGCGTCAAAGAAGCGCAGCATCAACTGGAAGACGGTGGACTTGCCCGCGCCGCTGGGCCCCACCAGCGCCACCGCCTCGCCGCTGGCGACGTTCAGCGAAAAACCGTTCAGCGCCTTGAAGTCGGGCCGGGTGGGATAGCGGAAGGTGATATTATCGAAACGCACCGCGCCGCCAGCCGCTTGCGGCAAGGTCAGCGGATGGGCGGGCGCGGCAATGGCCGGCACTTCGTGCAGCAGTTCCATCAAACGCTCCGTCGCGCCCGAGGCGCGCTGCAGGTCGCCCCAGGTCTCGCTGAGAGCGCCGACGCCGCCCGCCACCAGTCCGCCATACAGGATGAATTTGAGCAGGGCGCCGCCGGTGATGCGATTGTTGATGATGTCGTGCAGCCCCACCAGCGCGATGGTCGCCAAAGCCGCGATGACGGTGAACAGCACCACCGCCGTCAGCAAGGCGCGCGCCAGGGTGCGGCTCTTGGCGAAATCAAAGGCGCGCTCGACCGCAAGGCCGAACGAACGGCGCTCAAAATCTTCCTGGGTGAAGGCCTGCACCGTGGACACGGCATTCAATGTTTCAGAACCGCGCGCGGCGGTATCGGCGATGGAATCCTGGCTGGCGCGCGAGAGGGAGCGTACTTTGCGGCCGAACAGCAGCATGGGCAGCATCACCACCACCACCGCCCCCACCACCAGCGCCGCCAGCTTGAAGCTGGTGATGAACATCAGCGCCAGGCCGCCGGTCAGCGTGACCAGGTTGCGCAGCGCCAGCGACACCGAAGAGCCCACCACCGTCTGAATCAGCGTGGTGTCGGCGGTCATGCGCGACAGCACTTCGCCGGTGCGGGTGACTTCGAAGAATTCGGGCGACAGTCCCAGCACATTGTTGAACACCGCCTTGCGGATGTCGGCCACGACCCGCTCGCCCAGCCAGGTCACCGCGTAGAAACGGGTCGCCGATGCCAGGCCCAGAAGGGCGCCGGCCGCGATGAAGGCCAGATAAAAGCCGGACAGGGCATGGGCCTGGGCAGCGCTCAGGCCCTTGGAGTCGATCAGCCCCCCGGCGAACTGGGGCAGCGCCAAGGTGGCAGCAGAAGAGCAGACAAGGGCCAGCCCGGCCACCGCGATCCGCCCCCGATAGGGCCTGAGAAAGGGCAACACCCGGCGCAGGGGGGCCAAGGACCGCGCCTTGGGCCGTCCGGCCGCCACCCGGGCGGTTTCGCTGGTAAAACTGGTCTCACCCCTGGCCAACGGGCACCTGCGTTAAGAATTTGCAGGCTGTATATAGGGATGGCCGGGGCAAAGGAACCGGGAGTTTCCCCTTGCTGCCTTCGCTGGCTCGAGAGCCAGCTACGGCCACCTCCCTCTTGGTGCGCGCTGCGCGCGCGGGGGAGGATGCCCACTTGCCTCCTTTTGCCCCCTGCCCTATAAGCCCGCCCTCGCGCGCCCGTCGGTATGGGTGCAGCGCCACGAAAGGTATTGCGTCATGAAAAAGGGCATTCACCCCGATTATCACTTTGTCGACATTCAGCTGAATGACGGCACCACCTACAAGACGCGCACCACCCATGGCACGGCGGGTCAGAAGATCACGCTGGACATCGACCCCAGCACCCACCCGGCCTGGACCGGCGGTCAGCAGCAGCTGATGGACCGCGGCGGCCGCCTGACGCGCTTCAACAAGAAGTTCGCGGGTTTTGTCGGGTCGTAAGCAACTTCAACACCAGACATGAAAACGCCGCCGGTCATCCCGGCGGCGTTTTTGTTTGTGATTGGCTCTACTGGCTGAAAGCCTGGGCCAGGGCGTCCTGTTGAGCGCGAGCGCCGGGCGCCGGCACCAGGGCATCGCCAAATAGGATGTCGTCCAACCGCGCGATGCGGCGATACAGATGGTCGCTTCGCACCAGCAGATCATTGAGTTCCATCGGCAGGTCGGCAGTGTCTTCGGACGCGGCGCCCAGGCAGATTTCGCGGCTGCCAAGCCGGTAGCGATCGGTCATGGCATCTTCCTTTTCCATGTCACCATCGCGCACCGCGCGCTGCACCAGGAGCCAGCTGGCCGCCTGCATCAGGCGGGTGGTGACGCGCATGCTTTCGCCGGCATAGAGCATGGCGACCTTGCGCGGCAGCGTGCGCGCTTCTTCGCGCCCCTTGCCGTCGAGATAGCGTGCGGTTTCTTCCACCAGCGACATGCCTTCATCGAAGGTACGGTCGAACATGGCGGATTCGGTGAAGCTTTCAAGATCGTTCGTCATGCATTCCCCACTTGATGATCGAAGCTAGCAGCGCCGGCGCATACGGCCAAGCATTTTGCATTGGTAAACGTGGCGATTTCGCATGACGTGCTGAACAGACGGCGTATTTGCTGTGCGTATTAACGTTGCTGCGTTCATCTTTTGAAGAAATTCTCCGCCGCCGACTTGGTGGCGTGGCGCGCCTTGATTGCTTCGCGGCAACGGGAAACTTCTTCTTCCAGCCGCGCGATACGTTGTTCCAGTTCATGGGCCGAAAGCGCAGAAATGTCTTCGCCGAGCACGATTTCGGGCAGTTTCTTGCGTGGCAAGAGTTCGTCGGTATCCATTGCGATACTTTACTTTTGTGGTTCGTCTGGGCCTTTGCGTTTAGTCTGTTCCCGCCCTTTGAGCTGCGCAAGCCATGAAAGCCATCACGATTAAAGACGCCGGACCGCACTATCGGCTGGTAGCGGATGAAGAACCTTCGCCAAGCCCTTTGCCCGGCGCGGTTTTGATCCAGGTGACTGCGGCGGGGCTGAACAATGCCGATCTGTTGCAGGCGCGGGGGAAATATCCGCCGCCGCCTGGTGCCTCGTCCATCCTGGGCATGGAAGTGTCAGGTACCATCGCGGCACTGGGCGAAGGCGTGCGGGAATTCGCGGTGGGCGACCAGGTCTGTGCCCTGCTGCCCGGCGGCGGCTATGCGCAATATGCCGTGGCCGATGCGGGAAGCGTGCTGCCGGTTCTCGCCGGTGTTGATCTGATAGAAGCTGCAGGATTGCCGGAAGCGGCCTTCACCGCCTGGACCAATATCGTGGATACCGGACGGCTGGCGCCGGGCGAAAGCCTGCTGATCCATGGCGGCACCAGCGGCATCGGCAGTCTTGCCATCCAGATCTTCGCGGCGCGCGGCCACACCGTGTTCGCCACGGCCGGCTCAGACGCCAAATGTGAAGCCTGTATCGGCCTGGGCGCAGCGCGGGCGATAAATTATCGCGAAACCGATTTCGTCGCATCCGTGAAGGACGCCACCGCGGGCAGGGGTGTGGACGTGATTTTGGACATGGTCGGCGGCGATTATATCCAGCGCAACATGGAAGCCGCCGCCCTCTGGGGCCGCATCGTCAACATCGCCTATCAGTCGGGATTTGCGGCAGAGGTGAACTTCGCCCCCATGCTGGCCAAACGACTGACCCTGGCGGCCACCACCCTGCGCGGACGTGATCCGTCGCAGAAGCGGGCCATCCGCGACGCCTTGCTGGCCGAAGTCTGGCCGGGCCTTGGAACCCGGGTGCGGCCCGTCATCGACCGGGTCTTTCCGTTGGAAAATGCCCAGAAAGCCCACGAATCCATGGCGGCCGGGGGGCATGTGGGGAAGATTCTGCTTTCCCTTGCGGCCTCACAGGGCTAGAACCCCGCCATTCCTAGAAAGCAAAAGCCTTCAAGGATCGGCGGGCCCGGTGAACGGGTTCCCGACAAAGGAGAAGATCATGGCCGTTGAACTCAAGCCCCTGATGCCCAAGGCCACAGCCGTCTGGCTGGTGGACAATACCGGTCTGTCCTTTGAGCAGATCGCCGATTTCTGCGGCCTGCATCCGCTGGAAGTGAAGGGCATCGCCGACGAAGACGTCGCCAAGGGCATCAAGGGCCAGGACCCGGTCGCCACCGGCCAGCTGACCCGCGAGCAGATCGCGGATGCCGAGAAGAACCCCGCGAAGCGCCTGAAGATGGCCGCGCCCAAGCACAAGATGCCGACGGTGCGCCAGAAGCGTGCGCCGCGCTATACGCCGGTCAGCAAGCGCCAGGACAAGCCCGATGCGGTCTATTGGCTGATCCGCAACCATCCCGAATTCACCGACAGCGACATCATCAAGCTGATCGGCACCACCAAGGCGACCATCGCCAAGATCCGCGAGCGTTCGCACTGGAACGCGGCCAACATCAAGGCGGTCGATCCGGTGACCTTGGGCCTGACCTCGCAGCTGGAACTGGATCTGGCCGTGACCCGTGCCGGCGCCAAGTTCGAGCGCGCCCAGAAGCGCGCCGCCAAGAAGGGCGCTTCGCTCAAGTCGATCTCGGAAACCACCGGCGTGCACGAACTGCCGCCGCGCGACGAAGAGCCGTCGCAGGGCACGCCTGCCACGGACGACGAAAACCTGTCGAGCGAACTCGAGCAGGACTGAGGCACGGTTCGCGCTAGGGCGGGCAACTTACAGGTAGCGCAACGCTACAAAGCCCAGCACCAGCACCACGAGGAAGAGCACCAGTGCCCATTCGAGATATTTCTCGAGGAGGTTTTGCGCCTTCTCGCCAAAGAACCAGACCAGCGTCGCCTCGATCACGATGTAGCGGATGCTGCGGGTGATCGCCGAATAGAGCATGAAAAGCGGGAAGGCGACGCCGGCCAGGCCGCTTGCGATGGTCACCAGCTTGTAGGGGATGGGCGTCGCGCCCTGCACCATGATCAGGTAGGCGTTGCTGGAATATTTCAGACGCAGGGCTTCAACCTGCTCGAGTGGCACATGCAGGGCATGGATCAGCCACATGCCCGCGGTCTCCCAGAACAGCGCGCCGATGGCATAGCCCAGCATTCCGCCCATCACCGACCAGAAGGCCACCCAGGCGCCCAGATAGAAGGCGCGCTTGCGGTCCGCCAGCATCATGGGCAGCACCATCACGTCGGCGGGAATGGGAAAGAAGGAGGCTTCTGCAAAAGCGAAGGCCGCCACGGCGGCCCAGGCGTTCTTGCCCCGGGCATTGGCCAGCATCCAGGCATAGACGCGGCGCAGGCCGCGCGGCTTTTTCTCAGGCTGGTCAATGATGGTCATGCGGCGCTCCCCCGATGGCCCGCCTTCTAACATTGCGGGTGCCCACTTCAAAACAGAGCGCAACCTTGCCGCCAATTGCGGCTTTCTTTAGCTTCGTCCTGCGATGGCGGCGAAAAAGTCCCTGCACAGAACCGGGCGAAAAACCATCACAAAGCGCGGGCTTTGAAGGGCGACATTCTTGTGACACTCGACACCCAAGGCAGGGCCGCCGTCAGCAAATACGCCATGGCCTTCATCTTCCTGACCATGATGATCGACATCATCGGGCTGGGCGTGATCATTCCTGTGTCACCGGGCCTGATTGCAGAGCTTACGCATACACCCATAAGCGGCGCGGCGCGCTGGGGCGGCTGGCTGTTCTTCGTCTATGCGCTGGCGCAGTTTGTGTGCGCGCCGGTTGTCGGCAACCTGTCAGACCGCTTTGGCCGGCGGCCGGTACTGATCGCTTCGCTGCTGATGCTGGGGGTGGACTATGTCATCACCGGCCTGGCGCCGACGATCGTGTGGCTGTTCGTGGGCCGCACCCTGTCGGGCATGGCAGGCGCCTCCTATCCCACCGTCAATGCCTATATCGCCGACATCTCGCCGCCGGAGAAGCGCGCTGCCAATTTCGGGCTTGTGGGTGCCGCATTCGGGCTGGGCTTCATCCTGGGGCCGGCGCTGGGCGGTTTTGTCGGTGAGCATTTCGGGTTGCGGGCGCCTTTTTTTGTTGCGGCTGGCTTGAGTGTTGCCAATGCGCTGTTCGGGCTGGTGGTGCTGAAAGAGTCGCTGCCGCCGGAGAACCGGCGCAGGTTCGAATGGTGGCGTGCCAATCCGCTGGGATCGCTGAAGGCACTGTCACGGTTTCCGACGCTGACCGCGCTGATTGCGGTGCTGGTGCTGGCGCAGTTTGCACACGATTCGCTGCCTTCGACCTGGACCTATTACACCATGCTGAAGTTCGGATGGGGGCCAGGCGCGGTGGCCTGGTCGCTGGTCGCGATTGGGGCGCTGTCGGCGCTGTCCTATGCGGTGTTGCCGGGTTTCATGGTGAAACGTTTTGGCGAGATACGCACGGTGACCATCGGTTTTATTTGCGGCGTCGCGGCCTATGCCGGCTATGCCTTTGCGACCAGGGCGTGGATTTTCTACGCGTGGATGTTGCCCTTCATCTTCAGCGGCGTGGGCGGACCGGCGCTGAATGCGATCATGACACGCGAAGTACCGGCAACCGAGCAGGGTGAATTGCAGGGCGCGACATCCAGCGTCACCAGCCTGGCGTCGGTGCTTGCGATGTGGGCGATGCCGACCCTGTTCGCATGGTTCAGCGGGCCCACCGCGCCGGTGCATTTCCCCGGCGCGGCGTTCTTTGCCGCCGCGCTATGCGAACTGGGCGGCTTGGCCCTGTTCGCATGGGCGCGGAACAGCCGAACTAGTTAACGGCGCGGAGCCGTTCCAGTTCGTCCTTGATTCGAAGTTTTTGTTTTTTGAGCGCGAGAACGCGCAACTCATCCCAGTCGGGATTGGACATCTCGTTATTGATGATGTCTTCGATTTTCTTGTGCTGGTTGGACAGGTGGTTGATATGTCCCTGTAGCGCCATGCATGCACCTCCGCGTTAAGAACTTCGGGTCGGCTGGCGTGCGCGCCCCATCAAGGGGGAGAAGGCGCTCGCGCCTGGCCCGAAAATTCAACCACCAAACCGGGAGGCTGTCATCCCAAATATCGGTGGGAACCGAAACTCTTTGCGCTTGACTTAAGAAGTGGTAACGCAGGGCCATGGGGATACGGGGAACGGCAAAAGCACAGGCGGAACGGCTGGTTATCGGCATGTCGGGGGCGTCCGGCGCGGCCTATGGCATCCGGCTTCTGGAAGCCTGCCGGGAGCTGGGACTGGAATCGCATCTGGTCATGACGGGCCCGGCGGAAATGACCATCGGCTATGAAACCACCCTAAAGCCCAAGGCCGTCGCGGCCAAGGCAGACTGTGTTTATGGCGTGAATGATATCGCTGCGCCGATTTCCAGTGGCGGATTTCGGACGCGCGGCATGATCGTGGCGCCGTGTTCGGTCAAGGCGATGAGCGAGATCGCAAGTGGTGTTTGCACCACCTTGCTGACGCGTGCCGCCGATGTCTGCCTGAAGGAGAAGCGGACCTTGATATTGATGGTGCGCGAGACGCCGCTGCATCTGGGGCATCTGCGCAGCATGGCGGCGCTGGCGGAGATGGGGGCGATCATCATGCCGCCGGTGCCGGCTTTCTATGCCAAGCCGCACACGCTGGAAGATATCGTGGACCAGACTGTTGGACGGGCGCTGGACCTGCTCGGCTATGATTGGCCGGAGGTGAAGCGCTGGGGCGAGAATATTCCCAAGAGCCGCCGGAAGACGTCGACATGAGCCGCGTTGTTGGTCCCGATGAAGTCGGCGCGCGCGCCAAGCTGACGCAACTGACACAGGAGCATCGCGACCTGGACACGGCCATCGCGGCGATGGTGCATGCGGGCAATACCGACCTGATGGCGATGGCGCGGCTGAAAAAGCGCAAGCTTCAGCTGAAGGACGAGATCACCGAGATCAACAACGGGCTGCTGCCGGACATTATCGCTTAGGAGCGCAGGCGCGACCAAACAATTAAGCAGGGGTGAGTTCACCCAGCTTGTTGCGGATGGCGTCCAGTGCCGCTTTCGGATTGCCATTGTCGGGACCGCCGGCCTGGGCCATGTCGGGGCGGCCGCCGCCGCCCTTGCCGCCAAGCGCTTCCGCCGCCACACGCACCAGATCGACGGCGCTGATGCGCGCGGTGAGATCGTCGGTGACGCCGGCGACAATGGAGACCTTGCCGTCGGCCACCGCGACGAAGGCGACCACGCCGGAGCCGATCTGCTGCTTGGCGCCGTCGGCCAATGACTTGAGGTCTTTCGGCGACACGCCTTCGACCAGGCGCAGCACGGTCTTCAGGCCCGCAATGGTTTCGCCGGCATCTTCGCTTTGGGCGGGGCCGGCCAGCGCCAGCTGCTTTTTCGCTTCAGCCAGTTCGCGTTCCAGCTTGCGGCGGTCATCGGCGAGCTGCGCCACCTTGGCCGACAATTCGCCCAGCGGCGTCTTGATGGCGGAGGCGGCTTCGCGGGCGATTTCGGCCTGGCCTGACAGATAGCGGCGGGCATGTTCGGATGTCAGGGCCTCGATCCGGCGGACGCCGGCGGCGACGGCGGATTCGCCGATCAGGGCAAACAGCCCGATATCGCCGAGGCGATGGACATGGGTGCCGCCGCACAGTTCGACGGAGTAATTCTTGTCTTCATCCAGATCGGCGCCCATCGAGAGCACGCGCACTTCGTCGCCATACTTCTCGCCGAACAGGGCTTCGGCCCCGGCGGCGATGGCCTGGTCGGTGGGCAGCAGGCGGGTGGTGGTGTCGGAATTCTGGCGGATGATGGCGTTGACCTGGACTTCGATCTTTTCCAGCTCTTCCGCCGTGACCGGCTTGGGATGGGAGAAGTCAAAGCGCAGGCGTTCGGCCGTGACCAGCGAACCCTTCTGGCTGACATGGGTGCCCAGCACGCGCTTCAGGGCGGCGTGCAGCAGATGGGTGGCGGAATGGTTGGCGCGGGTGGCGCGGCGGCGTTCGGTGTCCACCTGCAGGTCCACGGCGTCGCCGGGCGCGAAAGTGCCTTCGGTGATGCGCACCGAGTGGACATGCAGCGCGCCCAGTTTCTTTTGCGTGTCGGTGACCTGGCCCTTGGCCTTGGCAGATTTGATGGTGCCCTGGTCGCCGGCCTGGCCACCGGATTCGCCATAGAAGGGCGTCTGGTTGGTGAGGATTTCGACCGCTTCGCCGGCATTGGCGGCCATCACGCGGCCGCCATCCTTGAAGATGGCCAGGATCTGGCCCTCGGCGATTTCGGTGTCATAGCCGAGGAATTCGGTGCGGCCGACTTCGTCCAGCACGGCAAACCATTGCGCTTCGCTCTGGCCTTCGCCGGAGCCGGACCAGGAGGCGCGGGCTTCGGCCTTCTGCTTCTGCATCGAGGCGGTGAAGCCGTCGGTATCGACGGTGACGCCGCGGGCGCGCAGCGATTCTTCGGTGAGGTCGAGCGGGAAGCCATAGGTGTCATAGAGCTTGAAGGCGACATCGCCCTTGAGCTGGTCGCCCTTGTTCAGGCCGAGGCTGGCTTCGTCGAGCAGCTTGAGACCGCGCGCCAGGGTTTCGCGGAAGCGGATTTCTTCCAGCTTCAGGGTTTCAGCGATGAGCGGCTCGCTGCGCTTGAGTTCGGGATAGGCGCTGCCCATTTCGCTGACCAAGGCGGGGACCAGGCGGTGCATCAGCGGGTCTTTGGTGCCGAGCAGATGCGCATGGCGCATGCCGCGGCGCATGATGCGGCGCAGGACATAGCCGCGGCCTTCATTGCTGGGCAGAACGCCGTCGGCGATGAGGAAGGAGGTGGCGCGCAGGTGATCGGAAATGATGCGGTGGCTGAAGGTGGCTTCGCCCGTGCTGGGCACGCCGCTGGCGGACTCGGAAGCCGCAATCAGGTGGCGGAACAGGTCCACATCGTAATTGTTGGTGACGCCCTGCAGGATGGCGGCGATACGCTCCAGCCCCATGCCGGTGTCGATCGAGGGCTTGGGGAGGTCGAGGCGGGTGTTTTCGTCCACCTGCTCGAACTGCATGAAAACGAGATTCCAGAATTCCAGATAGCGGTCGCCGTCTTCGTCGGGCGATCCGGGCGGGCCACCGGCCACGGTCGGTCCCTGGTCGTAGAAGATTTCCGAGCAATAGCCGCAGGGACCGGTGGGGCCCATGGCCCACAGATTGTCGGTATGGCCGATGATGCGGTCGTCTGAGAATCCGGCGATCTTCTTCCACAAGGCGCGGGCCTGATCGTCGGTGGGGTAGATGGTGACGAGCAGCTTGTCCTTGGGCAGGCCGATCACCTTGGAGACGAAGTCCCAGGCGAAGGTGATGGCCTCTTCCTTGAAATAGTCGCCGAAGGAGAAATTCCCCAGCATTTCGAAGAAGGTGTGGTGGCGGGCGGTGTAGCCGACATTGTCCAGGTCGTTGTGCTTGCCGCCGGCGCGGACGCATTTCTGGACGGTGGTGGCGCGGGTGTAGGGGCGCTTTTCGGCTCCGGTGAACAGGTTCTTGAACTGGACCATGCCCGCATTGGTGAAGAGCAGGGTGGGATCGTTGCGGGGGACCAGCGGCGAGGAAGCCACCACCTGGTGGCCCCGCTGCGCATAGAAATCCAGGAAGCCGGCGCGGACGTCAGAGAGACTTTTCATGGGTAAACCTTGTAACGACCCCAAAAAACCTTGTCACGCGCCGCAAAAGCGGCGCTGCTGCCGCAGGTCCGCATAGCCTGTCCACATTGTCTATCCGCCCTGCGGATAGCGGGGAATCGCGGAAGGGCGGGGGCTTTTGGGCACAAAAAGTGTACCCCCTCCCCCCTTGTCCCCTTGGGCCTTTCCACCTGCCGCAAAAACAGAAGGCGCCCCGCATTCACACGGAGCGCCTTCTGCCGAGGAGCTGAACCCCATGGCAGGGTATTCAGCTTTAGGGGGGACCTTGCGGTCTATTCTTCGACTTCGTCTGCCTTTTCGGAGACATCCAGCACCAGATTGTCGGCGATCTGGCCGGCGCTGGCGCGAATGGCCTTTTCGATCTTGTCGGCAATGTCGGGGTTCTGGGTGAGGAAGGTCTTGGCGGATTCGCGGCCCTGGCCGATGCGGCTGCCGTCATGGGAGTACCAGGAGCCCGATTTCTCGACGATCCCGGCCTTGACGCCGAGGTCGACCAGCTCGCCCACCTTGGAGATGCCCTGGCCGTACATGATGTCGAATTCGACCTGCTTGAAGGGCGGGGCGACCTTGTTCTTGACCACCTTCACGCGGGTCTGGTTGCCCACCACTTCGTCGCGGTCCTTGATGGTGCCGATGCGGCGGATGTCCAGGCGGACCGAGGCATAGAATTTCAGGGCATTGCCGCCGGTGGTGGTTTCCGGATTGCCGAACATGATGCCGATCTTCATGCGGATCTGGTTGATGAACAGCACGATGGTGTTGGACTTGGAAATGCTGCCGGTGAGCTTGCGCAGCGCCTGGCTCATCAACCTGGCTTGAAGGCCGGGCAGGCTGTCGCCCATCTCGCCTTCCAGTTCGGCCTTGGGGGTCAAGGCGGCGACCGAGTCGATCACCACGATGTCGACGCCGCCGGAGCGCACCAGGGTGTCGGTGATCTCAAGCGCCTGTTCGCCGGTATCGGGCTGGGAGACCAGCAGTTCGTTGATGTCCACGCCCAGCTTGCTGGCATAGACGGGGTCCAGCGCATGCTCGGCGTCCACGAAAGCGGCGATGCCGCCCTTTTTCTGGATCTCGGCGATGACGTGCAGAGCGAGCGTGGTCTTGCCGGAGGATTCGGGGCCATAGACCTCGATCACCCGGCCGCGCGGCAGGCCGCCGATGCCCAGCGCGATGTCGAGGCCCAGGCTGCCGGTGGAGACGGAGTCTGTCGCCAGGCCGAGGTCACGGCTGCCCAGCTTCATCACCGAGCCCTTGCCGAATGCACGGTCGATCTGGCTCAGCGCAGCCTCAAGGGCGCGCTTGCGATCCGAATTCTGTTCCTTGCCAACCACCCGCAAAGCCGCCTGTGACATGAGATGTCTCCCGTTATTCCACAGCACCCGCCGATCCCCAAGCGAATCCAGCGCCGGTGTGGAAAGGCAAAAGTACACGCTTTGTTCTCTTTGGCAATACGGCACATAAGGTGTTGAAATAAGAAGGAATAACTAGATTTCGTTCTTCTATTGTCCTGTATGTGTCCCTGCCGGGTGGGGACACAAAGAGAACAAACGGTCTTGCCCAATAAGAAATTATTGTATTGCAATAATTAAATTACCCTGTATGGAATGAATTCGCAGATACCGGAAAAACCACATGACCGTCGCAGAATTTCCTCTCCTGTCCCCCGCCTTCGAACGGGCGCGCAGCCTGAGTCGGCTGCTTTCGACCCTGTTCGCCATCGGCTTCGGCCCGACCCTGTTCTATCTGGTGGTGGTGGCGGTGCTGATGGTGGTGCCGCTGGCCAAGACCATCGGCTGGGAGGATACCGCCCTGGTGCCGCTGGCCGGCCATGCACTCTGGCAGCGCGTGCTGGGCGCCTTCTCGCTGGCGGTGGGGGTGTTGCCGGGGCTGTTCCTGCTGGTGCATGCGCGGCGGCTATTCGGCGGCTTTGCACAAGGTGAAGTGTTTACGCAGCAGGCCATCGGCCATGTCCGCGCCATCGGCCTGTGGCTGATGGTGTCGTGCGTCGCCACGCTAATTGCCAAGATCGGCCTGGGCGCGGCCAATGGCGACCATATCGATGCCGGCCTGCGGGTGGAAACCGCGATCTATGGGCTGGCCACCTTTGTCGCGGCCCATGTGATGGCCGAAGCGCGCCGCATCGCCGACGACAATGCGAGCATCCTGTAGATGATCGTGGTCAATCTCGACGTCATGCTGGCGCGGCGCAAGATGCGCTCCAAGGAACTGGCCGAACGCATCGGCTTTACCGAAGCCAATATCTCGCTGCTGAAATCGGGCAAGGTGAAGGGCGTGCGTTTCGAGACCTTGGAGAAGATCTGCGAGGCGCTGGACTGCCAGCCGGGCGATCTGCTGGAATACCGGCCGGGCTTAGGGCTGGACTGAAGTTCAGACCGAGACGTCCAGCGTGGCGCCCGGGCCGCTGGCGGCGGCGGTCGTTGGGCTGGTCGCAACATCCAGGCCCTTGAGGGCGCCGCCGAAGGTGACACTTGTGTTAGGTTTGTTGGCGTCAGGTTTGTTGGCCAGGCTTGGGTCGTTGGCTGCGTTCACGCCATAGGGGCCGGCCTTGGGATGGGCCGGGTCGATATGCTTCTTGGCATAATCAACGTCCGTGCAGTTCTTGCAGGTATAGCCGTTGACCTGCACGGGCGTGGAATAGTTGGCGCTGACGGTCAAAAGGCGGCCTCCGGGCGGGGGATTAACATGCCACGGGGCGGTTTAAGTCCCGGTTAAGGGCGGCTAGGATGGCTGCAAAACACGACAGGGACGGATATGAAGACCATTGCACTGGGAATGGCGGCCCTTTTGGCCACCGCATCGCTGACCTCGGCCGCGCCGTGGATGACCGTGACCTCGACATCTATCAAGGATGGGCAGCGCATTCCCGTGCGTTTCGGCGGCGATGACCAGAAGCGCGCCTGCAGCCCCCGCAATCCGGCCATCTGCCCCTGCCCCGGCAAGAATGTCTCGCCGCAACTGTCCTGGCACGATGCGCCGGGAGGGACCAAGAGCTTCGCCATCCTGATGTATGACATTGACGGCCAGTTTGGCGCCGGGGTGTCGCACTGGGTGGCCTATAATATCGCGCCCACCACGACCGAACTGAAGGAAGGCGACGGCACCGCCGGCATCGGCTTTACCGGCGGCGCGGGCACGCGCAGCAATCCCAACTATATCGGCCCCTGCCCGCCGCAGGGCGACGGGCCGCATCACTACATGATCACGGTGATGGCCACCGATCTGGAGCCGACCCTGGCGCCGGGGCTGTCGCGCGAGGCGTTCCTGGCCGCGGCCAAGGGGCACCTGCTGAGCAGCGCCACCATCGGCGGGCTGTTCGCGCGCGCCTATCATTAGACTTCGAAAAGGAACGATCATGCGCAACTTCGCACTGGGTCTCGCGGCCGTGCTTGTTCTGGTTTCGCCGGTGCTGGCCAAGACTCACAAGGCGGTAGCCAAGCCGGCGGCGAAAGTTGCCGCCAAGCCCAAGGCCGTGTCGCACATCAAGCGCGAAGCCTGGGGCGAGGTCGGCGGGCAGAAGGTGGATCTCTATACGCTGACCAATGCGCGCGGGATGAGCGCGCGCATCACCAACTATGGCGCGTTCCTGGTGGACCTCAATGTGCCGGACCGCAAGGGCAAGATGGCCGATGTCGTGCTGGGCTATGACAATGTGGAAGCCTATAGCCACGGCACCACCTATGGCGCCGTCATTGGCCGTTTCGCCAACCGCATCGGCGGGGCGCAGTTCACTCTGGAGGGCAAGACCTTCCACCTGAAGGCCAATGCCGGGCCCAACAATATTCATGGCGGGCCGGAGGGATTTTCCTATCACGTCTACAACGCGACCGCGGTGGACGGGCCAAATCCGGCGCTGATCCTGCAGATGGTATCGCCGGACGGCGACCAGGGCTTTCCCGGGCAGATGGATTTCACCGTCACCTACACGCTGAAGGCCAACAACACGCTGCGCATCGACTACCGCGCCACCACCGACAAGCCGACGGTGCTGAACCCGACCAACCATTCCTATTTCAACCTCAAGGGCGCGGGGAATGGCGATGTGCTGAAGCATCGCCTGCAGGTCTATTCCGATGCGGTGACGCCGACCGATGCCAACCACATGGCCACCGGCCAGGTGATGAAGGTGTTGGGCACCGGCTTTGACTTCACCAAGCCCAAGGCGCTGGGCAAGGATATCAACGGGCCTGATCCGGCGATCGTGGCGACGCCGGGCTATGACATCAACTTCATCGTCAAGGGTGCGATGGGCAAGCTGCGCCCCGCCGCCAAGGTGACCGAACCGGAATCCGGCCGGGTGATGGAAGTTTGGACCACCCAGCCGGGCATCCAGCTTTACTTGCCCAACAACGAGAAGCCGATCGCGGGGCGCGGCAATGAAGAATATGTGAAGCGCGGCGCTTTCTGCCTGGAGACGCAGCATTTCGCCAATTCGCCGAATATTCCGGCCTTCCCGACCACGGAGCTGAAGCCGGGGAAGATTTTCTATCAGACCACCGAGTTTCGGTTCAGCACGGCGAAGTAACGGCGCTTGTGGCTCTGGATGGCCCACGTAAAGTGGGCCATGACAATTTGAGGTGGCGGATGGCGCTGCTTTTTTCCTATGGCACCTTGCAGCAGGCGGGTGTGCAGGTGGCGCAGTTTGGGCGTCGGCTGGAAGGGCGCGCGGACGCGCTGCCGGGATGGCGCACGGCGATGGTGGAGATCACCGATCCGGACGTGCTGGCCAAGAGCGGCAAGACCCATCATCCCATCGTGATGCCGGGCGGCGCGGACAACAGCGTGCCGGGCATGGTGTTCGAGATCACGGCGGAAGAACTGGCGGCTGCCGATGCCTATGAGGTGGCGGACTACAAGCGCGTTGCTGCGCCGCTGGCGTCGGGTGTTACGGCCTGGGTGTATGTGAAGGCATAAAAAAGGCGCTGCGTTTTGCGCAGCGCCTTTTCTCAATTCAAAATCGAAAGCCTACTTCGCGGCCCAGGGGCCCACTTCGGGCTTGCCCTGGGTGTTGGCCAGCTTGCCCAGTTCGGCCTGGGCGCCCTTGGTGATGGCGCCGGCTTCGCTGCCGGCCTGGAAGCAGGTGAAGTCGGGGCGGTCGACCCAGGCGAGCGGGCCGCACAGGCGCACGCCGGCCTTGATGGCGGCGTCGTGCACGATGTTGATCTCGCGCTCATAGTCCGGATCGTTCTGCTTGTAGCCGGAGTGATTGCCCAGATCGCCCGAGGCCGCGAAGATCGCCGTCACGCCGGGAATTTTCGCGATGCGGTCGGCATCCTTGAGGCCGGCAAGGGTCTCGATCATCAGGATCAGGACGAGATTGTCATTGATGGTGGCACGGTAGCCGCCCGGCACATTGCTGTAGAGGGCGAAGGCCTGGCCGCCGCCATTGGAGCGGCGCCCCAGCGGCGGGAAATAGGCCCAGTCGCGCGCCTTGAGGGCTTCCTCGTAGGAGCGCACGGTCGGCACCACCAGCACCAGTGCGCCGGCATCCAGCGCATGCTGTTCCTCGCGCTCGTCGGTATAGGCCACGCGCACGCCCGGCACCGCCTTGGTATAGGGGCAGGCCGCCCACATGCGCTCGGTCGTCTTCCAGTCGCGGGCATTGTGCTGATGCTCCGTCCAGATGAAGTCGTAGCCGGCATTGGCGAAGGCGCAGTAGATGTCGGGATCGGTGGCGGTGAACAGCGTGCCGCCCGTCACCGTGCCGCCCTGCATCATCTTGATCTTCACCGGATTCCACAGCTTGGAGCCCGCCGGTGCGTCATAGGCATGGCCGAACTTCCAGGTCTTGTCGTCGAACTTGCCCTGGTTGAGGGCCCCGGCCGGCGCCTTGTCGAAGGCATGGCTGTCTTCGCCGGCCTTGGCGGCCAGGGGATATTTCGCCTGGCGGGCGGCAACATCGTCCTCGTTGGCCTGACTGAACGCCGCGACCGTCCCCAAACTTACAGCCGCAACCAGTGCGGCCGAAAACAGCATGCGCTTCATTGAAATTCCCCTCCCGTGGCCCCGGCGCCTTGGACGGCCGGTTCGATTATGGGCGGCAGCTAATCAGGAGGGCCCCGGCCCGTCAAACGCCGGAAGGCCGCAGCGCACGAGTGTTCGCTCCTGCAATATGGCTTATGCGCGCCTGTTTGCTAGGCTGACCGGAACCGGAGG
>JBBQHU010000053.1:0-18561 GCA_038324265.1 Micropepsales bacterium | reverse complement strand
AATATCGCCGTAGCGCAAACTCCCAACCTGGTCATTCCCGATGCCGTTGAGCAAAGCTGAAGCCCACAAGATCATGCTCGCGCTTCCGGGCACCGATGAGCGGCTGTGGTTCAACGAGCCCTCGGTCTTCATCCATGACCGCTTCCTCAGCAAGGTTCACAAGAAGGAAGAGGCCGTGACCCTGCAGGTCGGCTCGATGGAAATGCGCGACATGATGCTGGAGGCGGAGCCCAAGCTTTTCTACATCACCGATCACTATCGCAAGTTTCCCTTTGTGCTGATCCGGCTGCAGGCCCTGAGCGCCAAGGTGCTGAAGGAAATCCTCACCGGCCGCGCCGCCCAGCTTGCGGCCATGCCGCCCATCAAGCGCGCCCCGAAAAAGACCGCGAAAAAAGCGGCAGTGGCGGCGAAAAAGAAAAAGCCGGCAAAACGCTGACGCTGGCACGGGGCCTTAGTTAACGGGCGTTAAAGATTGGCGAAGGCCTTGCAACACCCCGTTGATGACAGGGTGGAAAGCGGGCCTTAAAAGCGAATTTGTGCCGGAATGGTGCGCCCTGGCGCTGCTGGCGCTGGCCGACATTGTCTGGGCCCGCCAGATCGGACTTCATATCGCCGTCACCGCGCAGGATTTCACGTTATTGGCCGTGGCGTTGGGCGCCATGGCAGGGCTGCGGCTGCTGACCCTGCGCAAGGGTGGCTTGATGGCGGAATATTTCGGCCTGACCGCGGCCAGCGCCAGCGCCATCTGTGTGTTGTCTTATCTGTGCCTGGCCTCGGCGGGGCCGATGCTGGATTCGCGGTTGATGGCGATGGACCGTGCGCTGGGTTTTGACTGGATCACCGGTTATCGCTTTGTCACCGCCCATGCCTGGCTGTCCAAGCCGCTGGGCTGGGCCTATGGCAGTCTTTGCTACCAGGGGCTTTATTTCTGCGTGCTGCTGGCGCTGATGAACCGCAAGGACCGCCTGCGCGAGATGTTCTGGATGGTGCTGCTGACCGGAATGCTGGCCTGCATCGGCGCGCTGCTGGTACCGGCCTTCGGTCCATCGCGCCTGTACAATATCGGCACTGATACCGGCTTCATGCCGTCGATGGAGCAGCTGGTGCGCGGAGAAAATCTCAACTTCGCCTTGTCAAAGATGGCCGGCGTGGTGAGCTTTCCGTCCTTTCACACCAGCATGGCGCTGGCCTATGTCTGGGCCTTCCACCGCACCGGCATCATCGGCTGGATCATCGCGGGCCTGAATGTGGCGATGATCGCGGCGGTGCCCTGGTTTGGCGGGCACTATCTGGTGGACATGATCGCAGGCGCGGCGACGATGCTGCTGTCGCTGGCGCTGATCCGCAATTTCGGAAGACTGAAAGCTAGCGCGGCGAGCGCTTGGCCAGAATTCGCTGCAAGGTTCGCCGGTGCATATTCAGGCGGCGGGCGGTCTCGCTGACATTGTGGCCGCACAGTTCATAGACGCGCTGGATATGTTCCCAGCGCACCCGGTCGGCCGACATGGGATTTTCCGGCGGCTTGGGCTTGGAGCCCGGCACCGCCAACAGCGCCGCCAGGATGTCATCGGCATCGGCGGGCTTGGGCAGGTAATCGATTGCACCATACTTCACGGCGGCGACAGCAGTGGCGATGTTGCCGAAACCGGTCAGGACCACCACGCGGCTGTCGGGGCGGGTGACATGCAGCGTTTCCACCACGTCCAGCCCATTGCCGTCATCCAGCTTGAGATCAACCACGGCATAGGCCGGCGGCGCATCCTTGGCGCGGGCCTTGCCCTCGGCCACGGACTCCGCCTGGGTGACGGTGAAACCGCGAGTCTCCAGCGCACGCGCCAGGCGCTCGCGCAGAGGGCGGTCGTCTTCGACCAGCAACAGGGTTTTTTCGTCGGTCATTCGCGGCCGCTGTATAGCCCCTTTTGACAATAGGTCAATGAATTCAGCTTGTTTCCAGCTGGGCGGGCGGCTGGCCGCCGTCAATAACCCCACGCGGCCAGCGGATTGCCACTCGCGCCCCGCCGGAAGGCGGATTGTCAGCCTTAACCTCGCCCCCGGTCTGTTCCAGCAGGATCTTGGCAATAAAGAAGCCCAGGCCCATGCCGTCATGCTCGTCCAGGCCGCTGGGACCCATGTCGTTCTCCGCCACGGCGTGGTGGCCGGGACGGGACGTTATGTAGGGCTCGCCCAGCGCCTCGAAAATTTCGGGGGCGAAGCCGGGGCCGTCATCGGCGACTTCCATGAAGAGATACTGGTCGTCCCAGGTGGCATTCACCGCCACCAGATTGACCGCGAAATCGGCGGCATTTTCGATGATGTTGCCCAGCCCGTGCAGCAGTTCAGGGGCGCGCCAGACCTGGGGCTGGGCGTTGTCGTTTTTGGGCGGCGTGATCGTCACCACGATGTCGAGATCGTCGCCGCGATGGGGGGCGGCGATGTCGTCCAGCAGCGCCCCCAGCGGCAGGCGGGCCGTGGCGCCCAGCATGGCTTCCTCGGGATTTGCCAGACGCGCGATGATGGTGCGGCACCGCTCGGCCTGGGCGCGCAGCAGGCGCACATCCTCGGCTTCGGATGAACCTTCGGGCAACGCCCGTTCCAGCTCGCGCGCCACCACCGCGATGGTGCCCAGCGGCGTGCCCAGTTCATGCGCCGCTGCCGTCGCCAATGCGCCCAGGGCGGCCAGCCGATGCTCACGCGACAGCGCCAGCTGGGTGGCGGCGAGGCCGGCCGACATGCGCGCGGATTCCGATGCGATGCGCCAGGCATAGACGGACGTGAAGCCGATGCCGATCACCAGCGCCGTCCAGATGCCGGCCTGGTAGAGCTGCGGCAGCAGCAAGGCGTCGCCTTCGGGCCAGGGCAGCGGCTTGTGCACCACAGCGATCAGCGACACCGAGGCAAAGGCGATGAAAGCCAGGATCAGCACATTGCCCAGATTGAGTGTCGCCGCCGCGATCACCACCGGCGCCACGAACATCAGCGCAAAGGGATTGGCGATGCCGCCGGTGAGATACAAAAGTGCCGCAAGTTGCAGCACGTCGAAGGCCAGATAGAAGGTCGCTTCGCGATTGGTCAGGCGATGGGACGGCGCATAGCGCAGCGCCAGAACCGTGTTCAGCGCCGCGCTGACTGCAATGGCGATGGCGCAATACAGAATGGGCAGCGAATAGCCCAGCGCGAAATAAACCAGGAACAGCGCTGCCGACTGCCCCGTAATGGCCAGCCAGCGCAGGTTGGACAAGGTGCGCAGCCGTACCCGGCCCGCCACCCCGATGCTGGGAGCGAAACCGCGCGTGATTTCCTTGATCCTGGTCAACGGCTTTCTTCCTTGCGCCCTTTTCAGGTCTGGCGGAACGGATTAGAGCATTGCCCATGTTGCGCAACAAGCAAGCCCTGCTTCCCTACCTGTTGCTGGCCGCCGCACTGGCGGGCGGTGTCTTGTGGTACGAGAGCGCGCAGGTGCCGCGGCTGGGCCAGGTGGTCAGCAGCGGAACCGCCGATGTGGGCGGGCCCTTCAAGCTGGTGGACCAGAGCGGCGCGGCAAAGACCGATCGCGATTTTCGCGGCCGCTACATGCTGATCTATTTTGGCTACAGCTTTTGTCCCGATGTCTGCCCCACCACCCTGGCAGTGATGGCGCAGGCGCTGGAAAAACTGGGCGACAAGCGCGTGGTGCCGGTGTTCATCACCATTGATCCGGAACGCGATACGCCCAAGGTGCTGGCCGATTACATGAAGGCCTTCGGGCCGGATTTCGTCGGGCTGACCGGCAGCGCCGCCGCGATCAAGGATGTGGAAAAGGAATACCGCGTCTATGCAGTGAAGAAAGAGATTGATCCCAACAATCCCCAGCGCGGTTACGGCATGGATCACTCGTCGGTGTTGTACCTGATGGGACCGGACGGCAAGATGATCAGCTATTACGACGATGCGATCTCGCCGGAGGACCTGGCCAAGGACTTGAAGGCGAAGACCTAGAGCCCGTCCGGCAGCGGCAGGCCGTTCTGCGCGCAGGCCGCGATCAGCGTGTTCTGCATCAGGCAGATGATGGTCATGGCGCCGACGCCGCCGGGCACCGGCGTGATGGCGCCCGCGACGTCCTTGGCAGCGTTGTAATCGACGTCGCCGACCAGTCTGGTTTTTCCGTCGCCGGCATCGACGCGATTGATGCCGACATCGATCACCACCGCGCCGGGCTTGATCCAGTCGGCTTTCACGAACTCCGGCTTGCCGATGGCGGCGACAAGAATGTCGGCGCGGCGCGCCAGTCCCGGCAGATCCTTCGAGCGCGAATGCGCCATGGTGACGGTGGCGTTGGCAGCCAGCAGGAGCTGTGCCGCGGGCTTGCCGAACAGCAGCGAGCGACCGATCACCAGGGCTTCCTTGCCCGCGATGTCGCCGACATATTCCTTGAGCAGCAGCATGACGCCGGCTGGTGTGCACGACACCAGATGGGCGCGGCCCGACAGCAGCAAGCCGGCATTGGTCGGCGTCAGCGCATCAACATCCTTGGCCGGGTCCAGCGCATCGAGCACGGCGGCCTCATCCAGATGCTTGGGCAAGGGCAGCTGCACCAAAATGCCATGCACGCTTTTGTCGGCACTCAGCGCGCGAACCTGTTTGAGCAATTCGTCCTGCGAAACGTCGGCGGGCAGTTCGACATGCACCGACTTGAAGCCGATGGCTTCCGCCGTCTTGCGCTTGTTGCGGACATAGACTTCGGAGGCCGGGTCGCTGCCCACCAGCACGGTCGCCAGCCCCGGCACAATGCCATGGTCGGCTTTCAGCTTTGCGGTGACGGCGGTGATCTTCTCGCGCAGCTTGGCGGCGCTGGCCTTGCCGTCAATTACCGTGGCCATCGGCTAGATCCCGAAACGGAAGGAAGCCCAGGTGATCGAATATTGCAGGAACCAGATGATCACGAACACGATGATGGGCGACAGGTCGAGGCCGCCCATGGCCGGCACGATCCGGCGGATGGGGCGGAACACCGGCTCGGTCAGGGAGACCAGGATCCGAAGCAGGGTGCGGACGAAATTGTTATGGACATTGATGACGTTGAAGGCCGTCAGCCAGCTCACGATCACCGCGGCGATCACGATCCACTTGTAGATTTCCAGAATTTCGATCAGCAGGGCGGCGATGGGGTTCAGCATGGGCCCCTTTTATAGGGGGGGAACCCGCCCGCAAAGCCCCAAATGCAGGGCCGCTTGACGGGATCGGGCACTGTTCCTAAAACCCCCGTCCTTGCCGGGTTTTCGGCCGGGATCGGTTCGGGGCTGTAGCTCAGTTGGGAGAGCGCTTCGTTCGCAATGAAGAGGCCAGCGGTTCGATTCCGCTCAGCTCCACCATTCCCCTTCGGGATGGGTATCGAACCGAAATACGCTCAAAACTGAACCCACGGCCGTCGCGGCCCTTCGGCCCGCTCGGCGTTCGCACCTCTCGCAGGTCCACAGGACCTGCTCGCGCGCGTACCGCGCGCCGGGGCTCACCGCAATGAAGAGGCCAGCGGTTCGATTCCGCTCAGCTCCACCATTCCCCTGCCGGAATGGGTATCGAACCGAAACCTTCTTGAAATTGAACCCACGGCCCGCCGGGCCTTCGGACGTCTGTTAAAGTTCGATTTACCAATCGGGGGTCTTACTGAGCGTCATGCTGCGCCGCGCCCCGATCCTGGCTTTTGTTGTCGTCGCCCTGCTGGGACCAGGAGCGGCCGCCGAAGAAGGCGCCAAAAAAGGCAAGGCGCCGGAGCACAAGACGACCCAGTCCAAGAGCTACATCATGGTGGACCCGATCTACACCACCATCGTGGCCGACAATCATGCCGCCGGCATGTTGATGGTGGGCGCGGGGCTGGATGTGCCCGATGCGGCGCTGCGCGAAGACGTTGAGCGTTTCATGCCGGTGCTGCGCGACGCCTATATCCGCAACCTGATGAGCTTCACCGCCAACATGGTGAAAACCGACATGCAGCCTGATGTCGGCCTTATTGCCGACCGCTTGCAGGGCGTCACCGATCGCGCCCTGAAGCGCAAGGGCGCGAAAATCCTGCTGGCGCAGGTCGCAATCCGCGTGACCGAGAAGAAGTAGGCTGCTGGCCCCTCAAGGTTAACCATATTAGGGTGCCCGCTGATCCGCGAGGCACCCTTTTTCATGACTTGGTCCAGGCCCATCAGCGTATGGCTGGCTCCGGCGTTGCTGGTGGCGCTGGGGGTGCTTGCCATCCTGACCGATGCCTGGGGCATCGAGAGCATGCTGGCCAACAACCTGTTCGACAGTTTCCAGCGCCATTCCGCCCGCACCCAGGTGGGCGCGCCCGTGCGCGTGCTGGACCTGGATGGCCTGGACGAGGACCGCCTGGTGCGGGTGACCCGGTCGCTGACATTGGCCGGTGCCAAGCTGGTTGTGTTCACCGCCCCCGTCGCCCCAGCACTGTCGCCGCAAAGCCTGTCGGCGCGGTTGCCGCCGGGCAATGATGCGGCGCGCCAGGCCCTCGCCACCTTGCCGGAGCCGGGCCATGACCTGGCCGCGGCACTGCAAAAAATCAACGGCGTGGTGCCGGTGGTGCTGGGCCAGGCCGGGCGCGAACCGCACATCAAGGCGCGCTTTGTCTATCGCGGCTCCCGCGAGCCTTTCGCCGGGGTGCCGCGCTTTGACAATGCAGCCGCGCCCACCGCGCTGCTGGAAGACAATGCCGCCGGAACCGCCGCCGCCAACATGATCCCCGATGCCGATGGCGTGGTGCGCCGGATGCCGCTGGCCCTGCACCTGAACAAGCGGCTGGTGCCGGGCATGGCGGCGGAAGCCTGGCGGGTGGCGCGTGGTGCGGCCGACATCACCGTCCTCACCGACGAGCGCAACCCGCTATCCTTCGCGATGGGCGTGGGCATTGCCGCGCTGGAATCCGATCGCGCCATTCCCGCCGACAGCGACGGCATGATTCACCTGCGTTACGTCGCCGATGCTTCCGTGCGGGTACTGGACGGCGCCAATCTCGAACGCGCCCCCGTGGAGGACGCGATCGTTGTGGTCGGCGCCAAGGGGGCGCTGGTGAATACGCCCTTTGGTCCCGCCAGCGTCGCCAGCGTCACCGCGGAAGAAATCGAGAATCTTCTCAGCGGCGATGTGCTGTCGCGCCCGGGCTGGATGCGACTTGGCGAGGCCCTGGCGCTGGCGCTGCTGGGCACCGGCATGACCCTGCTGCTGCGCTTCGGGCTGGGCTGGACGGCGGCTTTTGTCTTTGCGGCCATCGCCGGGCTGGGGCTGGGGTCCTGGTATCTTTATGCCAGCCAGTCGATGCTGGCCGATGCTGTGACGCCGGGACTGGTGTTGCTGCTGGCCTTTGCGGCCGGCGCCGCTGCCTATCTGCGCGATCTGCAGCGGGCCTATACGGGCCTGCGCACCGCTTTCTCCGATTCCCTGCCACGCGCCACTATCGAGAAGATCGCGCGGCGCCCCGAACTGCTACACATCGAGGGCGAGACCCGCACCGTCACCTATCTGGTCTGCGGCGTGCGCCATCAACAGGGTCTGGCCGATACCTACAAAGGCGACGCCGCGGGCTTCACCAGCATGATGCAGCGGGTGCTGACGCCGCTGATCGATCAGGCGCTGGCGCATGGCGGCACCATCGACCGGCTGACCGCCGACGGCTTTGCCTGTTTCTGGAACGCGCCGCTGGATGACCCCGACCATGCGTTGCATGCCTGCGAGGCGGCCAACGGCATGGCGATCATGTCTTCGCGCGTCACCGAAAGCCTTGCGGCACTGCATGCGGGTGCCGACGCGCCGCCGATGGTGGAGATCGGCGTCGGCGTCGCCACCGGCGCGGTGGTGGCGGGCGCCTTCGGCGGCGCCGGACGGATGGGCTATAGCGTCAATGGCGATGCCGTGGTGCTGGCCCAGCGCATCCAGGCCATGTCTTATCTATATGGTCCGGCGCTGATCATTGCCGATGACGCCAAGCGCGCTGCCGAGCGCGGTTTCGCCTTTCTGGAAGTGGACACCATTGCGGGCCAGGACAATGCGCCGGTGACCCTGCATGCCATCATGGGCAATCCGGTCGCGCGCTCGTCGCCGAAATTCCGCGCCCTGACCGTGTTTCACGATCACATCTTCCAGGCGATCCGAAAGCAGCAATGGCAGATGGCGCGCGAACTGATCGCGCAGTGCCGCCGCCTGTCGGGTGCCAGCGGCAAGATGTATGACCTGCACCTGAAGCGGATCGCCTGGTACGAGAAGCATCCGCCGGGCGAAAACTGGGACGGCGCGTTCCGAACAATACTGGAATAATCAGCCGGGAATTGTCGCTTCGCCGTAATGCGCCGTCTGCGCGCCCGTCAGCGCCGCCCACATCTGGTCGCCCCAGGAAAAATGCCACCATTCGTCGGGATGGCCGGCAAAGCCTTCCTCGGTCATCAGCCAGTGCAGCAGGCGGCGGTTGGCGCGCGCCTCCTGATCGGAGAAGGAAAAATTGCCCGCGTCCAGATGTTCGAACCGGTCGCGGTTGGCCAGTGCCGTCACGTCATCGAACAGCGAGCCCATCCATAGCGTTTCGCCGTCCTTCCATTTCAGGGTGAGATCGACCGCCGCCGCCGTCGCATGCGGCGCAGGTGATCTCGCGCTGTCGCTGGGCGCGGCCCAGTAACGTTCCACTTCCTCGATCAGCGCCGCGCCCGTGAGCGAAGGATCGCGCCGCTGCAATTCCGCCGGCATCCACACATCGTGGAAATAAGCCTGTACCGCGCGTGGACGCCAGGCGTCGTGCAGGAACAGTTCCAGCCCGGCTTCACTGACGCGGGCATTCACGCGCAGCAGTTTTTGCGCAATCGACTGGCGCAGCCACAACTGGTCGGTGGCGCCCTCGACGCGGTGCCAGTAGGGCGGATTGCGGGCACTGGCATAGAAATTCTCCCCGGAGAGCCCGGCATCGCGCGCTTCCACCATGGGTTCGCCATACAGCGCATTGTCGCGGGTGATGGCGATGCGGGTGCGAAAGCCGACCCGCGCGGCGCGCATCGGCGCCTGATCGCCGATGGCGCGGCTGCGCAATTCTTCGAGTGCACCAAAGGCGGACATGCCGCTAGACTAAAGTGATGGCCCCTGAAGGCAATGAGGATTATCGCAGCCTGCGCCGCGCCTTCATCGCAGCCTGCGATGGCGCCCATCTGGATGCGATCGCGCGGCTGCATCCCGTGCGGGGGCCAGATGGTGGACCTCTCTTCATGGATAGCGCCGCGATGGGGCCGCGTAACGGCACAGGCGCGCTGCTGCTGGTGACGGGGGATGCCGATGGCTCGCGCCTGCTGACCCGTCTGCTGCAAGACACAATCGCCCTGCCGCCCGGTGCGCGGCTGGTACTGGTGCATGCGCTGGACCCGGCCGCCTTGGCCGGGGTTCAAACCGATCCCGGCTGGCCCGCCGCCATGCTGGCATCGGTGGCGACGGAAGACCTGGCCAAGGTGACGCGCCTGCGCGTTCTGGCCACGGACAGCGCCAGCCTTCAGGCGGCAGCGCGCGCCTTTCCTGACGCTTCGGTAATGATCCTGCACGAGCCGGCGCTGGCGCAGATCCATGCGGCGCTGGCCGCGCTGTGACGCAAATCTTTCGTGAGGCGCCGCTTGCGTTGCGCAACAGCCGGCCAGATACTTTTGCGAAGGTTCACAACCAAAGGGGTTCGCATGCGTACCGGCATGATGATTGTTATCGCCGTCCTGGGCACGGCTTGCGCCACGGCCAGCTTTGCCGCTGACACCGCCCAGCAGTCCAGCATGAAGACCTGTGCCGCAAGCTGGAAGGCGGTGCCGGAAGCCGACAAGAAGAAGACCAAGTACACCGACTATATGGGCACCTGCATGAAGGCCAAGCCGGCCCCCGCCATGACCATGGCCGCCAAGCCGGCCGCCGACAATGCGATGAAGATGGAAGCGGGCGGCAAGGCCAAGTGCAAGGACGGCACGATGGTCACCTACAAGAGCCGCAGCGGCACCTGTTCCGGCCACAAGGGCGTTGAAACCTGGCTTTAAGGCCGCCGGGCTGAGAGGCTTTCCTGCCGCCGGGGGGTGGGGTATACCCCGGCCGGCCTGCACCCGTAGCTCAGCTGGATAGAGCGCTGCCCTCCGAAGGCAGAGGCCAGGGGTTCGAATCCCTTCGGGTGCGCCACTTTTCGTTAGCGCGCGCTTTGCGCGCTTACGAAAAGTGAGCGCCGACCGCACAGCGGTCCGAGTGGGCGCCAACAGTGCCCCCAAGCGCTTTCAAAAACCGAGCCCCTCATTTCCTTAGCGAGCCCCAGCATGCACGGGCGTTGCGACGGCGCGCGGCGGGCGCAATAGTGTCGCCATGCTGCTTCCTGAACTTCCCATCGCCTTCGGCATGGTGGCCATCACGGCGGCCAGCGCGCTGGCGGCACGGCGGCTGCACGTCGCCTTTTCCATCGTGCTGGTGCTGGTGGGGCTGGCGCTGGGCTTCATGCCCTTCATACCGCAGGTGGCGCTGAAGCCCGATCTGGTGCTCACCCTGCTGCTGCCGCCCCTGCTCTATTCCTCCGGCGTCGGCATGAGCTGGCGCGGTTTCAAGGCCGACCTGCGCGCCATCCTGCAACTTGCGGTGGGCTGCGTGGTCTTCACCGCCTGCGTGGTGGCCGGGGTGATGCACCTGCTGCTGGGCCTGCCGCTGGCCGTGGCCTTTGTGCTGGGTGCGGTGGTGTCTCCGCCCGACGCGGTCGCTCCCATGGCGATCGCGCGGCGTCATGCCGTTCCCGAACGGGTGCTGACCATTCTGGAGGGCGAAGGGCTGGTGAATGACGCCACCGCGCTGATCCTGTTCAGCTTCGCGGTGGCCGCGGTGATCGGCGGGGGACAATTTTCGCTGCCCGCAGCGGTGGGCGAATTCCTGCTGATCGTGACGGGGGAGATCGCCTGGGGGCTTGGCGTTGGCTGGGCCTCGCTGGCGCTGCGCCGCTGGTCTGCCGATACGCGCGTGGAAATGGTGATCTCGCTGCTGACGCCTTTCGCCGCTTTTTGGGTGCCGGAATCGCTGGGCGGGTCTGGCGTGCTGGCGACCGTGACCTGCGGCTTATTCGTCAGCTGGAACGGGCCGCGCTTCATCTCGCCCGCCACCCGGTTGCAGGGCTTCTTTGTCTGGGACCTGGTGGTCTATCTGATCGAGGGCGTGATCTTTCTTCTCACCGGCCTGCAGGCCCGCATGGTCGTCGAGCGGCTGAATCCGGGCGACTGGAGCCGGGTCGCCATCGCATCCGCCGCCACCTGCGTGGCACTGGTGGTGGTGCGTTTCATCTGGGTGTTCACGGTCACCTATGGCCCGCACCTGTTGGCGCGCTATCGCGCTTCGCATGTCGCCCCGCCCTGGCGCAGCGTCTTTGTCGTGGCCTTTACCGGCATTCGCGGCGTGGTCTCGCTGGCGGCGGCGCTGTCCATACCCTTTGTCGCCAACGGCGCGCCGTTTCCCGAACGCGACCTGCTGCTGCTGGTCACGTTTGTGGTGATCCTGGTCACCCTGGTGGGCCAAGGCCTGTCCTTTGCCTGGGTCATCAAGGTGCTGGGGCTGACGCAGGAAGGCGTGCGCGAGCAGCAGGCTGCCAAGCTGAGGGAAGTCGCCGCAAGGGTGAAGAGCATTGATGCGGCACTGGCGAGGCTGGACGCGCTGGAAGGGGCCGCGTCTTCGCCCGAGACGGTGGCGGCACTGCGGCGGCGGCATGAAGATCGCCGCGCCTATTTCGTCGCGGCCTGCCAGGATATTTCCGAAGGACTGATGGCGCTCAGTTCATCGGCCCTGCAGCTGCGCTTCCTGGAAGCCGAGCGTCACAGCATCGCCGACCTTTATACCCGCGGCGAGATTGACGACGAAGCCCGCCGCCGCATCGAGCGCGAGATGGACCTGGAAGATTCCCGCTTGCGCCACGCCGCGCAGAGTGGTGCGGCGCGACTGGTCTAAACCGGCTTCCGCCAAACCAGCATTTTCGTGGTCATGTCCTGAACCGCTTCACCCTTCTGGTTGCGGGTGATGCTGTGAACCGTGATCATGCCGCGTCCGGGGCGCGAGCGTGACGGCGTTACCGCCAGGACTTCGCTTTCCACCGTCAGCGTATCGCCGGGGCGTGTAGGGCGCGGCCAGGTCAGTTCGCCGCCCGCGCCGATCAGCCCGCCCGCGATGGGCATGCCGCTTTTGACCAGCAGCGACATGGTGATGGCGGCGGTGTGCCAGCCGCTGGCGGCAAGGCCGTGAAAGAAGCTGTCCTGCGCCGCTTCTTCGTCGAGATGAAAAGGCTGCGGATCGAACTGCGCCGCGAAGGTCTTGATCTGGGCCGCATCCAGCGTGTGGGCAGCGCTGGTGAAACGCTGCCCGACCACGAAGTCTTCAAGATAGAGTTCGGCCATTCACCAATGCTAAGCGGCGATCAGCTTCTTCGCAATTTGCGCCACGCGCTTGCCCTGGAAGCGGGCCACGGCCAGTTCGGCATCGACGGGACCGGCCGGGGGATGGCCGGAGATGACGGACGCGCCATAGGGCGAACCGGCACCGGCGAACATCACGCCATCGGCATAGCCGGTGGGCACGATGATCAGGCCCATATGGGCGAGGACCGGATAGAGCGACAGGGTCGTCACTTCATTGCCGCCATGGGGCTGGGACGAAGCGGCAAAGGCCGCGCCCGCCTTGCCCACCAGCGCACCGGTGGCCCAGAGGCCGCCAAGGCTGTCGATATAGGCCTTGAGCTCCGAACTCACCGAGCCGAAACGGGTGGGGGTGCCGAAAATGATGCCGTCGGCCCAGACCGCGTCATCGGGGGTGGGGGCTTCATATTGGCCATTCAAAAGGTCGGCGCTTTCCTTCCAGCCGGGGACGGCGGCCATCATCTCGTCGGGGATGACCTCGCGGGCGCGGCGCAGGCGGACTTCGGCGCCCTCGGCGCGGGCGCCTTCGGCGATACCTTCCGCCAAGCGGGCGACAGTGCCACTGCGCGAATAGAAGGGGATCAGGATTTTGGGGGCAGTCATGGGACTCTCCGGGGTTTTAAACGCTGAGAGACAGATAGGGGTCTGGCCTTGTTCTGAAAACCGGGATAATTTCGATCCAATCGTTCGAGAAAATAGAACATGGACCCGCGCGCGCCCACTTTGGACCAGCTCGCCATCTTCCTGGCGATCGTGGAGACCGGCAGCTTTGCCGCCGCCGCCCGCCGCCTGGGGCGCGCCACGTCGGTCATCAGCTATGCCATCGCCAATCTGGAAGCCCAGCTTGGGGTCACGCTGTTCACCCGCGCCGGGGCACGCAAGCCGGAGCTGACGGATGCCGGCCGCGCCATCCTGTCGGACAGCCGCGGGATTGCCTTTGCGCTGGACGGGCTTTTGGCCAAGGCGCGCGGGCTGACGTCGGGACTGGAAGCGGAAGTCTCCTTGGTGGTCGACGTGATGCTGCCGGCGAAGAAGCTGGTGAAGGCGCTGGAAGAGTTCAGCCGCAAGTTTCCCACCGTGGCGCTGCGTCTGAGTGTCGAGGCACTGGGCGCGGTGACGCAGATGGTCACCAGCGGCCAAGCGGTCTTCGGGGTGAGCGGACCGCTGGAAGTGCCCAATGATCTTCTCACCCGCGGCCCCGCCGGATCGGTGAAGCTGGTGCCGGTGGCGGCGCCCGGCCATCCGCTGGCATTGCTGCCCGGACCGCTCAGCGCGGCGGCGACGCGCGATCACATCCAGCTTGTCCTGACCGACCGTTCGCAGCTGACGGCGGGGCGCGACTTCGGCGTCTTGTCGGTGAAGAGTTGGCGGTTGGCCGACCTGGGCGCCAAGCATGCACTGCTGCTGGCGGGGATGGGCTGGGGCAACATGCCCAAGCCGATGGTGAGCGACGATCTCAAGCGCGGCCGCCTGGTGATGCTGGATGTCGAGATGCCGGGCGACTCCACCTATCCGTTCCACACGGTGTATCGCAGCGACACGCCGCCGGGTCCGGCCGCGTCCTGGCTGATGGAACGGCTTGCCGCCGCATAAGCGCGAGAGGGCGCGCCGTTTCCGATCCGTCACAAACAATTTCGCGTTCCGGAACGATCAACGCGCTCGCGCATTGGCCGAAGTACGCGTAGAGTTTTTTGCATCAGCATCAAACCATGAGCGCCCGCATGTCCGGGCGTGACCTTGAAAAAGGAGTGAATGACGTGGCAGCGAAAAAGAAGAAGGCGAAGAAGACCGCCAAGAAAAAGGCCCCCGCCCGAAAGAGCGTGAAGAAGACCGTGAAGAAGAAGGCAGCCAAAAAGGCCGCCAAGAAATCGGTCAAGAAACCCGTCAAGAAGGCAGCGAAGAAGGCTTCCAAGAAGAAAGTCGTGAAGGCCGCCAAGAAAAAGGCGCCGGCCAAGAAGGCCACCGCAAAAAAGCCGACCAAGAAAAAACCGGTCAAGAAGAAGCAGATCGTGGGTGAAGGCAACTATGCCGCCACCCGCAAATTCGATGCGGACCAGGCCGGCTTCGTGGCGCGCAACAAGGCCAATATCCCCCAGATGGGCAAGGCCGCCGAAGCCGCGCTGGACGGTCCGGAAGGCGACAGCCTGCGCGACGCCGAAGCGGCCGCGGCGGGCCGTTCCCGCGATACCTTCGAGCCGTAAAGCACGCTTCAAAGCATAAAGGCCGCGCCCCTTTCGGGACGCGGCCTTTTTTACGCCTGGGGCGTTACTTTTCCTCGGGCTTGAAATCCAGCGCGCAGCCATTGGTGCAGTAGCGCAGGCCGGTGGGCTGGGGGCCGTCATCGAAGACATGTCCCAGATGGCCGCCGCATTTGGCGCAATGAAATTCCGTGCGCGTCATCCCGTGGCTGCTGTCGGTGGTGGTCTTCACCGCACCGGGCAGGGTGTCATAGAAGCTGGGCCAGCCGCTGCCGCTTTCATACTTGGTCTTGGCGTCGAACAGCTCGGCGCCGCAGCCGGCGCACTGGAATTCGCCGGGACGCTTTTCATAGTTCAGCGGGCTGGAACCAGGGCGCTCGGTGCCATGCTCCAGCAGGACGCGGCGCTGTTCGGGGGTAAGTGTCTTGGTGTCGGACATCGGGTTTCCTTTCCTTGCCCCATAATACGTCAGTACCGGCAAATAGTTACACCGCGCCGGCCAATCAAGGATTGGCCGCCACCACCATCGCCAACATGCCGCTGAGCTTGCCGGTATTTCCGAACGCAAAGCCCGCGTCATAGACCACGTCATCCACCTTCCAGCCGCCCGGCGTGTTGGCCAGCACGACGACATCGTTCCAGTTGGCGGGCTTTTCGGGCTTCAGGCGCGCCAGTGGTGCAACATCATGGGTCAGCGCCACCGGGCAGCGAGCCACCGTGCCGGTCACCGTGCAGGCGCCGACCTTCCAGCTGGTGGCGCCCTCGAACAGCGAAGAGAAGATGTCGCCTTCCAGCATGGGCGGCACTGCGCCGCGCACCTTGGCCGAAAGCCGCGCCTGGGCGCGGGCCGCGTCCGCGATCAGCGTGTTGAGGTGGGGCGTCATCACCGCGCTGTAGCGCAGCCGCCCCGTGGCGTCGGGAATTCCGCCGCTGCGCTGGGCGCCATACACCGCGTAAAAGGCGTTGGTCGCCGCCGCCGGCCCGTCTTTGGCGACGGGGTCCTGGGAAACAGGGTCCGCGGCAAAGGCCGGTGATGCCGCCAGCAACGCGATCAGGCCAAGGCGTTTCATTTCTTCAGCGAGTCGCGGATTTCGCGCAGCAGCATGATCTCTTCGGACGGCGGCGGCGGTGCTACCGTGCCGGGCGGCGGCGGCGCCGCCAGCTTGTTTATCTGGCGGATCATCAGGAACAGCACAAAGGCAACAATCACGAAATTGATGATGGCGTTGATGAACAGGCCGTAATTGAGGGTGACATCCTTGGCCGCCTTGGCACCGGCAAGGGTCTCGGCCGGAACACCCTTCAGGACAAAGAAGAAGTTGGAGAAATCCACGCCGCCCAGCGCCAGCCCGATCGGCGGCATGATGACGTCATTGACCAGCGAGGTGACGATGCCGGTAAAGGAGGCGCCGATGATGACACCGACCGCCAGGTCCAGCACATTGCCGCGCATGGCGAATTTCTTGAATTCTTCAAACATCGTCCAACCCCGTCTGCTGCTTCGCCAAGGCTAATCGCGCTTTGCCGCGCCAACAAGTCGGCGCGGGATGGCGAGATAGGCGCAGGCCACCGCCATGCCGGTCAGCGCGCCCAGGCTGTTGGCCAGTTCGTCCAGCCATTCGGCATCGCGGCCGGTAACGCTTTGCAGGATTTCCAGCACTCCGCCCAGCGCCACCAGGCCCAGGAACACCAGCACCAGCGAACGGCGCAGGCCCCAGGCCAGCGACGCCAGCAGGGCCAGCCCGAAATAGGCCGTGAAGTGTTCGCTCTTGTCCCAGAAGTGGCTCGCTTCCTGGGGCGGATGCGGTGTCAGCTCGCCCCAGGCGACCACCGACAGGGCCGGCAGGAACAGCCACAGGCCCGCGCGGCGTACCCAGGGCAGAAATTTTCCTTCGAAGAGATGGAGCATGGACGGCGAATAGCGCAAAAGCGCCGCCGCGTCTGTGTAAATTTATGAGAGCTGGGCGCTGGCCATGCTGCTGGCGGGCAGCGACAGGCGGAAGGTCAGGCCAAGCTTGGTGTTGTTGATCTGCAGTTCGGCGCCGATCTCGGCCGCCAGGCTGCGCATGACGCGAAAGCCAAGACCGCCGCTGGTGGCGGGATTGAACCCGTCCGGCAGGCCGACTCCGTCATCGCTGACCGACAACACCAGTCGCCCATCGCCGCCGACATTGCAGTCCACCGTCATCACCAGCGGTACGCCCGCGGGATGAGCATATTTCATGGCGTTGATGAAGACCTCGCAGAGGATGAGGATAATGGGCTGAACCTGCCGCATCAGCACCATGCAGTCACCGCCAGCATGGTCCACGCGCACCAGCTGCTCGGGAGAGGACAGGGCCGATACCAGCGCGTCGGTGACGTCCTTGAGGTGCGGCTTGAGGTTGGTCGCGCCTTCGGAATGAACATGCGACAGCAGCCGGTGCAGCTGGCCGATGGTGTTGATGCGGGCTGCGATGCCTTCCAGCAGCAGCCGCATTTCGGGATTGGTCAGGGGCGCCGGGCTCTTTTTGACGGAGGCGGCCTGCATCCGGACCATGCTGACCAGGAGGGTCAGGCTGTTGGCGATGCGGTGGTTGGCTTCGGCGACAATGTCGGTGGAGGTGACGAGGGTCATGTGCTGCCGGTTTTCGGCATAAAGGACTTCCATGGAGGGGGGCCCTCCTTTCTGGCGGTACCCTGCGCCTCTGCCGGGGCGATGGCAAGTATTTTATCTATTGAATTCAATGGGTTAATTGAGCAACCGTCGCCTTTGGTACAAACTACTTTCTTGCCGCAAGGAACCAAAAGTTCCCACATTGGGTTTTATTGGGGTTGGCCTTCGTACCCGTTTCTTACTCACTATGAGTAAGCGCGCGGCGGCACAGAAAGGGAATTGGGCAATTGCATGAATGATTTGACGCGCGGCGAGCGCCTGCAGATCATGTTGACCAAGGAGGAACTGGAGGCCCTGGACAATTGGCGCTTCCAGCGCCGCATGCCCAGCCGGGCAGCGGCCATCCGCGAACTCCTCAAGCGTGGCCTGACCGCCGAGGGTTTTGCTGTCGCCGACGGCGGCAGCCAGTCCAAGGATTTCGGGGTCACCAGCCGGGCCTCGGACGGGGCCTTGAGCGAATAACCCCCGATTGAGCAGGGACGGCTTGCCTTTTCCCCCATTTTCCTTTTAAACGCGCCCTCTTCGAGTGGTCCGGCCGGACATGCCGTGGCTGCTCTCGAATGCGACCCCCGTGCCTTGTGCACACCAACCCAGGGGGCCCGGTCTGACCGGGGTACCGTAAGGAAAAGCAAAATGTCCAAGATGAAGACCAAGTCAGGCGCCAAAAAGCGCTTCAAGATCACGGCCAGTGGCAAGATCAAGACCCACCAGACGGGCAAGCGCCACAGGCTGATCAACAATTCGCCGGCGCGTACCCGCGACCTGCGCGGCATGGACAACCTGTCCTCGTCCGAAACCCGGCGCGTGAAGCGCTGGATGCCGTATGGCGGAGGGATCTAACCATGAGCCGTACCCCCCGTTCCGTTCCGTCGCGCGCCCGTCGCAACAAGGTCCTCAAGCAGGCCAAGGGCTTCACCGGCCGCCGCAAGAACAACATCACCACGGCCAATGCCGCGGTCGACAAGTCGCTGCAGCACAACTACATCGGCCGCAAGGAAAAGAAGCGCAACTTCCGCGCCTTGTGGATCCAGCGCATCAACGCCGCCGTGCGCGAGCACGGCCTCACCTACAGCCGATTTATTGCCGGGCTTGCCGGTGCCGGGATCGTGGTGGACCGCAAGGTTCTGTCCGACCTCGCCATCCACGAGCCCGCCAGCTTCAAGGCTCTGGTGGATCAGGCGTCTAAGGCCTAATCACGAAACTCCATCCGAGCGAATCGCGCAGGGCAACCTGCGCGATACCTTCCTTTCGGAGTTTGCATGACCGACGCCCTCCAGTCCGACATCATGGCGCAGAT
>JBBQHU010000052.1:0-18842 GCA_038324265.1 Micropepsales bacterium | reverse complement strand
GATTGCCGATAAAGACCTCGCCCACATCCATGCTGGGCTGGAAGCTGAACAGCTTGACCGACAGGTTGCCCTCGATCTGCACGTTCCGGCCGGTCTGGCTGGACAGATAGCGGCCTATGGGTCCGCGCATCTGATTCCAGTCCAGGAAATACAGCGTGATGATGGCGGCAATGATCACCGCCAGCAGCGTTATCCCGGTCCATTTGAAGAAACCGCTCCATGTGAACTGGAAGTCACGAAAGTCCTGTATTACCCGCGCGCGGGCATATTCCCAGCCCGCTTTGATGCGGCTTGCTCCGGCGGCTATTGAAACATTCATTACAAATCAATCACTTAGGGCGTTTTTCGCGGTTGTTCCCAAGAGGGAACGCCTCAGCGACGATTGGGCTTCCAACAAAAATGAAACTTTGCGGGAACCTGCTACGTTGAGAATTGACGGAACCCGCTGGGATATAACTGTGAGCCATGCGCATCGGGTGATCTGGACCCTCCTCCGTGAAGGATTCCGGGGCTTTGTCGACGACAACGCCCTGTCACGCGGCGCGGCAATCGCCTTCTATGCGGTCACGGCAATCGCGCCCGTGCTGTTCATCGCCTCCGCCATCGCGGCCCTGGGCCTGGGCCAGGACGCCGCCAGCGGTGCGGTGCACTACCAGCTCACCCGCATCATGAGTTCAGAGTCTGCCGACATGGTGCAGCTGGCGATCCTGCATATACGCGGCGGCGCGCACACCCTGGCAGGCAGCCTGATCGGAATCACCGCGCTGGTCATCACCGCGTCCGGCTTCTTCACCGAGATCGAGGATGCCCTGAACACGATCTGGAAGGCGCCCAAGCATGAATCCTATTTCTACCAGCTGCTGCGCGGACGGGTGATGAGCCTGGCGCTGGTGGTGGGGCTGGGATTCCTGCTGCTGTTCTCCATGATCCTCGCCACCGGCATTCGCGTGCTGGGCAGGCTGTTGGACCGTTACACCGACATTTCCGATCAGGTCATCATACTGGTCAATGTGGGCCTGTCGCTGGTCATCGTTTCGATGCTGTTCGCGGCACTGTACAAGGCGCTGCCCAACAAGAAGCTGGAATGGCGCGACGTAATCGTGGCCAGTGTCGGGACGGCAATCCTGTTTGAAGGCGGCCAGACCCTGATCGGCTATTACCTGGCCAATCTTATCTCGGCCAACATCTATGGCGCGGCCGGCGGCATCATCGTGTTGCTGATCTGGGTCTATTATTCCGCCCAGATATTCCTGCTCGGCGCGGAGTTCACCAAGGTCTGGGCCAACCATTATGGCAGCCAGCGTCCGCCCTATTATCCGGGGGACTAAAGGCCATTGGCGTCCGCCAGTGACTGCAACGGGCTGAATACGCTGGCCGCCATCATCGCCTTGCTGATTTCGTCCGGTTTCATCTGGGTGCGCAGGACATCCACGCGGCTCTGGGACGGGACATCCCCGGTGAAGGCGGCAATGGCGTACCATTTCATCGCCTGCTTCAGGTCCTGCTTCACGCCCAGTCCCCGCTCATACAGCACCGCGAGATCGAATTCGGAATCGACATAGCCATGCTCGGCGGCACGGGTGAACCAGTCCGCGGCCTTGGCCTCATCCTTGGCAGTGCCCTGCCCCTGGGCATAGGCAATGGCCAGATTGTGCATCGCCTTGAGATTGCCCCTCGTCGCCGCCGCCTGGAACAGGCGGAAGGCCCGCGCCGGATCGGACTTCACGCCCTCGCCCTGCCCGTACAGGGTGCCAAGCAGATATTGCGCAATGGGCAGACCAGCTTCGGCTGCAGGTGTGCTCCAGCGCGCGGCGGCCGCGGCATCACTCTGGACACCTTCGCCGCGCAGATAGGCCAGCGCCAGTTTCGCCTGGGCCTGCGCGTCGCCCGCATCGGCTCGGGCGACAAGCTGCTGCACCGCGCCCTTGGCAACGTGCCGATAGGTTACGCCATTTCCCGGTTGCTGGGTGGCGCGGGCGGAATCGCCCAGGGTCAGGCCAACACAAAGGAACAGCGACACCAGCGACAGCCCCCCGATCGCCAGCCAGCGCAGTCGCCGGCCCGGATCACGTGGCGCATCGTCGGGCACATTCACGACCTTGCCGCGTGCCGCCTGCAACACATCCGCCATCTGCGTCCGCGGCACCGTGACGATCGGCACCGGTTCAATGGCCAGCAGTTCCGGCGCGGGCCGCGGGGGGTGTGCCTCCACGGGTACAGGCGCGGGTTCCTCGATGGCAACTGTGACGGGGCGCTGTTCGACCTGGCGCAGGCCCAGCCTGGTGATCTGGTCTTCCAGATGCGCAATGCGGGCGTGCTGTTCGCGCGCCAGGGTCTCGGCGCGGACTTCCAACTGGTTCAGCGCCCGTTCAAAGACTCTAAGGCGGCGTTCGAGCCAGGCATCGGGTGTGGAAACACCGGGCTCGGACGTGGGCATGTCCGCCTTAGGTTCTGGCTCCTTTGCAGGACTCTCGGTTTGGGGCGCAACAGCAGCGGCCAACAGCGCCGCCTTGCCCGCGAAATGGGCACGGAATACCGCGCGGTCGACGCCCGCTTCGGCGCACAAGGATGTGATGGAGAATTTTGCGTCGCCCTGCGCCAGCAAGGTCCGCGCGGCGTCCAGCAATCGCCCCTTGTTCTCGTCCTGCTCCATCGTCGCCCCGAATTTCCCGGGCATGACGCTAGCGCGGCCGCATTACCGTCGCGGTACGGAAAGCTGCGCAATTAAAGGACAAGTTTAAGCGTGTTTTACGCGCGGCCCGGTCTGGTGGCGTTGGTTGACCATCTTCATCAACAGGACAATGCCGACAATGGTGGCGAGATAGGCAATCAGCTGCGCGCCATTGGGCGCCTGGCTGTAGCCGACCAGGGTGTGCAAGAGCTTTCCCGAAATGCTGTCTTCCTTCAAAAGCCAGCCGGTGTCCCACAAGGTGCCGGTGAAATAGAGCAGCCAGCCGCCATTCTGCAGGAAGATCACCGCCTGCGCCGCCATGCCGGCAGCCAGCAAGGTGATGAGCCCGCTGGTCACCCCGAACAGCTTGCCCGCCGGAATGGTGAGCAGGCCAAAATACATCAGGCCCGACATCAGTCCGCCCGCAACCAGTCCCAGCCCGCCGCCCGCCACCATGGCTGTCGCGGTGGTGCCGCCCTGTGCCGCGATGCCGTAGAGAAACAGCACCACTTCCGAGCCTTCGCGCAGTACTGCCACACCGACAACGATGGCCAGCGCCGTCAGCGTACGTTCGCCCGTCACAACCTGGTGGCCGGCAGCCTTCAGTTCACGCGCCATCTCGCGGCCATGGCTGGCCATCCAGACATTGTGCCAGGTGAGCATCGCGACAGCGAGCAGCAGGATCGCGGCATTGAACAGCTCCTGGCCCGAACCTTCGAACAGGTTCGCCAGTTCTCCCGCGAAGGCCGCGACCAGGCAGGCGCCCAGCAGGCCGCCGCCGACGCCAAGCGCCACGGCGCGGCCGCGCAGCGGCACCCCCGTGGTGGCAGCCAGGACGATGCCGACAATAAGTCCGGCTTCGATCACTTCGCGAAAAACGATGAGGAGCGCGGAAATCATTCGGCGATCACCACGCCCTGCGCGGTGCTCGCATGAAACTCGCCCATGAAGGGATATTTGCCCGGCGGCAGGGCGCGCAGGCGGATATTGCCCTTGGAATGACCGCCAACCACCTTTTCCACCTTCAGCGAGGGGGAATCGAATTCATCGGCCGTGGCGTCGTCATTGAATAGCGTGATCATGCTGGGCTGGTTCGCCTTCACCTTGATGGTGGAGGGATAGAATTTGTGCCCCTTGAGATGGACCACAATGGGTTCAGCCGCCAGCGCGGGCGTGACAGCAAACAGCAGGGCAAGGATCAGCTTTTTCATTTTTCGCTCGGATAGACAAAGGTCCAGCTTGCGGTGATCGGCTTCCACCAATCGGCGACGCCGCTGGACTTGTCGGTGTGGCGCAACATGCCCTGGGAGGGGGCGGGGAAATGATATAGATCAAATGATAGGTGCCCGGTCCCGCTATTTCTGCGGCGCCGGCATAATGGGGGCCATCCCTGGACACCATCGGATAGAGCAGCCCCGATTTCTTGAAGGCGGGCATGTCGTCCCGCGTCAGGGCATAGTTGATGGTGAGATAGGGTATCCAGGCGCCCGGTGCGAAGCCGTGCGCCTCGCCGGCGGTGGCGTGCACAGCAGCCTCAAGATGGATGCTGCCCGCCGGCGCCATCATGCGATCCACCTGTACCCCGGTCTGGTAGCTGGGTACGACCGACATTCCGTCCCGAAGCAACGGTCCGCCGATGACAGCAGCACCCGCGCTGCCCGGCAGGGCGGCGAGGAAGACAAGGGCAGCAGGGGCCAGCGGGGTTCGCATCTGCCCTGATATAGGTGCAACTAATTCTCAAGTACAGGGGTGAGCAATTAAATTCCCGCCATACCGGTCATGAAATTCCGGGCAAATCCGCAGAAAAACCCGCTTTTCAGCCTTTTTCTCGACGGCCATACAGAAGAGTGACGTTGATGCGTCGGTTCTCGTAGCCGTCCTTGAACGTGATCGTGTCGGTCTCGTGGAACAGGTCGGAATCAAAAATGACCGCCCGGTTGGCGCGGTACGGCACGGTGACGGACGTGGCGCCGGACTCCTTCAGGAAGCAGCGGGGCAATTCCACATCGCCGTTATACTGGTCGAAGTCCCAGTCCAGCGGCGCGGCCTTGTCCCACACCACCAGGCCGCCATGTTCGGGATCCAGATTGGCCTCGTCCGGCGTGATCCAGAAATTCACATTCACCGCCGCCTCGTCGGCATGAATCTGGATGCCGCTCATCTGGGAATCATACTTGAACGCCCACAGATAGCGCAGCGGATGACCCGCAAAGATGGCGGGATAGGTCTGGGCGAATTCGTCGGCGATCTGCGCCAGCAGCGGCGCGGCAAAACCAGCTTCTGGAAAGGCACCGAGATAGCCTGTGGGATAGACCTGCCGCCAGACATTGGAACCAAGGCAAAATCGGCGCAGCTCGGCCATCGCGGCCGGCGTCAGCAGATTGTCGATCACCACAAGCTGCGGACTGGCATTCTGCCATTGATGGTTCACTTCCTGCGCATTGGCCGGGTTGATCGCGGGACCGGCAATGCGCCCGCCGCCATCCAGAAACAGCGGCCCATCCACGCGGGCGAGACTGCCCAGCCAACCTTGCTGTTCCGCGTCATGCTTCTTTTTGTGCGGCGGCGCATTGGGATCCGGCGGCGAACCCTTTTGCGAACCTTGGCCTATCCCCGTGATCGCGGCCTCGCGGAAAAATGCGAAGCCTTCGGCGACCCGGTCGCTTTCGCACAGCACATGGCCGCGATAGCTGATGAGTTCGCTATTGCCCGGTTGCAACGCCAGGGCGCGATCGAAACTTTCTAGTGCCTCGGGGAAACGTTTGAGAACCCGCAAGGTGATGCCGCGGTTCTTCCAGGTCTCGGCATTGTTCGGATTCAGCACCAGCGCGCTGTCGAAATCGGCCAACGCCTCGATCTCGCGCTTCAGTTCGTGCAGGGCGTTGCCACGATTGATCAGCGCACCTTCCTGGCTGGGGCGCAGGGTCAGCACCCGGTTATAGCTTTCCAACGCGTCCGCTGCGCGCTTCATCTGGCGCAATGCATTGCCCCGGTTGAAATGCGCGTCGGCAAAATCGGGGCGCAGTGCCAGGGCGCGATCATAGCTGGCCATCGCCTCATCCATGCGGCCCAGCAGCTTGAGCACATTGCCCTGGTTGAGCAGTGCATCGGGCACATCCGGCTGCAGCGCCAGCGCACTTTGGATAAGGTCCAGCGCTTCGCGGTTGCGGCCCTGCTGCGCCCGCAGCACGCCCAGGAAGTGGCGCGGCGCAAAGGCCTGCGGATCGGACTCGATCTGCTGCAGATACAGCCGTTCCGCCGTCTCCAGGTCGCCGCGCTGGTGTGCCGTCAATGCCTGCTGGTGCAATTCCATCGGCGCTTTGTGCGGCGCGCCGCGCCGATTGACAAGCCCAGTGCGCCGCGCGAGCCTTTGCGCCAAAATGGGAGGTTCCAATGAAATATCTCGCCGCCGCGCTGCTCGTCGCCGCCACACCTGCCCTGGCCGCTGCCCCGGTGCAGAATTTCACCACCGGTTTGGGAACCGTGCGGATCACCCCGATCTATCATGCCACCGCCATGATCCAGGTGGGCCGCGACATCCTCTATATCGACCCCGCCAAGCCCGCCAAGATTGACGGCATGCCGGCGGCTGACCTGATCCTGATCACCGACATCCATGGCGATCACATGGATCCGGCCGACATCACGGCCTTGTCCAAGACCGGCACCACCATCATTGCACCGGCCGCCGTGGAGAAAACCGTGTCCGGCGCGCGCGTGCTGGCCAATGGTGAAAGCACCCGCGGGCGTGACTTCAAGATCACCGCCGTGCCCATGTACAATATCACCCACATGCAGCCCAGCGGCGCGCCTTATCACGACAAGGGCCGCGGCAATGGCTATGTGCTGAATTACGGCGGCAAGAATTTCTATTTCGCCGGTGACACCGAAGGCACGCCGGAAATGCGCGCGCTGAAAAACATCGATGTCGCCTTCATTCCCATGAACCTGCCCTACACCATGACGCCCACCGAAGCCGCCGATGCGGTCAAGGCCTTCCACCCCAAGGTGGTCATCCCTTACCACTACAAGGGCCAGGACACCGAAGCCTTCAAGAAGGCTCTGGATGGCAGCGGCATCGAAGTGCGGCTGCTGGACTGGTACGCGCAATAGTCAGAAGTCGGTCCACAGCGACAGGCACAGTCCACGCTCGTCCAACGCGTTGCGCCCGGCGGGCGAGAAGAAGGCGCCGGCCTGCAGGGTAAAGCGCCGCGACATTCGCCACGCGGCCGAGACCTCCAGCTTGTGGGTTCGGAAAGGAACATAGGGCGCTGTCGCCGGGCCGCTCACCAGGTTGAAGCTTTGCGCCATCACCATCCAGCGGCGGTTCAGCCAAAGGCCGGCCGTCAGGTCCACGACACTCTGGCTGGGGCGCGGCCACGACAGCCAGCGCTCCCCGGCTTCCAGGTTCACAAAACCGTTATGGCCCGCAAGACGAAAACCGGATCCATACAGCAGCCGCACACCGGCATCCTCGCCCCCTGCCGTGGCATTGGAGGAATAGGCAAAATTGAATGCGCCCGCCTTGCGCGCGGTAACTTCCACCGAGAGCACATCATCCCGCGCCAGAAGGCCGAGCCCGCGCAAAATCCGAAAACGCGCTCCACCCTCGAAGGCATTGTCGGTCACGGTAAAGGCGGGCGACGTACCATTGCGGGTATGGACATAGGCAGTCTCGGTGCGCACCAGCAGGGTCAACCTGTTGGTCAGCCCGTATTCGGTATCGGTGGTCGCCAGAATGCGTTCAAAAAGCGTCGGTGTCACCGCACGGCCGCCCGCGTCAAAACTGCGATCGGCATCACTGAGGATCACGCCGCTGATGGTCTGCCAGGTGCCGCGCGGCTGCGTCCATGCAGCGGCATGGGCGGCGCCGGGCAGGAACAGTATAGCGCAGAGCAGTGCAACGCTTTTCATTATCCCGACATCGTCACGCCATGCTGCGTCTTCTCCCAGAAGAAGGGCCGTGTCACCAGTTGCCAGAGCCCTCGGTAGCCCGCCGCGGACGCCAAGCCCCAATAGGCGATCACGGTGAGGCCATAGGGCGCCAGTTCGTCCCAGCCACGTCGGCGCGGCGCCAGCACCGCCAGGTAGGTCAGCAGGACATTGTTGGCCAGCAGCCCCGCGCCAGGGATCAGCGCTCCGGGCCCAGCGGCGCCACTGGACCAGTGCAACAGCAGTGCCGCCACGAAGGCGAACCACAAGGGCGGGTTTGCCAGCGCGAACACCACGCCGCCGCCGATGAAAAGCTGGAAAGCGAGAAAGCCGCGCAGGCCGGTATGCCGCATCAGCGCCACGGGATCGCGCATGTGCACCAGCCAGGTCTGCATGTAACCCTTCAGCCAGCGCGAGCGCTGCTTCAGCCATGCGCCGACGCGAACCGGCGCTTCCTCGAAGGTTGTGGAATCCAGCATGGAGACGCGGTAGCCCATCTGCGCCAGGCGGATGCCGATGTCGGCATCCTCAGTAACATTGAAGGCGTCCCATCCACCGATGTCGTGCAGCACAGCAGTGCGAAAATGATTGGAAGTGCCGCCCAGCGGCATCGGCACGCCGATGCGGTCCAGCCCCGGCAACAGCGTGTCGAACCACAGCGCATAATCCAGCGCGAACATCCGCGTCAGCCAGTTGTGGTTCGCATTATAGAAATTGAGACGCGCCTGGAGGCAGGCCGTGCGGCGCGAGCTGGCGCGAAATGTGGCGACGGCTTTCTGGAGCTGGTCGCGCTCCGGCCGGTCTTCGGCATCGTAGACGACAAGATATTCGCCCCGCGCGAAAGCCAGGGCATAGTTCGCAGCCTTGGGCTTGGTGCGGGGGCCGCCGGGGGGCACTTCAATGATCTCGAAAGACACACCGCTGCCCAGCATCGCGCGGGCAGCGGAGACGGTTTCTAAATCATCCTCCTCGACCACCAGCTTGATATCGAGCAACGCGGGCGGATAATCCAGTGCGCCCAGCCCGCGCACCAGGCCGGGAAGCACCGCCGCTTCGCGATAAAGCGGCACCAGGATGGTATAGCTGGGCAATGACGTGTGCGGGATTTGCACGGGCGCGGATGGCCGGCGGGTACCGGCAAGCAGCGCCAGCAGGACACGAAACGCGCCGCTGAGGCTGAAGGCCAGCGACAACAGCGTCACCGTGATCCGTGCCGTCGTCACTGGACTTGCGACCAGCACCGCAAGCCAGAAAGCCGTCATCGTGCCCAGCACTACCGACTGCGCCCTTGTGATCACCGTGCGGGCGGACAGTTGCGGGAAGCGATGTGCCAGGCCGAACACGGCATTGTCCAGCAAGACTTCGCCATGCCGTTCCTTTACCGCCGCCACCAGCTCTTCGCGCGGCACGACGCGCAATGGGCATGGCCCCAGATGCGCCGACAGCCAGGCGCGGTTTTCGGCCGAGACATCGGCGACCAGGACTTCGTTTTCAAGCGGCAGGAACAGACGGGAGAGATACAGGCGCACCCTGTCTGCCGACGGCCGCGCGCACGCGGCATCACCCCGCGGTGACGCGTCATCCATCTCCCCACACCCCGGCAACAAGCGACCGCTGACGCAAACGACAGTGTTTGCGCGGCGACGTGATTTCGATTTTGTGGAACGCAACACCAGTCCACGCCAGCAGGGGGCGGACTGCTTAACAAATGTGAACCATCCGCAACCTGGGCACAACCGGCGACGGGAGAATTTTTCGCCTTGACGGCGAGCGCGGGCAGCCGTCAGCGGGCGGAAAATGCCTGCCGCCACAAACGGCGTCAGCCCGGTTTCAGGGCCCTTGTCAGAAACCGCGTCAGATTTTCCACCACGGCGGCGCGATCCCGTCCCGCCCGATGTGCCTCGCGGCTGCTTTGGTGCAGGGCGCCGACAATGGCCTGGCCGATGATCTCGATATCGTAGCTGGAACAGACGCCGCCTTCGCGGATCGCATCGCCGATCAATTCGGCCCATTCGCTGCCCCATTGCATCAGCAAGGGCCGCGCCTCGTCGCCTTCGGCATCGATCAGCCGCTCATCGGTCATGGCAACACGCAGCACGCCCGGATGATTGTCGGAATATTCGTGGATCGCCTGCAGGCTGGCCGCGATGCGCTGTTCGAAAGTCTGGCCCGGATGGCGATGGGCGCGCAGATGCGCGTCCAGCTCGCAGCGCGCATCTTCGACAAAGCCCAGGAAGCAGGCGCGTTTGTCGGCATAGTGCAGATAAAAGGTGCCGTGGCCCAGTCCCGCCTCACGCGCAATATCCTGCGGGCGGGTGGCATCATAGCCGCGCTCGACGAACAGCTTGCGCGCCGCCCGCTTCAATCGCTCCAGGCTGTCGGGCTTGCGGCGCCCGATAGAAAGCGGAATGGATTCCGAAATGGTAGCGATACCAACCATGCGCCGACTGTCGGCGTGACGTGAAAGACTGTCAACTGCACAAATCTCTCAAGTGTATACAAGGCGGGCTTCACGACGGCGGCACTAATCCGTAGACAGATTATGTTGCTACTGCACGCGCGCGACGGCGCGAACCCAGCCTGCATACAGTCTATCGCGTTCGCGCCGCAGCATTTCCGGCTTGAAGCGCCGGTCCAGAGCCCAGCGCGCGGCAATGTCCTTTTCATTTTTGAACAGCCCTGCCCCCAGCCCTGCCAGATAGGCGGCGCCAAGCGCGGTGGTTTCCGTCACCCGCGGCCGTTCCACGGTCAGCCCCGTCAGATCGGCCAATCGCTGGCAGAACCAGTCATTCGCCACCATCCCGCCATCCACCTTCAGCGCCCGCAGGCGCGTCAGCCCTGCCGCCTTCATGTCGCGCCGCATCGCGTCCAGCAGGTCACGGGTCTGGTAGCAGACAGCATCCAGCGCCGCGCGCACGATCTCGCATCTGCCCACGTCCCGCGTCAGCCCCAGGATTGCGCCGCGCGCCGCCGGATCCCAATAGGGCGCGCCCAAGCCGGTGAAGGCGGGGACGAAATACAACCCGTCCGCCGGTTTGGCGCGCTTGGCCATGGCGGCGGTGTCAGGCGCGCTGGCGACGATGCCCAATTCATCGCGCAGCCATTGCACCACCGCGCCGGCGATGAAAATGCTGCCTTCCACCGCATACTGTTTCTGCGCCAGCGCCGTCGCCAACAGCCGGTTGCGCGAGCGCGGAACTGTCTTGCCGGTATTGACCAGTACAAAACAGCCAGTGCCGTAGGTGGATTTCACATCGCCGGGACGGAAACAGGCCTGGCCGAAGCTGGCGGCCTGCTGGTCCCCTGCAACACCCAGAATGGGTATGGGCGCCCCCAGCAGCAGCGGCGCTGTCGTTCCGAAATCGCCGCAACTCTCGCGCACATCGGCAAGCATCGCGCGCGGCACACCGAACAGCTTGAGCAGCGACGCATCCCAATCGCGCGTTTTCAGGTTCCACAGCATGGTGCGTGAGGCATTTGTGACATCGGTGGCGTGCACCCTGCCCTTTGTCAGATTCCAGATCAGCCAACTGTCGATCGTGCCAAAGGCAATATTTTTAAAGTGGTCGCTCCGGCTCGCGACTCCACTGCGGGGCCCCTTCAGCCCCTTCACATTCTTCAGCAGCCATTCCAGCTTGGTGGCGGAGAAATAGGGATCCAGCAGCAGCCCGGTCTTGCGCGTGATGCCCGCTTCCAGGCCGCGCGTCTTCAGTTGCGCACAGCGCGCCGCGCCGCGCCGGTCCTGCCACACAATGGCATTGTGCAGCGGCGCGCCGGTTTGTCTGTCCCAGATCAGCGAAGTTTCGCGCTGGTTGGTGATACCGATACCGGCAACATCGCGCGCCTCGACGCCTTTCAGCACCGCGCGGCAGCAGGCCAACGCCGCCTGCCAGATCTCGCCCGGATCATGTTCGACCCAGCCATTGGCGGGATAGATCTGACGCAGGGGAATGGCATGACTGGCCAGCGGCCGCGCCTGGCCATCGAACAGGATGGCGCGGGTCGAGGTGGTGCCCTGATCCAGGGCCAGCAGGAATTGCGCCGAACGCGATGCCGTCATGCGCGCAAGGGCACACGCTTTGGACCGCCAAGGCAAGAGACTTAATCCGCTGTTAACAGTCCGTCTGATAAAAACCACAGGGAAAAGGCCGCCATTAGCGGCACTTGCAGAACGCATGGGGTTTTTTGTGGGGCTTACTGCACACGACATGAGCGACATGGGCCGGCTTGCCCAGCTCGCGATGAATCCGGCCTCCGGCGCCAGCCGCGAGGAGATTTATCTCGCCGTCGCCTCCCTCTATCGCATCCAGGGCTCCGGGCTGAACAGCCGCGAGCGCGAATTGATGCGCGAAATCCTCAAGCGCCTGACCCGTGATGTCGAAATGGCCATCCGCATCGCCCTGGCCCAGCGCCTGGCCGAAGACACCAACGCGCCGCATGACCTGATTTTGCTGCTGGTGGACGATTCCATCGAAGTGGCGCGGCCACTGATCATCAATTCCCCGCTGCTCACCGAAGCGGACGTGCTCAAGATGATCGCCGAATCCGGCATTGGTCATCAGGAAGCTGTGGCGGGTCGTCCCAATATCGGCATTCCGGTCACCGACGCATTGGCCAAATCGGAAGTCGAATCCGTTCTGGTCGCCCTGGTGCGCAACGCCACGGCCAAGATCTCCAACTATTCCTATGAGACGCTGGTACAGAAGTCCCGCGCCCTCACCGGCCTTCAGGAACCGCTGATCAAGCGCCCCGACCTGCCGCCCCAGTTGGCCACCAACATGTGCGAATGGGTGTCCGACGCGCTGAAGACCTACATCAAGACCAATTACAACATGTCCTCCCAGAATGTGGACACGGCCCTGTCGCAGGCCAATGTGGTGCTCCAGAGCGAGCCGCCGGGCCCCAAGGACCCGCCCGCCGACAGCGCCCAGAAACTGATCGAAAAGCTCGCCGCTTCCGGCCAGCTCAAGGCCGGCTTCCTGATGCGCGTACTGAGCCAGGGCCAGACTGACCTGTTCGACCTGGCTTTTGCCCGCCTGCTGGACATGGAATTGGGCCTGTTCCGCAAGACCTTCTACGAGGGCGGTGCCCGCCCCGTGGCGCTGTCCTGCCGCGCTGCCGGCATTGACCGCAGCGTTTTCCCCACCGTCTTCAACCTGTCGCGCCAGGCGCGCGGCATTTCGGTGGCGTTGGGTACCTCGGAATCCCAGGAAGCGGACGTCATTTTCACCGGCTTCACCCGCCAGACTGCCATGGACGCGCTGCACGCCCCCGTTCATTGAAGGGCATGGAAGCCCCTTTCCCGGCACATGTGTCGCTGTGCTAGGTTGATCCCATGAAACTGCATTTCACCGCCGCGCCCGACGCCGCCGACGCGCTTGTCGCAATGCGCGCGCGCCATCCCGATGCCGGACCGCTGGACGCCGATGTCATCGTCGCCTTGGGCGGCGACGGTTTCATGCTGCAGACCCTGCACAGCTTTACGCAACTGGGAAAGCCGATCTATGGCATGAACCGGGGCTCCGTCGGTTTCCTGATGAACGACTACCGCGAGGACGAACTGCTGGAGCGTCTGGCCGCCGCCGAGCGTGCGCAAATCCATCCCCTGAAAATGCAGGCTCATGGCGCCGGGGGTATCACCGAGGCGCGCGCCTTCAACGAAGTGTCATTGCTGCGCGAAACCCGCCAAGCCGCCAAGATACGCATCATGGTGGACGGCAAGCCGCGCATCTCCGAGCTGATATGCGACGGCGTGCTGGTCAGCACACCGTTGGGCTCCACCGCCTACAATCTCTCCGCCCATGGCCCGATCCTGCCGATCGAAGCAGCCCTGCTGGCGCTGACCCCAATTTCCGCCTTTCGCCCCCGGCGTTGGCGCGGCGCGCTGCTGCCGCACAAGTCCAAGGTACGGTTTGAGATTCTGGAAAATGCCAAGCGCCCGGTCAGTGCCGTGGCCGACGATTTCGAAGTGCGCGATGTCAGCGCCGTGGATGTGGCCGAAGACCGCTCCATCTCCATGACCATGCTGTACGATGCCGGACATAACCTGGATGAGCGGATACTTTCGGAACAGTTTTCCGACTGATTTTCCAGGCCGCGGCGTCGTGTCCCGCCCGCTTCACAAAGCGTTAATGCCCATTAATGTAACTTTCGATGGCGAGCCTCAGTTTCGGGGCCGCAGGGGTATGGGCAATGAGCGGCTATCGTTTTGACCGGCTGAAGATTCTGGTGGTGGACGACAATGTCCACATGCGCAAGCTCGTCGTGACCATCCTGCAGGCCTTCGGCGTGGTGCAGATCTATGAAGCCGACAGTGGCCAGCGCGCCTGGACCGTCATCCGGGAATCCAATCCCGACATCGTCGTGCTGGACTGGGTGATGGAAGGCATGTCCGGCGTCGAACTGGCAAAGATGCTGCGCACCAATCCCCAGTCGCCCAATCCCTTCATGCCGGTGATCCTGCTGACGGGCTACACCTCGCTCGACCGCGTGTTGGAGGCGCGTGACGCGGGCGTCAACGAATTCATTGCCAAGCCCGTGTCGGTGAAAACCATGATGTCGCGCCTGGTTTCGGTGATCGAAAGCCCCCGTCCCTTTGTTCGCACCCAGGGCTATTTCGGGCCCTGCCGCCGCCGCCGCGGCGCCGAGGAATATCGCGGCCCCGAACGGCGCGCAGAAACCAAGAAACAGGAAGCTGCGGAGTAAGCCATGGCACGCCAACAACCGATAGAACTTTTCATGCCGCCAAACATGCTCAAGGCCAAGGCCGGTGGCGGGCTGGGCGGCCTCGACATGGCCGCGATGAAACGTGCCGAGCAGGCCATGGAAACGCTGAAGGGCGAATTCGGCGACATGATCGCCGATGACGTGAAGTCGCTGGCGGCGGCACGGGCCCGCTATGCCAAGTCGCCGGACGCTGCGTCCCGCGCGGGGTTGATGCGCGCCGCCCATGACATCAAGGGCAATGCCCCCACCTTCAACTATCCGCTGATTGCGCGGGTGGCGGGATCGCTGTCGCGGCTGATCGGCGAGACGCCGGAAAACCAGGCGGTGCCCGCAGGCCTGATCGACGCCCATGTCAATGCCGTGCAGGTGATCCACCGACAGAATATCCAGGCCATCGATGACAAGCTGGCCCAGGCGCTGTGCGCCGAGCTGGACGCACGGGTGGAAGATATCCTGGGCAAAAAACCCAAATAGGCGCGCCCTAGCCGCGCTGCTTCTCGCTCGCGTCGGAGAGCAGGCCCAACAGTCCGGGACTGAACGACAGTGCCGAAGTCCGCGGCTTTTCGTTCAGGCCGAACAGGCTCCCGAACATGCTGCTGCCGCCGCGCGGCTGCCAGTTCATCACACTCTGCAACAGCATCTGTATTTCCGCGTCATGGGCGCTGGCGACGGTGAATTGCGCCTGCACCGTCTTTTGCGGCGTGATGTCGGGGAGTTCGGCAATACGCACGCTGCCGGTGTCCCCGGGCTGGCGCAGTGCCCAGTCATAAACTTCGCGCACCGACTTGGCGCTGCCATCGGCGCGATAGAATACCGACTTGTTGGAATTTGCCGCTTGCGGGAATTGCGCTGCCGCGCTGGCCTGCGGATCGTTGCCGGCCAGCTTGATCAGCTTGCAGGCCGCGTCCGCCCCCAGGAAATGGGCGGCATAGAGTTCGCCGCCGCAGACATCGCGCCCCAGCGCAGCGCGCATGTGGCCGCCAGTGGACTTGGCATATTCCCCCGCCATCAAAGCTGCGGCCTGCGGATCCTTGCGCAGCGCCAGGATGGACTGTTTTTGACTGGCATCGGCCCGGTAGCGGCCATCGCTGTCCTTGGTGATCGCGGCGGCATAGTTGCCCAGGCCATGCTGGGCGCCATGTTCCTTCACCAACCCCAGCCAGGTCTGGTCAATGAACTGGAACAGCCCCGCAGCCGACGAGCTGCCGGACTGTGCGTTGGACTTCAGGCTGGATTCCCGCATCGCGGTACCCAGCAGGTAATGGAAATCCGATCCCGTCGCGGCGGCGGCATTTTTCAGCGCTGCTACGACGGCCCCGCGTTCTGCTGACCCTGCGGCTTCTGCCTGCATGGGCCCATTGTGCGCGCTTATGGTTAACCGCTGGTTACCGCCAGGCTGAGAGGCGCCACTGCCGGGTCCGGCCAGGGGGCCGGATCGCTGTGGCCCCAGACCGGTCCCGGCCAGGCCGGGTCGCCCTTGTAGCGGCCGATCACATGGACATGCAGCTGGGTGACCATGTTGCCCAGGTTGCCGACATTGAGCTTTTCCACGCCCGGCAGCGGGCGGATCAGGTTCGACAACTGCACGATTTCCGCCATCAGCTGCTGCTGGTCCTCGGCCGACAGGTCGCACATTTCCACGGTACCAGGCCGACGCGGCACCAGCAGCCCCCACTGGTAGCGGCTGTCATTGTAGAGAAACACCCGGCAGAGCGGCCAGTCCGCCAGCTTGCGGGTCAGCGAGACAATGACGGGGTCCACGGCGAAGTCGGTCATGAAAATCTCCTAGGCAAAACGTCGGGGATCGAAATCTGCAATGACAGCGCCCTGTCCCTGGACCAGGTCGGCCATCATCCGCGCGATGGCGGGGGCGAACAGGATGCCGTTGCGATATTGGCCGCCGGCGATGAACAGGTTCGGCATGGGGCCGGGCCCCAGCAGCGGCAGCCCGTCCGGACTCTTGGGGCGCAGACCGGCCCAATGCTCGCCCACGGTCCAGTCGCGCAAGGACGGGATCAGGCTTTCGGCGCGCTGGCGCAGATGGCGGCGGGCCGCTTCGGTGACAGTGGTGTCAAAACCGGCCTCCTGGACCGTGGCGCCGACCAGCAACCGACCTGCACGCGGTACCATGTAGATGCCATTGCCCCAGATCATCGGTTTGGGCAGCGCCGCCCCCGGCGGCGGCACCAGGGCGATGATCTCGCCCTTGATCGGGGTGATGGGGACGTTCGCCAACTGCCCGCTCCAGGCGCCCGCTGCCAGCACCACAGCATCGGCCGTATAGCCGCCATAGGGCGTCAGCACGGTGTGGCCATCCATTCGCACCGCCGCTTCGCCCGACAGGATAGTACCGCCGGCCCGCAGCACCGCGTCCGCGAGGGCCCGGCCCAGTGCGCGGGTATCGACAAGGCCCTCATCGGCAGTCCACAGCGCGCCGGCCGGGTTGGACAGCATCGGGGCGAGCGCGGACACCCCCGCCCCATCCAGCACCGGCCCACGCGGGCGCATCGCCTCCAGCTCTTCCGCGTCTGCTGCCAACATCAAGGCGCCGGCGCGGCAGTAGTCGATGGACCGGCCGCTGGCCTGTTCCAGCTCGGCGGCAAAATCGGGCCAAAGCGCATTGGCTGCCAGGGCGAGCTGACGCTCCGCCTCTGGCGCGTCTTCCATCTCGGCGGTGACGGCCAGCATCCCTGCGGCGGCCCAGGTCGCGCCCCGTCCAGGCTGGGCGCGATCCAGAATGGTGACACTGCAACCATCTCGCAATAGCCGCCAACCGATGGACAGGCCGGCCACGCCGGCGCCGACAATAATGACCTTCATGACCGCCTCGCGATCCCCTGCCCTGCCTTGGCAAAGCATGAAATTCCAAGAAGATAGGCCAGAAGGCTAAAGTGATCTGGCAACAGGCAGGCGAGCAGCAATCCGGTGGCAACAAGCCAATGGATCAGCCGCACCCGCCGGTCCCCGACCCAAGCCAGGATGCTCAGGGAGAACAGCAGAAACATCGCCGCCAGCGCCCGCTCCGGCTGGGCCAGGGCGAAGCCGAATGGCACCAGCAACAGACCGGGCGGCAGCAGCGCAGGCACACGGGTGCCCGTCCGGCGGGCCGTCGCCTGCCCCATCCCGTCGGTCAAAAACCCTACCAGCAACAGCCCGCCGCCGGCCCAGGGATGTTGCCAGGCGATGGCGCCCGTGCCAGCCAGCAGCGCCGCCCCAGCCAGCACGGTCCAGCCCCAGGCAGGGACCTGCGGCCGGTACAGCCGGTCGAACAGGATCTCAGGCATCGGAAAATTCATGCGCCTCTATAGCGTCTGGGGCTGGCACACGCACGCTTCCCTCCCCATGTAACCGGTCTGCGTATTGCGCGTATTATGCACGGCTAACTCGGGAGATCAGATCATGGAAAAAGCACTGTTCGGCGCGGGCTGTTTCTGGGGCGTGGAAGACTTCTTCCTGCAGGTTCCCGGCGTGAGCAATGCGCAGAGCGGCTATGCCGGCGGCCTGACCGAGGCCCCGAGCTACAAGCAGGTCTGCAATGGCGACACCAACCATGCCGAAGTGGTGGAAGTGACCTTTGACCCGGCCAGGGTGGATTACGGCACCCTGGTGGACCTGTTCTTTCGCATGCACAATCCCACCACCCGCAACCGCCAGGGGCCGGATGTCGGCACCCAGTACCGGTCGGTGATCTTCACCCACGGCCTGGAACAGGAGCGCGTTGCGGAGGAGCGCAAGCAGGCGGTGGACGCCAGCGGCAAGTGGAAGACCCCGGTGGTGACCCAGATCGAACCCGCCCCCACCTTCTGGAAGGCGGAGGAGCATCACCAGCGCTACTTCCAGAAGCATGGCGGTCATTGCCATGTGTCGTTCACGGACCTGCAGAAGGAAGACGCGCAGTAGCGCAGTGGCCGTCCAGGGTGGCTACTTCCCGGTCGCGCCCTTGACGGCAAACGCCACCGCGATCGCCGAGCCGTCCGAGAGTTTCAGCAGCACCGGCACTTTCGTACCGATCTTCAGCTTCGCGTCCGTGCACATCAGGTGATAGCCGCCGGGCGCGAAGCTGACCTTGCCGCCCGCGGGCACTGCCACCCGGTCCACCATGTCCATGCTGCTCACCCCGCTTTTGTTGCTGGAGCGGTGGATCATCAGCATGCCGCAGCCATCAGCCTGTGCGCCGGTAATGGCGACATCCCGGCCGGTATTGTTGCGGGCGGTGAAATAGCCACCCGCCGGCAGCGTGCCCGGCAGCGCCCGAAACCAGGCGCCGCTGATTTCGAACGGCGCGGCGCTGGCCGGGGCGGCCATTGCCAGCAACAGCGCCAGGCTAAGCCATTTCGCTTTGTGCGTTTTCACGTTCTGCCCTCTCTTCATTCAGACGCATGGTCACCAGCACCACGATCATGGCCGCAAAGCTGGTCAGGGTTCCCGGCAGCCAGATGATCAGGCCGCCATAATGCTGGTCGTTCAGCGCCGTCATGTCGATGACCCGGCCACAGATGGTATAGACCGGATA
>JBBQHU010000051.1:0-19147 GCA_038324265.1 Micropepsales bacterium | reverse complement strand
CGGGCTTTGGCGACCTGCATCCACTGGCGCCCCAATCCACCACCCAGGGCGCGCTGGAAGTGATTTCCAGCCTGATGAACTGGCTGACGACCTTGACCGGCATGCCCGCCGTGGCCATGTCGCCCAAGGCCGGCGCCCATGGTGAACTGTGTGGTCTTCTGGCGATCCGTGCTGCCATCGCGGCGCGGGGCGAAAGTCGCCGTCGCATCCTGGTGCCGGAATCAGCCCATGGCACCAATCCCGCCACCGCTGCCTTTGCCGGCTTCACGGTGGACGAGGTGCCCGCCAAGCCCAATGGCCGCGTCGATGCCGAAGCCCTGAAGGCCAAGCTGGGTCCGGACGTGGCGGCGATCATGCTGACCAATCCCAACACCTGCGGCTTGTTTGAAGGCGAGATCGTCGATATCGCGAAGGCGGTGCATGAGGCGGGCGCCTATTTCTATTGCGATGGCGCCAACTTCAACGCCATCGCCGGCAAGGTGCGGCCCGGCGATCTGGGCATCGACGCCATGCACATCAACCTGCACAAGACCTTTTCCACGCCTCATGGCGGCGGCGGCCCCGGCGCCGGTCCGGTGGTGCTGTCGGAACGTCTGGCGGCCTATGCCCCGGTGCCGCTGCTGGTGGCCGACGGCAAGGGCCTGCGTCTCATCGAAGACCAGGGCGCGGTGCCGGAAGGTGCCAAGCCCTTTGGCCGCATGTGCGCCTTCCACGGCCAGATGGGCATGTTCAGCCGCGCGCTGACCTATATGCTCAGCCACGGCCGCGACGGCGTGCGCCAGGCGTCCGAAGATGCGGTGCTGTCCGCCAACTATGTGCTGGCTTCGCTCAAGGACGTGATGACCGCGCCGTTCGGTGACGGACCCTGCATGCACGAAGCGTTGTTCGACGACAGCTTCCTGGAAAATACCGGTGTCACCACCTTGGATTTCGCCAAGGCCATGATCGACGAGGGCTATCACCCCATGACCATGTATTTCCCGCTGGTGGTCCATGGCGCGATGCTCATTGAACCCACCGAGTCCGAATCCAAGGAGTCTCTGGACCGCTTCATCCACGTTCTGCACACCTTGGCCACCGAGGCTAAGTCCGGCCAGACGGCGCGTTTCGCCGGCGCGCCGCATCTGGCGCCGCGTCGTCGCCTCGACGAGACGGCGGCCGCCCGCAAGCCCGTGCTGCGCTGGAAGCCGTCACCCTTAAAGGAAGCGGCGGAATAGTGGCCAGCTACGTCGAAGGCAACATGTTGCCGAACGAGCAGGTCGTCTACCAGACGCAGCAGCACGCAATCATCTTTCTGTCGCCGGCCCTGATTGTCGTGGCGGGAATCGCGCTGGGCATCTTCGCCATGCCTGCCGGGGGGCTGGCCGTGCTGGGCGCGGGAATGCTGATGCTGGTCGGCGCCTGGATTCGGCAATGGTCCAGCGAGTTCGCCGTCACCAATCGTCGAGTCATCATCAAGACCGGCTGGATCTCGCGCCGGACCATCGAGCTCAACATGTCGAAAGTGGAATCTGTGGAAGTGGCGCAGGACATCTTTGCGCGGATGCTGGGCTACGGCACCATCATCGTGAACGGCACCGGCGGTACCCGGGAGCCGTTCAGCCTGATCAACGATCCGCTGGGCTTTCGCCGCGCGGTCCAGTCGCAGCAAGGCTGATCACTGGCAGGTGTGGATGCGAAGGCCCGGCGGAAGCTGGGTCCTGGCGTCGCCGCAGGCCACGTCCAGCTGTTTCTGGGTTAGCCCCTTCACCTTGCGAAGATCGGTGCCCAGGAACGAGGTTATGGAGGTCTTGGCGCCTGTCAGGTCGGCGCCGTCCATTTTCGCGCCCGCCAGGTTGGCGGCGGAAAGTTCGGTTCCGCGGAAGCTGACATTGGTGAAATTCGCAAACGACATGCACATCAAGGTGGCGTTGGCTCCGGTGAAATCGGCGCCGTGCAGGTCATGTTCCTTGACGCAGGTGTTGGTCAGATCGGCACCGCGCAGGTCACAACCTACGCAGTCCACGATGCCGCCATGGAGCTTGGCAACAGCGGCGGGGTCCGCCGCGCCCGCGGACTGCGAGGAAAGGGCGATACCCAGGAGGGCGACAAGGACGAAAACGGCTTTCATGCCTGCAAGGTTGGCCCAGCGGGCTTACCAATCCGTAAATCCCGGTTTGTGGTGGCCCGAAGCTCCGGGCAAAACGCCGGGAGTTCCTGAAAAATCCCGGGCTCCATGCGCCCAACGCCTCGAATTCGAGGCTGTCACGAAACGTCGTGCGCAGGTTGCCGGGTCTTAGATCACCTGCGCGAGAACGCTGGATTGCACACAGGCCATGCCCTGTTTACGGCAAAGGGCGCGAGAGTTTCCCTCGCGCCCTGAAACATCCTGGCGATAAGTCGGGACCCTATCGCGCTTATGAACAGCCCGAAGTCGAGCCGCAGGTGTTGCACTTCATGCAGGTGCCGTTACGCACCAAGGTGAAGTTGCCGCAAGCACCGCAATTGTCGCCCTCGAAGCCCTTCAGCCGCGCCTCCGCCGCCCGCACCGCGCGGGTCTCGCGCGCTGCCGCCTTCGGGTTCATGGCCGCTTCCAGGTGGGCGACTTGTGCATTGACCGTGCTGAGCGTGGCTTCGACACTGGCGCGAATTTCCGACAGGTCCAGGGTTTCATCTTGCGTGTCATTATCGGCCTCGAAGCTGCCGAACTGTTCGTGCTCTTCCTCGTCATGTGCCAGCATCTTGGGCGCTGCGCCACCGCGCACCACCGCCATCTGGGTCCGGCCGCGCAGATAGCCGGCAGAGGCCAGCCGGGTGATTGCCACTTCCTGTGCTGCGCCGCTGTTGTCCTTGCCAAGATCCTCGTCCTGCGCCGGCACGACATGGGCAAGGTCGCTGCGGCCCAGATAGGAAACACCCAGTTCGCGGAAGATATAGTCCAGCACGCTGGTGGCGTTCTTGATGGAGTCGTTGCCGATCACCAGGCCCGCCGGTTCAAACCGGGTAAAGGTGAAGGCGTCCACGAACTCCTCCAGCGGCACGCCATATTGCAGGCCGACCGAGATGGCGATGGCGAAATTGTTCATCAGGCTGCGGAAGGCGGCGCCTTCCTTGTGCATGTCGATGAAGATTTCGCCCAGCCGGCCGTCTTCATACTCGCCGGTGTGCAGGTAGACCTTGTGGCCGCCCACGCTGGCTTTTTGGGTATAGCTCTTGCGGCGATGGGGCAGGCGCTCGCGCTCATGACTGCGCACCTTCTCGATCACACGCTCGACAATGCGCTCGGTGACGACCGTCTGCTGCGGGGGCGCGCGCGGCGCTTCCAGCTCGTCTTCCTCGGCATCGGCAAAGGCAAAGACCTGGCTGGCTAGCGGCTGCGACAGCTTGGAGCCGTCGCGATACAGCGCATTGGCCTTCAGTCCCAGCTTCCAGGACAGCATATAGGCTTCGCCACAATCCTTCACCAAGGCACTGTTGGCCATGTTGATGGTCTTGGAGATCGCGCCCGAGATGAAGGGCTGCACCGCCGCCATCATGCGGATATGGCTTTCCACGCTCAGCGCCCGCTTGCCGGTACGGCCGCAGGGATTGGCGCAGTCGAACACCGCCAGATGCTGTTCCTTCAGGTACGGCGCGCCTTCCAGCGTCATGGCCCCGCAAACATGCAGGTTGGCGGCGTCGATGTCGGCGCGGCTGAAGCCCAGCGCCTTCAGCATGTCGAAGTCCGGCGCGTCCATCTGGGCCGCGTCCAGTTTCAGCACCTCGGTGCAGAACTTGGTCCCCAGTGTGTACTTGTTGAACACGAAACGAATATCGAAAGCTGCTTCCAGCGCCGCCTCGATCTCGCCAATCTGTTCGTCGCCGAAGCCCTTGGCCTCCAGTGCGTCCTGGTTGATGCGCCCCTGATAGTCTTCCAGGGTGCCGTGACCCACGGCATAGGCAACGATGGCGTCGATCTCTGCCTGGCCATAGCCGAGGTTCGCCAGCGCCTCAGGCACACAGCGGTTGATGATCTTGAAATAGCCGCCACCCGCCAGGGTCTTGAACTTCACCAGCGCGAAATCGGGCTCAACGCCGGTGGTGTCGCAATCCATCACCAGTCCAATAGTGCCAGTCGGCGCGATCACGGTCGCCTGGGCATTGCGGAAGCCATGCTCCTTGCCAAGCTTCAGCGCATCGTTCCAGGCGCGCTTGGCCGCTTCGGCCAGCACATTGTCGTCAATCGCCTTCAGGTCCAGTGGCACGGGCAGGGTGGCCAGCTTCTCATAGCCCTTGTCCTCGCCAAGGGCGGCGCGGCGATGGTTGCGGACAACCCGCAGCATGGCGTCCTTGTTGGCGGCATATTCGGGGAAGGCTCCCAGCTCGCTGGCCATTTCCGCGCTGGTGGAATAGGACACACCCGTCATCAGTGCGGAAATCGCGCCCGCAATGGCACGGCCCTCGCGGCTGTCATAAGGCACGCCGGCACTCATCAGCAGCCCGCCGATATTGGCAAAACCGAGCCCCAGGGTACGGTAGTCATAGGAAAGCTGCGCGATCTCCTTGCTGGGGAACTGCGCCATCAGCACCGAGATTTCCAGCACCATGGTCCACAGCCGCACGGCATGTTCGAAGGCTTCGACGTCGAAGGTCTTGACGCCTTCACCCTTGCGGAACTGCATCAAGTTCAGCGACGCCAGGTTGCAGGCGGTGTCGTCCAGGAACATGTATTCGCTGCACGGATTGCTGGCGCGAATTTCGCCGCCGGCCGGGCAGGTGTGCCAGTCGTTGATGGATGTGTGGAACTGGATGCCCGGATCGGCGCAGGCCCAGGCGGCATAGTTCACCTTGTCCCACAATTCGCGCGCCTTGATGTTGCGCGCGACCTTGCCGTTGCCCCGGTTGGTCAGCTGCCAGTCGCCGTCTTCCTGCACCGCTTTCAGGAAGGCATCGGTGACGCGCACGGTATTGTTGGAATTCTGGCCGGCGACCGAAGTATAGGCCTCGCTGTCCCAGTCGGTGTCATAGGTGCGAAAATCGATATCCTTGAAACCCTGTCGCGCAAAGCTGATCACGCGCTCGATCAGATTGTCGGGGATCAGGGACTTGCGCGCTGACTTGATCTCGCGGCGCAGCGCCGGGTTCTTGAGCGGGTCATAACAGTCGCCGCCCGAACCCTCGCAGTTGACGCAAGCCTTCAGCACAGCTTTCAGGTGCCGTTCGGCAAGCTTGGAGCCCGTCACCAAGGCTGCAACCTTCTGCTCCTCGATCACCTTCCAGTCGATGAAATCCTCGATATCGGGATGGTCGATGTCCACGATCACCATTTTGGCCGCACGGCGTGTGGTGCCGCCCGACTTGATGGCGCCAGCAGCGCGGTCGCCGATCTTCAGGAAGCTCATCAGACCGGAGGATTTTCCACCGCCCGACAGTTTTTCGTCCTGGCCGCGCAGCGGCGAGAAATTGGTGCCCGTGCCGGACCCATACTTGAACAGGCGCGCCTCGCGCGTCCAAAGGTCCATGATCCCGCCTTCGTTCACCAGGTCGTCCTTGACGCTCTGGATGAAGCAGGCATGCGGCTGGGGATGCTCGTAGGCGGACGCCGACTTGGTCAGGCGACCGCTCTTGTGATCGACATAGTAATGGCCCTGGCCGGGGCCATCGATGCCATAGGCCCAATGCAGACCGGTATTGAACCATTGCGGAGAGTTGGGCGCGCATTTCTGCGACGCCAGCATATGGCATAGCTCGTCATAGAAGGCCTGGGCGTCGGACTCGGCGTCAAAATAGCCGCCCTTCCATCCCCAATAGGCCCAGGTGCCGGCCAGGCGGTCGAACACCTGCTTGGCGGATTTCTCACCGGTGGTCTCCTTGCTCTCCTTGGTGGCGGACTGCTTGCGCCACAGGAATTCCGGAACGCCCTCCTCGGGGACCGGCTTCAGGGCCTTGGGCACGCCCGCCTTGCGGAAATACTTCTGGGCCAGAACGTCGCTTGCCACCTGGCTCCAGGCCTCAGGCACTTCAATATCGTTCTGGCTGAAGACGATGGAACCATCCGGATTGCGGATCTCGCTGGCGGCGCCGCGGAAGGCGATGCCCTCATAGGGCGAATGACCTTCGACCGTGAAATGGCGGGGAATACGCATGGCTCAGATCCCGAAAATTGCGTGTTGAAACTCGGCCCCAGCCCTCCTGCAGCACCGTTCCGGGGACGGTTTCCCGCCCGCAAAAGTTGCCTTTCGCGGCGGGGTGGCTCGCCAGATGTGGTGGTCACGCAGGTGACTGGCCCAAAGTATGGACACGGCGGAAAGGGTGGCGCAAGCAAATAGTGGTTACCAAATCCCTAAACACAAGCACTGGTAGTTGTGGATCAGCCCAAAAAGCCGCGAGTCAAGCGGGCTGGGAATTAAGCCTCCGAAATATATTTCGCGAGATTGCACCACAGCATCTTCTGCCCCTTGGGGCGGTTTGGGGATAAGTGAAAAAGGCACAGCCTGACGCACTGCGGCATTGGCGCAAACCCCGCCCCCGCCCTATAGTCGCCAACGATTCCGCGAGCAGCCATATGTCTCTCTTCAAGATGATCTTTTCCTGGTGGAACTCAGCGACCTGGGGGACGCTGCTGACCACCCGGCTGTCCGGCCAGCCCGTCGGCACCGACGATTTTGGCAACCGCTACTACCAGAACAAGGACGGTTCGCGCCGCTGGGTCGTTTATAACGGCACCGTGGAAGCCAGCCGCGTGCCGCCGGATTGGCATGGCTGGATGCACCACACCTATGCCGAGCCGCCAACCCGCGCGCCATTCAAGGTGCGTGACTTCGAGCAGCCGCATCAGCCAAATCTCACCGGCACCGAGGGCGCCTATAAGCCCAGCGGCAGCCTCAGCAAGGGTGGCGCCCGGCCGCCGGCCACTGGCGACTATCAGGCGTGGAAGCCTGACTGAATGCCTGACGAATTGAGTGTGCTCCAGTGAGTTCCAAAGCGATGCAGCAGAACAATATTGCCGAAACTGTCATAGGCGCGATCGTGGTGGCCGTTGCGGTCGGCTTTCTTGCGTTCACCTACATGCGCACCGGATCGGGCAGCCTGTCGGGCTATGAAGTCCTGGCGCGCCTGCCCAAGGTGGACGGTCTGGGTATCGGCACCGATGTGCGGATTTCTGGTATCAAGGTCGGCTCAGTGTCTGACATGGTGCTGGACCCAAACAACTATCTCGTCACCGTGCACATGAATGTCCGCAGCGACATCAAGCTGCCGACTGACAGTTCGATGATGATCACGTCGTCGGGCATCCTGGGCAGTTCCTATCTCTCCATCACGCCGGGCGGCGACGACGCCATGATTGCGCCGGGTGGTTCGATCGAAAACACCCAGGCCGCAAATGCCACGGACCTGATGAGCCTGGCCGGACGCGTCATGGGCGGTGGGGGCGGTTCCTCTGCGCCCAAGCCCGCCACTCCGCAAGCCCTGGGCGACGGACCTTGAGAAAGCTTCTGCTCGTCGCGCTGCTGCCGCTCGCGGTCGAAGGCGCCGCGCTGGCGCAAAGCGCGCAAAAAATCATCATCCCCGAGCCGCCGCCACCCAGTACCGCATCGGCCGGCGCGGATGTGGTATCGCCGCAGCAAATTACGCCGCAGGGCGGCACATCGCTCAAGATGCTGGGTCTGGACAAGATCACCGGCCGCCCCACCAGCATTACCGCACCCATCGGCAAGCCAGTGCAGTTTGCGACCCTCACCATCACCGCGCGCTTCTGCTATTCGACACCCGCCAGCGAGACCCCGGAAACTGCGGCTTTCGTGCAGATCGAAGATCACCGTCCCGACCAGCCGCCGCGTCGCATCTTCTCCGGTTGGATGTATGGCTCCAGCCCTGGCCTCAATGCCGTGGAGCATCCGCTCTATGACGTATGGGTGCTGGGCTGCAACAACAACGCTGCCACTGTTGCCGCCAACACCACTGCGCAGGTCAAGGTGGCCGCACCGGATTCGTCCGACAAGGAACAGATGCAGGCCTTGCCCGAAGGCGCAGGGCAGTAACAGCCCCGGCGCGCGTTAGCGCGCGAGCAGGTCCGGTGGACCTGTGAAAGGAGGCGAGCGGCTAGAGGCGCGGCCAGGTCGCCTCATGCCCCAGCGCCTGGTTCAGCAATGCCAGATATTGTTCGCGCGGTACTTCCATCGCCCCAAATCCGGCGAGGTGCGTGGTCAGGAACTGCGTGTCCAGCAGGGTGAAGCCGCCACTGCGGAGCGCATGTACCAGCCAGACCAGTGCCACCTTGCTCGCGTCACGTTCGCAGCTGAACATGCTCTCGCCGAAAAAAGCCGCACCCAGCCGAACGCCATAAAGGCCGCCCACCAGCACGCCATCGCGCCAGCATTCCACCGAATGGGCGTGGCCACTGACATGCAGTGCGATGTAGAGGCGCAGGATCTCGTCATTGATCCAGGTCTCTTCGCGTCCTGGCGCCGGCGAAGCACAGGCCTGCATCACGTCGGCGAAGCATTGATCGAAGGTCACCGCGAAGCGCCCAGAACGCACCGTGCGCGCCAGTCGCCGCGGCACATGGAAATCATCAAGCGGGATGATGCCGCGCTTTTCCGGCGATACCCAGTAGAGGTCGGGATCGCCGCGTCGCTCCGCCATGGGGAAAAGCCCCTGCGCATAGGCGCGCAACAGGATATCCGGCGTCAGGGGCGGCGTTCCGTGCATGCCAAAAGAATAACGCGCGGCGGCGGGGCCGTCGCGCGTTAATTCCAAGATGGCCGTGCAGCTTATTTCCGGTTCAGCGCGAAGCTGCCGGGGCCGGCCGCCGCAAGATACAGGAACAGGAAGCAGAACAGGATGGCCGCGTCACCGCCATTCTGGGCCGGGAAAAAGGCCTTGGGATAATGTCCCAGGAAATAGGCAAACGCCATTTCGCCCGAAGCAATGAATGCCGCCACCCGGGTGAACAGCCCCAGCACGATCAAGGTGCCGGCAATCAGTTCGATGGCGCCTGCGTTCCAGCCCATGGAGAACATGGGCGGGCTCATGCCGGGCGGAAAGCCCAACAGCTTCATCGTGCCATGCTCAAGAAAAATAAGTCCCGCCACGATGCGGGTGATGCCCAGGATCTGCGATGCGTACTTGTCGAGAAAGCCCATGAAATTCCTCCCAGCGTATGAAGGAACTCTAGCCCGGAATGGGGCGCGGGCCTAGTACCACCGTGTGGCAAAGCCGCGATTAATAACCCAGGCTTGCGAGATACTTCTCCAGCCAGTGGATCGAGTAATCGCCGTTGATGATGTCCGGCTCGCGCACCAATTTCTGGAACAGGGGGATGGTGGTTTCAATGCCGCCCACCACCAGCTCGTCCAGCGCCCGGCGCAGGCGCAGCAGGCATTCGTTGCGATTCTTGGCATGCACGATCAGCTTGCCGGCCAGGCTGTCGTAATAAGGCGGGATGCGATAACCGGAATAGATCGCGCTGTCGAAGCGCACGCCCAGGCCACCAGGTGTGTGAAACTGCTCGATGGTGCCGGGGGAGGGGCGGAAGGTGAAGGGGTTTTCCGCATTGATGCGGCATTCGATGGCGTGGCCCTCGAACACGATATCCTTCTGGGTGAAGCCCAGCGGCGCGCCGCTCGCGATGCGGATCTGTTCGCGCACAATGTCGATGCCGGTGATGGCTTCGGTCACCGGATGCTCCACCTGCAGGCGGGTATTCATCTCGATGAAATAAAATCGTCCATCCTCATACAGGAATTCAATGGTACCGGCGCCCAGATAGCCCAGTTTCTTGAGCGCCTTGGTAACAACGCCGCCGATGTCGTCGCGTTCCTGTGCGTTCAGCGCCGGGCTGCCGGCTTCTTCCCACACTTTCTGGTGGCGGCGCTGCAAGGAGCAGTCACGCTCGCCCAGATGCACGACATGGCCGTGAATGTCGGCGAGGATCTGGATTTCGATGTGCCGCGGCTTCTGGAGGTACTTTTCCATGTAGACCGTGTCATTGCCGAACGCAGTCTTGGCTTCATGGCGCGCAGTGGAGAGCGCCATGGACAGGTCGGCCGCGGTCTGCGCCACCTTCATGCCGCGCCCGCCGCCGCCGGCGGTGGCCTTGATCAATACCGGATAGCCAATCTCCTCGGCCACGCGCGCCGCATCGGCGTCGCTGACTTCGCCGTCTGATCCCGGCACGGTAGGGATGCCCAGCTCCTTGACCGTCTGCTTGGCGGTGATCTTGTCGCCCATCATGCGGATATGCTCGGGCGTCGGCCCGATGAAGGTCAGGCCGTGTTCCTTGATGATATCGGCGAACTTGGCGTTCTCGGACAGGAAGCCATAGCCGGGATGGATGGCCTCGGCGCCGGTGATCTCGCAGGCCGCGATGATGGCCGGAATGTTCAGGTAGGACGCGCTGGCCGCGGGCGGGCCAACGCAGACGCTTTCATCGGCCAGGCGCACATGCATGGCGTCGCTGTCGGCCGTGGAGTGAATCGCCACGGTGGAGATGCCCATCTCCTTGCAGGCGCGGATCACGCGAAGGGCGATTTCGCCGCGATTGGCGATGAGAATCTTGTCGAACATCAGGCGATAACGGCCAGCGTCTGGCCGAACTCGACAGGGCTGCCGTCGCCGACATTGATTTCCTTCACCGTGCCGCCATGCGGTGCGGTGATGGCATTCATGGTCTTCATGGCTTCCACGATGAACAGCGTGTCGCCGGCCTTTACGGTCTTGCCGACACTGATGAAGGCGGGCTTGCCCGGCTCCGGCGACAAATAGACGGTGCCGACCATAGGTGAGGGGACCGAACCGGCGGCGGGGCCGGAAGGCACAGCAGGTGCAGCCGGTGTCGGCGCTGCGGCAACCGGCGCCGGGGCGGACGGAGCAGAAGCGACCGCGGCAACGGCGCCGCGGCTGACGCGAATGCGCGCGCCGTTATGCTCGATCTCGATTTCGGTGAGGCCGGTTTCCTTCAGAAGCTTGGCCAGCTCGCGCACGGCCGCAGCATCTACGCCGGGCTTGGCCGCGGCCTTGGGAGCAGACGTCTTGGCGGCGACGGCTTTGGCAGGCGCTTTTTTCTTTTTCATTTCGATACCTTGAGAATTTGGGCGATCGCATCCACGGCGCGCAGGTAACCCTGTGCACCCAGGCCCATGATGATGCCGGTCGCCCCCTTGGAGACATAGGACAGGTGGCGAAAGGGCTCGCGCTTGTGAATGTTGGACAGATGTACCTCGATCACCGGAATCTTCAGCGCCTGGATGGTATCCAGGATGGCGATGGAGGTATGGCCGTAGCCGGCCGGATTGATGATCACGGCGCTGCCGCTGGTGCGGGCTTCCTGCAGCTGGTCCACGATTTCGCCTTCGTGGTTGGACTGGTGGAAGATGATGGAAAGGCCGTGGCTGGCGGCCTGGTCGGCGCACATTTTCTCGATCTGCGCCAAGGTGGTGGTGCCATAAACCTCCGGCTCACGATGCCCCAGCAAATTGAGATTGGGACCGTTGAGAATATATATAGGTAAGGTCTTGGATTTGCTTGTATTTTTTGCCATAGACTTTCCGTGGGCGAAAGCGATTCAAGCCTTATAATCTCTCCCGGCACGATACGGAAATGCTTAAGGTCACAGTCTGATGGCAATGCAAATTACCCTGAATGGCGAGGCACGGCAGCTGGATCAGCCGGGCAGTCTGCGTGGACTGCTGGAAAGCCTGGGGCTGGACCCGGCCAAGATCGCGGTGGAGCGCAACTTGGAGATCGTGCCCCGCGGGGCCTATGACCAGGTCCAGGTCAGCGATGGCGACCGGCTGGAAATCGTGCATTTCATCGGCGGCGGCAACGCGCCGGTAGACCTTCCCCGTGAAGACAAGCCATTCGTGGTGGCCGGCAGGACCTTCAAGTCGCGCCTGATCATCGGCACCGGCAAGTACAAGGATTATGCGATGAACGCCGCCGCGCTGGCCGCGTCAGGCGCAGAGATCGTGACTGTGGCGGTGCGCCGCGTGAACCTCTCCGACCCCAGCCAGCCCATGCTGGTGGATTTCATCGACCCCAAGAAAGTGACCTACCTGCCCAATACAGCCGGATGCTTCACGGGCGAGGATGCCGTGCGAACCCTGCGCCTGGCGCGCGAGGCCGGCGGCTGGACCCTGGTCAAGCTGGAAGTGCTGGGCGAGAAGAAGCTGCTCTATCCCGACATGATCGAAACCCTTCGCGCCACCGAGATGCTGGCCAAGGACGGCTTCCAGGTGATGGTCTATTCCAGCGATGATCCCCTGATGGCCAAGCGATTGGAAGATGTCGGCGCAGTCGCGATCATGCCGCTGGCGTCCCCCATTGGGTCGGGCATGGGCATCCAATCTACCGTGAACATCCGCATGATCATCGAGGATGCGAAAGTGCCGATCGTGGTCGATGCCGGCATCGGCACGGCATCCGACGCGGCGGTGGCGATGGAGCTTGGCTGCGACGCGGTCCTCACCAACACCGCCATCGCCCATGCCCGTGATCCGGTGAAAATGGCCCATGCCATGAAGCTGGCGGTCCAGGCGGGCCGCGAAGCCTGGCTGGCAGGCCGCATGCCGAAGAAGGCCTACGCCGATCCGTCCAGCCCGCTGAGCGGACTGATCTAGAGTCTGGGCAGATCTAGCTCTTCATTTCGTCGGCCAGGCTGTCCCCGTCCACCATGCCGGGCCTGAGCCTGCCGTTCATGATGAAGGTGGGCGTGCCGTCAATGCCGGTCTTGCGCGCCAGGGCGATCGAGGCTTCCAGCGACTTGGGAATCTCCGGATCCTTCATGTCGGCCTTCAGCTTGGCGATATCCAGGCCGGCCTTGGTGGCATCGGCATAAATAATCTCTTCGGTGATAGCGCCTTCCTCGCCCAGCAGCAGGAAATGGAAGTCCATGTACTTGTCTGGCTGCTTGCGCGCCGCCAGCGAGGCATGCGCTGCCAGGATGGCACTGGGACCGTGCAGTTCCTTGATGGGAAATTCAATGAAGGAGAAGCGGGTGTCGTTCTTGTGCGCCTCATAATATTTCTTCACCGCGGGAACAGAAGCGCGGCAATAGGGGCAGTCATAGTCATAGAATTCCACCAGCGTGTTCTTGGCATCCACCGGCCCGGTCACGAACGCGACCTTTGGATCGAAATAGGCGGCTTTGCCAATCTTGCGCAGCGCAGAATCCTTCTCGGCCTGCGCCTTGAGTTCTTCCATCTGCTGGTGGCGGCCCATCATTGCGGCCGCCAGCTCGGGATGTGTCATCATATAGACCTGCATCTGCCGGTCGTTGATCGGCATCCGGCCGTTCTGCGCCAACGTCAGAATGATGGCCACGGCCAGCGCCGCGCCGCCGATCGCGCCGGCCAAGGTGATCACAAACGCCCGCATGTTAGCCTCTCCGCTGCTCTGCTGCCTGCGGTCCCGCAGCGCCAACGATATCGCTTGCCCGTTCCCAGTCCGGGCCGCCCTGGGGCAGCTTGCCGCGTGCCCGGATGGCGAAGATCAACGCCTTGCGCATGTCGCCAACGCTGTACCACTGCTCGGCCGTGGCCAGGTTGGCCATCGGCTCGTTGCCAAGCGTGCTGTAGGCCTTTGCGGCCTGGTACCAGCAGGAAGGATCGTCATTCTCCACCAGCAACGCGGCCTTCAAGTTGGTCAGGGCCTTGGCGGCCAGGGCGACATTTTCCGTCGCCAGCTGGGCGGTGGCCAGACCCAGCCGAAGCTGCGGTGCGTTGGGACGCAGATCGACGGATTTCTGATAATCGGGAATGCCCAGCGCGGGCTTGGCCATGCTGACATAGATCTGGCCGCGCACTTCATAGAAATAGGGATTGTTGGGCTCGTCCACGATCAGCCCGTCCACTTCCGCCAGCGCCTTCTGGAAATTGGGCGCGCGCATGTAGATCATGGTGCGGGCATAGCGCGCCGGTTCCGATTTGTCGGATTCGGGGAAGCGGTTCATCGCGTCCTTCACCGGCAGGACATAGCCGGCCAGCTTCGCCTGCACCATCTGGAAGGTGTGCAGCGCCTGGGGTGAATCCTGCACTTCGCGATAGGGCGAAGCTTCCACCATGTCATTGAGGTCGAAGACGCGGTCCTGGCCCGACGGATGATCGACGGCGAACTTGTCCCTCTTGTAGGCGCTCATCGCCTCATCCTGCGCAAAGCGCTGAAAGGTCTTGTACATGCCCATGGGTGACTGGTGCGTCGCCAGCAGCAGCTTGGCGGCGATCTGGTCGGCGGTGGATTCCTGCACCCGCGTGAAGGCCGCCATCTGGCCCATGGCGACGGCCTGGCCTATGCCCATGATCGCCATGCCGGCTTCGCCCGCGCCTGCGATGATGGCGCCGATGCCCAGCACCATCGACAGCAGCATGGGGATCATCGCCTTCTGCATGCCATAGGCGCCGCGCGACAGATGACCGGCGGACAGATGCCCGGTCTCGTGCGCCATCACGCCAATCAGTTCATTGGGCGTGTGCAACCACAGCAGGATGCCGGCGCAAATGAAGATGTCCTCGGGGTATGTGGCGAAGGCGTTGATCTCGGTATCGCCCGCCAGATAGACCTGCACCGCGTTCAGATCGAGACCCGCCGCGCGTGCCAGCGGCATCTCGTAGCTCTTCAGCATTTCCTCGGTTTCGGTGTCGCGCAATGCAAAAATGCGGTTGTTCTGCGCCAGGGCAGGGGCCGTGATGCCCACCAGCGCAACAATGAAACCGGCAGCGAAAAATAGCTTGCGGAGGGCGGAATTGTTGGGTTTCAGCGACAAGCCGATGATACTCCTATGCCCCGCCCGATCCCCGATGGACCGTAGGGGCGGCACGGCAAAAGGTCAAACAGGACTTGGCTTTATTAACTTTGAGCGCGGGCGCTCCCGCTGGCTTAACCGCTGCGCCTGAGGCATAAAGGCGCCGCAAACAGCCCTTCAGGATTAAAGCAGTTTCATGCTGTCAAAGCGTATCCTTGCCCTGCTCGCCATGCCCCTGATGATGGGCGGATGTACCACCGTCCAGTCTCTGGGCAGTCACGTCGCCGCCACCATAGGTCTGCAGGACGACGTCCCACGGAGCTTCACCGCCAGCGCCGAGTCTGAACCGACACGTGCCGGCATCGCCGTGAGCGACGAGCCGCTGGCGGCGCACGCCGGGGCTTCGGTTCTGGCTTCGGACGGCAGTGCGGTGGACGCAGTGACGGCCATGTTCTTTACCCTCAGCGCAACCTATCCCGTGGCGGCTGGACTCGGCGCAGGCGGCATCTGCCTGGTGCGCGATGCCGGCGGACAGGTCACTGAATATGATTTCCTGACGCGTACGCCCGCCCGCGGCGGCGCCTATGGGGTGCCGGGCGCGGTACGCGGCTTCGCCGACATGCAGCGGGCCTATGGCGCGCTTCCCTGGCAGCGCGTGGTCGCACCGGGCGAGGCCTATGCCGCAACCGGATTTCCGGTATCCCAGGCGCTCGCCGTGCGGCTGGCAGAGGCACAGAATACCATTCGTCTCGATGCGTCCCTCGCGGCAGAGTTCCTGGACGAATCCGGCAAGGCCCTTCCGGCAGAAGCGGAAGCAAAGAATGTGGCGCTGTCGCAGACCTTGGGCCAGATACGCATCCAGGGTGCGGATGGCTTCTACAAGGGACTGGTCGCGGCGCGCATCGAAGCCTGGTCTGCAGCACAGGGCGGCGCGGTCGACCTGAACGAGTTGGCTGCGGTCAGAAGCACCAGCGGTGCCGCGCGTTCGCGCGCCACCGGCGATTTCATCACCTGGCTGCCGGGGCCGCGCACAGGTGCAGGCGCGTTCACCACCTCGCTGCTGGACAATCTTTCGCGCCAGGGCAACCGCGATGTCGCCGGGGCCGTGCGCCAGTCTGTGGCGAGCTTCGGCCTGACTGCACTGCCTCATGACCTCGGTTCGACCGGTTTTGCAGCTGTGGATGTCAGCGGCCAGGCAGCGTCCTGCGCCGTCACCTTGAATGGGCCGTTCGGTTCCGGCCGCACGGCAGCGGGCACGGGCGTGCAGCTCGCCGCATCGCCTGTCGGGCAATCCGGCTTGGCCAGCGCCTTCCTGACACCACTGATCGCCAGCACCCGTGATGGCGTGGCAATGGCGGCAGTGGGCGCCGGCGGGCCCAACGGCACGGCAGCCGCAATTTCCGCGGTGCTGCAGGCGGCAAGCGGTCGTAAGCTGGGGCGCCGCGGCGACCTGCGCGGCACCGGGGCCGCGCCGTTCGACACCGTGAATGTGATTTCCTGCGATTCAAATTCCTGCGTGGGACTTTCCGACCCTGGCGCGCACGGCGTGGGCGCGGCGGCAGAAGTTGCGATCAATCCCTAGCACCGGGCAGAAATGAAAAAAGGCCGCGAGCACTGCTCGCGGCCTTTTATTTCGTGCGGGCTGCGAATTCTTATTCGCTTCCAAAAGCTTTTTGCCACCACCCCTTTTTCACGGGCTTGTCGTCCTTGGGCGTGGTGTCCAGCTCATCATCCTTGAGCGACCAGACCGGTGCGGAAGGTGCGCCGGGGGACCCGCCAAGGGTGGGCGTGGTGTCGATTTCATCCGGCGCCGCGCCGAAGCGATCGGCTTCGGCGGCAAAGCCGGTCTGGTGATGCTCCATGCCTTCCGGCTCGGCACGATCGCGTCCGCCACGGCGGCCACGACGACGACGACGCTTGCGGCGCGGTTCACCATTCTCACCCAGCGGCTGACCGGCCTGTGCAGGCGAAAGGTCCGCCTCGTCGCCATCATCATTAGGGCCTTCAGAATTGGCGCCTTCCGATACTTCGGCGGCGTCCGGCGGAGCTCCAGTATCGGCACCCACCGGGCGTTGGCCCTCCCGGTCGCGATTGCGACCACGTCCGCCACGGCGGCGGCGCTTGCGGCCATCGCCGCCCCGGTCAGACCGTTCGCCTTCGGTGCGCGGAGCACGCTCTACGGCCTCTTCGCTTTCGGCAGGCGTATCGTCTTCGGCTTCGAAGACTTCCTCTTCGTCGTCAATCTCTTCCACATAATCGGGCTCAGGCTCATAGGGCACGAAGCCCGCCTCGATGCTGACGGCGGAATTGCTGCGCGGGCGCTCGCCCGGTTCGCGAGTCTTGGTCCGCTCGATCTCGAAGGCGCCGCCAGCCATGCCGGGCCGGGGATCAAACGTGATCTCCATGCCGTTCTCGGCTTCGATGCGCGACAGTTCGTGGCGCTTCTGGTTCAGGATGTAGAGCGCCACTTCATTGTCGATCTTGACCGTGACGGCGGCGGCGCGGTTCTTCTCGCCTTCCTCCTCCAGTCCGCGCAGCACGCGCAGGGCAGAACTTTCGATGGAGCGCAGAAGGCCGGTACCGGCGCAATGCGGGCAGGTGACGGTCGAGCCGGCAATGACGCCGGCGCGCAGGCGCTGGCGCGACATTTCCATCAGGCCGAACTGCGAGATCTTGCCGATCTGCACGCGGGCACGGTCGTCCTTCACCGCATCGCGCAGGCGCTTCTCGACCTCGCGGTCGTTGCGGCTTTCCTCCATGTCGATGAAGTCGATCACGATCAGGCCGGCCAGGTCGCGCAGGCGCAGCTGGCGGCCGACTTCGCTCGCCGCTTCCAGGTTGGTCTTGCGCGCGGTTTCCTCGATCGAATGTTCCTTGGTGGCGCGGCCGGAGTTCACGTCGATGGCAACCAGCGCTTCGGTCTGGTTGATGACGATATAGCCGCCTGACTTCAGCGTGACGGTGGGCGAGAACATCGAGTCCAGCTGGGTCTCGATATGCATGCGCTGGAACAGCGGCACCGGATCCTTGTACTGATGCACATGCTTGGCATGTGTCGGCATCAGCATCCGCATGAAGTCCTTGGCGTTGTGATACCCTTCTTCGCCTTCCACCACGACGTCCTGCACATCCTTGGTGTACAGGTCGCGGATGACGCGCTTGATCAGGTCGCCTTCCTCATACACGCAGGCCGGCGCGTTGGATGACAGGGTCTTTTCGCGGATCGTGTCCCACAGGCGCAGCAGATAGTCATAGTCGCGCCGGATCTCGAGCCGGGTGCGGTTCTCGCCGGCGGTGCGAATGATCAGGCCCATGCCTTCGGGCAGCTCCAGGCCCTGTGCGGCGCTTTTCAGGCGCTTGCGGTCGGCGGCGTTGGTGATCTTGCGGGAAATGCCGCCACCGCGCGGGGTGTTGGGCATCAGCACGCAATAGCGGCCGGCCAGTGACAGATAGGTGGTGAGAGCGGCGCCCTTGTTGCCGCGCTCTTCCTTGACGACCTGCACCAGGATGATCTGGCGGCGCTTGATGACTTCCTGGATCTTGTAGTGCTTCTTGCGCACCCACTTCTGGGGCGGGCGGCCGGCATTCAGCGCCTGGGCTTCCCCGCCTTCGGATTCAATGGTGTCCTCGTTATCTTCTGACGCGGTTTCCGCAGCCGCAATCCCGGCGTCGTCCGCATCCTGGACGCCCACCGGTTCGATCTCGCCTTCATTCTCCTCGGCGGCCTGGGCCGCGGAGATGTCCGCGTCGCCCTGATAGTCGGCCAGCGCCTCGGCGGAGGCTTCCGACTTGGTGGCGGGAACTTCGTCTTCCTCGTCATGGTCGTGCTCGTCCGCTTCGCGGACGGGTGCGCCGCCATGATTGACGAACACCTCTTCATGGTCGTCGGCCTCGGCCGAGATGTCTTCGCTCTCCGCTTCCGGGGCGGCCTCGGGGGCGGTATCCAGCGGCACCAGCGGCGCCATCTCGGCGGTTTCCTCGCCGTCGGTCTCTTCCTCGACTTCCTCCTCGGCGTCTTCTTCGCTGTCCTGGCCCTTGGGTCCAGTGATCTCGAAGGACTCGATATCGTCTTCCGAGCGGCGGCGGGCTTCGGCTTCCTGTTCGGCGATCAGTGCGGCGCGGTCGCTGGCCGGGATCTGGTAATAGTCGGGATGGATTTCGGCGAAAGCCAGGAAGCCCTGGCGGTTGCCGCCATATTCGACAAAAGCGGCCTGCAGGGACGGCTCAACGCGCGTCACCTTGGCGAGATAGATGTTGCCCTTGAGCGGCCGCTTGGAAGCAGCCTCGAAATCGAATTCCTCGACTTTATTTCCGTCGAGAATGACGACCCGGGTTTCTTCCGGGTGGTTGGCGTCGATCAGCATGCGTTTGGTCATGAAAGTCTCCGGCGCGCGCGCAAGGATTGCCGGCGGCACGACGTGCGGCGGGCAGGGTGGGGCGGCGCGAATT
>JBBQHU010000050.1:0-19188 GCA_038324265.1 Micropepsales bacterium | reverse complement strand
TTTTCTACCAAGTTCTTCATGCGGGCATCATCCATATATTGTGCCGCGCTGGAAACGCTGATCGCGCCAATAATGGCCTCGGTCGCATCGCGCACGGGCGCGGCTACGCAACGAATGCGGTCTTCATTTTCTTCCAAGTCGAGGGCATGGCCTGCCTTGGCATATTCGCGCATACGCTTGAGCCAGGCATTCAGTCTTACACCATACTGCTTGCCGTCGCGATCCTCCGCTTCGTACAATTCACGCCAGCGCGCCTCGCCCAAATCCAGGATCAGCGCTTTGCCCAGACCCGTGGATCGCAGCGGGTGCCGGTCCCCTATGCGCGAACGGATTTCTACACGGCGGCGGCCAGGTATTTTGTCGAGATATAGTGCACGCGTGTCGTCCAGAATGCCCAGATGCACTGTATCGCCCGTTCCGGCAGCCAAGGCTTCAATGTGGTCACGCGCAATACGCGGAAAGCTCATCTGGTCCCGGGCCATATATCCCAGCTCAAGAAGCTTCGGGCCCAGTGAATAACCCATGCGGGGGGCAAAGCTGAGATAGCGTTGCTCCACCAGTGTCGCGGCGAGCCGGTGCGTCGTGCTGCGGTTCAACCCCAACGTTTGGGCCAATTCCGCAAGATTCGTGGCGCCCTCCGAAACGGCGCCTAGCACATCCAAACCTCGCACCAGTGTCTGGCTGCCGACAAGGCCCTTTGCCGCCTCGGGCTTGGCCACCCGCCGTTTAACAGGAGACTTTGTGATCATGGCAAATTCGGCGATGATGGGTATTTCATTATGTGAGACTACGTTTTTTTCGTCGTGACTCAAGTGCGAATTGCCTCCTAAGATCAGGCCGAAGCGCTCAGGTCGGGGAGAGGACCTTGGTGTTTCGCCTCTCGAACCCTTCCACCCGGTATTTCTGCAAGGCCTTCTCATCCACGTTGAGGCCAAGACCTGGATATTGCGGGACCAGGATGGAGCCATCGCGGAAGGTAAAGGGCGATTCGCCGTAGAATATGGGCCGGTAGGCGTCCCACACATCATTGGGGAAAGCGCCGGGTTCGAGCACGCCGATTTCCTGGATAACTGACCCCATTGCCGCAGAAACCTGGAGGCGCCCCGCCAATGCGAGGCCGGTAGCCGCGTGTGGCGCGATGGGGACGTCCCAGGCCTGGCACAGCGCGCCGATCTTGCGCATGGTGAGCGGCCCGGCGCAGGTACGCATCTCCGGCTGCAGGATTGCGTACGTGCCAATCTCCAGGCCCTTGCGAAAGGCGGGCAGGCCCTTCCAGCCTTCCCCACCGGTAATGATCAGATCTGGGACATCACGGCGCAGTCGCGCCGGTCCCTCATAGTCATCGCGCGCCAGCGGTTCTTCCAACCAATACACGCCGGCGGCGGCAAGCGCCCGCGCGGACAGCAATGCCTGGTCATAGGTCCAGAGCCCTTTCGCGCCCGCGGTCCGGTCCACCATGACTTTAAACCCTGCTCCGCCGGCCGCCAGCATCGCCGCCGCGGCCTCGACGTCATGCAGATAGTTGGTCCGCATCATCTGGATCTTCATGGCCTTGAAACCGGCCTGGCGCAGCAGGCCAGCCTGGTCGGCCTGCGCCTTGGCAGGGACCTGGTCTTCGGGTACCGGCCATACATAAGTGAAATAGACCGGCATCGTTTCAATGCTGGCGCCGCCCAGCAGGCGGCACAAAGGCTGGCCCGCTATGCGGCCGATCGCGTCCCACATGGCTTCTTCGACGGACGGCCAGTTCTGCAAGCCCTGCTTGAGGTAAGTTTCGACCGCGAAAAGATCCTTGCCGACGAGGAGCGCCGCGGCCAACTGCACGTCGTTGAGATTCGCGCCCAGAAATGAGTAGCCGCTGGTCCCCGCGTCGGTCGCAATGCGAACAACATTGTTACGCGCCGGTGTCATGCCGCGGTAGGTCGGCCGGAAGGTCCTCCCGCCGGCCATGGCGGGCAACTGGATGTCAAAACTTTCAATGGCGGTTATTCGCACCTGCGCGGACGCGCCGATCTTCTTGACGCTGCCGCTCGCCGAGTTTGCTACTGCCGTCGACGCTAGCAATGCGGCCGGTGTGCCCGCAACGATTGCGCGTCGGCTCAATTTCCCGGTCATGTCCCCAATCCAATCCCTTGCGGCCCGCCCCGGGGGCGCAGCAGCGCTACTGGAAAAATAGCATTCTTTTCTTGGCGTCCAGCACTGTCTTGTCGAGGCCCGGCACGGATTGCTCCAGGTCGGCAAGATTCTGGAACGGCTTCTTTTCGCGGCGGGCCATGATGGCGTCCACCGCAGTTTTTGGCGCGTGAAGGACCACCATCAATTCTTCTTCATCACCATGGTTGACGTCAACCGTGGTCATGTTCTGGAACAGGAAGTCCATGACGGCTTCAAAATCCTCGGGCGTACCCTGCGCACCGTGGTCGATCATTTTCTGAACCGTGCCGTGCCAGGCGTCATAGTCCTTGGGCGTATCCATCACCACCTGCAGGCCATGGCAACCTGTGCAGACCCGTGTGGCGACTGCTACCGGCGACGTGGCAGCAGGCTGCCCTGCTGCCGGTATTGAACCCAGCAGCAGCGCACCACTCAGAAGTGCGGTGAGGTTTCTCGAGAATATCCGTGATTTACTGTTGTTCACAAATATCTGACCGCTACGGCGCCGCCTGCTTCATGCCCGCATTGGGGTCTTTGCCAATGGATGTCGCGATGGGATTCGCCTTGCCAGGAAGAACCGGCATGTGGGGACCAACGCCCATTTTTTCAGCCGAAACAAAGTCGCCATATTCGTTGCCGAACTGGTTGGACACGCGCTGCAGATGACCATCCACAAATAGCATGTCCAGCTCCTTCTCGCTGAACATGCGCGTTCCATGCTGGCCCTTGGTTTCGCCGATGACCTTGCGGGTGGCGATGTCGATTATGTCGCCCGAAGACGCATAGACCGTCTTGCCGTCGACACCGATCGTCATCCAGAAGACACCGTCCGGCGTGTCGATAGTGGCGATCTCCCTGGGGTGCTCGTCATTGCTGAAGATGTGGATCTTCTTGAAAATGCCGTCCGCCAGCCAGACTTCCTTGCCGTCCGGTGTAATGGCAATGCCGTGGCTGGGGCAACCATGGGGAATGCGGGGACGCGGGGACTTGTTCCAGACAGAGCGCCAGTCAACGCTGGTGACTTCCACCGTCTGCAGAATTTTCCCCGTCCTGGTGTCGGCAACGAGATAGCCGAGAAAATTGTTCTGGTTGACGTATATCTTGGAGGAGTCCTTGTTCAGGACCTGAACCCGGACATTTTCCGGAAACTGAATCGTCCGGACCACCTTTGCCGTCTCGACATCGGCAATCTGCAGCAGCTTGCCGTTGGGAGACATGAAGGCGAGCTTGCCGTCGGCGCTGAGATTGAGGTTGTGGGCGCTCATGCTGCCTGGCGCATGGATGGTCGCCAGCAGTTTACCTGTCCACGCATCCATTTTGTACCAATAGTCCTGCAGGTTCGAACCGACCACCAGGGTCTTCCCGTCGGCTGAAACCTGGGGACGTTCGCAGCACTTGCCGTCCAGCGTCGTGCTCCAGATCACTCTGTCTGTTGCCAGATCGAGAGCGGCCATCCGACCGCGTGCCGTCAGGTAAAGCATGTTCGTGGCGGGACTGGCAGCGACACCGGAAACATCTTCGGGGCTCATGCTGCCGGCGTAATCCCAGACATGGATCTGCTTGACGAAGGCGTAATTGTTATCCGCGTCAAGCACGACAATACCATCGCCGTTGGGATAGATCGGCCGTTCCAGCGAGCCCGGCAAGGTCACATACAGCAGGTGGCGCGAATGGATGGTGAAATCACCGCGCGCGCGCGCTGGTGCCCCTTCAGGCCGAGGCGCGGGCGGCAGGACGATGGGTCCGCTGCCCACAACATTGGCTGTCGGTGGAAGCGGCGCGGCATTCGCCTGCTGTGGGGAAGCGCCCGCGCCGGGCGCCTGAGCTAGCGCACTCACACAGGTACCGATCATCAAGGCCGCGGCAAAGGTCGGGAAAAAACTCTTCATAGCCATCCTCACATGCATTGCTTTTGTCCGCTTCCTAGTTCCGCGCCACGAGTGACGACTTGAGATAGGTATTCAGCGCCAAGCGTATCTGGGCCTTGTTCGCTTCAGTGATCGCGCCACCGCGGCGGCGACCCGGCGGCGCGCCGGGAACGGCCGGATTGGTCCGCATGACAGCATCTTCCGCAAATACCCCCCGCGCCTTCATCACATACTCATTGGCATGCGGCAGAGAGTTGAACGCCAGAAAACGCCCGAAGATGTCGAAGGCTTCGTTCTTGTGACCGACCCTGTAGGAATTGAAGCAGGCCTGCAGGACGTCTGCCAAGCCTGTGTAGGGACAAGTTCCCAGGAAACCCATTTCGAGTTCGGCAAAGAACGTCATTCCGCCCGCGCCGGAAAAATCTTCAAGCTTGCCACCAGTCTTGGCCATCAGTGACGGCGCACGTTCCAGCGGGTCCCCCGCCTCGTCCTTCACCGCCACGATCGCCGGCACCGCCGCCGCCAGCGCAGCGAGGTTTTCGACGCTGACATCGCCAACAGCCTGAACCATGATTGGCAATCCGCAGGCGTCGGAAAGGGCCTTGAAATAGGCGATGACGTCCGCGTCGCTGGCGCCCGCCGGTGTCAGGGAGATGATCGCATCCGCATTAAGACTCTTGGCCTTCTTCGCATAAGCCTGGGAGGCGGCAGTATTGAAGCCAATGGTCTGGACGCCCAGCACCAGCGCGGTGTCGCCCTTGACCGAGGCGAGCGCTTCGGCGCCGGCATGCCATTCCGCCGGCGTCAGGCTTTGCCAACCGCTGGCATTCTGGGGCCAAGCCATCCCGGCAACTTTTCCCCGGTTCAGGAACTGTTGCTGCCGGACCATCGCATCAGCATCAAAACTGTTGTCAGGCTTGCACGGCGTCCATCCGATCGGAAATACGCCGGCGAGAGGCTTACCGTTAGGAGACTTGGCGATGGCGCCGGTGGCGGCGAAGGCGCCCTGCCCCGCGACCGCAAGGATGCCCAGCGATGCGCTGGCGCTTTGCAAAAATTTCCGGCGATTGCCCATCATTCGAAATCTCCCTTTGCAGGTTCATGCTCCGAAAGAAGCACGCCGCATGTGTATTTTTCCACCGACACTTTAACGAACAGAACACGTCCGTAAATTGCGGGACTTCGCGGGCCTCTCTCTTAGTGAGACCTGTTAATGAGCCGCCATTTCGTAAACTGGAAACATCTTGCCGCTGATGGTTTTCGCCGCTGCGATCAGCTGGCCTGCAGCGTCCTCCTGCCAGTTCGAGCAGAAATTGCCCGCCGTATCTGCAAAGGATATTGCCGCAGCGGTGCCGCCGCTCGGATCACAAATCGGTGCGCCGATGCAGCATATCGACTGAAAAGCCTCTCTATCATCCACCGCGTAGCCCCGCTGACGAATTTGAGCGATCTCCGAGCGCAGGCTGCCGATTGAAGTAATCGTATTTGAGGTGAGGGGGACGAAGTCGCCATCGTAAAGAAATGCCTCAAGCCTATCGTCCGGCAATCCGGCCAACAGCGTCTTTCCCAGCGCACTGCAATAAGCTTCCTGCTGAGCCCCGACATTGCTGGGAATCGGTACCGTGCCGGGTACGCCGAATTTTGCGGTATAGGTCACCATGCCGTTTTCCAGGACGCCAACATGCACCACGCCCTTCAATCTTGCTGCAAGGTCGACAAGGATGTCCTGTGATGTGACGCGGATCAGGTCACCGATGGCAACGTCCTTGGATAAGGTCGCCAACACCATGCCGGGCCGATAGCATCCGCGCCGGTCGCGCACGACGACCCCGATTTCTTCGAGGGTTTTCATGAGTCGATGTGCACTGGCTTCGGAAAGGTTGGCACGACGACTGAGTTCTGCGTTCGTCACCCATTCTTCCGGACAACGAAATGAACGCAGTAGCGCAAAGGCTTTTTGAACCGAATGGTTTTTAGGAGTCGCCACTTTAAACCCTCCTGAATGGTCTTCCGTCTCCCAGAGCCGACCCCCGGATCGGCACTTACGACTGTGAGCGGCAGATCTCTAATCTCATTATCTAACATGGTAGTAGAATATGTGAAATCCTGCAAGATCATCGCGACACATCGCTGCGCACGCACACGATTGTGCGCCGCACCATGCGATGCGTTCGCAGGCTTAAAACTCCTGAGGAACATCAGTAGGTCGTACGGCCGCCGGATATGTCGAATGTTGCCGCGGTCGAGAAGGAACACTCCTCGCTTGCCAGCCAGCAGGCCAGCGCGGCACTTTCCGCGGCTTCTCCCAATCTGCCCATCGGAATGCGCGACCGCATATAGTCGATCTGGCTCTGGGGAAGCTGGTCCAATATCGGGCTCTCGAAGGTCGCAGGCGTGATGCAGTTGACCAGGACTCCGCGTGTCGCGAGCTCCTTGCCGAGCGACTTGGTCAAGCCAATCACGCCCGCCTTGGAGGCGGAATAGGCTGACGCGTTGGGATTGCCTTCCTTGCCCGCCACCGAGGCAATGTTGACGATCCGGCCGTAGCCGCCCGCGAGCATCAGCGGCACGATTTCGCGGCAGCAATAGAAAGTTCCATTCAGGTTCACATCGATGACCTGAAGCCAGCTTTCGAGGGGATATTCATGAACCGGGGCGGTCGCTCCTGTTATCCCGGCGCAATTGATCAGGATGTCTACCTTGCCGAGTGCCGTGCTGCTCTGGCGTGCCGCCGCAATGACTTCCTCGTGGTTGCCGACATTGACCGCCACGGTATGGATATCACCGAGCTTCTTCGCTGCTTCCGCAAGCGCCGATGCGCTGAGATCCCACAGCGATACCCGGCCCCCCTCCGCAAGGATCCGCGTGCCCGCCAGAAGGCCCAGTCCTGACCCGCCTCCGGTGACGACTGCGGTACGTCCGGAAAAACGACCAGGAAACATGCTCATGCCATCTTACTCTTGAGACCTGGACATCTACGGTCCAGCGAAAAAGGGGCCCCGTCGATTTTTGCTCGGCGGGGCCAGTCCGGTGAGGGGGACCCACCGGGTATTCGATTATGCGCTTAGAATTGCTTGCGCAGGCTCATCACCGTGTACCGCCCCAACGTCGAGCCGCTCGCCACGATATACGCGCCACCATTGCTCGGCTTTTGCGCCCCGCCCGAGAGATAGATGGGCGGGCTGTCGTCGGCGACGTTGTTCATCGTGACGCTAATTTCCGACTCGCTCAGCCACGGAGCCAAGCCACTCAAATCATAGCTGGCATACAGATTGACCGGGTGGAAAGATTCGATGCGCTGCTGCCCATACAGGCGCAAGGCCTGGTTAAGGACGGGCGAAACGTTGAAGCCCGGGCTATATTGCACCGTTATCCGGCCCGTCACCGGACCGACCGTGCCACCGATGAACGCGGTGGCGGCGGAGAGCGGGACACTATACTTCACGAGATTGATGGCAGCCAAGCCCGGGGCTGGCGTGTTTGTGTTGGTGGTGTTGACGGTGGCCGAGAATCCGGCCTGCAGAGTGCCGAAATCTTCGATATTCGTTGTGTAATTGAGTGCGATATCCAGTCCCTCGATCAACGCCTCGCCGAGATTGTTGCGGCGCAGGTCATAGAGGATATAGGGCTGGTTCACGCCCGGCGTATTGAAGGCCGAGCCCAGATCCGGTCCAGGGAACCCGGTAGTGGCGACCTTTGCACTTCCGTCTGGATTGAAATTGGTGGGATAGCGGGCCTGAACCTGGGCCAGGGTGGGGTTGATCATATAATATTGATTGTATGCCCCGCTGAACAGCACGCCGGGGTTGTTCAGGATCAGGCCCTGTTGATGTTCGAACTTGGTATGGAAAGCGGTGACGCTGATCTCGATCCCGCTCAGGTCTATGCCAAATTCGGTGGTGGGATGGAAATCGCCGCCGATCGACCAGGTCCTGCCGGTTTCCGGCCCAAGCTGCGGATTACCGCCTGGTGTGGCGATGGAGGGGCGCAGCGCATCGGCAGCCGATGTGCCCGGCGGCACGTTGGTGTTCGCGGAGGTGCGCTGGGGGGCATAGCTGAAACGCGTATCCGGCGCCGCGGTGTCGGCAAGGCTGGGCGCGTCAAACGAGGTACCATTGGTGGCGCGGATGGTAAGCGCCGCGAACGGTTCATAGCTGATTCCCAGCTTGTAATTAAGCGTGCTGCCGAAGTCGCTGTAGTCGTCCAGGCGGCCGGAGGCATTGAAGCTGAGGGCGTGCACCAAGGGCATTTCATTGTCCTTGCCGACAATCGGAACGTTGATTTCGGCAAAGCCCGAATTGATAATGCGGTGCGGCCTGGCGATCGCCATCTGCGCGCCGGGCGCCGCAGGACCCGCAACCGAACCGATCGGCCAATTGGTGTTCCAGTTGGCGACATAGTCTTCGAATGTCCACTGGCCGCCGACAGCGCCCTTGACCGCGCCGCCGGGCAGTTCGAACAGCGTACCGTTTGCCGACGCGCCATACTGGATCTGATGCTGGATGGCCTTGCCGTGCGACGCCGTGTTCAGAATATTGTCGATGAGCAGGGGGTTGCCGACGGTAAGATTGTAGGGATCCACCGCATTGCCGGAGAGGCTCGAGCTGGCGACAAGCGGGGGCGACAGAACGCCGGCGACGGTCACCCGGCGCATCGACTGCGCCAACAGCGCCGTATTGATGGATCTGTTCATACCGTCCGAGACGCTGCGGCCATAGTTGAACAACGCGGTCGCCTGCCAGTCGCCGAACGGCAGGTCCACCGTCAGCTTGGGCGTAATCAGGAACTCTTGAACGTTGTTGTAATCGGTGACGCTATTGCCGCCCCAGAAAGGCCCGAAGGCGAAGGAAACGTTCTGGGTGGTTTCGCCGGCGATCGACTGGAAATAGGGATTGGTGGTGTCGATCGCGACATTTGTGGCGCTCGCCACGGGATTCATCGCCGAATCCAGGCGCGTGGACCAGAGGAACTTCATCGAAAAATCGACGCCGGGCATGATGCGCTGGTGGAACTGGCCGAAGAATGAATTCTGTTCCTCCCTGGGGAAAAGCGAGGCGTAGGAATTGGTGTCGCAACGGTTGAGCGAGCCCGCATTGGTGATGGGATTCAAGTTGCCATACGGCCCCGTCACTGCGGCAGCCAGCGAACCAGGTGTTGTGGACACCGTGTTGCTGGTCAGGGCGTAATTCTTGCCGCCGGCCGAGATGTTCGCCAGATCGCACGAGGTGCCGCGCGAGTCGCGGCCGCCGATGCCGGTCAGGTCCATCTTGGTATAGGATCGGTCCCTGGCCATCAGATAGGTGTTTTCCTTGTGCTCAAACGCCAGATAGGCGCCGCCGCTGCCCCAATCGGTGCCCGCCATCATGCTGGCATTGAAGGCGCTGTAGCCGTCGGCCACGCCGACCGAGACATTGGCCTGGAAGCCCTGATAGGTTTCGCGCGTCACGAAATTGATGACGCCGGCGATGGCATTGGCGCCATAAATGGACGAGGCGCCGTCCGGCAGCACGTCCACCTGGCGCAGCACGATGGTCGGGATCAGACCCGCGTCAGGCGTGGTCGCCAAACCGCTGACGCCCACCATTGTATGGCCGTCCAGCAGGAGCAGGGTCGATGCAGCGCCCAGAATGGTCTGGGCGGGATTATAGCGGATCGAGGGCCGCACGCCGCCAATGTTGATCGCAGTGGGCGAGACGGCCTGGCTGTTGAAGGTATTGGCCAGCTGGGGAATCTGGCCCAGAATTTCTTCCGTCGTGATCGCACCGGTCGCCTTGATGGTACTGGCATCAACCGACACCAGGTTGGTACCGACCGGGGCAATGCCGCGGATCGAAGTGCCGGTGGCGGTAACCGTCACCTGCTCAACACCTTCTTGGGCCTGCGCCTGGCCGGGCATGACTGCTGCGAGCGCGCCAAGGGACGCACCGCACAGAAGCCTCTTCACAAAGCGCACGTCGACCTTGGATTCAAAGAACATGGAGCCCTCCAGCTATTGTTTTTGACCCGGTCATCAAGTGCTCGGGCTGCTTTATTGTGACTGACGGTGACGGGGGCGCCGAAAACTGTCAAGAAAGGTATGAGACGGCCTCTCACAATGTGACAGTCTCAACGATCTTGCTGCAACGCACTGAACCCGTGCAGCCGAGCGCGCAGTGTCATTCTGGGCGCCGGACGAGGTTAACCCGGCATAACGGCAGCGGTTAGGGCACAGTTCGCAGCCGTCAACCGTCGGATTTGCGCCAATTGCGCTGAAAGCCCGCCAAGCTGTCTGGCCGCACTACCGCGTCATTGCGATTAATGGGTTCCAAGAGCAAAGGCCCACAGAACCTGACCAACCATGGCGGCAATGTATTGCCGCCCCCCGACCGTGTAGGTCATAGGAGTCGCACGCCAGCTGTCATTGGTGCGAAACCGGTACACGGTCTTTCCGGTTCTGGCATCGACCGCCGCGAAATCACCGCCCACTTCGCCATGAAACAGCAGGCCACCCGCGGTTGCGAGCACGCCGCTATAGTTGGTCTCCTGCGGGCCGACCATCGGCTTTTCCCAGACAATGCGGCCGGTTTCGATGTCGAGCGCCCGCACCAGGCGGATGCCTGGATCGGAAGGGTCAGGGTTGTTGCCGAAAATGCGGCCCTTGCTGCGGTATATCCCGCAATCTTCGGCCGCCATCACATAGAACAACCGTGTCTGGGGATTGAAGGCGGTGGGATACCAGTTGGTGGCCCCGCGAACTCCCGGACAGGTCTTGGTACCCGCCTCGGTCGGGATATTGCCCGGCACAAAGTGCGGCGCCCCAGTCTTGGGGTCAAACCGGTCAGCCCAGGTCATTTTCTTGACGAATGGCTTTGCCAGCAGGAACTCGCCAGTGACGCGATCCAGAACGTAGAAGACGCCGCTGCGCTGCGCCGTCATCAGCAGCTTGCGCGGCTTGCCTTTCCACTCGGTATCCACCAGCACCATCGGCTCGGTCGCATCCCAGTCATGGGTATCATAAGGGACAAACTGGTAGCTCCACTTGAACTTCCCGGTTCGCGCATCCAGTGCGACGACCGAATTGGTGTAGAGATTGGTGCCCCCCCGTTCAGAGGGGTCGGTATCGGGATAGGGATTTCCCACCGCCCAGTAGAGGGTTTGGGTTTCCGGATCGTAGGAACCCGTCTCCCAGGTCGCGCCGCCACCTGTCGCCAGGGCGCGTCCAATCCATGTCTCCGACAGCGGTTCGCCGGGCTTGGGAATAGTATAGAATCGCCACGCTTCCCTGCCCGTATTGGCGTGATAGGCGACGATGAAGCCGCGCATGGGGCCATCGCCGCCCGCAATGCCGGTAATCACCAGATCATTCACCACCAGGACCGAGGCCGAGGTGTAGACCTTTCCCTTTTCCGATGGTTCGGTCAGCAATTGCGACCACATTACCGCGCCGGTCAGCCGATTGAGGCAGACAAGATAGGCGTCATCGGACGTATAGAAGAGTCGGTCGCCAAGAATTCCCACACCGCGATTGGGGCCGGTCGGCGGCGCCGAATCGGTATTTTTCTGAAGCCGCCCTCCCCGCGCATTGGCGGTGCGCTGCACCCCAAGCCCGTTGGTGCGCGGCGTGCACCAGATGCTGAGGCCGGTCCTGGCATCCAGCGCGCAGACCTGCGGTCCGCCCGTGACATACATGATCCCGTCCACGACGACAGGCTCCCCTTCCAGACCCACGCCGCCCGGCACGAAAGCCCATTGCGGCTGCAGCTGGGACACATTCTCGAGGTTGATCTGCGCGAGCTCGCTATAATGATTGCCATCGCGGCGGCCATTGTAGGTGGCCCAGTCTCCGGGCCGGGGATTCATCACGGCATCAATGTCCGATTGCGGGACGGGCGCGACCGCTTGCTGCAACGGACCCGCATCTATCCCGCCTAGCGTTCCCAGATAGGCAAGCAGATTTTCCCGCTGGATGGCCGTGCCGTGAAACTGGGGCATGTAAGAGCTTGCCTGCTGGGCGATCGAAGCAATGTCTTCGGTCGACAGCGGACGGAATTTGCCATCCAGAGTCTGCAGGACAACCTCATGCTCGGTTCGCCGCCGCGCAAAGCCCTGCAGCTTTTCTCCCGACTTCAGGACGATATTCTGAAGGGCCCATTGGGTGTCCGGGCAGAAAGCATAGCCCGGGCATATGCCCAGCGACTTTGTCCCCATCATCGAGGTGGGGGCATCGAGCCAACGCTCCAGCTCCGCCCGGGTGGTACGCGCCGCGATGGCGGATAAATCGGGCCCGGATGAGCCGCCGAAACCCCGCACCATATGACAGCCAGAGCATCCGCCCGCGCCATCGAAGTACGCCTGGCCGGCGGCAACCTGTTCGGGCGGTGCGGACTGCAACCCGGAAATATTCTTGGAATGCAGCCAAGCGGCCAGACGGCTGCGCTCAGCCTGTGGCAGGCTTGCAAAGGACGGCATGGCGCGCTGGCCGTTGCGGATAATGGCCTCGATACCGGCGGTGTCGAGAGTGCGCAGGTGGGGATTGTCCACCAGCGCCGGGGCGCGGTCGCCGCCGCCGGCATTTTCGCCGTGACAACTGGCGCAGGTGCTATTGAAAGCATGTTCGGCCAGCGCGGCATCGGCAGCGCTGATGCCGACTGGCTTCGCCTCCTGTGCGGAAACCTGGAAGAACAACATCGCGGCGCCGGCGGCAATCACGGCAAGTGCTATCTTTTTCACGGATATTCCCACTGTTGAGGCATCGACGAGGTAGTATCAGGCGCGAACGGGCTGGTACGGCGCCCGCCGGACCCATTTGTAGGCCGCGACGGAATTCTTCCAGAAGTATTTTTCTGCCGCCTCCCGGCTTTTTCCGGAAAAATATTCCCGCACCAGCGCGACGGTGTCCGGCAGTTCGGAAACGCCGACCGCGTTCGGCCAGTCGCTGCCGAACAGGACACGGTCCTCGCCAAAGCAATTCATCAGCATGTCCAGCCGCTCGCGATGGGCGGCAAGGCCGCGAACAATGACGGGCGCGGGCGGTGGCGGGCCGCCGGGCGCAGGCCGGACGGGCGCAGCGGCCGTTTGAAGGCGCACGGGGTGCACGATCTCCGACAGCTTGGCCCAGATATTGGGGCGCTGGGAAATTTCCTTCAGCACCGCGTAGTACTGGGATTGGATTTCCGGCGCAGGGTCGAGTGCCGGCAGATGGTCCAGCACGATCCGCAGCTCCGGCACTTTGTCGTTCACACGAATGGCGGCCTGCAGCAGGGCAACGTTCTGGTTCGCGGTCTCCAGCACCAGGTCGTGCTGAGCAAGCTGTTTGAGGCCATTCATGAAATGCGGGTTGTCCACCTGACCGGGCAGATCGTAACCCCATACATTTCCGTAACGGATGCCCCGATAAAGCGGGTTTTTCGCGTACCGTTCCAGATATTCCGCGAACTCCGGCTTTTCCGGCCGCAGGTTGCCGACGGTTCCTACCATGAGCGGTTCCGGTTGAATGGTCTCCAGCACCCAGAGGTTGTCTTCGACCCACGGGCTGGCATCTACTTCGATCACACCAACGATGCCAAGCGGTTTGGCGATTTTGGCATACATGGCAGGCAGCGCCATGCCCCCCGGGAACGCCCGACCGCCCTTGTACGGGGCACCCTGCGGGCGACTGCCATCGAACAGGTGTATGTGACAGTCAATGATGGGGATATCAGCGATCCCGGCGGACTTCGCAGGCGCCGCGGCCGCGAGGGCGGCGGCGGTCGTTCCGGCCAGAAACTTTCTGCGGCTGCACGTCATTCTCGAACTCCCGCGATCGGCGCCTTATAAAGCCGGCCGACTCTACGCGCTGTAGCCTTGGTCATAATCGTTCCCGGCGCTGCTGGACTGCGTATGTTCCATGCCCCGCCAAGCGGGTTTCAACCTTCGTGGCACGGCCATGCCTGTCAATGTGAATTGACCGGGCTACCCATCACTAGCTGAGAGGGCGGCGCAATACGGGGCTTCCTTCACGCGGAAAGGCGATGGTGGCTGACAATTCCGGGCCCGCGCATGCATCTGGGTAAAGGCACCTTCGATACCTGCCACCAGTCGTGGCATGTCAAACAGCCGTTCGCGGCAATCGGCCAGTCGTCGCCGCAGGGTGGACAGGCGAACCGGGTCCCGCGCGAGGGACAGGGCAATGCCTTCGTACGCCTCCATCGTTGACGCGATGAGTTCCTCCAGCCCGGCATTCGCCAGCAGGCTGGACGAAACACGCGACACAAAGCTTTGGCCCTGCAAGGCGACGATGGGAACACCGGCCCACAAGGCATCGCCGGCGGTGGCGTGCGCGTTATAGGGAAACGTGTCGAGGAAAAGATCGGCCAGGGCCTGGCGCCCCAGGTGGCGGGCGAGACTTTCTTCCCGGGCCGCGAATACGAGGCGCTGCGGGTCAACGCCTCGTATTTCTGCTTCCTGGCGAAAGTGGGCGTTCATCGCCGCATCACCGGCACGCAGCCACAAAACGCTGCCCTCTACCGATTTCAGCAGCCGCGCCCAGATATCGAACGTCTGGGGCCTTATCTTGTAGTGGGCATTGAAACAACAGAAGACGAACGCGTCTTCCGGCAGACCCGCCTGCGCGCGACTGACCGCCTGGGGCGCCGCAAGCGTCGGATCGCTGGGCCAGAAACAATGGGGCAGCTGGACGATTTTCTCCGACATCGCGGAGCCCAGCGCGAAAGGCGTCACGTGCGGATCGCCAATGATGTAGTCGACGAACGCCGCACCGGTCGTTCCGGCATATCCCAGGTACGTCGCGATGACAGGCGCCGGCCGATACTTCAGGATGGCGGGGCGCCAACCCATGGTATGCCCGTTCAGGTCGACCAAAATATCTATCTCGGCCTGGCGAATCCGCAGCGCCGCCTCGTGGCTTCCGATAGCGCTGATGTCATGGAACCTGTCGCAGGCCCCGACGATGCGGTGATAACCTGCACTGCCGTCCGGCCGGCCCGTGGAGAAGCCAATAACCTCGAAGCACGACCTGTCATGACCTTCCAGCAGCCCGGCGATCTGGGTCGCCACCGGATGATCGCGAAAATCGGACGACAGGTAGCCGACCCGGATACGGTCATGCGCATAAGTTTCTTTGGCCATGGCCACGAGTTCGGTGCCTGCCAGTTCGGTTTCAGCAAGGCATCGTCTTGTGGCTATTTGGGCGCTCTGCAGCTGAAGGACCGGGTCATCCGTCAGGGCCAGCAGCGTCAGGGGCGGCACGATCACCACTTCGTCCCGCACACCCTGCAATATCCGGGGAAGCAGCGCTTCCAGCGTTTCCCAATCACAGGCGCGCAATGCTGCCGAAGCCATGCAACCCAGAGCATCGCCGTTCTCCGGCTCCAGTTCCAGGGTTCGAGCCAGAGCCTGCTGCGCCTCGCCAAACCGCTTGAGCATCAGCAGCATGATTCCGGCATTGTAGAAGGCGCGCGCATCGCGCGGACGCAGCCGAAGGACCTGCTCAAGGTTTTCCAGCGCTTCCTCGTACCGTCCCAGCGCCTGCAGGACGCCGGCGCGATTGTTCCAGGCATCCGCAACGGCTGGGTGTCTTGCCACAATGTCGCCCAGCGCCATGAGCGCGTCGTCCCATCGCTGCATCTGCACAAAGGCCGTGGCGCGATTATACAGCGCCGTGACATTGCCAGGATCGAGCGCCAGGCAGCTTTCAAAGGCGGAAACTGCCTGGTCGAGCCGCCGCAACATCGCCAAGGCATTGCCGCGTCCGCAGTGCACTGCAGCAACCTGTGGTCCAGCCGCGAGTGCCGCGTCATAGGCCGCCAGTGCGCCGGCGAAATCGCCGGCGTTGTGCAGCATGGCACCTCTTCGACAATGGCCTTCCGCAGTATTCTTCAAACTAATGCGCCGGATTTTACGAGTTCTGCGCTGGCACTATATCGCAACGCCAACCCAGCAGGATACAAGGTCGCGTCTGTTACATAATGAGAGGCCCCTGGGTGATGGGCACTTTGGCACCGCAACGGGACGGGACAGAAGGGATGTTGAATGGCAATGTGGTTTTCGGCAACATGCCCGGATGTTTCAACCGTGTGGACCTATGAAGATATCAGTTTTTCTTGCTGCCACGGCCATTTCGTTCGCCGCGGTACCGGCGTTTGCTGATACGCGGGACGATGTCATGGCGGCCATGCAACGCTGTCGGACGATCCCGGATGATCGTGCCTGGCTGGACTGCACATACGGGGCCGAGCAGCCCATGCGGACCAAGCTGGGGTTGCCGCCGGCGCCGGAATACCAGCAGCGCCTTGTCCCACCCGCGTCGCAATCGCAGCCACGTATGGCGGCGCCCCTGGCGGACAACGGCATGACAGCCGCGCGCCCGGTACCGTTGCCGCGTCGCAGGGCGAGCCTGATGCAGGTTTTGACGGGCACTGCGCAACCCGTCGCGGTATCAGGCATCGCCGCTGTTCGATACGACAGCCAGGGGGCTTTCGTCCTGACGTTGGAGAACGGCCAAACCTGGAGACAGACAGACATCGAGAATGGCGTGAAGGCGCGCCCAAAAATTGGCGCCAAGGCAACGGTTACACCCGCCGCCATGGGCAGTTACAATTTGCAGATGGACAATATCACGCACATTTTCAAGGTTTCGCCCAAGGCATGATGGGAAGGACCCGGCATGCTTGTCCGGTTCTTCGAAATCGATCGCATTGAATCATCAAGAACATGAACCCCGGCAAGCGGGCACCGCGTGGAGGCGCGTACATAATGTCAGTGGTTTCCCACGAAGTCATTCCACTGTTTGTCGAGCCATTCTTCCGGGCAAGCATTGCCGGGAGCATCAGCCCGCAGCAGATCGATTTCATCCAGGGCCTGAAAATGGTCAACAACACAGAGAACTTGATCTCGGAAAATCTCTATATCTTCGAAGAGCCGCAGCTCAAGAGCATCAAGGATGCGGTGCAGGAGGCGCTGGATATCTATGCCAGCGACGTACTATGCATTCCGCAGAGGCTTTACGTCACGCAGTCCTGGTCCCTGACCAACAATCCCCGCGTGGGTATGCATGGTCATTCTCATTCCAACTCGATACTTTCAGGATCTCTCTATTATTGCGAGCTTCCGACGCCGCCTGGCAACATGACATTTACCCGGCATGTCAGCTACCAGCAGATCGACCTCCCGCCGGAAACGCAAAAGCGCAACATATATAATTCCCCAATCAATCGGATTACGCCAAAGCAGGACGACCTTTTGCTGTTTTCTTCCCGCCTGACCCACATGGTCGAGGCGAACACCACGGACAGGCCGCGCCACGCGATCGCGTTCAACACCTTTGTCAAAGGCAAGCTGGGAAACTATCGCGACGTGTCAGAACTTGCGCTGTAGAACCGCAAGCCGGCTGCCGGCGACCGTTTAACGCGAGAACAGTTTCAGGTCGATGGCATCGCCCATCAAAGCGTACCCGGCATCGTTGGGATGCAGGTGACCGCCCGAGTCGGCACTCTCCAGGAGGTGACTGGGGCGAAGGGGGTCGCGGGTGGCGCGGTCGAAGTCGGCCACGCCGTCGAAAATTCCACTATCGCGAATCCAGCTGTTCACTTTCACCCGCATCGCCTCCCCCTCCGGGGAATAGCTGGACGAGCCTTCAAAGGCACCAATGGTGCCACCGATCACCTGCACGCCCCTGGCATGGGCGCGCGCTACAATCTGGCCCATGGCCGCGATGATCTCGTCTGCACTGACGGCCTCGGCAGGGTTGCGACGGCTATACTGAATGTCATTGATGCCCAGCAGCATGATGATCTTGGCCACACCGGGCACAGACAGCACGTCGCGGTCAAACCGCGATAAGGCGCTGGTGGACGGCACATCGTGCAACAGGCGGTTGCTGCCGATACCCGCATTCACCACGGACCAGCTGCGCATGGCGGGATTGGCCTGCAGGCGTTCCGCCAGGCGATCCGGCCAGCCGCGAAATGCCCCGACCGTCGAAGCTACACCTTCCGTGATGGAATCGCCCAGACATACGACGGTATGCCCCTCACGCTGGGGCACCACGTCTATTTCACTGACATGGTTGCCACTGCGCGCGCCCGACGCATCCATCAGCACCTGCGCGCCCACTTGGTTGGCCGGAGCGGCCCATGCATTCAGCGCGTAGAGCGTATGGGCCGGCGGCACCGTTTCATCAGGATAGAAAACACTGACAGCAATTCTCGAAAGTGCAGGCACCACCCAGTCAACAGGATCACTCAAAAGCGGCGCGCCAGCAGGGATGACCGCAGCGGAGTGCCCTGCAAAGGACAGGGTATGATCGCTGCCGGGAATGATTTCGCCATTCTCGCCCGCGAGGGAAATGTGCACTTCGCCCAAGCGCAGCGGCTGGTTCCCAAACTCGTTGCTGAAGCGGACTCGCAAGGCGCGGGCAGCAACGCTCACTCGTCCGAATTCCCGCACTGTGGTTCCAGCGGGGTAAGGCGGAAGCGGCGCGTAACCAGGCGGGACGGTACGAACATTTCCATCCTGCCCGACCACAGTAACAGGTGCTATGTGATTATAGGCAGTTGGTACATGCCCAAAGGCGCCCAGCCATGTCATCGCCGCTTGAGATGGAGTTGCGAGTGCCGCAGCGGATAAAGTCATCCATACTGAAAGTGTCGCAATTATTCGAAACTGAATTGTATTAGGCACGCGTACCTCAATTCGCTTTTCGCTTTTTCCGAATTCTTATATTTTCTCTGCAAGTACCACACCATTGTTCGGGCCCACCAAACCATCATTGCCGCCCGACCTGCCGAGCTAACACCAATATTGTACTGACGAACAGCTGGGCATAATTAACTGGTTGGGAGGAGACGGCCTCCGCCGCTGAATGAATGAGCCTCGCTTTTGCCTTCTTTCTTTGCACGCCAGGATCTTGCTCTTTAGCGATTAGACGCTTTGCGTCGTCACGGTATTGGCGGGCCTCCAGCAGCGTGATTAGGGGATATTTTCCGAGCGCGAGCGATTTTTGCTTGCCATGAAACCTATACGCCAAGCGCCACTGCTTGCCCCCCGCTAGGCGTCACAAGGAGGCAGAGACCTTCGCTGTCGTTGACTTTGTACTGAGTGGTGCTCACTTTCAGTGACCGTGCTTTTGCGTCTGTCAAAGACATGTTGGTCTTTTCCGGAATTGTGTTGGTCTTTCTCTCAAAATATA